>NZ_CP035300.1:2114391-2819188 GCF_004114615.1 Dyella sp. M7H15-1
AAAGCGTTGCGACATACAAAACCTAAAGGCCCAGCATGCCCATGCTGGGCCTTTCTTTTGCGAGGCGTATCGCAAATTCCCCACGCGAAAAGCTGCCCATCCGCTTCACAACCTCGTAACAAGATGTGATAATAAAAACGATTCGCATTTACTGAACTCGAAATAGGGGCAGCAAGCGGGATTGAGGCGCCGCCGCGGAGCACCGCTCCAGCAGCGCACTTAAGCAAGCCAACCACCTGTTCGGTATCACTTTTTCCTTTTGCTGACTTGGTTACCATGCCCGCTAACTTCCGCATCTCTCCCCTGCACGCCGCCCTGCTGGTTGCCCTGACCCTTCCCGCCGCCGCGCATGCGCAATCCGTCACTTCCGTCGATACCTCCAGCACCCCGCAAGCCACGCAAAACACAAACTCCCAGAACACCCTCAAAAAGCCCCAAACCCTGGGCTCGGTGCACGTCACCGGCAGCATCGTCAGCAACGACTATGACACCGACACGTCCACCGTCGGCGCGAAGATGCCGACGTCACTGCGCGACATTCCGCAGTCCGTCGTGGTGGTGAACCGCGATCTGCTCGATGCACAGGGTGCTACCTCGCTGCAGGATGCGCTACACAACGTGCCCGGCATCACCATCGGCGGTGCGGAAGGTGGCCAGATCGGCAACAACATCAACCTGCGCGGCTTTACGGCGCGCACCGATATCTATCTGGATGGCTTCCGCGATCCGGGCCAGTACTACCGCGATGTGTTCGACCTGAATGCTGTCGAAGTGCTCAAGGGCCCGTCGTCCATGTTGTTCGGTCGTGGCTCCACGGGCGGCGTGATCAATCAGGTCACCAAAGAGCCGGAGCTGAAGTCCTTCGGTCAAGTGACCGCCACCGCCGGCAGCAGCGATCGCTATCGCGCTACGGCCGATTTCAACCAGCCACTTTCCGACACCGCTGCCGTACGCGTGAATATCTACGGTCAGGACATGCACACTACACGCGATGTGCAAAAAAACCAGGATGCTGGCATCGCCCCTTCGGTGCGCTTGGGTATCGGCACGCCCACGCAGATCACGCTATCGGCCTTGATCCAGCGCAACCACGACATGCCTGATTACGGTTTGCCGCCTATTAACGGCCGGCCGGCCGACGTGAGCTACAAGAACTGGTACGGCCTTACCGACGATCGCACCAACCAGAGCGTCAACGAATTCAACGGCCGCCTGGAGCATGCCTTCTCGGACAACGTGAAGCTGCGCACGCAGTTGATGTACAGCCACTACACCACCGATGCGCGCGAAACTGCTGCAAACAGTGTGGTGACCACCACCGGAGTGATACTCAACAAGACCCTGGGCAATCCCACCCCCCTGCCGCTGCAGGATCTGTATGTGCAGCTCGCCAGTCACGATCGCGTGATCCACGACAAGATCCTCGACAGCCAGACTGACCTCTCCACCCAGTTCGACACCGGCAGCCTGCAACACACGCTGATCACCGGCGTGGAATTGGCGCGCGAAACCTACAACAACCAGGGCTACACGCGTAACGGCCTGCCCTTGCTCTCACTGTTGAATCCGGTGCAGGAGTCGACACCTTCCAACGTCACCACCACGCTGGGCAATTACGCCCAATCCGTGGCTAAAACGGCAGCGATCTACGCCAACGATACGATCAAGTTCAACGATCAATGGATGGTCGTAGCCGGCGTGCGTCGCGATGAATTCGATGCACATATCCGCAACACCATCTCCCTGCCCGGCTACGCACAACAAACGGTGTACTTCACCAGCGTGCGCGGCGGCCTGATCTATCAGCCGGATGAAAAGCAGTCGTACTACGTGTCGTATGGCACGTCATTCGATCCCTCATTGGAACAACTCACTCTGACCAACGGCACACAGAATCTGCAGCCCGAGAAAAACCGTTCCTACGAAATCGGCGGCAAGTGGAACCTGATGGACGACGCGCTGGCCATCAACGCTGCGCTCTACCATCTTGAGCAGACCAACGCTCGCACGCAGACATCCTCCGGCGAATACACACTGGACGGCAACATCCGTGTGCGCGGCGCGGAGTTTGGCATGGTCGGCCACCTGACCAAAAACTGGCAAATCTTCTCCGGCTACAGCTATATGGATGGCAAGATCGTGAAAGCGCTGGACGGCACGCAGGGCAACATACCCGCCAATACCCCACGCAACACCTTCACCACCTGGACCACCTACACCTTCGCCGAACACTGGGAAGCCGGCGGCGGCCCCACCTACATGTCGCAACGGTATGCCGCGAATACCAACAAGGTGAGCGTAGGTGGCTATACCCGCTGGGATGCCACCGTGGCCTACCATCAACCCAGCTACGACATCCGCCTCAATGTGCTCAACCTGACCAACAAGCGTTACTTCGACGCCTTGATCCCGTCCGATGGCGGCCGTTCGGTGCCGGGTATCGGACGCACGGAAATGGTCACGTTTACCTATAAGTTCTAAAGTTGCTCCACCGTCGCCCCGGCACAGGCCGGGGCCCAGCGTCTTTTTTCATAAAGACGCAGAGCCTTGCACGATGACGCCTGAAAACCATGTGAGACCTTTGCATGCTGGTGCACACACCCTCTCTGCTCAATAGCGAACAAGTCGCGCATTTCCATCGGCAACTCAACACCGACAACGCGCCATGGGTAGATGGCCGTGTCACCGCAGGCCATCAGGGCATCCATGTCAAACAGAACCAGCAGATCGCCGAAGGCTCGGCCCTGGCGATCGAGCTGGGCAACATCGTGCTCGCCGCGCTGGAACGACATCCGCTGTTTATCAGCGCAGCGTTGCCGAACCACGTCTACCCACCGATGTTCAACCGCTACCAGGGTGGCATGCATTTTGGCAGCCACATCGACGGCTCCATCCGTTTGCTTCCCAGCACCGGTCAGAAAATTCGCACCGATCTCTCTGCCACCCTCTTCCTCGCAACGCCCGACAGCTACGACGGCGGTGAGCTGCTGGTGGAAGACACCTACGGCACCCAAAGCGTCAAGCTCCCCGCCGGCGATATGATCCTCTACCCCGCCAGTAGCCTGCATCGCGTGAACCCCGTCACACGCGGCACCCGCCTCGCCTGCTTCTTCTGGGTGCAAAGCATGGTGCGCGACGACGGGCAACGCACATTGTTGTTCGATCTGGACAATGCCATTCAACGACTGACAACAACGAATGCCGATGAGGCTTCGCGGGTGAAGCTCATGGGTTGCTATCACAACCTTTTGCGGATGTGGTCGGACGTTTGAGCGTCCCTCCATATTTTGACGACAAGTGGCGCGAATCTGCCGATAGGCGGTCGTTCCATCAAGGCATTCTCCTACAAGATAATTAGCCCGTCATCCGAGGGAATGCGTGGGTGAATGGGCGTGTTCCGGAGTATCGCCGGCGCAAAGCTGACCCGGATGAATAGAGGGGTTCCGGACACCGTCCGGCAGTGCGGTCAGTTGCTATTTTCAGGCACGACAGGGGCAATCCATGAAACCGATGCATGTGCATCGCAGGCAGACGAAGGGATTCACGGTGGTGGAACTGGTGGTGGTGATTGCCATCATCGCCATCATTACGGTCTTTGGCATTCCCTCTTACAAGAGTGTCATCACCCAAAACCGCATGGCGGGCGAGATCAACGATCTGGCTACTGACGTCGAGTTGGCGCGTTCTGCCGCGGTCAAGCAAGGCTTGACAGTGACCATCTGCCCATCGACCGATCCTACGGTCAGTCCTTCCGGTACAACACCGTCGTGCACCGCCAATACCGAGTGGAACACTGGATGGATCGTGTTTACCGACGTCAGCGGTAATCAAACTTTCAATACCAATACAGGCGACGTGCTGCTGCACGCCCACGGCCCTTTCACCGGTACCGACACACTGGTTTCTACCTCGACAAAGGTGACGTTGCAATTCGTTACCTTCAACCGCATGGGCGGCACGGGCAGCTTTAGTACATCGCCCACGGATGCCAACACCGGCACGCTGACCTTGCATGACGCCACCAACAACGTGAACTGGCGCCGCTGTGTGCAGTTGTCCGAAGCGGGCACCATCACCGTGAATTCACCGCAAAACAGCACCCAGAGTCAGTGCCCATGATTAAGGCAACGCTGAATAAGTATCACCGCCGTCACCAGCCCTGTCTGTCCGCATCCCTTCGGTCCGCCGTCTCGATAGACAGCCAGTCTACCTTCGCCGTCGGCCCTATGGCCTGCGAACAGACAGGGCTGGTGACGGCGGTGATACTTATTCAGCGTTGCCTTAATCTTGCCTCTCATCGGACGCGCGGCTTCACCTTGTTGGAAGTGCTGGTCGCACTAGTGATTCTTTCCATCGGCCTGCTTGGCTTGGCAGCGATGCAGGCTTCTGCGTTATCCAGTACGCACGGCTCGCAATTGGAATCGATGGTGGCGATTCAGGCGCGCAGCCTGGCCGATGCGATGAGCGCCAATCCCGACTATTGGGCCAACACCTCGCCGACGTTTACCGTTACCGGCACAGGAAGCGCCTCCGACTCATCCAGCGGCCTGACCTTTACGGGCAGCCCGCCTACCTACTCGGGAAGTTGTTTCAACACCATTTGCCCAACCTCTGCCGACGTAGCGGGCTACGACGTGCAGCTATGGGCAAACCAATTGCTGCTGCAGGTGCCGGGCTCCAAGGCCAGTATCGTCTGTTCGGCAAGCGCCCCAGTGGGTTGCAGCATCACGATCACCTGGACAGAGAAGTCGGCCGCCGCCGTCAACCAGGGCACCACCAATGCATCGGCTACCACAAACATGTCCTACACGCTGGTGAACCAGATCTGAGCCATGAACATGCATCGTCACAACCAGCGCGGCTTGAGTCTTATTTCATTGATGATCGCACTGCTCATCGGCAGCTTCCTGCTTGCCGGCCTGTTCGACGTCTGGTTCCAGACACGCACGACGTTCAAGACGCAAAATCAGATGTCACAAGTGCAGGACAACCAGCGCATGGCACTGATCGTCCTGGCTAACGCGGTGCAAACGGCGGGGTATTACCCATTGTCAGCGAACTATGGCACCAACCCACCCACTCCGCTCTATACCCAGCAGAACGTCTTCAACGCCAGCTCGCCCTTCACCGTCGCAGGGCAAGCCGTTTACGGTACCCATTCGAGCACAACCCCGACCAACGATACGCTGCAAGTGCGTTTCATGGCCGATACCGCCGCCAACGCAGGCAATACATTGGACTGCATGGGCCAGGTTGATACGGCGCAGACAGTGGTCACCGAAACCTTCGCGATCACCAACAGCAACTTGACTTGCCAGCTCAGCACCCAGACCTCACCCGCAACGATCATAAGCGGTGTCGAAGGCTTGGAGGTGTTCTACGGCGTCGCTACTAACCATGACAATTCGGTCACCGAGTACCTGACGGCCGATCAGGTAACGAGCCATGCCATGTGGGCCTATGTGCAATCGGTCAACCTGCAACTCACGTTCGTCAATCCGCTCTACGGCCAGTCCGGCGTACCCGGCCAGACATCGGCAACCCTGTTACCGATTAGCCGAATCGTTTTGTTGACGCAGAACGCCAAGTGATGGCAGTGCAGTGATACTCAAGAGAACGTCCATGACTACCGCATCTCCAACCCTAATTCGGAAAGAAGGCGGCTTCGTATTGATCGCGAGCCTGCTGATGCTGCTCGTAATGACCATACTGGCCGTGAGCATGTATCACAGCTTCAACGAGCAGGAAAACATCGCCTCCAATACCAAAGAAAAAGGCCGTGCCTTCCAGCTTGCCCAGAGCACACTGCAGTATGCGGAATACATCTTGGTACATAACTCGGCAAGCCTTGCTGCTCCGATCAACTGCCCGGCCAGCACGCCACTGACCACGCTTACGATCTGCTCGAACTCAGTCAACATTGCGAACCCCTCATCGTCCAGCAATCCCATGACGCTGAGCAACGGCATGGCGTACAGCAGCCTGGCTCCCGCGATCACCCTATCGACAACGGGCGGCAACAATACGTATTACGCCGACCCTCAGTTCTACCTTGAGTATCTGGGCCCAGCAGCGGGTGGTCTTGGCGGCCAGGTCTATCAGGTGACGGCACTCAGTTATGGCAGCACGCCCAATGCAGTGGCTGTGGTACAGAGCACTTACGAGCTGTCATCCAGCACCAAATGCCTGTCTTGCACGGAATAAATACGGAGCGCGAACAAGATGAAACCCGTACGAATAGTTGCGAGCTGGCTGGCGCTTATCGGGCTTGCCGCATGGCTGCCTGCAACCCATGCGCAAACGTCCACCGTCAGTGTGCAAGACAGTTTCACCGGTACATCGGCCAACCTCAACTGGATCCCGTCCAGGGGGGCGTGCCTGACAGCCGGCAATGGCACCGGCAGCATTCCCGCCTGTAACGGTCTGGCCTATTACGGCAATCAGATCCAGGCCGGCCTGACCAATAATGCTGACCCGGTGGGCAGTGGTGCACTGCGCCTGACCAACGGCTGTGCCGGCGGCCCCACGGGCACGTGCTATGGCAACTTGAGCGGGTCCATCATTTCGAATACACCTTTTTCCTCGAACCAGGGCATCCAGGTGACCTTCACCACTTACGCCTATAGCGGCAACGCAGGCGGTACGGCGGGTAACGGTGCGGACGGTATCGGCTTTTATTTGCTGGATGCCTCCAAGGTGTCATCCAGCACCAGCGGCGGCACCACCACCTATGCCCCGCAAATTGGCGCATTTGGCGGTAGCCTTGGCTACAGTTGCTCGAACGTCAACAATCCCTATGACGGCATGGTGGGCGCATACATCGGCCTGGGCATGGACGAATACGGCAATTATCTCAATGGTGCGGTGACCGGCCTTGGTTATACCTATAACGGCGACAACACGGCGACCGGCCAGCAAGCTACGACCAGCAATGGCGGCAATGGTGTGCAGTATCAGCCGCAGCGCATCGGCTTGCGCGGTTACGGCGGCATTTACCTGAGTGAGCTACAGGCGCTCAACTCCCAAGCCACGGAAAACGACGTAAAAAACACCTGTGAGAACGGCGGCAGTTACAGCTATACGACGAACGGCGTCAACCAGTACTCGTACACCTATACCTATCCGCCCCACGGCAATTACACCACGCTGACCACGACCACCTACCAGTACACACCCACGCTTAGTTCAGGCTCACACAACTATCAAGCAAACAAAAATGCCTGCCAGTCGGCCCAGCCCGCCAATACCTCCAGCGGTGGCGCCGGCTCCAGCTCAGGGACAGCTATCAGCGTCCCCGGCGGAACAGCACTCTTTCAGCAAACTCCCTCCACGACCAGCACAGTCACGAATGGCACGGTGCAAGCGGGCGGCTACACCTGCAATACAACAACGACCGTCGCCACCACCACGTATAGCTATGCGGCTACGACGCCTACAGCAAGCGCAACGGTATTGGGCACGACAACCACCAACAATGACGGTTGGAATGGTTCAGGCACACCTTTTGTGATGGTCAGTGGCATCTACTATCCGGTATCGATATCGACCTCGACATCGCATACGGCCGTCAAAATATTTCCCGACTACGCCGCCATCCCTAACGCGTATGTCAACCTTCCCAGCACCTCGCCCATCGCCGATGAAAATGCGTTGACACGCTCGGCGGCGATACCCATTGCCTACAAGCTGCAAATCACCCAGACCGGCCTGCTGAGCCTGTGGTACAGCTACAACGGTGGCAACTACGTGCCGGTACTGACCTCACAGGATATTTCTTCGTCCAACGGCACCATGCCGGCGAATTTCCTGCTCGGCTTCGGCGCCTCCACCGGCGGCAGCCAGAACGTCCACGAAATCACCTGCTTCCAGGCCACGCCCGCAAACCTGTCGGCCAGCTCGGCTGGCATCAACACCCAGCAAACCGGTGAAGTGCAAACCGGTACGCAGGTGTACCTGGCGTACTACCACCCCAACAACTGGTGGGGTGAGTTGAATTCGCAGAACTTAGTCGTCAACAGCAGCGGCACGGTATCGATTTCCAGCACGGCCAATTGGGACGCTTCGTGCGTGCTTACCGGCGGCAACTGCACGGCAACGGGCATAAACAGCATGACGGCGCAAGGACCGAGCAGCCGCACCATGGTCACTTGGACCGGTGGTCCAAATGACAATGCCAGCAGCCCGAGCGCGGCACTCTTTAGTTGGGGTAACCTGACCTCGAATGAAAAGGTGTGGCTAGGATCCAACGACAGTGGTGTCACGAACGCCAGCACGGTGGCGCAGGATCGTGTCAACTATCTGGGCGGTGATCGCACCAACGAGGTCACACAATCTGGTTCGTCGGTCGTCAACTCTGCCGGCTCCTATGATGATTTCCGTGCGCGCACCAGCGTGCTGGGTGACATCATCGATTCCAGCCCCACCTGGGTGGGAGCGCCCTCGGCACCGTATCCGAACACATGGTCGGATTTACTTTACTCTTCGATGACACCATCAGAGAACAGCACGGGTGCGACCACCTATGGGACGTTCACGAGCAACGAAGCCTCACGCCTGAACGTGGTCTACGCCGGCTCGAACGATGGCTTCATGCATGGTTTTGAATCGGGCTACTACGCCGCCAACGGCACTTACGCATGCTCGGGAACCACCAGTAACGGACTCGACAATCTCTGCACCAACGGCACCGCGAACGATGGCAAGGAAGTGCTTGCCTACATACCGGGAGCCGTGCTTTCGACCATTCACAACGCGACCACCTCGACCCTGGATTACTCCTCCGTCAACTACGCGCACAATTTCTTCGTGGACGCCACACCGGGAACGGGTGACCTGTTCTACAACAATACCTGGCATACGTGGCTGGTGAGTGGCTTGGGCGCCGGCGGCAACGCCATTTTCGCGATCGACATCACCGATCTTGGCACCAACCCCTTTGGCACCGGCAACGTGATCGGGGAGTGGAGTACGGCGGTTACCACCACCCCAGCCAACGGAAGCACGCCGGCAAGCACCTCCGTCGCCACCACGCTTGTGTGTGCCACCGACACCTCCACCAGCAAATGTGGCAAGGACCTTGGCCAAACCGTCAGCACCCCGGAGATCCGCCGCTTGCACAACGGGCTATGGGCGGTGATCTTCGGCAACGGCTTCAATAGCGTCACGGGCCATGCCGGCATCTATGTGATGATCGTCAACAGTAATGGTGTCATCAACACCAGCAGCGCAAGCACATCCACCGTGTATTTCCTGGATACCGGCGTGGGCAGTACCAGCAACCCCAATGGTATTGGCTCGGTCTCCGCGGTCGATCTCGACGATGATCACATCTCCGATTACGTTTACGCGGGTGATGCCTACGGCAACGTGTGGCGTTTCGACCTGACCGCCAATACCCCTTCGGGATGGGCGGTGTCCAACTTCGGCAACAGCTCGGCCACGCCCTTGTTCACCACGCCACCCACCAAGACGGTGTACACCGTCACGACCCATAGCAACGGCAGCACAAGTACATCCTCGCCAACGATCACAACCCTGTCGACGGTGCCCGTGTCGCAACAGTCAACCTACCCCTACGGTACCACCAGCACGACCAGTGGCAGCACGACAACGTACACGGTCATCAGTCCACAGCCAATTACCACCCAAGTGGCCGTGGTGGCCACGGTGGAACCCAGCGCAAACTCCAGCATTCCTTACATATTGGCGGAATTCGGCACTGGTTCCGTTCAGTCTCAATCCGTGACGTCCAGCGCCGTCTATTCACCCGGACCGCAAACGCTGTATGGCATCTGGGATTGGGACATGGGCATCGCGGGCACCCCGGGCTCCAGTTATGCCGGCCTGACCACATCGACAGGCGTCCCCGCCAGCGGCGCGCCGACGGCATCTTCGCCCATCACGCAAAACACGTTGCAACAACAGACGGTCACCAGTACCACGATCGCCTCCGGCTCCACGACCATCCTGGGCTATCGCACGATCAGCGAAAACGTGGTGTGTATGGTCGGCATGACATGTACTACGGTCAATTCAAGCGGCAGTACCGTTACCGCAGCCGGTACCGACTACGGTTGGTATCTGCCTCTGCCCGGGTATAACGGCGTACCCTGGGTGGGTGGCAACAACCAGACCGAACAGGTTGTCTACAACCCCATCGTGGTCGAGGGCGCCTTCATCGTGAACACAACGATCCCGGCAAACAACTCGCCATTGACCTGTAACGTGGTCACGGCATCGGGCTGGACCATGGCCTTGAACCCAGCCACGGGTGGCGGCTTCACCCAATCGTTCTTCTCCGACACCACCGGCAATGTCATCAGCGGGTCCATCAGCGGCATCGCGCTCAATGCAGTGGGCAGTCCGTCGGTGGTCACGGCAAACGGCAAGCCTTACCTGGTCAACCAGACCGTTAGCACCATCCCCACGATCAATCAGATCAACCCCCCAGGTGCGCAAAACGGGCAGCGCCTGACGTGGCTGCAACTGCATTGAGACAAAGTGAAACTGTCATGGCCAAGACATTCGACAAGGCAAACGTTTATCGCGGCTTGATAGGTGCTGCGAGGCGTCGTCCCGATGGCTTCACGCTGATCGAAATGATGATCGTGGTGTGCATCATCGCGATCCTCGCCGCCATTGCCATTCCTGCTTACAAGAAGCAGATCATGCAGTCGCGTGAATCATCCGCCAAGTCGGCACTGCTCGATTTGGCGCGTCGCGAGGAAACGTTCTATTCCACCAATAACTACTACACCGCCGAGATGGCGACTCTTGGTTACGCCGGCGTGACCAGCAATGCCATTAAGGTTCCCAACAACAGCAACGAGGCCTATTACAGCGTGACGATCACCGCGCCAGCCTCCGGCGGCACCACGGCCGCGACCTTCACTGCCACCGCCGCTCCGGTTGCGGGCAGCACTCAAACCAGCGATCCATGCGGGACATACCAGATCGATTACCTTGGTAATCAAACGAACTCGGGAGGAACCGGGACGACCAGTGGCGGGCTCAGTTGCTGGTAACGGCAAAGCGTGAGCTTCATCCGTCAATGCCCACTGTGAATAGGTCAGCACAGCCTGCCATTCCGCGAAACAATCTTCACGCATCACCTACTCGATGTAGCCGGCACTGTCCAGGACAAAACGGGGTGGAACAAAATAGGGCTGAACAGGCGACATGGCGCCCACCTGCCTTAAGCATGCTTGCGGAAGTAGTACCAACCCATAGTCGCCAGCAACAATGCAGGCAGGATATTGGCCACCAGCGGCGGGATGCCGTACACCGTGCCAAAACTCACGATCGCCTTCTGCACGAAATACCAACTGATCGCCAGGATCATGCCCATGAAGATGCGCTTGCCCAGGCCACCCGAACGCAAAGCGCCGAAGGCAAACGGCATCGAGCACAACACCAACGCCAACACATTGAACGGGTAGGTGATGCGACTCCACAGCGGAATTTCGTACGGTCGCGTGTTCTCGCCGTTTTTCTTCTTGTATTCGATGATGTGCTGCAAATCGCGTATGGCTAGATATTGCGGCTGCACGAGTGACTGTTGCAGCACTTCCGGATCCAGCTTGGAATCCCAGCGTTCGCTGCTAGAGGTAGTGCTATATACGCCCTTGTCGTCGAGCGTGGTGGTGCGCACGTGATCCAACACCCATTCCTTGCCCACTTGCTCGGCCGTGTTGGCTTGGTCGAAGCGGCTCAACTGCTGGCCATCGGGCGTTAGGGTGAAAACACGCACGTCCATGAGCTGCACATAGGAGTGATCGCCCGCATTGCGCAAAGCGCTGTTCTTGGCATTGATGATGCGGTCACCATCACGCGCCCACAAACCGCTGCTGGTTAGTCCCAAATTGCCGCCGGACCGCAGGCGCAACTGCAACGCCTGGGCCTGCTGATCGCCCCATGGACCAATGGTTTCGCCCATGATCACCACACCGACAATCAACACCGCCACCACACCTACCGCCGACACCGCAATACGCAGGCGCGACATGCCGGCTGCACGCAATGCGGTCAGCTCGCCCGTGGAAGCCAGGCCACCGAGACCAAGCAATCCGCCAATCAGCGAAGCAAAGGTGAACATCTCGTACATGCGGCGCGGGATCGTCACTACGATGTAGAAGATCGCGTTGCTTAGCGTATAGCCATTGCGGCCGATGTAGCCGAGCTGGCGCACGAACTGGATCATCGCATCCAGGCCGATCAATACCAGCCACACCAGCAGCATCGAGCCGAGTACGGTCACGCCGATCAGCCAATCCACCCGCTTGATACGCACAACCGCCATCAGGCGCTCGGCTTACGCGGCTTACGCGCGACATAGTGGTTACGAAATGCGTTTGCGGCAATCACAAACAAGGCCAGGCTGAGCAGCCACATCGGCCAGGGATGATGCCAATGACCTTTGGCGAGCTGCCCCCGACAAAGCGCCAGCAGGTTGTAATACAGGAAGAAACCGAGCACCGCGATCAGTATACGCCCATAACGCGGTTCACGCGGCGTTTGACGCGACAGCGGCATCGCCAGCATCAGCAGCGCCAGCGTCATCATCGGTACCACCGTACGCCAGGCGAACTCGGCGCGCGCATCCGGCGTGGGATTCTTGATCAGGTCGATCATGCCCAGGTTGTGGATGGGATCGGTTTCGTCATCGGACTGGATCGCCGACAACGCGTTGTCATTACGCACATACCGCATGCGGCGCCAGTTGTCCGCACCCAGCTGAATTTCATACTGCCAACCGGTGTTCAAGGCGAGGTAGCGGTTGCTGGAGTCGCTGTTGGAATACAGGTGGCCATTCTTGCCGGTGGCCATTTTCATGGTCAGGCTGCCGTCCTTGTTGGTACGTTCCTGGGCAATGAAGGTGTTACCAAGCTTCTGGCCATCACGGCTGAGGTAATCCACCAGGATGATGCCACCTTTGCCCGGCAGCTCGGTAAAGCGGCCTGCATCCAGGCCAGCCGCAATGATGGAGCGGTTGGCGGCCGCGACCAGATTGTCTGACGTGTGCGACGCCAACGGCCCCAGCCACATCGCCACCGTGCTTACCGCCGCGATCATGAGCACGGCGATGATCGACATCGGACGCAACAGGCCACCCATGCCCATGCCGGACGAGGCCAGCACGTGCATCTCGCTTTCGCGATACATGCGACCAAAGGACTGCAGCACGCCCAGGAAGCCGGCCAGCGGCAGCATGGTGGACAAACTGTCCACCATGTTCAGGCCCAGCACCTGGAACATCACGCTGGCCGGAAAGCTACCTTTGGCCACCTGCTCAAGCACGTGCGCAAAGGAAGTGCCAGCCATGATCACCAGCAGCACGATGACTGTGGCGCCTACAGTCTGGCCCAGCTCGCGCAGGAAGTATCGGTCTAGGATGCTCAGCATGCGATAGAATAGTGGGTTCCATGCCCCTTCCGTGTTGGAGAGGCAAACCTTAAGTCTAGCCGGTTCAGCGCGCGCCGGCTTCCCGCAGGAAATGACGATGACGCTTCAATTCAGCCTTGACACCGCCGCTCCCGAAACCGCCGAAACCCCTTGCATAGTGGTCGGCGTCTACGAAAACGGCCTGCTGACCAGCGCTGCAGCGCGCGTGGACAGTGCTACCGGCGGCGCCATCAAACGCCAGGTGGAAAGCGGCGATATCAACGGCAAGGCCGCCAGCACCACCGTGCTGTTCGCGCCAGAAGGCATCAAGGCCAAACGCGTGCTGGTAGTTGGCCTGGGTTCGCAGAAAACCTTCGACGCTGCCCGCTTCCAGAAGGTGAACCTGGAAGCCGCCCGTGCGCTGACACGCCTGCCGATCGGCAGCGCCATGTCGTTTCTGGCCGACGTGGACGTGCCCGGCCACGATGCCGCATGGCGCGTGCGCACCGCCGCGCTGGCCGCCGATCACGCCGCCTACCGCTACACCGCCACGCTCAAACCGCGCGAGAAAAGCAGTCAGCCCGAACTGGGCAGCATTGCCTTCGCTAGCGCCGAGAACGCCCCAATGGGTATCGACCAAGCCGCCGCCATCGCCGAAGGCGTACGCTTTGCCCGGGAATTGGCGAACCTGCCGCCGAACATCTGCAACCCCGCCTACATCGCAGAACAAGCCGTGACATTTGCCGAGGCGCATGACAGCGTGAGCTGCACCGTGCTCGACCACGAGGAGATGGAAAAACTCCGCTTCGGCTCCCTGCTTGCCGTCGGTCGCGGCTCGGCCAACAAGCCCAAGCTGATCGCGCTTCAATACAAGGGCGGCGCGGCAGATGAAAAGCCCTACGCCTTCGTCGGCAAAGGCATCACCTTTGACACCGGTGGCATCAGCCTCAAGCCCGGCCCGGGCATGGAAGAAATGAAGTTCGACATGGGTGGTGCCGCAGGCGTGCTGGGTGCCTTTGTCGCGGCCGTGAAGATGGGCCTGAAGCTCAATTTGGTATGCGTGGTGCCCGCCGTGGAAAACATGCCCGACGGCGACGCCTATCGTCCGAGCGACGTGCTTACCAGCCTGTCCGGCATCACCATTGAAGTACTCAACACCGATGCCGAAGGCCGCCTGATCCTGTGCGATGCCCTCACCTACACCGCCCAGACCTTCCAGCCGAAGGCGCTGATCGACGCTGCCACATTGACCGGTGCCTGCGTCATTGCCCTGGGCAAGCACGCCAGCGGCCTGATGAGCAAGCACGACGATCTGGCCGAAGAACTGCTCAGCGCCGGCGAAAACACGCTTGATCGCGCCTGGCGCCTGCCGCTATGGGATGACTATCAGGCCCAACTCGACTCCGGGTTCGCCGATGTCGCCAACATCGGTGGCAAGCATGCAGGCGCCATCACGGCGGGCTGCTTCCTGTCGCGCTTCACCGAGGGTCAACGCTGGGCACACCTGGATATTGCCGGTACCGCATGGGACGAAGGCCGCAAAGGCCTGGCCACCGGCCGCCCGGTGCCGCTGCTGGCGCAGTGGCTGATCGACCGAAGCGAGAAGTGAGTGGTGAGGAGTGAGAGAAAAGCAGCCACGTACCGCTTTATCCTCTTCTCTTATTTCTCACTTCCTAGTCGATCTCTTTAAAACATGCCTCGCGCCGACTTTTATCTGATCGCCAAACCACGCTTCAGCGAACAACCCTTGTTGCTCGTGTGCGAACTCGCGCGCAAGGCGTATGTGGCGCAGCAGCCCACGCTGATCCTGACGCGCGATTTCGCCCAAGCCGAAGCACTCGACGAACTGCTGTGGTCGTTCGACGAAGACACCTTCATCCCGCATCAGCTTGCCGGTGATGACGACGACGAACACACCGCCGTGCTGATCGTGCCACCCGGCGTGGATACGCCCACGCGTGCACTCTTGATCAACCTGCGCGAAGAATGCCCACGCAGTTGCGGCGACCGCGTGCTGGAAGTGGTGGCCGCCGACCCAGTGGAGCGCGATGGCTCGCGTGTACGCTGGCGGGAGTACCAACGGCTCGGATTCGACGTCAACAAATTCGACATGTAAGGAACATCCATGAGCCTGCGCAGTGACAACCGCCAATGGGGATCGGTGGCCAAGTTTTTCCATTGGATCGTTGCCTTGGGAATTCTAGGCAATGGCGTGTGGGGGCTGCTGATGACCGGCATGTCGCCATCCATGAGCAAGATCAACATCTATGCCCTGCACAAGTCGATCGGCCTGACGGTGCTGGCGCTGTTCTTTCTGCGTGTGGCCTGGCGCCTGTTCGATCGCGCCCCGCCGGATGAACCCGCGCCGCGCTGGCAGCGTATCGCCGCGCATGCCACGCATGTCTTGCTGTATGGCTTCATCATCGCGTTACCGTTGAGCGGCTGGCTCTACAACTCGCTACATGGTTATCCGCTGCAATGGTTCAAGCTGTTCAACCTGCCGGCGCTGGCGGACAAGAATCCGGACATGGCGCATACCATGCACGCCGTACATGAATACCTGTTCTACCTATTACTGTTAGTGTTGATCGGCCACGTCTGCGCAGCGCTGAAACATCATATTTTGGACCGGGACAACGTATTGCGCCGCATGCTGCCGTTTGGTCGCGTACGCTCCGGCAAGCCTCCCTCAGGAGAAACCCCATGAACCGCAGCTATTCTCTTTTGCTTGTATTGTTGCTGGCACTTGCCCTTCCCTGCGCCGCCAAGGCGGCCGATTACGCGGTGCAGCCCTCGGGCAGCACATTGGGTTTCGCCAGTAGCTTCCAGGGCAGCAACTTCGATGGCCAGTTCGGCAAATGGACGGCCACCATCAACTATGACGCCGCCAAGCTCGCTACCTCGAAGTTCGATGTCACGGTTGACCTGTCCAGTGCCAAGACCGGTGACAGCGATCGCGACAATGCTCTGCCTGGGTCTGACTTCTTTGACGTAGCCAAATACCCACAAGCGCATTTCGTCACTACCGGCTTCCGCCAGCAGGGCGGTCAGGTGATCGCCGATGGCACGCTGACGCTGCGCGGCGTTACCAAGCCGCTGAGCCTGAATGTGACCTTCAAGCCGCAAGGTAGCGGCGCCACACTGGACGTCAGTGGCTCAGTGAATCGCCTTGACTTTGGTGTCGGTGGTGGGGAGTACAAGGACACATCGGTGATGGGTGCGGATGTAAAGGTGACCGCACACTTGATTCTCACTGCGAAGTAAGCACCGGCCAGTACCCATAGATGGGGTTATACCCAACCCACTGCTACGGCTGCTCGATGAAATCGCGCACCGTGGTTTCGTCGAACGGCCAGTCCAGTTCCCTTCCGTCGCGCAGATCACGCAATACCGGCACCCGCGTGCCGTAGCGTTCCGCCAGCTCGGTGCTATCGTCCACCCAGACACTATCGAAATCCGGCGCGCGCGCCTGGGCCAGCACCTCCAAAGCCTGGTCGCACAGATGGCAATAGTCACGTTGATAGAGCACCAGATAAACCATACGTGCGCTTGCGGAATGCCCTTCAGGGAATGCCCGCGTAGAATACTGAATTCATCCCCGTCACCGCAGTGCACCCATGGCCGTCAGCGCTTTCGACATCTTCAAGATCGGCATAGGCCCGTCGTCCTCCCACACCGTCGGTCCCATGCGCGCGGCAGCCCGTTTCTCCGAGCGCTGGCTGGAAGAGAAAGGCGTGCTTGACCGCGTTGCGCGGGTCCGTTCAGAGCTGTATGGATCGCTGGCCATGACCGGCCGTGGGCACGGCACGGACAAGGCGGTGCTGTTGGGCTTTGAAGGCGAACATCCCGATACGGTGGACCCGGACCGGATTCCAGAAATCCTCAGACGCGTGCGCACCAGCCAACGCATCCGCATCCTGGGCAAGCACGAGATCGATTTCGAAGAGAAGCGCGACCTCATCTTCAACAAGCGCCAAAAGCTGCCCTTCCACACCAATGGCATGCGCTTCTCCGCCTACGATGCCGACGGCAACGAACTGGCCACGCGTGATTACTACTCCGTGGGCGGCGGGTTTGTGGTCAATCACGATGAAGCAGCGGAAGACCGCATCGTGGCCGATACCACCGAGCAACCTTATTCGTTCGGCACTGGCGAGCAATTGCTGGCGTTATGCGCACAGCACGGGCTGACCATTTCCCGGTTGATGATGGAGAACGAGAAGGTCTGGCGTACTGAAGCAGAAATCCGCGTGGGCCTGCTGAATATCTGGAAGGCCATGCAGAGTTGCGTCGAACGCGGCTTGCGCTCACCCGGTGTGTTGCCCGGCGGCTTGAAGGTCACGCGCCGCGCACCCGCCATGGCCGCCGAGCTGCGCAACCAACCGGAGGCATCTCTGAAAGATCCGCTGACCATTCTCGATTGGGTGAATCTCTACGCGTTGGCAGTGAATGAAGAAAATGCCGCTGGCGGCAGGGTGGTCACCGCGCCAACCAACGGCGCGGCAGGCATCGTGCCGGCGGTGTTGCATTACTACCACCGTTTCTGTCCCAAATCCGACGAAAACGGTGTGATCGACTTCCTGCTCACCGCCGCCGCGATCGGCATTCTTTACAAAGAAAATGCCTCCATTTCCGGCGCCGAGGTCGGTTGTCAGGGCGAAGTCGGTGTGGCCTGCTCCATGGCCGCTGGTGGACTGACTGCCGCACTGGGCGGCAGTGTGCTGCAAATCGAAAACGCTGCTGAAATCGGTATGGAACATAACCTGGGACTTACCTGCGATCCGATTGGCGGCCTAGTGCAGATTCCCTGCATCGAACGCAATGCCATGGGTTCGGTCAAAGCCATCAACGCCAGCCGCATGGCGCTGAAGAGCGACGGCAAGCACCGCGTTTCGCTCGACAAGGTGATCAAGACCATGCGCGATACCGGACGCGATATGAAAGATAAATATAAGGAAACGTCGCGCGGCGGTTTGGCGGTGAATGTAATCGAGTGTTGAGAAGCTTTAGCACCCTCAATTGACCAACATTTCCGCATTCGTTGCAATAGCTGCAAGAAATCGTCATAGCACGCGTGCACCGCCTCCATATGAGAGCCAATCGCACCGTCGGAGGACTTGAGAAAAAACATGGGCTTATGGGCATCCATCGCCATCGGCATAAGACTTCGATAATGCTTGAGCAATGCCAATGCATAGGGGTGCCGCTCAGGAGTTAAGAATTTAGACCCAGGGGACTCAATCTAATACCGACTCACGATAGACTGCGGGAATCCTATTTAGCCAACGCTGGTAGGCCTTGACTGGACGACTATCGCGAACGCCATGTTGCATAACCACATAACCGCCGGGCGCCATCTGTCCAGAAGGAGCCTGTATATTTGCAGCCTGTGGTAACTCGAACAGCCGTTTCTGCCAGCCTTTACGCCACTCGCGCAGCGTGGGCCCCAGATTTTTCAAACCTTGTAGCGAAAACAAATCGGGGGCGAGCGGTAGAATCACTCGCTCTGCGGCAATGAGTGCCGAACGATTGATGGCCCCCAAATTAGGGCCTACGTCGATCAACACCAGCTCCGCTTTTGTTGCATCTGCTGCATGAAGAATGATTCGGTAAAACGCAGTAATGACCCGGAACGCCGCCTCCTCACCATCCAAGCATTTGGGCCAATTCTCCGAGAGTAAATCTTCAAAACGTGACAGAGCGAGATTTCCCGGCAACAAGGCCAACCCCTCTCGAATGCGCTCGACTGCGGGTGGTGCTATGTCCCCGGTACGACCCATCAATGGTCGCAAGTTACCGGAAACTGTGCCTTCGCCATCATTGCTCCAGAGCTGCTCAAGACGCTCCTCGTCCAAGAACATCGCACTCAAATTGGCTTGAGGATCAAGATCAACCACTAGAGTCTCCATTCCCCGATCAGCACTTTTTTATGTCCGCGCAATGCGCTTACTGGCGCAAGCATATGACGTTATGTCGACACATCGTTTTGAAACGCGTTTCGCCCTATTTCTCAAACGTAATGCTGGCCACCGCACCATTGGTATCCGTCCGTGGCCGCATCGATACATCCCAGCCATAGAGTTCGCACAATCGTCGCACGATGGCCAGGCCCAAGCCCGCACCGCTGCCACCCGCGCCTTCGCCACGCACACCACGCTGAAACAGGCGCTCGGCATCTTCCGGCTTGATGCCCGGCCCTGTGTCAATGATGTCGACCCGGCCTTTTTCCACTTGCACGGTAACGCGACCTTCCAGCGTGTACTTGATGGCATTGCCGATCAGGTTGGTCAGTGCCACGGACAGCACCGATGCGGGTGCGTTGACACTGACGGGATTCTTTTCGATCAGCTCGATCTCGATCGGCTTGTCCCGCACTTGCGGACGCTGGCTTTCGATGACGTCGGAGGCAACTTTGACCACCTCCGTGACTTCACCTCGCGTCGGACCGCGGCGTTCGGCTCGCGATAGCAACAACAACGCCTCGATCAACTCAGTCGCCTGACGCGACGCGCGTTCGATGCGCTTGAGGCGTTCACGCAGCTTGTCAGTGAGATCGGGCGATCCCTGCAACAACTCAGTGGTGCTGGAGATGACCGCCAATGGCGTGCGCAACTCGTGGCTCACGTCCGAATTGAATTCGCGATCGCGCTCGACTATCGCCGTAAGGCGAGTGGAATACTCATCCAGCACTTGGGCCAGCTCGCCGACTTCGTCGTCCGCGAAATGAGGCGCCAGCGGCTCCGCGCGACCTGTCCTGCGGAAATCGCGCAAACGGTTGGCCAACTCGCTGACCGGCTTGAGCACTTTGCGCGATAGCCATAGGCCGATCGCCAGCGACAGCAAACTAAACAGGATGACCGCTGAGACTAGCGAGGTAATGAGTTGCCGTTTGCCCAGATCTTCGCGGCTGATGTCGTAGCTGATGAAACCGATCAGTCCATACTTGCGCGCAACGGCCAGCTTGTAATGACGTGGACGGCCATCCTTGCCCATGTCCTGCATGTCGTAGACACCGGACGCAAGGTTCTGCCAGTCAAGCCGCGCCTTGTAGATAGTGCGGTCACTAAACATCCATGCATCGATCAACCTGGATCCGACCGGTTTGCTCGGGTCGGCGTGCGTAGATTCAACGGCTTGGTCAACGTCGCTTTGCAGGCTTGCATTGACCAACTGGTTTTCGACCTTGGCGCGCACATACAACGACGCGATAGCAAACAACGCACTGAGACCGAATCCAAACAGCGCGAAGGAGACAATGAGGCGAAAGCGCAGCTTACGCCGGGACTGCATCCGGATCGACCATGCGGTAACCGATGCCATGTCTGGTGTGGATCAACGCCTTGTCGAACGGCTTGTCGATCGCGGCACGCAGGCCATGGATATGTACGCGAAGGCTGTCGCTATCGGGCAGTTCCTCACCCCACACCTTCTGCTCGAGGTCTTGGCGGGTCACCACCGAAGGGCTGGCTTCCATCAGCGCCTGCAGCAGCTTCAGGCCGATCGGGTTGAGCTGGATCGATTTGCCCTCGCGGCTCACCGTCAGAGTGTCCAGGTTGTAAGTGAGATCAGCTACCTTCAGCACTCGGCTCTGCGGGCCTTTGCCGCGGCGTGCCAGTACTTCGAGGCGGGCAGCCAGTTCCTGCAGGGCGAATGGCTTGGTCATGTAGTCGTCGGCACCGGACTCGAAGCCTGTGAGCTTCTGCTCTAGGGCATCACGGGCGGTCAACATCAACACCGGGGTTTGTTTGTGGGCCTCATGGCGCAGCTTGCGGGCGACATCCAAGCCATCCATACCCGGCAGGGTGAGGTCTAGCACGATCACATCGAAATCGTGCACCACCGCCAGATGCAGGCCGGTGACGCCATCTCCGGCGAAATCCACTACATGGTCCCGACCCTCCAGATAATCACCAATATTGGTCGCGATATCGCTGTTGTCTTCAATCACCAGAACGCGCATGCGTCTCTCCCGCTACGCAACCGGCGCACAGGCCGGAGGAGGCACAAGCTTAACGAGTGCGGACGGCAAATGTTAAGCCGGATACTGAACGAAGGTTGGCGACCTGCTCGCCGCCCGGACTCGCCGACTGGAAAGAGGCAAAGAAAAAGCCCGGACGCTACGACCGTAAGTCGCTGCATCCGGGCTGAAGCTACTGCCCCGATACCGTCGTCTGCTGTCACCGGACCTTACGATTGAAGTGGCGAGCAAACAAACAGTGCGACCTTTATAAGGGTGAGGGGGTTACGTGATAGTTAACCGGCGCTCATTGCTGAGTTAACGTCGAAAAAATCAAGGAAAGGCGAACTCATTTCGCCCGATTCCCACTCTCCTTGCTGCGCTTTGCCGCTCTCCCGGCATGCCGTTCAAGATGCTTGATGATGTGCTCGGAAACGTTCACACCGGTTGCCGCCTCGATCCCTTCCAGTCCCGGGGAGGCATTCACTTCCAACACCAGCGGGCCACGGTTGGAACGCAACAGGTCGACACCCGCGATACCCAACCCAAGCGCCTGTGCGGCATTCACCGCGATATGCTGTTCGTCAGCAGTCAACTTGGCCGCCACAGCCGTGCCGCCGCGATGCAAATTAGCGCGGAACTCGCCAGGAACCGCGTCGCGCTGCATGGCCGCCACCACGTGGCCACCGACCACGAAGCAGCGCAGGTCGGAGCCCTTGGCCTCGGCGATGAACTCCTGCACCAGAAAGTTGGCGTACAGGCCGCGAAACGCCTCGACCACACTTTGCGAAGCACTGCGTTTTTCCGCCAGCACCACGCCGGTCCCCTGGCTGCCTTCATTGAGCTTGATCACGTGCGGCGGCTCGCCCAGCATGTCGAGCACATCGGTGGTGTCATCCGGGTTGTCACCAAAGACCGTCACCGGCATGTCCAGCCCTTTCGCGGCAAGAATTTGCAGACAGCGCAATTTGTCGCGCGCGCGCAGCACTGCATCGGAGGAGTTGGGCGTGTAAACACCCATCATCTCCAATTGACGCAATACGGCGGTACCGTAAAACGTGCTCGACGTGCCGATGCGCGGAATGGCGGCATCGATGTCGTGTAGGGTCTTGCCCTTGTAGCGAATCTTCACTTCACCCGGCGCAATGCGCACATAGCAGCGCAACGGATCGAGCACCCGCACGACATGGCCGCGCTCGCGCGCTACATCAACCAGGCGCTGCGTGGAGTAAAGCCGCGCATTACGCGACAGGATGGCGATTTTCACGGTTTGTCCACCATCGTGTGCGCAGGCCTGGGAAGGGTATAGGAAAGAGCAGGGTCGACTGTAAAGCGTCCGATCAAGGCGGTTCGCCCCAATAACATAGGAAATAACATATGTCGGCGATCGGTCAGATTTATGTCAACGTCGAAACGTTGGCCGGCAAGCATCACCTCGGTACGAATGAACCACCGCTCGCTGCGGCCACCACCGGTATCCACTACCACACGCCGGTCGCAGGCCGGGGCTTCGCACTGCACTTGATGCGCGGAACGCCGGCCAAGCCCCACCACAAAGCGCAGCCATGTATCACCATCGCGCGTGAAGGTTTCCAATTGGTCCACATGCAGTGAACTGCTGCGCGCACCGGTATCAAGCTTGGCTTTGAGTACAGGTATGCCGAACTGAGGCAACGCCAGCCGCTCCCGCCAACCAAGGGTCATCACGTTCGCCATGTCAGCTCACGCTGTTGGATTTGGAAGATCCCGGTGGAGCCGAAGGTGGTGTGGAGCAGGTGAAAGGAACAATTCATTCACCCTAAGCCCATGACAACATTTAATTTTTCTATCAATGGCTGAGCGAACGTAACCTATAACGATACCGACAAAGCTTAACATTCAACCTGAGAAAAACACCATCCTGCCCTTCCATCCTCTCCTCTGTTGGCTAGGTGGCATCAACCGTTTCGATCGGCTCGGCGAGGATGGCGCGCCAGGAGTTCACGGAATCAGGTAAGCAGTTCCCGGTGAGCGATTACCAAAGCCTTTCCCATACGAAAGGGACTGGCGGCGGTGGCGTACAACATCCTGCGACTGATGGGCCAGCAAGCGCTGCTTGGCAAGGATGCGACGCTGTATCAGGTATTCACCTGATGGATCGCGATGCCCGAGTACCGAAAATGACTACTTATGCAACGCAATAGCCAGGCACAAACAAACGCCCGGCAATCCATGGCTCCCTATCCATCACTCATGTAACCCGCATGCACGCTTAATTTTGCAACTGATCTCCACCTCACCCACCGGGTGATCGGTTGCCATGGGTGATCGCTATTGAGCGACTACTTTCAGAATTTAGTTCAGCGATCGGGCTGCCTGAATTGTCGTTTGATTAAAGATCCCATGGCCTATGTCAAGGATAGATGATCACCATCCCAACATCTGTAGAACAAATTTTCACATTCCCACTAATGTAAGGAGCATTACATGACCACAACATCCAACGGAGGACCAGGGGGACCGCGCCTGTCTCGGCGCAGATTCCTGGTTGGAACAGGTTCCGTCCTGGGCGCAGCGGCGCTCGGCGGCTTCAGTGCCCCACGCGCTGCCGCCGCCGGCACCCGGTACAGCACCTCCATCAGCAACGGCGCCCACACCCAGGCGCTGGTCATCGGCACCGGCTACGGTGGCTCGGTCGCTGCGCTGCGACTGGCCCAAGCGGGCGTCGGCGTCGAGATGATCGAGATGGGCATGGCCTGGGACACCCCAGGCTCGGACGGCAAGATCTTTTGCGACATGACCAGTCCGGACTACCGCTCGTACTGGCTGCGCACGCAGACCAAGTGCCCGGTGAACCACTTCCTCGGATTCCCCATCGACCGGAGCATCCCAAAATACACCGGGGTCCTAGACGCCGAGGATTTCGCCGGCATCACGGTGTATCAGGGCCGAGGCATCGGCGGTGGCTCCCTGGTGAACGGCGGCATGGCCGTGACGCCGCAGCGTGAGAACTTCGGCGCGATCCTGCCATCGGTCAACGCCGACGAGATGTACAACGTCTACTACCCGCGGGCCAACGCCGGGCTCGGCGTCGGGCTGGTGGACCCGACGTGGTTCAACACCACCGACTGGTACCAGTTCGCGCGCGTGGGCCGGAAGCAGGCCGATCGCTCCGGGTTCCCGTTCGTGTTCGTGCCGGACGTGTACGACTGGGACTACATGAAGCAGGAGGACACGGGCACCGTCCCGCGCTCGGCCCTGGCGCAAGAGGTGATTTACGGCAACAACTACGGCAAGAAGTCGCTGCAGAAGACGTACATACGCGCGGCGCTGGCCACCGGCAAGGTGAACATCTCGCCGCTGCACAAGGTAACCTCCGTGTCCCTAGCCCCCAACGGCGGCTACGTGGTTCTGATGGACCAGCTAGACACTTCCGGGAACGTCATTACCAGCAAGATGGTCACCGCCGACAAGGTGTTCTTCGCCGCCGGCAGTGTCGGAACCAGCAAACTGCTAGTACGCCTCCGCGATACCGGCGAGTTGCCGAACCTGAACGGGCAGGTCGGCCAAAACTGGGGCGACAACGGGAACATCATGGTGGGGCGCGCGAACCAGATCTGGGACCCCACTGGAGCCAAGCAATCCACGATCCCGTGCGGTGGCATCGACAACTGGGTCGCTGGCGGGGCATTCGCCGAGGTGGCCCCACTGCCTGCCGGCCTGGAGACGTGGGCGTCGCTGTATCTGTCGATCACGAACAACCAGCACCGCGCGCAGTTCACCTGGAACGCCGGCACGCAGCAGGTGGATCTGAGCTGGCAGCGGGCGTGGAAACAGCACGGAATCACGATGGCGAAGTCCATCTTCGATCGCATCAACCACACGGAGGGCACCATCTACCGCACCGACCTGTTCGGGGTCCACAAGACCTGGAACGACACCCTGACCTACCACCCCCTCGGCGGCGCGGTGCTGAACAAGGCCACTGACAACTACGGGCGGCTCGTCGGTTATCGGGGCCTGTACGTCATAGACGGCGCGCTGATCCCCGGCAACACCAGCGTCAACCCGTTCGTCACGATTACGGCGCTGGCCGAACGCAACATCGAGAACATCATTGCCAACGATGGTTGAGTGATGACCTGAACCGTGGTCTTTTGCGGTCTTCTGAGTAAAACCTGATTCCGTGAGCTCCTGACTCGCACCCCGCATTGCCCGCTTGCTTTGCGTGAGATCACCCACTCACCCGCCGGGTGAGTCAAAGATCACTCGCAAACCCAGACTCCATGCGCACTGTGCGTTAGGAGGTTACGGAATCAGGTAAAAATCTGGAGCGGGTGAAGGGAATCGAACCCTCGTCAGTAGCTTGGGAAGCTACAGCTCTACCATTGAGCTACACCCGCAACGCGTCCGTCGATGGTAACCGGCGGATGCCGCTTTTGGAATCCTGGGCGCGCAGATGAACCGGAGACCTGATTAGTACTGAGCATTGGAGAGGGCCGATGTCACTTGGTCATACTGGGGTAACTGTCCTTGCGGGCCTGTAGCTCCAGAACAACTGTTGATCGGCACCGTTAACGGATGAACCAAGAATGGTTGTGATGGGTTATCCCAGCGTGCCTACAATACTCACTTCCTTCGTCTCCGGAATTTCGTTGTACGACAACACATGCAAGCCCGCTGCAAACAGACGTGCGTAACGCGCAAGAATCGGGCGCAGACGCGGAATCACCAGCAGCAACGGCGAGATGCCCTGCTGCTTCAACTGCTCGCGTACAGCCGGCATGTTGAGTTGCATTTGGCCCAGTACATTCGGGTCGATCGGATAGTTGTCTAGCACGATGCGCCCGCCGCCCGCCTGTTCGGCACGACTGAGGTCGGCAAGCAACATGCGCTCCAGCTCCGGCGTCAGGCTGAAGCCCTTCACCTCTGGCTGCACGCCGGCAATGCCCGCGACGATTTGGCGGCGCAGCGCGCAACGCACCTCGGCCACCAACAACACCGGTTCCTTGGTGGTTTCGGAGGCTTCCACCAGGGTCGCGGCAATCGCTCCGATATCTTTCAGCGACACATTTTCAGTCAGCAACAAACGGAACACCTTGCGCAACTGGCTGTGCGTCATACATTTGCCCAACGCATCGCTCAACGCAGGGGCCAGTGCCGTCAAACGCTCCAGCATCGCCGTGACATTGTCGAAACTGAAAAGCTCCGATAGATGATCGTGCACCACTTTGGAGACATGCGTGGCGATGACCGTGGCGCAATCCACCACCTGATAACCCAATCCCAGGGCGTGTGCCTTTTCGCTCGGCTCGATCCAGGTGACGCGCATGCCGTAAGCCGGGTCCACACCTGGCACGCCATCCAGATCACCGTAAACAGATGGTGATGGAATCGCCATCAGGCGATCGGCATGCACCTGTGCCTGCTCGACCACCGTGCCGCTGAGGATGATGGAGTATTGCGCAGGCGGCTGACCGAGATCGTCACGTGCACCTATCGGGGGCACCAGAAAACCCAGGGTTTCGGACAGGCTCTGGCGCATGCCGCGCAAACGCTTGGTAAGCGGCGAACCTTGTGCCT
The DNA here is from genome assembly GCF_004114615.1 of Dyella sp. M7H15-1. Taxonomy (NCBI): domain Bacteria; kingdom Pseudomonadati; phylum Pseudomonadota; class Gammaproteobacteria; order Lysobacterales; family Rhodanobacteraceae; genus Dyella; species Dyella sp. M7H15-1. The sequence continues at coordinate 2,141,291 of NZ_CP035300.1, forward strand.
CGTCGATCATGCCCACTAGCTTGTAACCCAGCGACACGGATACCGACTCCACGTACGGCAAACTGGCCCAATCCAGCGCGGGCTGGTTGGGGGCGAGCGGCGCCGCCTCCACCTCGCGCACCGAAGTGTCTTCGGGCTGTCCCTGCTTGCGCTGCAAGCGCCAGCCGATGAAGCCCAGCAGTGCGGCAAAACCAAGGAAGGTAAGCGCCGGCATGCCCGGCAGCAGCGCCAGCAGGAACAGCAGGCTCGCACCGCCGAACAGCACATTCGGCGAAGCCAGCAACTGCTTGCTGAGCTGCTGGTCGAGATCACCATCCGAACTGATACGCGTGACGATGATCGCCGCGGCGGCCGACAACAGCAGCGCCGGAATCTGCGCCACCAGGCCGTCACCGATGGTGAGCAGGCCAAACAGGTGGAATGCTTCGGATGCACTCAGGCCGTGCATCAGCATGCCGATCGCCACACCGCCGATCAGGTTGATGATCAGCACCAGGATGCCGGCGATGGCATCACCACGCACGAACTTGGACGCACCGTCCATCGACCCGTAGAAATCCGCTTCGGTGGCGATTTCGGCGCGACGCTGCTGCGCCTGCTCCTGGGTGATCAGGCCAGCGTTAAGATCGGCGTCGATCGCCATCTGCTTGCCGGGCAGCGCATCCAGGGTGAAACGCGCCGACACTTCGGAAATACGCTCCGACCCCTTGGTCACCACCACGAAGTTGATGATCATCAAAATGACGAACACCACCAGGCCGACCACGAAGTTGTTGCCGATCACTACGTTACCGAAGGCTTCGACCACGTGACCGGCCGCATCGGTGCCGTTATGGCCGTTGAGCAGCACCGCGCGCGTGGAGGCCACGTTGAGCATCAGGCGCATCAAGGTCGCACCCAGGATCACGGTGGGGAAAGCCGAAAAATCCAGCGGCTTCTTCACCGTCACGCTGACCAGGATCACCACCACCGCCAAGGCGATGTTGAACGTGAACAGCACGTCCAGCAACATCGGCGGCAACGGCAGGATCAGCATGCCGAGGATGATCAACAGCGCGATCGGTGCGCCGAATTTCTGCTTGCGCAGGTGGATCATGAAAGCGGTCATCATATTCATGGCTGATGTGGATCGGATAGGTTTTGGGGAATGTCGAAATCAGTGGGCAACAACGGCTGGGCCGAACGCTGCCCCTTGCGGAACGCCTTGATCTGCAGCACGTAGGTCAACACCTGCGCCACCGCGCGATACAGCACCGCGGGAATCTGCTGGTTGACCTGGCTGCTGCGGTAGATGGCGCGTGCCAGCGGTGGCATCTCCAGCACCTCGACCTTGTGCTCGCGCGCCACCTGGCGGATGAACAACGCGGTCTCATCGATGCCCTTGGCCAGCACATAGGGCGCTTGCGCCTTGTTTTCGTCGTACTTCAGCGCCACGGCATAGTGGGTCGGATTGACTACCACCACATCCGCATCCGGCACCATCTTGCGGATGCTGCGGTGAGCCATCTGGCGCTGCAACTGACGAATGCGGCTCTTCACTTCCGGCCGGCCTTCGTTGTTCTTGTGTTCTTCCTTCACATCTTTCTTGCTCATGCGTTGTTCGCGCATGTACAGCATTTTTTGCAGCGGCACGTCGATCAGCGAAAAAGCGATCAGGATCGCGCTGAGCACCAGCACCGAATCCATCAACAAGGTTGTGCCGCCGTGCAGCGCGTCGACCATGGGCACGCCCTGCAGGCGCGCGAAACCATCCAGATTGGCACGGCATAGGTACCACAGCACCGCACCGACAGCGATCACCTTCACAAGGGTGGTGCCAAGCTGCGCATAGTGCTTGCCCGACACCAGCCGCTTCAGATTGCTCAGCGGATTGAGCCGGTTGAACTTGGGCGCGAAATTCTTCGGCACGAACATCCAGCCGCCCGGAATCATCGACGCCGCGATCACGCATAAAGGCACGGCCAGCAGCGGCAACACCATCTTCGCGACCAGGAATAGTACGCTCGGAAACATCAGCGAGCTGGCGTTGTTCACGGCATCCAGCCCGTCATCCAACCCGTCGAAACGCGCCAGCGACAGCGCGAACAAGTGGCGTAAGTCAGCCAGCCAACTCGGCATCAGCATGATCAGGATCTTCAGCGCGACAAACAGCCCCGCCGCCGTGCCGATATCCTTGGAACGTGCAACCTGCCCTTCTTCGCGTGCCTTGCGCAGCTTTTGCGGGGTGGCCTTTTCAGTCTTGTCGCCGGTGCTAGCCTGCATTTCTTACACTCCTTCGTAGCGAGGGCGTCGAGCCGCCGGCCTGAGGCACGATGCGGGCCGAGGGCGAGTGCAGGCGTACTCGACCGTACGTCAAGCTCGCCCTCGGTTCGCAGCGCGCCTCAGGCCGAGTGGATCGGCGGCCGCAGTAGAAGGAGTGTGAGAAATGCAGGCTCATCTGACTCATACCTTGCCTCCCCGCGCGGCCATGCTATCGAGCAGGTCCAGTACGTGCGCCATCATGCGGCTGAAATGTTCGGGCACCGCCGGTACCAGCACGATCACCAGCAGCAAGCCAAACAGCGTGTAGATCGCAAAGCCAAGCGAAAACAGATTCAGCGTTGGCGCGACACGGCTGAGAAAGCCCATACCCACCTGCACCACCATGATCGCGAAGACGATCGGCAAGGCCATCATCAACGCCACCGCAAACACCCAGCCCACGGCGTGCGCCATGTGTTGCAACGATGCCGCGTCCACGCCACCGCTGCCGATCGGCCAGATGTGGAAGCTGCGCGACAACACCTGCGTCACCACCAGATGGCCGTCCATCGAGAAGAACAACAGCATGAACAGTACATACAACAGGCTCGACATCGCATCGCTCTGTGTACCGTTGACCGGGTCGTTCAACATCGCCATCGATAGGCCCATCTGCGACGAGATCAAGGTACCCAGCACCATCAGTCCAGCCAGCACCAGATGGAAAGCGAAACCCAGCACCGCGCCGACCATGATTTGTTCGGCCATCGCCGCGATGCCCGGCACCGAAATCGGATCGACCTGTGGCATCTCCGGCAAGGCGGGTTGCGCCACGATCGCCAGCGCCAGCGCAATCAAAGCGCGGGCGCGCATCGGAATCATCGCTTCACCCAACACGGGCGCGGCGGCCAGCGTCGCCATGAAGCGGCAAAACGGCCACACAACAGCCGCGACCAGCGCAGGTAGCTGTTGTATGAGCTGTTCCATGGCTATCCCACCAACTGCGACGCTTTCTGGAAAATGGTCACGGTGTACTGCATCAGCTTGTCACTGACCCAGTACCCCGTCAGACCAATCGCCGTGAGCGTCACCATCAGGCGCGGCAGAAAGCTCATGGTCTGTTCGTTGATCTGCGTGGCGGCCTGGAACAGGCTGACCAGCACACCCACCACCAGACCCGGCGCAATTAGCACCATCAGAATCAACATCACCAGGCGCAGGGCGTCGGCAATCAGCTCAGCGGCAATATCCGGCGTCATGGTAAGAGCCTCTTTAGGGTCTCGGCGTAGCCCGCGTTGCTACGGTGCGTCCGCCAGGTGGTAGTGCGCGGCGCAGCGCTTGCCTGGCTGGCAAGCCAAGCCGCGCACTGCCGCATGGTGGATGCACCGTGGCAACCCGAAGGGCCGGGTCGGTTTGCCCGCCGGGCTGCGTCCTCACTCAGTTGTGTATCGACATACACGCCTTCGTTCCTCCTTGCCCGTCAGGCAAACAGATCCCGGCGCGGGCCACGCCGAGACCCTAAAGCGGCTCTAAAAGCTCTTGATGCTGGTGATCAGCGTACTAACCGTGAGCGACCAACCGTCCACTAATACGAACAACAGCAGCTTCAGCGGCAGCGATATCACCAGTGGCGACAACATCATCATGCCCATCGCCATCAGAATCGACGCGACGATGATGTCGATTAGCAAAAAGGGGATGAACAGCATGCATCCGATCTGGAAGGCTGTCTTCAGTTCACTGAGCAGGAACGCTGACAGCTTCACCACGAAGGAATGCTCCATCGGGTCTGCCACTTCCGGCGCATTGGCCAGCTTGGCAACGTGTGCCAAGGTGGCCTTGCTGGTCTGCGCCAGCATGAACTTGGACAGCGGGTCTTCCGCTTCGCGCAAGGCGTCCTGCATGCTGATCTGATCCTGGTCGTAAGGCACCACGGCCTTGTCCCAAACCTGTTTGGCCACCGGCTGCATGGTCAGCATGGTCAGTACCAGCGCGACGCCGGTGATGATGCGTGGCGGCAGTCCCTGCTGCAGGCCAAGGCCTTGGCGCAACAGCGACAACACAATCGTGTAACGCAGAAAGCTGGTCATGGTGAGCAACAGCGCGGGCACCAACCCGAGCAGCGTCATCAACACCAAAATCTGGGTCTTCACCGTAAACGGCTTGTCGCTGCCATCGTTGATGGAGATGCTCAGCGGTTCAGCCAGTGCAGGCTGCGCAATCAACAATCCAGGTACCAGCACAGCCAGAGTCACCTTGACGCTCTTGCGCAGCCAAATCTTCATGACGTGAGCGCCTCAAGATCTTCCAGCTCGACGATCTTCAGGCCGTAGTTCTCGCCCGAGACCACCACTTCGGCACGACCGATCTGCGCGCCATTCACCTTGATCGCCAGTGGCTCGCCGGCGAGGCGATCCAGTTCGACCACCGAACCCTGCTCCAACGCAGCCAGCTCGGATAGCGACATGCTAGCGGCGCCTACTTCCAGGGTCAGACGCACGGGAATCTTGCGCAGCATGCGCATGGAGGGGCGGCGCGGTGTTTCCAGCGCGGCGGGCGCTTCCAGCATGTCCAACTCGTCCAGGTTCAGGTCAAGATCGTCCACGTGTTCAAGGCTCATATCGGTTTCACTCAGCGTTTTCGAAAGAAGTAAGGCAAAGGGTGCCGCCATGTTCGGCAACAGCGGCATGGAACAAACAGGTGTCGCCTACCATTACCTCGGCGGTATCAGGCATGCGCACCGGCAATACATCGCCGGGTGCCAGACGCATCACGTCGTCCAGCAACCATTCTTTGGTCAGCATGCGTGCCGACAGCCTGATCGGCAGACGTTCGGCCAGTGGCGTTTCGTTTTTCGCCACGGGTGTGGCCGTAGCGCGGCGCGGTGCGGCAGCGGCAAAGATCAGACCCAACCAGGCGTCATCGACAGCGATTTCGAGCAGGCCGGCGATGCCAAGATGGCGTTCCTCCATCTCGATACGGATGATGCGATCACTCATCGCCGGCATACGCAGGGGTTCCGGTACAAAGCCGACATCCATCGACGGCATCACGCAGGTGCGCAATACATCGAGCAGCGCCAAGCCCGTTGCGGCACCAAAGCGGCGCTCGGTTTCGATTTCAGGCGAGTTCTCGTCGATCTTCATCGCGCCTTTGTCGCCATAGTGATAACCCAGCATGGCGAGCAACAGACGACGCTCCAACCGCACCGACAACGTGCCCGCCGGCGTGATGTAAGTACGCCATGACGCGTCACCCTGACCTGCCACATACGAACCGATAGCAACGTGGTTGATGACAAACCCCGCGCCATGGCGATGATTGAAGCGGCCCGCCAGATGGCGATCGAGCTGGCGCCCGAGGCGTTGATTGAAATCTTCCAGCAGATGGAACGGCCGACCCAGCGTGCACGGGTCCAGTACCTGATGACGGCGCTCTGCCGTGGAAGAAGGATGGCGGCTGGACATCGACACGGCGTGCTTACCCTCGATAGCTCGACTAGGACGCCATTCTCGGTGGCTCAGGGCGAGGGGCTAAGCAATCTCAAAGCAATCAAAATCAAAGCGTTCACATCGCGTAGGTTGGGGTGCAAACCCCAACATCGTCATCCATCACGAATCTCGATGTTGGGGTTTGCACCCCAACCTACACAAGCTAAAAAAAGCCGGTTCTTGCGAACCGGCCCTGGCCTTCCATGGAACCTTGTTGCTCCCTGATTACTGGATCAGCGACAGCACCATCTGGTTCATGCTCGAAGCCTGCTTGAGCATCGCCGTGCTGGCCTGCAGCAAGATCTGCTGCGAGGACATGTTCGCGCTTTCCGAAGCGTAGTCCACGTCCATGATGCGGCCCGTGGCGTCGGTGGTGTTGCCCACCATGTTCGCCAAGTTGTTGAAGGTGTGCTCAAGGCGGTTCTGCACCGCACCCAGCGCGGAGCGGATGCCACCCACAGACGCCAGCGCGTCGTTGATCAGGTCGATCTGCCCGTTCGCGTCATCGGTAAGCTCTGTACCCGCAATACCGCTGGTGTAGGAGGCCGAGATCGCGCCGAAAGATGTCTTGACGCCAGTCAGCTCGGTGCTGACGTCCACGTCCATCGTCTCATCGCTGGTGGCGCCGATCTGGAAGGTGATGGCAGCGGTCAGCTTGCCGGCGGTGTCAAATAACTTCTCGCCACCGTACGACGTGTTCTTCACAATGTTGGCCAGTTCCTTGCCCAATGCATCGTATTCGGCCTGCAGCGCGTCGACGTCGGCTTGTGTCGAAGAACCGTCCGCCGCCTGCGTGGCAAGGTCCTTCATGCGGTACAGGATATTGGTCACTTCATTGAACGCACCTTCAGCCGTCTGCAGCATCGAGGTAGCGTTCTGGGTGTTCTGCATCGCGACCTTCATGCCGCTGGTCTGCGCCTGCAGACGGGTGGCGATCTGAAGACCGGCCGCGTCGTCCTTGGCGGAGTTGATGCGGTAACCCGTACCCAGGCGGGTCATCGAGGTGGAAAGAGCGCTCTGCGTGTTCGCCAAGTTCTTCTGGATCGTCAGCGCGGAAGCGTTGGTATGCAAGCTCAACATGGTCGTATGTTCCTCTAAGGGAGTGTTTGGTTCGATTAGGGGTTTGATGCGACCTCGGTGGGCCACGATGAGTAAAGACGACAGTTGAGGAGGAGGTTTTAAGCGGTTCGAGAAAATTTTTTGCGAGCTTCTGATGTTGGGGTTTGCACCCCAACCTACGAACCGCTTTGCACCATGCGTTGAATTTGCTTGGCCACGTTGACGAGTTTGTCCTCGTACGCGGCATCGGTGGCGTAACCGCCCTGCTTGAGACCACGACTGAATGCACGCGCATCGTGTCCGGCGTTCAACGCTGCCGCGTAGCGTGGGTTGTCTTTCAGCAATCGCGTGTAATCGTGGAAGGCGCTGTCGTAACTGGAGTAGGCACGAAAGTTCTGGGCAAGCCGGACATCCTGGCCATCCAAGTGTTCGACCGTCATCGCGCTAACGGATTTACCTTGCCAACGCTTGCCGGCCTTGATACCAAACAAGTTGTAGACGCTACGGCCTTCCGACTTCACCGGCTGCAGGCCCCAGTTGGATTCCAAGGCGGCATGCGCGGCGATGATGTGCGGCGAAGTGCCAAGCTGCGCGCCAGCCTGTTCGGCCCAGGGCGCGATTTCTTCCAGGAAGGCCAGGCGCTGTGCTTCGTTGGTATACACGGATGCCGATCCTGCCTTATGCACGGAGGCCGAGTGATCGCCCGCCAGATATGCCGCCAACCATGCCTGCCCACCTGCATGGAGCTGCGAGGGAAGCGATGCCATCGCCAGGGTGGACGATGATGATTGAGCGAAACCGTTTTCGATGGTGTCGCGGATCTCGGCATGCAAGCTGCCGTATGCAGACGAAAATCCGGCCCCGCTCGCAGCGGGCCGGATCGGCAAGGCCATGTCGTCAAAACGATGGCTGGCGGAAAAGGCCGCTGATTCAGCCCGGAGCATAAGTGTGCTGTTCCCCACGCAGTACGCGCTGCATGATGTCGTATTGGGAGGCCAGCAGCTGTCCATTGCGCAAGGTCGATGCCTTGCATTGCATAGCCAGTTGTTTCAATTCGGCGCAACGCTTTTCCAGCGCCTGACGCGCCAATTTGCTCTTGGCCGCCGGCAGGCGATTGGCAAGCGTGGTCGCTACGTGGAGCAGTTGCATGCGCGCGCGGCGGCGCTGATCAAGCCGCGCTACTTCCTGGGCGATGGCATCGCCAACCTGCACCAACGACGTAGTGTCCAGCCGCTTGGCTGTCTGGAATTGCTCGTCGAGCATGCCGGACAGTTTGCGATAGGCGGCCAATTCGCTATCGAGATCTTCGAGCGCGCGCTTCAACATGGTGGCTTACCTTTTGCCACCGTGGATAGACATGATCAGACTGGACAATTTGTCGGCGTCGAAACGAATCGCGCCGCTTTGCATGGCTGCCTTGATCTCGGCGATGCGGGTCACATCGAAGTCCGGCGCGGCTTGGCGCAGGGCATCGTGTGCCACCTGCAGCGTGGCGAAATCCTCGCCCGCGCGAATCTCAGGCTGCGCTGCGGTCGGAGTCGCCACCGGCATGCCAACCGGTGTCTCGGACGATCTGACCGAAGCATTCTGGATTGCTGCGATGTTGGGGATGTTGGTGATTTGCATGGTGATGACCTTGCCCACCGGGCATTGGAACAGGTAAAAAGTTGGTTGGTGACGGTAGTAGACGACCTTTCAGCGTGTTTCGTTAAATCCTTTTGTAGGTTGGGGTGCAAACCCCAACATCGCCATCTCTCACAAACCACGGTGTTGGGGTTTACACCCAACCTACGAGGCGGCATCGATCCCCTCCATCAATGGGACGACCGACGTTGGCCTGCCGAACATCTGCTCCATCATCCGCGCCCGCTCCTGCGTCAGCACCAGGAACTCAATGCGGCGATTGAGTGCGCCACGGGGATCGACGGGATCCAGCGGAGCTCGGTCAGCCATGCCAACCACCTGCAACAGTTGATCGATGGATAACCCACCCTGCAGCAAGCTATTGCGAGCAGCCATGGCACGCTCGCTGGATAAATGCCAATTGGAACGCAGCATGGGATGGGGATATTTCCGCGCGTCGGTGTGGCCGACCACCAGCATAGGATTCCCAACCTGGGTCAACAACTGTCCGATGCGCTGCATCAAATCATGGAAAACCGGGTCTGGCACCGCACTACCCAGTTCGAAGATGCCGCGCCGGTGGGTATCGTGCAGCATAATGCGCAAGCCGGAAGGCGTGATGACAGCCTGCAGATTGGCCTGCAGATTGGCATCGCGCGCCGCCTGTTCCACAGCGGCTGCCAAGGCCCTCAATTCATCGTCGGAGCCGTACTCCATCGGCACGCCATCGCCCTCGTGGCCATCTTGCGCCTGCGGCATGGCTACCAGCGGCTCCATCAGACTGGGCTGTTCCGGTCGCGGCACATCGGCCTCGAAAATGCCCGTGCCACCGTCATACATCGCGCTGATGTGAAGCTTGTGGATCGCTTCTTCCTTGTCACGCGTGGTGAGAATCCACAGCACCATGAACAGGCACAGCAAGGCCAGGCAGAAATCGGCGAAAGCGACTTTCCAGTTACCGCCATGGTCCTCATGATGGGCACGGCGGGAAACCTTCTTGACGATAGTTTCCTCCTGGCGTCGTCCCGGCTTTGCGGCAGCGGTACTCACGCACGTGCTCCGTCAAGCTGATTGATCCAGCCTTCCATCTGCACGAAGCTCGGCTTGCTGCTCAGCGGCACCAGACGGCGACCTGCATCCACCGCCAGCAACGGCGGCTTGCCGCCCGCATAGGCCACCAGCACCACTTTGACGCATTCCAGTTCGGACACTTCATTCTTGACCACCTGCTGGATCATGTTGCTGAGCGGATCCAACACGCCGTAGCACATGAACACACCCAGGAAGGTACCCATCATCGCCGCACCGACCTTGTGCGCGATGATGCCGGCGGTGGCGCCATCGGCCACGCTGCTCATCGCCATCACCACGCCGAGCACGGCGGCGATGATGCCGAAGCCTGGCATGGCGTCGGAAATCTTGCGCAGGGATTTGGACGGCTGTTCCAGGTCGCCATGGATCGCTACCAGCTCCTGGTCCAGCACGCCTTCCAGTTCGTGCGCGTTGATCTTGCCCATCGCCATCAGGCGAAAATTGTCCACGATGAAGGCCAGCAGCTTGGGCGAAGCCAGCACCATGGGATAACGCTTGAACAACGGGCTTTCGTGCGGCGCTTCGACGTGGGCGTCGAGTGCTTTCAGATCGCGACCGACCTGCAGCAGCTCATACATCAATGTCAGCAACTGACGTTCGAACGCCTGCTTGGCGGTGGACTTGCTGCCCGTCATGATCTTGCACAACTGGCCCATCAACTCTTTGAGTACATGGGGAGGATTACCCAGCACCAGCGCGCCGGTCGCCGCACCGATGATGATCAGGATTTCGATGGGCTGCCACAGGATGGCGAAGCTGCCGCCCATGAAAAGAAAGCCGCCGAAGACGCAAACCAACACGATAAAAATGCCGATGAGCTGCTGCATGGTTCTTTCCTTATCACACTGCGCGATCAATCGCGCATCAGGAACGCCCGCATCTTGCCGAGCGCTTTCTTGTTGATCTGGCAGATGCGGGCGGTTGTCAACTCAAGTACTTGCGCAATCTGACTCAAACTCAGTTCGTATTCGTAGTACAACTGGATCACTTGCTGCTCGCGCGTATCCAGCATGCGCAGGGCTTCGGCCAGGCTTGATTGGTCGATCACGGCTTGCTCTGGACTAGCCTGCATACCTGCTACGTCACCTTGCGTAGCAACGATTTCATCGAAGCTGGCGAACGCCTGTGCGTTATCGGCCAACTCCAGTTCGTCGTATTGCTCAGCGGAAATGTCCAGCGCGGTGCAGACTTCCTCCCGCTTCGGTTCACGCCCCAGCTTGCGGCGCAATTCGCGCTCGGCCTGACGTAGCTTGTGCGCCGACTGGCGTGTCGCGCGTGAGCGCCAATCCAGACGGCGCAATTCGTCCAGCACCGCGCCACGCACGCGCAACGAGGCGTAACTACCGAAGCCTTCGTCCGGCTCGCCGTAACGGCGCAGTGCTTCAAGCAGTCCCATCAAACCGATCTGCTCCATGTCTTCGGCATCAAACACGCCGCTGACCTGCGAGGAAAGGCTGCGCACTACACGCTTGACCAGCGGCGCATACGTCACCAGCCAACGCTGCTCCTGGGCCTTGCTCATCTTTTGCGCCGAACGCTGGACACGCGTGTAATCCGTGTCCGGAAAACCGGCCGGCGCCGATTCGGTGTTACTTAGCATCGCGTAAAATTCCATAAGGCTTACTCAAGCATCTGTCTGCCGATTTGCACACTGGAGAACGGCACTTTGCCGACTTCGCCATATGCGTTGACATAGGCTTCCTGCAGTACGGAAGTAAGTTGGTCCACGTCCATGCCACGCATGTCATCCATGCTGTAATCGGAAAGCGCGCGGTAAGCCGTGCTGCGCAACAGCGGAAGCTGGTCTTTCACTTGCTTCTCACGCTTACCGTCTGTCTGAAAGATCAAATCCAACGCCAGGTAGCGCGAACGCGCTGCGTCAGGGGCATTCAGCATGACGATCAGCTTGTCCAGCGTCACGAAGCGCGAGTCCGGTGTGGCAGCCTGCGCCTGGCCTTCGATCTGCTTGGCTGGCGTGGTAGCGGCTGCATGATGTTTGGCGAACGGACCAACACCCGACAGCCACGCGGTAACCCCGCCGCCCGCAACCACTGCAAACGCTATTGCGCCAAGAATGGCCAGTTTCGTTTTCATGCTCTGTCACCTCGTGATTCCGTGGCACGCTTCCACGCGGCATCAAATCCTTCGTCGGTGGCATCGGCGGCCAGGGCGCGCCCCGGCGTCTGCTGAGGGGACGAATCGCCATCGCGGCCTTGCTGCTGTCCGCCGCGCTCACCGTGGTCGGCGTGGCGGCCATGACTGATCTGCACCGTCACATCATTGAATTGACGGCTGTTCAATTCCTGCCGCAGGCTGTCGCTGATAACCTGCAACTGTTGTGCAACCTCCGCCTGGCTTGCGCTGATACGCACATGCATAGCGCCGACTTCATGTCTCAATTCAATGCGTACACTGCCGGATAAATGAGGATCCAAACGAATGACCGCGCTTTGGATGCCCTGACCCGCCTGCACGCTGATGCGTTCGCCGAGCGCGCCGAGCAGCTTTTGCTCGGGCGTATTCGCCACGGGTACCGGCATCTGTTTTGCGGACGCCGTTTCCAGCGATGTCGTTTGCGGCATGGCCTGCGTCAACGTGGCTGGCGTGGATGTGGCCGCGTCGGTGGATACTGCACGCGCCATCGGCGCCGCGAGTAGTGGTTCGGCGTGATCACCACCCTGCTGCGGCTGCGTCACCACACGTGCCGTCCATGCCTGCATCACGGGATACGCGGCTTGCTCCTGACGCGCCACCGTATCGACAAGCAACGACGGCGCCACGGCCAGCGGTGCATGATCGTTCGCCAATGCCACCCGTCTAACCATCGTCACGGGCTGAGACGGCTGCGCCGGCGAGGACAGCGCGAGCACGGATGGCACCGCCATGGACGGAGCACGCACCTCGCCAAAACCTTGCACCCACTCATCCATCAACGCTGCGTGCGACGGGCCCCACATCTGCGCAGCCACTTGTTGCGGATCGATATCAGCCAGCGCGGGCTCCGCCTCGGTCTGCTGATCCGGCAACCGCTCAAACAACTCTGCAAGATCAGCATTCGCAACAACTTCCTCCATCGGCCATGGCACCTGCGCATCGCGCCATGCGATGGCGTCGATCGGAAGATCACCGATGGGCGGTACGATGGCGTTGTCTGGCAACACAGCAACAGGGGTCGCAACCATGGAAGCCAACGACAGGTTCATGACGTCATGTCCTGCGCATCGTCGTACTTGGCATAGGCCACCCACGCCGAACGATGGCGGTTAAACTCCGCCATCTCGTCGGCAAGCTTCTGCTTTTCCTCGGCGATCATACCCAGCGTGGCGCGGATCTCCGCCTTGACGCCATCGAGCGCGCGGTATTCGGCAGCCTGCCAGTTGGCATGCGCGGTCAGTTGGTCGGCCAGTGCGCGAAGCTGGCGGTCTTCTCGGGCCAGGGCGACCCAATCGTGAGCTTTGCAAGCAGCGCGTAGACGCGCCGCGCTAAGATTCAGGCGGCTGGACATCGATGTGTGCTTCATGCGGTGCGATCCTCTACTTTCTGCCATGCATCGCGCAGCGTGGTGACCAGTTCGATCACTTCATCCACGATGGTCGGATCCAACGAGCAGCCGGCTTGATTGAGGCGTGCCGTACCGTAATCGTAAAGACGGCCAAGCTGTATCACGGCCTCGCCACCTAGCTCGAAATCGAGCGAACTGGTCAGCGCGGCGAACATGTCGATGCATTTGTTGATGCTGTGGCCCTTGGCCTCGAAACGCGAGTGCTCGATGTGCGCGCGGGCGCGCACCATTTCATCAAGCAAACCATTCATCAGCACCAGTACCAGTTGTACCGGTGACGCGCCTGCAATCTGGGCATTCAGAGTGGCCGCGCGATAGGTTCCGTAGCCAACGTGATCCATGATCATTTCTTTCCAGTATCGGGTTTCAGCGCCTCTAGCAAATCCAGCGTGTAGTTCATTTGCGCGTCGATCACGTAAAGGCGATTGAATTGATGGAGGTAACGCTCATAAACACGAGTGTATTGAGCCTCCAGAGCGGTCTCGCGCTTGCTCAATTGATCCTGAATCTTTTCCATCGAATCCTGGCGAGACTGAATCTGACCGTTGGTGGTGGACAGCCAGCTATCCAGATAGCCCTCGAATTTACCCAGCAAACCAGTGCTGCTGTCACCAAACAGCTTGTCCAGCGCGGCTGGGTCGGCCGCCAATGCTTCGTTGAACTTGACAGTATCGAACTTGAGCACGCCGGTGCGATCAGTGGAGATGCCGAAGTCCAGCAGCTTTTGGCCCTCTACGCTCTGGCGCAGCATGTCGCTCAAGCGTTGCTGCAAGGTGCGAATCCCCGCATCGCCCGCCATGGGGCCGGCCGAACCCGGTGTACCGTTACCGGCATAAGCCAGATCATCCAGAATTTTCTTGAGCGCGTTGTAGGCGTCAACGAAGGACTTCACATTCTCTTCGGTTGAGCTTCCGTCGCGCGAAATGGTCAGCATCAGCGCGGGGTCGCCCGCATTCATCGCCTGAGTGAAGGTGACGCTGACACCCTGGATGCCGGTGAAGGTATTGGCGCTTTGCTCCACTCGCGTGCCGCCTTCGCCACCGATATAGAACACCGCATTGCGCGCCGCGGTCATTTCGTTGGCGCCATCCAACGCATTGCGTAGTCCGGCATGGCCAATGCCGTTGGTATTGAGGCTGATTTCGCCCTCTGTGCCGGCCTGGCCAGAACTGAGCACTAATTGCTGTTCGCCGTTGACCGTGACCACCGACGCACTGACCTTGCCACGGTTGCCCACCGCTTCATTGATGGCGCGCGCCATTTCGGCCGAGGTGAGGTTACCGTCGGCATCGGCCCTGGCGTCGGTCAGATCGACCTCGAAGCTCTCGCCATGACCCAGTTCGACGACCAGCGTCCCCGCCTCATCCACCGGCACCGCGGGAATGCCCTGCACGGAAAGCTGGTGCGATGTCGCTAATTGCTCGACAAAGAAGGCGTAGCTTCCTGGCTGTGCGCTGCTGCCGACGGACACGGTGCCCATGTTGGTATTCGACAGCACGCCCTGGTACTTGATCATGCCACCCGCCGAGGATAGGCCCGTCAAGGCGGCCTGAAAACCGCTCAGCGCGCTGCGCAGCTTGGTCAACGCATCGCTGGCACGGGTTGCGTTAGCCTTCTGCGCATCCAGCCGGTCAAACGCATTCATCATGAACAGCTCAGCGAAATACAGCGCGTTTTCAGTAGGTTTTTGTGGATTGACGATCATGACGTGCTTCCGTTTGCTGGATAGTGGATTCCATGTGCATGGAGACGGGCGCGGGACCATGCCTGCGTGGCAAGCTGATCTTGTTGCTTCTGTTCGCGCGTGTGCTGTTGTTGATGCAGCGCGTGGCGCTTGTTTTGCAGTACATGACCAAGGCTGCGATGCTTCAGGGCGGCCGTGATCAGAGCCTGCCGGCTGACCTCGATGTCCGCATCGTGGCAGGCCAGGTCGCGGCGATGGTGGCTGATCAAATCGATCAGCGATGCCTTGTAATGCGCACTGTTGCTGGACAACACCGGGCAGCCCATGTCCGAGGCGGCGGCGGTGGCCAGCAGGTGCTCCATGCGCTCCAGGTTATTCACATAGCGCACGCGCACGGCCTGCTGGCTCGCTAGCTCGCTGGTGAGCCGATCCACGTCGCGTTCGCGCAGTTCGACCAGCCGCGACAGACTGTTTACGGTGCGCTCCGTGTTCATATCAGCAGCGCTTCCATCTGCTCCATCGACGTGGCAAACGGCGCGGCTTCGTGCATGCCTTGCTGCAAATAGGCCGCCATCTGCGCGTGAAGTTCGACCGCGCGGTCGGTCCGTGGATCGGCGCCGGCCACGTAGCCGCCCAGCGGGATCAAGTCGCGCACCTGCGCGTACCGGCTGAGCAGGTCACGCCATTCGCGCATGCTGCCAAGATGTGATGCCGACACCACGTGCGTCATGCAGCGACTGACCGAACGCGTGACATCGATCGCGGGATAGTGACCTTGCGCAGCAAGATCGCGCGATAACATGATGTGGCCGTCGAGAATCGCTCGCGCGGTATCGACCACCGGATCCTGCTCGTCATCGCCTTCGGCCAGCACGGTGTAGATCGCACTCATACTGCCTGGTCCTTCGCCGTTGCCAGCGCTTTCCACCAGTGACGGCAACAGGCCGAACACCGACGGTGGATAGCCGCGTGTCGCAGGCGGCTCGCCCAAGGCCAGTGCCATTTCACGCTGCGCCATGGCGTAACGGGTCAGCGAATCGACCAGCAGCAACACATTGCTGCCATGGTCGCGGTAATGCGCGGCAACGGCATGACACAGTTCGGTGGCCATCAGGCGCATCAGCGGCGATTCGTCCGCCGGCGCCACCACGACCACCGCTTTCTTCAAACCTTCCGGACCGAGCGAATGTTCGATGAACTCGCGCACTTCGCGCCCACGCTCGCCGATCAATCCGACGACGACCACATCGGCTTCGGTCTGCCGCGTGATCATACCGAGCAAGACACTCTTGCCCACGCCACTGCCGGCGAACAGACCCACACGCTGCCCGCGACCCAGGGTAAGCATGCCGTTGATGGCGCGCACACCGACATCCAGCACACCCGATACAGGTTGCTTCTTCATCGGGTTGACGCGTGGCGGATGCAGGTTGAGCGGCTGATCGCCAAGCAATGGCCCCAGGCCATCGATCGGCTCGCCCAATCCGTCGATGACGCGACCGCGCCAGGTGGGGCCGATATGCAGACGGCGCTCATCCGAATCGGCCACCACGCGTGCGCCGGCCACTAGGCCGTGCTGCTTGCGGAAAGGCATGAGGTACGACACGTCGTTGCGGAAACCCACCACACGCGCATCCAGCCAGTCACCAGACGTGGTTTCGATACGCGTGCGCTGTCCGGTCTCGAATGCGTAACCAGTCGCTTCCAACAAGATACCGGATACGCCACTGAGCCTTCCTACTTCACGGGCGACCGGAACGTCGTCGAGTTTAAACGCCTGCCCTAGCATGTCGCGCGGACTACGCGACATGCTAGGGCAGGCGTTTTGGTTCAGTGAACGGATCATTCAACCCCCGTCTCCGCGAACATCACGGCGTGGATCTGTTCAATGCATGCGGCAAGGCGTTGCGCGCAACCGACATCCAGTTCGCGGTCGCCCGCGCTGATGCGGCATTCGCCGGCTTCCAGTTGCGGATCGGGAACGAGTCCGTAGCTTTTGGCGCGTCGTGGCGCAGCCTTCAACACGCGCTGATAGTCGTTCGGATGCAGGCGCACCTCGACCGTTTCCGCCGGCTTGGGGAGTTCGGCCAGCGCTTCGTCGATCAAAGCCAGGATTTGCTTCGGCGCGGTTTCCAATTCCGCACGAACGACCTGCCGAGCAACCTGCTCGACCAACGTAACTAACTGCTCCCGCGATGCGGCTTGAAAATCTTTCTGCATCTGGCCGAAACCAGCCACCACCGTTTCCAACGGTTCGCTGATAGCGTCGAACGCCGCACGCGCTTCACGCGAAGCACGTTCGCTGCCCATCTTACTGCCCTCGGCATAACCGGCCGTATGACCCTCGTCGTAGCCGGCCTTACGGTATTCCTCCAGCACCTCTTCCGTCAGTGCCGAATCGGCGGCTTCGGCCTCGACCAGCGCGTGCGGATCGGCTTGCAGACGTGCAAGCGACGGAAAGTGATGGGTGCGATAGGCTTTCATCACACCACATCCTCCGCCAACAGTTGCAGGGTCACTTCGTCTTCGGCCGCCATGTCGCGCAGCCGCGCCATGATCTCGCGGCGCGCTTGGTCGACGCGACTGAGCGGCATGGAAGGTGTACGACGCAGCATGTCTTCGAAGGCCTGCACCTGACGGCCCGGCATGGCGCGCATGAGCGCTCCTTGGATTTTCGGATCGGCACCCTTGAGCGCGACGCCCCACAGCTCGAAATCGGTCTGTTCGAGGATGGCGGCAATAGTGGCGTCGTTCTGGTAGGCGAGGATCGGGAATTGGTAGATGCGGTCTTCCACTTGCGACACCACCTCCGGATCGTGCGCGCGCAGCAGCTCCACCACCTGGGCGCGGTCGCCTGGCATGCGGTTGATAATGTCGGCGGCCTGGCGCACGCCTTCCACCGCCGTGCTCTGCGTGCCGAGGTTGTCGATGCAGTCATCGACCACGGCCTCCAGGTCACGCAGCAGTTCGTGGTCGATTTCTTTCAACTTGGCAATCTGCAACAACACCAGATCGCAGCTTTCCGACGGGAGCGCATGGATGACCTGGCTAGCCTGTTCTGATGGCAGGAACGCCAGGAACATGGCCTGCATTCGCACGTGCTCGCGCGACAAGCGTTCAGCCAGCCATTGCGGTTGCGCCCACTGCAGGCGCGCCATCTTGGGACCGATCACATCACCATAAATGTGGTTGAGCACGCTGTTGGCGATCACGCTGCCCAGCGCCATGTCCAGCGAACGTTGCAGGAATTGGCGGGACGCGCCGCGCACGCTGCTCTGTTCGCGGAAGGCGTCGAAAAAGTTGCCGAGGGTGTCCTGCACCGCATCCACCTTCACGCCGTTCATGCGGGCCATCACCAAGGTGACATCCAGCAGTTCTTCGCGTGACAGGCAGCGCAGGACAGCGGATGCCGCTTCTTCACCCATGCTGAGCAAGGTGATCGCCGCACGCTCGACCGGACTCAATGCCACGCCGCGGGCCGGCGCATCGAACAGATTGCCGAATTTGTGGTTGATCGAGTTATCCATGTTTGCGAATCCACGGTTTGATGACGTCAGCGACACGCTCGGGGGCCTGCGCGGCGAGTACCTTCAGATGCTCGACCAGCACGTCGGCGCTGGAACCAACCGGCGGCAATGGGATCTCGTCTTCGGTCAACAGCGAGGACGTCTGTGCAGTCGTCGCTATGTCGGTCTTGAGCGCGTCGCCCTCAGCCACGTCTACGGAGTTGTCGTGGATTTGTGGGTTCTGATTCACCACCCATTGACGCAGGATCTTGATCAGCGGACGCAGCACCAGCAGGAAGATCAGCAAGGCGAGCAGCGCATAACCCGTGTAACCACCCATGGTCAGCATGTGCTCGGGCTGCTTCCACCACGGCAAAGGCGCATCC
The DNA here is from genome assembly GCF_004114615.1 of Dyella sp. M7H15-1. Classification (NCBI taxonomy): domain Bacteria; kingdom Pseudomonadati; phylum Pseudomonadota; class Gammaproteobacteria; order Lysobacterales; family Rhodanobacteraceae; genus Dyella; species Dyella sp. M7H15-1. Next base: position 2,159,935 of record NZ_CP035300.1, read on the forward strand.
ACGGCGGGCATGTGGAAATCGAGCGCGGAGACGGTGAGTTGGTCTTCGCGTGCTTCGTCCCTGCCGATACCGCTTTGCAGGATGCTTTCGATCTTGCCGAGCTGCTCGGACGTCCACACCTTGCCATCCGGCGAAGCCGCATTATTCAACACCACGGCGACGCTGACACGCTTCACACGGGTCGGTGCACGCTTGATCTGCACCACGTTGCGGTCATACACATATTGGCGCGTGATGGCATTGCGCTTGGAAGTCGGCTCTTTCTTGTCGTCCGCCGCTTGCACGTTGTTGCTGGTCGGATTGGGGCGATTGGAAAGCGAACCGGGCACCCCCAAGGCCATCTGGCTGTTGTCCTGTTCGTCGCGTGTGGCTTCGTTGGTGATGCGCGGATCTTCGCCGTACTGCTCGTGCATTTCCTCAATGCGGTCGTTATCGGTTTCCACCATCACGCTGGCTTTGAAATTGCCTTCGCCCAAGCTCTGGGCGAGCAGGTCGCGGATATTGCGCAAGGTCTCTTCGCGCACGCGCGCGCCGACTTCACCATCCATCACGGACAAGTCGTTGGGATCGATGGTGGAAGAAAGGTAATTGCCATGCTGGTCGATCACTGCCACTTTCGCGGGATCGAGATTGGCCACGCTGCCCGATACCATGCCGATGATGGCACCGATCTGCTCTTTGCTAAGCTTGCGCCCCGGCTTGAGTGTCAGCACGACCGACGCCGAACTCTTGTCGCCGTCGCTGAAAATGAAAGAAGAAGACTTGGCGATCGACAGATGCACGCGCGCCGATTCCACCGGATCCAGGCTCATGATGCTCTTGATCAGCTCACCTTCCAGGCCGCGGCGAAAGCGCACGTCCTGCACGAACTGACTTACGCCGAGCGGATCACTCTTGTCGACCTGCTCAAGCCCTTCCGGCAAGCGCGCCACGACACCCTTAGCGGCGAGCAGCATGCGCGCACGGCTGAGCTTGGATTCAGGCACCAACACCTGGCCGCTTTGCGGGTGAAGGCGAAAGGGAATGTTTTCCGATTCCAGCACCGACATGGTTTCCGACGCGGACACATCTTCACGCGCACCGAACAGCGGCTTGTAGCTGGCATCGCTACGCCACATGAACATCATGGCAAGCGCGGTAAGACCCATCGCCAGCACGAAAATCGGCAGCAGCTTCACCAGCGTGGCGGAAGAAGGCAGCTTGACGCCCTTGCCAAACCCGGAAGCCATGGTTTTGAGTTTCGCGATCATGCTTCAGGCCGCCCCTTAGACCTGCATCTTGATGATGTCATCGAAAGCAGCCATCAGCTTGTTGCGCACCTGCATCATCATCGAGAAGGACAAGTTCGCTTCCTGGCTGGCCAGCATGGCTCCGATCAGGTCGTCACTTTGTCCGGATTCGACCGCCGAAACCTTGAGATGGGCCGCGTGCTGCTGGCCATCCATATGCGAAACGGCATGCTTCATCGCCTGCGCGAAACCCACACCCGACTCACCGTTGACGCCCGGCGTAAAACCCGAGGTCAAGCTCATACGCGAGGCGGTAATGGCTTCCAGCATCGGACTGGACAGTTCGATCTTCATGAGGAATCCCGGCGAAAAATAGGCGATTTGAGGTAACGGAGCGCATTGTCCCGGCCGGGATACCGGGTCGTTAGCAATCTCAAACGAATTTCAACCCTGATATGCGGGCTGATCTGATGATCGCGCTCGAGAAACAGATGAAGGCCCAAGGATTGACGCAAACCGCAGCAGCCAAGGTTCTCGGCGTCAGCCAGTCGCGGGTATCCGACATTGTGCGTGGCAAGGCTGAAAATTTCAGCCTGGACATGCTGGTCACCTTCGCCGCTCGCATGGGCAAACCCGCACGGATCGTGCTGTCACCCTAATCGAATCGCTTAAGCGAGTGACACACGCGTGACTGTGGTGTTGTTTGGCCTTGCGCGTCACGCCGAGCCTCGCGTTGAGAAAGAATCGCCCGTTGCGCCCTTCCTCGATTGGGGTGCACTCACTTCACCGGCGCCATCCATGAACGGCTTGGAGATTCGCCTCGATCTGGGTGCCGGTCTGGCGTTGACGATCGCGAGGCGCTGATGTTTTTCCCCGAAGGTCAGATCCGGATCACTTTCCACATCGCCGACTTTGAATGGCAGACAACGTCCGTAGGAAGCTTATATGTGTCCTGTTGGGACTCCGTCTTTGCCATGCTCTGTGCGCGGACACCACATGCCACACTGCACAGAGCCAAGCCAAAAATTTGAATGAAGCGGTGCATATCAATTTCCTCGCATCCTATAGGGCATCCGATTACACACAGGAGGCGAGTGCCTCTTAAAAAGGCCCCGCTTCGCGGGGCCTTCGCTTGGTGTAAGCGAATATTCAAGACCTTCGCCCGTCACCGCGAACATGTGCCCTGCTTCTTCATTGCGCCGGGTACGGATATCTAATTTCCCGAACGAAACGAGAATCCCACGGACACCAAATACCCTTCTGCAGAAAACCGCTACCGGGAACACCTACAAGGTCCAAATGCTCTTCGACTTCAAACGCTGTCGCGCTACAGTGTTCAATATTATTACTGAAAAGCTTGAGAGAGTCTGGATTGAGGTGAAAAGGGTATTCCTCATTGTAAGCAACCCTTCCTCTTACAATCTTCCCTTCTATATGCACCGGATCACCATGCCAAGTGTTACCTTCAATAATGCTTGCAATTTGATCCGCCAAAACCGGATTGTTGACAGCCACGACAAATTCATGAGGACCAAATGCAGTCGATGCGGAATTCGTGGCGTTAGGAGTTACAAAAGAAAAATAGCGCGTCTGCGCCTGTGTGATACCCGAAAAACTCGTCGCTGCTATAGCTGATGCCAATGCTACCAGTAGCATTTTCTTCGCTTTCATACATTCCTCCTTGGAGAGAGCACAAAGTTTTCGTCACTACTCGTAGGTCTACGAGCCGCCTTAGGCTAGGATGCACGACGTAGTCACATCGTGATCGATCGCACGCATTTTTTAAGAGCACGCGCATCAAGCCGTCCTAAAAGCAGAGAGCCCGACCGGAACATATGTCCACTGGTGTGGCAAATGGGTGAAGTCGGTCAAGACGAGCTGGAGGAAACTCAGGGATGTGGCAGGGCTGTCCAGATGGTTCGCGCCAAAGGTGATCCGCCATACGATGGCCACCGAGATGAGGCGCCGTGGCGTGCCTTCTTGGGAGGTCTCGGGCCAGATATCAGCCACAAGCGCGCCGGCACTTCGGAGATCCATGCCAAGTTCGATCCGGATTATTTAGGGAAAGCGGCGACGGCGCTGGAAGCGATGATGCAAGACCTTGCCGCGCTTGTACCCAAATTAGCCTGGGTCATAGCGGGGCCAGTAAAAAAAGCCAGCTTCCCAAGCGTTGACACAACCTCTTGAAAAGACTGGCTTTGAATATGGTGGGCGGTACAAGGATCGAACTTGTGACCCCTTCCATGTCAAGGAAGTGCTCTACCGCTGAGCTAACCGCCCGGGAGCCGCGAAGTATACGGGAACGAAATAGGGCTGAAAAGGCTGCTCACCGCGCCGCCCGTTCCCGCAACTGATGGATCTGATCGCGCAGACGCGCAGCCTCCTCGAATTCCAGATTTTCTGCATGCTTGCGCATATCGGCCTCCAGCCGCTTGATCATGGCCGAAGCCTGATCGGCACTGAGTCTGGCGTAATCGGCGGCTTCCTCGGCCACGGCCAGGGCCGCACGGCCGCGAGTGGATTTGCCCCGGCCACGGCCAGTGACTTCGCTGCGGGCACCTTCCATGATGTCGGCGATCCGCCGCACCACCGATTTCGGGGTGATGCCGTGGGTTTCATTCCAGGCTTGTTGCTTCTCGCGGCGACGCTGGGTTTCCTCCATCGCCGCCTTCATCGAGCGGGTCATTTCATCCGCGTAGAGAATCGCTTTGCCACGCACATGACGAGCGGCACGACCGATGGTTTGAATGAGCGAGCCGGTGGAACGCAGGAAGCCTTCCTTGTCGGCGTCAAGGATGGCAACCAGCGAGACTTCAGGCATGTCCAAACCCTCGCGCAACAGGTTGATGCCAACCAGCACGTCGAATTCGCCCAGGCGCAGATCGCGGATGATTTCCACGCGTTCGACGGTTTCGATGTCCGAGTGCAGGTAGCGCACTTTCACATCGTGCTCGCTGAGGTATTCGGTGAGGTTTTCCGCCATGCGCTTGGTGAGCGTGGTAACCAACACGCGGTCGCCCATCGCAACGCGTTTTTTCGCTTCGCCGAGCAGATCGTCGACCTGGGTGCGCACCGGACGCACTTCCACTTCCGGATCGATCAGTCCGGTGGGACGCACCACCAGCTCGATCACGGCATCACCGGATTTTTCCATCTCGTACTTGCTCGGCGTGGCAGAGACGAAAATGGTGCGTGGTATGCGTCGCTCGAATTCCTCGAAACGCAGTGGCCGGTTATCCATCGCAGACGGCAGGCGGAAACCGAATTCGACCAAGGTTTCCTTGCGTGAGCGATCGCCTTTGTACATGGCGCCGAGCTGCGGCATGGTGACGTGGGATTCGTCTATCACCAGCAGCGCATCGGCCGGCAGGTAATCGAACAGGGTCGGCGGCGGCTCGCCCGGCGCGCGGCGCGTGAGGTGACGCGAGTAATTTTCGATGCCCTGGCAATAGCCGACTTCGGCCATCATTTCCACGTCGAAGCGGGTGCGCTGATCCAAGCGCTGCGCCTCGACCAGACGGTTTTCCTTGTAGAGATATTCCAGGCGATCTTTCAGTTCTTCCTTGATCGTATCGATCGCATTGAGAACACTTTCGCGTGTGCTGGCGTAATGGGTCCTCGGATAGACGGTGTAGCGCGGCACCTTGCGGATGGTTTCACCGGTCAGCGGATCGAACAACGCGAGATTTTCCACTTCACCATCGAACAACTCGATGCGCAATGCTTCGGCTTCCGATTCGGCCGGGAACACGTCGATGATTTCGCCGCGCACGCGGTAGCTGCCGCGGCGCAGTTCCATTTCGTTGCGGGTGTACTGCAGTTCGGTCAGTTGGCGGATCAGTGCACGCTGGTCGATGCGCTCGCCACGCGCCAGGATCAAGCGCAGCGAAAGATAATCCTCCGGGTCGCCCAGACCGTAGATGGCCGACACCGTGGCAACAATCAGCGCATCCTTGCGCGACAGCAGCGCCTTGGTCGCGGCGAGTCGCATCTGCTCGATGTGATCGTTGATCGAGGCGTCTTTCTCGATATAGGTATCGGACGCGACGACATAGGCTTCCGGCTGGTAGTAGTCGTAATAGCTGACGAAGTATTCCACCGCATTACGCGGAAAGAACTCCTTGAATTCGCCATACAACTGTGCCGCCAGGGTCTTGTTCGGCGCCAACACAATGGTAGGGCGCTGCACCTTCTCAATCATGTTGGCGATGGTGAAAGTCTTGCCCGAACCGGTGACACCGAGCAGGGTTTGCGCGGCCAGTCCCGCATCGAAGCCTTCGACGAGACGCTTGATGGCCTCGGGCTGGTCACCGGAGGGTTGGTAGTCGGAGACGAGTTCGAAGCGGTCGCGGTCGGTCATAGGCTTACTCTGCGGGCGCGGAGGGGCATTTTAAATACTGGATGCTGACAGGAGCTGTCAGCAAGGGCTCACCCGGCTGGTGGCCAGTGATGACTGGCATCCGGAGAATGGCGGTCTAGCATGGCCCGTATGACGTTAAAGAAGGGCTTTGGACTGATCGAACAGATCGTGGCACTGGTCGTGCTTGCAGTGCTCACGGCCATCGCCATTCCGGCCTTTCACGACCTCGTTGGCCGGCATGAACTGCACGTAGCGCAAACCGACTACATCGCCGCGCTTCAGCACGCGCACGATCTGGCCGTGAATGATCAGATGCGCATTGTTTTTTGCCCGAGCAGCAATGCGCTTACCTGCAATAACGACAGCGTATGGATCAGCGGCTGGTTGATCGGTCGCGATCCGCAGAACAACGGGCAACCCGATGGGGTGCCGCTATACGCAGGCGGCAGATATTCCAGCAGACTCAACATAGTAGGGAGCGACAGCAAGAAGAGTATCCGCTTCCAACCGGATGGTACCGTGGGCAGCAGCAATCAGACGCTGACAATCTGTCTGCGCAACGATGCATCGCAGGCGCTGAGTGTAGTGATCGCACGGCGTGGACGTGTGCGCGGCGAAGTGGCGACAGCGGCTAATGCGGAAAAATGTGTCGGCGTTGATTAAAAGCATCCGATTACACACATCCGAAACATCAGATGAGTGATCCCTCTCCCTCCGGGAGAGGGTGTCGGCAGGCGGGTGAGGGTCCGGACGAAGCGAGCGATTCAGTTCTCGCACAAGTCTTTGTTTTCGCGCCCTGGCCGCACCCTCACCCCAACCCTCTCCCGGAGGGAGAGGGGCTCACGCCCACTCATCCAGCCTGACATCGAAAAAAGATGTGTGTGATCGGATGCCCATGGGTCCGGGCACTATTCATTTTTTGCAAGGCCCTTCACCGCTTCCATTATCAGAATGAAATAACCAAGGCGATGATCGAGATATTTGACATGAACGGTCGCGCCAGCACGACCGACGTCAAACTAACCACTCAACCAATTGGCCATTTGAAATCTACGAGCGTATCGTTGTAATCGTTATCGGTTCCATCTTCAGCGCCAACCGTGATGAAATTTGTGTCACTCGCGATCATTGATCGCGCCATCTGCATATCACATGGCTTTCCATTGGCAGTGACCGTAACCTTGATTTTTCCGCTCCCGGAGTTCAGGGTCTGATCGCCTATCAACTTGTAAATGCCTGACCCGGTGAATTGGGCCTTTTGACTGCCGTCCACATAGATGGTCGCCAATTGATTGCCTGACGAACAGGCATGCGCAGTCACACCAAACTGGGTATTCGGCGGAATGCTGAATTCATATTGCTGAGGCATGGCTCAATCTCCTTAAAGTTAGCGTCATCTGCCCTTCTCCACGGACTCAAACTCTCCACACTCGCCCGCGAAAAACCCTGCAGAAAAGGGCCATCGCAGTTGCCGATTTGATGCTGCACTGCGGGGATATTTAGTGTATGGATCTATTCGTCTAGCGGTGGTGACGAATCTGTTTGCGCACTTTTCACGAAACAGGCATGCCTAGTCACTTGCGCGGAAGGAAGTTCCTCTAGCTGCCAAGCTCGATTTAGAGATGCTCTGATTTATTTGTATTACACGTCTGCAAGACGGACATATCCTGTCAATGGCAACATCGCGCGCCGTACCATCCACACCTTCGATAGCGCAAACAGTGTCAGTACCTGCGCGGTGTTCTTGATCCATCCCTTCCCCTTTTTCGCCGCTACCGGCAGGCGACACACCCACCTCGATAAGGCAGAATGGATGCATCCACGGCATCGTTCCCGCCATGTCCACCCAACCCTATTCGCTACGCGCCAGCGTGCTGCAAAGCCTCACCGCAACCAAGCGTCCGGATGTGCCGCTGTGGGTGGTGATACGCAATACCACAGCCGTGGTGTTGCCCCTGGCGATCGGCATGCTCACCGAGCATCCCGAAGCCGGGCTGGCGGTTGCCGCCGGCGCACTGAACACCATGTTCTCCGACCAGCCCGGCCCTTATCGCCAGCGGCTATGGCAGCTTTTCCTCGCATCACTGGCAGCAGGGCTTGCCTCGTTGTGCGGATTCTTGATCGGTGGAGATCTGATTCCGATCACCCTAGCTACGGCGGCCTTCGGTTTCTTCGGCGGTTTGCTGGTGATGTTTGGTACCGACATCGCGCGCGTGGGTATGACCAGCATGATCTTGCTGGTCGTGACTGCGGCATCCCCATCCTCGTTTCATGAAGCGCTGACCGGCGCGGCGCTGATCTTCACGGGTGGTTTGTTGCTGGCCTTGTTCTCGGTTGCCGCATGGCCATTGCAACGTTATCGCCCGGAACGTTACGCATTGGCCACCGTTTATCGCGGCCTGGCTACTTTCGCCAAAGAACCTTCGCAGGATGATGGCGACGTACCAGCATTGACCGACGCCATGACTACGCTGCAACAGACCTTGCTCGGCCGGCATCACGCACGCGGCCGTGCGATGGAAGCCTTTGCCGTGTTGCTGGAACTGGCCGAACGCATCCGGCTTGAACTCATTGCGATGACCGACATGCATGGCGCTACCCACATCATCGCGATGTTCCGCGCCGATGCCGCACGCGTGCTGGTCGCGATTGCCGAAGCACTGGAAGCCGGCGAGTCACCTGAACAAGCAGCGCGCGCCTTGCAGACACTGCAAACCAGCGAGCGCGCCCTGCTCGACCATCACACGCGCAACGACAGTGTCGCCACGCATATCCATGCCCTGTCCGGACAGTTGGCCGCGGCGGTGCGCAATGCGAACTGGGCCGGTTCGCGCGGTGAAATACGCGCCGCCGCGGCAGAAACACGTTTGCCCAGTGCACTGCGCGGCAACTCGGCACTCGGCGCCTTGCGCGCCAACCTCACCACGCATTCGATGGCTTTCCGCCACGCGATGCGCTGCGCGGTATGTCTGAGCATGGCGCTGCTTGTTTCACGCATCTGGCAACTGCCGCACGGCTATTGGTTGCCCATGACCACCGCCATCGTGCTGCGCCCGGATTTTGCCGCCACCTTCAACTTCGGCTTGCTACGCGTACTGGGCACCATCCTCGGCCTGGTGATAACGACGACACTGCTGCGCGTCACGCCGCATGATGTCTGGACGCATCTGGCCTTGATGGCTGTGTTGTGCATGGCATTTCGCTATCTCGCCACTGCACACTACGGTATCGCCGTGGCGGCACTGACTGGCACGGTCGTGATTTTCCTTTCCTTCGAGGGTGTGAACTCCGACACCGCCATGCTGGACCGTGTGCTCAACACGGCACTTGGCAGCGGCATGGCTCTGCTTGCCTACGTGATATGGCCTACGTGGGAACGCCGGCGCGCACGCGCCGCACTGTCCGTCATGCTGGAAGCCTACGCCGGATACCTGCATGCACTGGCCCAACCGGAACGTCGCGACAGCCATCGCGAAACTCGCACCGGCGCGCGCACCGCACGCACCAACGCCCAGGCATCACTCGATCGCATGGCGGCTGAACCGGGCACGCCGCTGTCATTACTGGAGCTGGCCAACGCGCTGTTCCTCAACGGCAACCGGTTGGCGCGTACCGCAATGACCCTTGAAGCCTTGCTGCACGATTGCGACAACCTGCCCGAACAGGCGGAAGTCACCCACTTCGTCGATCGATCCGCTGCGCAGCTGCGCGCCCTGGCCGTTGCTCTGCGTGACAACCAGTTGCCGCCACCCGCACCGGAGCTGCGCCAGCTTCAGCGCAGCCTTTCCACGTTGCTGACGATGGCCGATGACAAGCCGCGTGCGGAGCAACTAGTGCGCATCAGTGATCGACTGGCCGACAACATCAACACGCTTGCCTATGTGGTGGGACGCGGGCCGCAGGAAGCGGCTGCGGCGCGGGGTAGCAAGCACGTGCATCCGTGCCCCCCTCAGGGGTGAGCGCAGCGAATCATCCCATGTCTTCGATGCACTAAAGGCACGGGACGAATCAGGATGAGTGCGTGTTTCATGGCAACCTACAAAAGCAGAAAGGGCCGTGTTACCACAGCCCTTTCCATGATCACTGCAACGCAGCCGATTACTTCTTCAACAAACCAGACAGCGTCTTGCCGAGATCCGCCGGCGACTTCACCGTGGTGACGCCTGCCTTCTCCAGCGCCGCGAACTTGGCCGCGGCCGTGCCCTTGCCGCCAGAGATGATCGCACCGGCGTGACCCATGCGCTTGCCGGCCGGAGCCGAGGCGCCGGCGATGAAGGAGACCACCGGCTTCTTGACGTATTCGCCGATGAATTCAGCGGCTTCTTCTTCGGCGCTGCCGCCGATTTCGCCGACCATGATGATGCCTTCGGTCTGCGGATCGTCCTGGAACAGCTTCAGGCAGTCGATGAAGTTCAGGCCGTTGATCGGGTCGCCGCCGATGCCGATGCAGGTGGACTGGCCCAGGCCTTCGTGGGTGGTCTGGAACACGGCTTCATAGGTCAGCGTGCCGGAGCGCGACACGATGCCGACCTTGCCCGGCTTGTGGATGTGACCGGGCATGATGCCGATCTTGCATTCGCCCGGGGTGATGATGCCGGGGCAGTTCGGGCCGATCAGCACGGTTTCCGGATGCTGCGCCAGCACGTTCTTCACGCGCAGCATGTCGAGCACCGGGATGCCTTCGGTGATGGTGACGATCACGCGCACGCCCGCGTCGATCGCTTCGAGGATCGAATCGGCAGCGAACGGCGGCGGCACGAAGATCACCGATGCGTCGGCGCCGGTGCCTTCGACGGCTTCGGCCACGCTGTTGAAGACCGGCAGACCGATATGCTCGGTGCCGCCCTTGCCCGGGGTGACGCCACCGACCACCTTGGTGCCGTAGTCGATCGCCTGTTCGGCGTGGAAGGTGCCCTGCTGGCCGGTGAAGCCCTGCACGATCACCTTGGTGTTCTTGTTGACCAAAACGCTCATGGTTTACTCGCTCCTCACTTCGCGGCGGCCACGGCTTTCTTCGCCGCGTCGTTGAGATCGTCAGCCGGCGTAATGGCCAGGCCGGAGTTGGCCAGCAGCTCGCGGCCCTTCTCGACGTTGGTGCCCTGCAGGCGCACCACCACCGGAATCTTCAGGCCCACTTCCTTCACTGCGGCGATGATGCCCTCGGCGATCATGTCGCAGCGGACGATGCCGCCGAAGATGTTGACCAGGATGGCCTTCACCTTGTCGGAAGAGGTGATGAGCTTGAATGCCTCGGTCACGCGTTCCTTGGTGGCGCCGCCGCCGACGTCGAGGAAGTTGGCCGGCTCGCCGCCCGCCAGCTTGATCACGTCCATGGTGGCCATGGCCAGGCCCGCGCCGTTGACCATGCAGCCGATGTTGCCGTCCATGGTCACGTAGTTGAGGTTGTGCTGCACGGCCGCCGCTTCGGCGGCGTCTTCCTGGGTGAGGTCGCGCATCTTGGCCAGGTCCGCATGACGGAACTCGGCGTTGTCGTCGGAATTGACCTTGCCGTCGAGCGCGGCGAGGTTGCCGTCTTCGAGAATGGCGAGCGGGTTCAGCTCGACCAGCGACAGGTCTTTCTCGTTGAACAGCTTGTACAAGCCCAGCATGATCTTGGTGAGCTGGGTGACCTGCTTGGGGTTCAGGTCCATCGCGAAGCCGAGTTGGCGGCACTGGTACGGCTGCAGACCTTCGACGAAATCCACCACGATGGTGTGGATATCATCCGGCGTTTCTTTGGCAACCTGCTCGATGTCCACGCCACCGTGTTTGGAGGCGATGAAGGTGACGGCCTTGCTGTCGCGGTCGACCAGGATCGACAGGTACAGCTCTTTAGCGATATTGGTGGCATCGGTCACCAGCACCAGATTCACCGGCAGCGCACGGCCAGCCGACTGGTAGGTTTCCATGTTTTTGCCCAGCATGCCCTTGGCGGCGGCATGGACATCGTCCAGGCTCTTGCAGAACTTGACGCCACCGGCCTTGCCGCGGCCACCTGCGTGGATCTGGGCCTTGACCATCCATTGCGAACCGCCAAGGTGCTTGGCGGCGTCGACAGCGGCGTCGGGGGAGTTGGCGACTTTGCCCGGCGGCACGGCGATGCCGTAATGCGCGAACAGCTCTTTGGCCTGGTACTCGTGGAAATTCATTCGATACCTCGAGTGAATGGGGAAGAATCGAGCCTATACGGTAGCCACAGCACAGGCTTGGGAGGGCGGACGGCGGTGAAACGGCACTGCCGGCGTGCAGTGCGCTGAAGCCATGGGGGATGCTCTGATCAATTTTTTGTGGGTGCCACCGCTGCTGTCCGATTGCAGACCACAGGACCATCGGCGAAGGCAGGCTGGCTGGCTGGCTGTCGAGACGATAGTCCGAAGGCATGCAGTCGGACAGCAGCGGTGGCACCCACAAAAAATTGATCAGAGCATCCCTCGCATGGCGAAAACCGCGCAATACGGCTAGGTATTTTCGCGGAAGCAGCCTTCGATGGAAAGGGGCGGATCATGAGATTTACTTCCTCTCCCCTTGAGAAGAGGATTGAGGTGAGGAGGCAATCTTGCGAAAGTGGTGCATCGAAGTTCGCTTCGATGTTGTTCTGTTGCAAGATTGTCCCCTCACCCCAACCCTCTCCCCAAAGGGGAGAGGGGCAACCAACCTCTCTCCCGCGAGTGTCCAAACCCGTGTCCAGCCGCGCGATGTCCGACTCGCCCAACAGCACGACGACCCACCACGAACTGTTGTTTCTGAATTATTTCAGGCTGGCCCAGGCACTGGTCTATATCGGGCTGGCCTTCACTCCGACCAGCGTGGGTTGGCCTCATCAAGTCAATAGCGGCATGGCCCACGTCATCGCTGCGACCTACCTGATGTTCGCACTGGTCGTCGTCTCGATCACCCACCGAAACCGCACACTGGGCTGGCCGGGAATCCTGGGCACCTTGCTGGTGGATATCGTCGCCGCCGTGCTGGCGATTGCCGCCATGAACGACGCCCACATCGGCATCGCCATGATGCTGGCTGTCAATCTGGCCGCTGGCGCCCTATTGCTGCCCTTGCGCCTGGCGTTGTTTCTTGCGGCGCTCGCCACGCTGGGGGTCTTGGGCCGCACACTTTTTTCCCTGCCTCATCTGGCCTTAGCCGATGATCGGGACCTTCTCGAATCCAGCCTGTTCGGCATGGCCTATTTCGCGATCGTCGTACTCTGCAACGTATTGGGTCGCCAATTGCGCGCCAGCGAAGCGTTGGCCGAGCAACGTAGCATCGACCTGGTCAATCTCTCGCAGGTCAACGAGCTGATCATCCGGCGCATGAAAACCGGCGTGATGCTGGTGGACGATGCCAATCGCATCCATCAGATCAACGAATCGGCGTGGATGTTGCTGGGCAACCCTTCGTCCGACCAGCGCGATCTCGGACGCGTGGCGCCCGAACTGTCGCGTCGTCTATATCACTGGATGACCTCCGGCAAGCTGGACGAAACCGCTACGCAACTGGCCGACGGCATGCCGGAAGTGATTCCGCGCTTCAGCCGCCTTGCGCCGAATGACGATTCGCTGGTGCTGATCTTTCTCGACGATACGTCGCTGGTGTCGCGTCGCGCGGAAGAACTGACGCTCAGTTCGCTGGGCCGGCTTTCGGCCTCGATCGCGCACGAAATCCGCAATCCGCTGGCCGCCATCCGCTACTCCGCGCAGTTGCTGGCCGAATCGGAAGAGATGAATCCCACCGACCTGCGCATGGTCGAGATCATTAACAACCACTGCCGCCGCCTCAACGAAATCATCGAGAACATCCTGCAATTGTCGCGACGCGAACGTTCGCGCCCGGAAACCTTGAATCTTGGCGACTGGGCGCACGGTTTTGTCGACGAATACAAACAAGGCAATGATCTGGGCGGCGATTCACTGCGCGTGATCGACAACAGCGCCGCGCCCGTGGCTGCCGTGGCCGACCCGCAGCAATTGCAGCAAGTCGTCTGGAACCTCGTGCAAAATGCGCTGCGCTACGGACGCATGCCTGGCGAACCGGCGCGCGTGATGGTGGTAATACGGCATGGCGAACATGGCGTGCCGATTCTGGAAGTGATCGATCGCGGCCCCGGCATTGCGCCGAAAGTGGCGGCACAAATCTTCGAACCCTTCTACACCACCCACGAATACGGCACTGGGCTTGGGCTTTATCTCGCCCGGCAGATGGCAGAGGCAAATCAGGCGGCGCTGGAATATGTGCGCGTGGCGGGTGGGGGGAGTTGCTTCAGGCTGGTGTTGACGCCGCCGGTGAGGATTGAGGCGGCTGGCTGATGGCAAGTTCAGATGAAGAAGATCAAGCAGAAGATGCCAAGGAGTGAAGGCGTGCCAAGTCACGATGCGCCAGCCATCGCCATGGACCCGGCACACCAAGGATCCACCGATCCGTGGCGCCTGATGCACACGCATCGCCCCATGGTCATCGAACAACCCACGCTGGAAAGCCTGTTTGCCCTGGCCAACGGCATGCTAGGCGTGCGCGGTGGCCTGGAAGAACAGTTCAGTCCAACCCAGGGCAGCTTTCTGACCAGCGTGTGGGAGCGCACTCCGATCGAGTACCACGAGCGCTTTCCTGGCTTCGCCCGCACCAGCGATACGCGCATCCCGGTGCCGGATGGCACGCGTATCGGGCTGCGGCTTGGCGAATCCCCGGTCGACCTCGACGAAGGCGAATGGCTGGACTTTGAACAGACGCTGGACCTGCGCGCCGGCTGCCTGCAACGCAGGCTGCAGTGGCGCTCCCCCACAGGTGTCACCCTGCGGATCAACGCGGAACGGATCGTTCCCCTGCACACACCCCATCTGCTCTGTATCCGTTACCGCGTCACCTCTATCGACTACAGCGGTCCGATCGCCCTCGAATCGGCGCTGATAGCGAACAGCAAAGCTACCGAGCAAGGCGATGATCCGCGCATGGGCGCACACGTTGCCGGCGGCTTGAGTATGACCATCGCCGATGCGGACCACACCCTTGCGTCGATCTGCCAGCGCACCCAAAACAGCCACATCCGGCTCGCCAGCGGCCAGCGCCATCGCATCCCCGAGTCGGGCCTCGGCTTTGCCCGCGCCATCATCGAAGACATACAAGGCGTGCAGCAGCATTACGCTGCCGAACTGCGCCCTGGCAGCAGCGTGGTACTGGAAAAATATGTCGCTTATGCCTGGAACCATCCTGAAGGCGGCGACACGCAAGCATCCTTGCTCGATAGCATGGCGATCACCCTGGAGAACGCGCTAAAGCAGGATTTCGATGCGCACCTCGCCGATCAAGCCAACGCCTGCGCTGTGTTCTGGCAAGAAGCTGATCTGCATATCGACGGCGACGCTGCCGTCGAGCAGGCCCTGCGTTTCAACCTGTTCCACATCCTGCAATCCACCGGGCGTGACGGTAGCGGCAGCGCGGCGGCGAAAGGCCTCACCGGCGAAGGCTACGAAGGCCATTATTTCTGGGACGCCGAAGCCTTCATCCTGCCCGCACTGGCGTTGACCTCGCCGGAACAAGCACGCAGCATGCTCGATTATCGCGTGCACACGCTGGATCGAGCACGTAACCACGCACGCGAAATGAATCACCCGATTGGCGCGCTTTACGCGTGGCGCACCATCAGCGGCAACGAATGCTCGGCCTACTTCCCCTCGGGCTCCGCGCAATATCACATCAACGCCGCCATTGCCTTTGCGATACAACTATACGTGGATGCCACCGGCGACGTGGATTTTCTCGCACAAGGCGGCGCGGAAGTGCTGTTCGAAACCGCACGCCTGTGGTTGCACGCCGGCAGCTACAACCCGCGTCGCCATAACGCGTTCTGCATCTGCCAGGTCACCGGCCCAGACGAATACACCGCGCTGGTCGACAACAATTACTACACTAACCATATGGCGCAGCAACACCTGCGCCATGCCGCCGCGGCGGCATCGCAACTGGCGAAAGAGCGTCCACACGATTACGCCCGCATCATCACGGCGATCGATCTTTCGCAGAAAGAAATCGCCGATTGGCTGGCCGCCGCCGACGCCATGTACCTGCCCGTGGATGCGGAATTGAACATTTTTCCGCAGGACGACGGCTTCCTCAACAAACCGCGCCTGCCCATCGCCGATCACGGCGAACGCGAACATCGCCCGCTATTGCTGCAGATGCACCCGTTGACGATCTACCGCCACCAAATATGCAAGCAGGCCGATGTACTGCAAGCCTTCGTGCTGGCCGGCCACGCGATCGACAAGGCCACCAAGCGACGTAACTTCGATTACTACGAAGGCGTCACCGTGCACGACTCCACCCTGTCGGCCTCCACCTTCAGCATCGTCGCCGCGGAAGTGGGCTACGCCGACAAGGCTTATCGCTACTTCCTCGATACCTTGCGGGTGGATCTCGACAACCTGCATGGCAATACCTCGCATGGCCTGCACATGGCGGCGATGGCCGGTAGCTGGTTGGCGGTAGTGTGGGGCTTCGGTGGCATGCGTCCGGTCAATGGGCGTCCGGCTTTCGCACCGATGCTGCCTGCAGCATGGCGCAGCTATCGATTCGGCTTGTGCTGGCGGGGGCAGCACATTCGTGTAGTGGTGGATGCTGGCGGTGTCACGTACACACTTACGCAAGGCAGCCGTGTGGAAATCCTGCACTGCAACGTACCGTTTACCTTGAACGCCGGACACCCCCTTCACATGCCGCGGACGTCCATTTCGTCCAACCGCAAGCTAAAGGGCGTCATCTTCGACCTGGATGGTGTCATTGCCGATACCGCGATAATCCACCACGCCGCGTGGAAAAAACTTGCCGCGGAAATCGGCATTCCGTTCGACGATGCCGTTGGCGAACGATTGAAGGGTGTCGATCGCCGCGCTTCGCTGGATATCCTGCTTGAAAAAGCTTCACGACCCTACTCCGAAGGGGAAAAAGAAGCGCTGGCGACGCGCAAGAACGCGTATTACCGACAGCAGATCGAACGCTTCGGCCCTCACAACCTGTTGCCTGGCGCGCGCGCCGCGATCGAATCCGTGCGCCGCGCCGGCTTGAAAATCGCACTGGCGTCGGCCAGCCGCAATGCACCGCTTTTGCTGGAAAAACTCGGCATCGCCGATTTGTTCGACTATGTGGTCGACGCCCATCACATCCACCGTGCAAAACCCGATCCTGAGATTTTTCTGACCGCCGCACGTGGCCTCGGTCTGGCACCGAGCGAATGCCTCGGCGTGGAAGATGCCGCAGCGGGGATTGCCAGCATTCACTCTGCGGGAATGACCGCGGTGGGCATTGGCCATCCGCAAGCCTTGGCTGACGCAGACATGCTTTTGCCGGACGTCGCCGCATTCGACATCCGCCGATTGACCGCGACATCATGAACTGCCTGAGTCCAAGGATGCCTGCCGTGTGATCACTCGGTTTTTCCTACGTCATCCTGGGCATTGACACCACGTACACATACAGTGCTTTGCGACTTGCGAGTGTGGCGAGTATCCTGCACGTCAACCCACCCTCGCCTTCGAATCATGAGCCAACAGACCGTACTGGTCATCGACGATGAACGCGACATCCGCGAACTGTTGACTATCACGCTAGGCCGCATGGACCTGAAGGTCCATGCCGTCGGTACAGTGGCCGAGGCGCAAAGCGCCCTGGCCGAGCACCACTACGATCTGTGCTTTACCGATATGCGCCTTCCTGACGGCAGCGGCCAGGAAGTCATCGAGCTGATTGCCGCCGATTACGACGACACGCCGGTAGCGATGATCACCGCCTACGGCAACGTCGACGCCGCGGTGACCGCATTGAAGGCCGGCGCCTTCGACTTCGTATCCAAGCCGGTCGACATCCAGATGTTGCGACGGCTGGTGCGCACAGCACTGAAACTCGCCGAGGAAAAGCGCACCGGCACCAGCCCCAGCAGCGTAGCCACTGGCTCCAGCTCCCGCCTGATCGGCGACTCGCCCATCATGCAACAGGTGCGCGGCACCATCGGCAAACTGGCACGCAACCAGGCCCCGGTGTACATCGCCGGCGAATCGGGCGTGGGCAAGGAACTGGTCGCACGACTGATCCACGAGCAGGGACCGCGTGCCACGGGTCCGTTTGTGCCGGTCAACTGCGGCGCCATTCCTTCCGAGTTGATGGAAAGCGAATTCTTCGGCCACCACAAAGGCAGCTTCACCGGCGCCGTGGCCGACAAGGAGGGCCTGTTCCAGGCCGCCCACGGCGGCACACTATTCCTGGATGAAGTGGCCGAGCTGCCGCTGCATATGCAGGTGAAGCTGCTGCGCGCGATCCAGGAAAAGGCGGTGCGCCCGATCGGCGCCCGCGAGGAAATCGCCGTCGACGTGCGCATCCTGTCGGCCACGCACAAGAACCTTGCCTCGCTGGTCGACCAGGGACAGTTCCGCCAAGACTTGTTCTATCGCATCAACGTGATCGAGCTGCGCGTGCCGCCGCTGCGCGAGCGCCGTGGCGACGTACCGTTGCTGACTGACTTCGTGCTGCGCCAGTTGGCCATCAAAAGCAAGAGCGACACGCCGACCCGCCTGCTACCAGAAGCCCGCCAGGCACTGGAAGAATACGACTTCCCCGGTAATGTGCGCGAATTGGAAAACATCCTCGAACGCTCCGTGGCGATGTGCGATGGCGATCGCATCGATGCCAGCGACCTGATGCTACCGCAACGTCCACCACGCCATGGCACGGAAGCACTTGCCGCCGCTGCCGCCAATGCCCATCACACACCGCCTGGCCACGCGCACACGCCCATCGCCGCATCACCGGCACAAACCTCATCCAGCGAGCTGGGATTGGACGACTACATCAGCAATCTTGAGCGCACCGCGATCATGAAAGCGTTGGAAGAGTCGCGCTACAACAAGACAGCAGCGGCACGGAAGCTGGGCATTACCTTCCGTGCATTGCGCTACAAGCTGAAGAAACTCGGGATCGATTGAGAGACTCATCGGCGAAAAGCACCCCATTGATCTCAAACCGAGTCTCGAGTCCCGCGCCTCGAGTCCCGCTTCAACGCATCACGCACCGCTTGCAGCAATGCCTTGGTGCTTACCGGCTTGTTCAAGCGACGCACGTGGCCCGGTATCTGGAAAATCGGCGGATCATCCGCGCGGCATAGCACCAGCACATCCTTGCGGTAGCCATATTCACTCAACGCAACAAGAGTCCGCTCGCTGGTGTACAAGCTCATGTCGGCGTCCATCACCACCAAATCGGGCAGGCCACAGGCCTCGATCCACTGCAAGGCCGCGGTACCGCTCTGGCTGGCATGCACTTCGTAGCCCCAGGTATCGAGTGTATCGGTCAGTAATGTGAGCTGCCCGGCTTCTTCCACCACCAACAGCACATGCTCGGCATTGCCGTGCAGGCTGATATCACCATCGACAAGAGCCGATGCATCGGCCGCCGGATGCGATACCGGAATGTACAGATCAAAGCAACTACCTTCACCCGGAATGCTGTCCAGACGCATCACGCCACCGTGGCTGTAGACGATACGGCGGCAGGAAAGCAGCCCCAGTCCGGTACCACCCTCCTTGGTGGTGAAGAAGGGTTCGAACAGCCGCTTGCGCACGTCTTCGGACATGCCCTGACCGGTGTCGCTCACTGACAGACGCACGTAGTCGCCTACCTGGGCTTCTTCGTATTCCAGAAAGAAATGGCTCTCCAGCTTCACCTTGTTGGTGACGACACGCAGCACACCACCATGGGGCATGGCCTGTATCGCATTCAGACACAAGTTGAGCAGGCATTGCTGCAACTCGGTGTGGTTGCCTTCAAAGCTCAACTCGGGATCGACCACCTCGATATCGAGCTGCACCGAGCGCGGCACGCTTCCCTGCAGTAACAGCGCCAGCGCATCCATCAATGCCCGCGCCCTAACGTGTTCGGCACGACGTGCACCGCGCGCGAACGACAGCATGGACTGCACCATCTCCAAGCCACGCCGGCCACAGTCGCGCACAAGCTCACCGAGCCGCGCCAAACGCGGATCTTCCTGGTAATCCAGCAAACTGTCGCCAGCCAGCAACAAGGGTTGCAACAGATTGCGCAAGTCGTGGCTGAGACCGCCGGCCAGCATGGCTAGGCTTTCGAAGCGCTGCACTCGGATCAGTTCGGCCTCGGCATGCGCGCGAGCACGCTGCTCCTCGGCTTCATGCAGGGCACGGCGCACGGCGCTGGCCAGTCGCGCCGGGTTCTGCTTGAGGATGTAATCGGTCGCCCCCTCACGCAGCGCCGCAATGGCCGCTTCTTCGCCAAGCGTGGCCGATACGTAGATAAAAGGTGTTTCCGGGCTGTGCGCGCGCAACAACTCCAACGCACGCTGCCCGGAAAAACCGGGCATGCTCAGATCCGACAGCACGATATGCGGCTGGAATCCCTGCAGGCTGTCGACAAAGGCCGACTCGTCATCGACCAGGCGAACGTCGTAATCGATGCCATCAGCCTGCAATTCGGTGAGGATCAGCTCGGCATCAAGCGTACTGTCTTCCACCTGCAGGATACGTATGCGCGGCAACGATCGTTGGTGGTTGGACTTGTCCGGCATCCCTGAGCCTTCTGGGTCAACCTGAACATCATAGTTCAGGAGTGGTTGGAGAAGCGTGGAAAGAGAGAGAGTAAAGCCAAAACCGCGATGCTCTTCTCACCTGTCCTCGCCTGGCTCCTCATTCCTGCCCTGGCGCCTGGTTCAACACCGCCCAGAATTGCCCCAGGGTGCGAACCGCCTGAAAAAACTGTTCCACATCCACCGGCTTGATGACGTAGGCATTCACGCCCAGGTCCCAGCTCCGCGCAAGATCGCTTTCTTCACGCGATGATGACAGGATCACCACCGGCGTACGCCGAAAGCGTTCGTCCGCGCGCATCTGCTTAAGCACGTCCAAGCCAGTCATGCGCGGCATCTTGATATCCAGCAAGACCACCAGCGGATCATCGCCCTGGCGGCCGGCAAAGGCGCCGCGGGCGTAGAGCCAGTCCATGCATTCCTCGCCATCCTCCACGTGCGTCACCGGGTTGGCCAGGTTGGCTTCGCGCAGGGCGTCCAACGTCATTTCGGCATCGAAGGGGCTATCCTCGACAAACAAGATGGTGCGCAATGGACTGTGCTTCATAGTAGTGATGGTTATCCATTTACTGACGGCGGCTCCACCGCCGGCAGCGTGAAATGAAAGCGCGCACCGGCCCCCGGCTCGCCCTCTGCCCAGACCCGACCGCCATGACGCGTCACGATGCGGTGCACATTGGCCAGACCGATACCGTTGCCAGGAAAATCGCTAGCCTTGTGCAAACGCTGGAATACACCGAACAGCTTGTCGACGTAACGCATATCAAAACCGGCGCCATTGTCGGCAACGGTGAATTCAAAATCGCCGGCATCATCATGACGCGCGGTGATATCGATTTGCGCCGTGTCGCGCTGGCCGGTGTATTTCACCGCGTTGCCGACCAGGTTCTGCCAGACAGTGCGCAACATGTTTTCGTCGCCGACGACGATCGGCAACGGATCGATCTGCCAGACGATATGCCGACCGGGCGCCTCCCATTCAGCCAGCGCGCGCGCCTCTTCAACCAGCGAATGCATGTCCACGGCCTGCAGTCGCAGCGCACCACGCCCCAGACGCGAGAACACCAGCAAATCATCGATAAGCTGCGCCATGCGCTGGGATGCATCGCGGATCACGCCTAGATAGTGATGCGTGGTCAAGTCGGCTTCCGTGCCCAGGTGAGTTTCCAACTTCTGTGCAAACGCCGTGATATGCCGCAGCGGCGCGCGCAGATCGTGGGACACGGAGTAACTGAAGGCTTCCAATTCGCGATTGACATCGGAAATCTGCGCCACCTTGCTTTCAAGCTGCTGGTTGAGCTCCTTCACCTGCTGTTCGACCAGGGCACGCGCGGTCACATCGTTGACCGTCAGCAACAAGGCAGGACTTTCGCTGTCCTGCTGCTGCAAGCGGCGTGCATTGATCACCACGTGACGCTCGACGCCGTCAACGGTGCGCTGGCTCAGCTCGTAATCCCAAAGTTCGCGGTCGCGCAGCAGCACGTCGCGCAGGCGCCGCTGCAGCACTCCGTTGGTCCACGCGCCCTGGCCGAGGTCATCCAGGTATTCGGCACGACTGTCTTCGGATACCCCATACAGCTCGCTGAAGGCCGCGTTCACCAACAAGGTGCGCAGACTATTGTCGAGCAAGGCAATCGGTTCGCGCACCGCCTGCAGGATCATTTGCGAACGCTGCACCGCCTGACGCTCACCCACTTCGGCGCGCAGGCGCTGGCCAATCTGCCGTTCCGAGACCACCACCACGATCGCCAACATCAACACCTGCGCAACCGCCGTCAGTGCTAACACCATGCTGTTGTTGTAAGACTGATTTCTGGCCGCTTCATGCCGCAACTGCAGTTGCTGCTCGGCGTTCGCGACGATCTTGTCCGCGATGTCATTAATACGGAACAGCGTGCTCGCGTCGCGCAGCGCCTGCTCGGCGCCGATAGGATCGTTCTGCTTGTAGCGCTGCAAGGCTTGGTGCAGCAAAGCAAGGTGGCCGTTTTCGACAGCGTTGAACCGATCGACCAGGTGCTCCTGCTCAGGATTATCCATCGTCATGCGATGGAGCCGCTCCAGCAGGCCCGCCACCGTCCGCTCGACGTTCTGTACGATCGACTCCGCGCGGCCATAGGGATCATTCGACAGCAGGTGCTGGATGGCCGATTCGCTGCTGTAAGTCTGGTTGGCAATGCGGTAGACCAGCGTCTGCACCTCGGCCGAGCGCGTGACAAGCTCACCCGCCGCCAGCGACTGCTGCGCGCCGCCACGGGTAATCATGTGGGGCAAAGCGACAATAACCACTACGGCAAACAGCAGACCGCCGGTGCGCCAACGCAAAGCAGCTACTTGTTGCACCCTCCCACGGATCATCGACGGCCCTTGATCGACATGCGCTCCGGCATGATGCATGCATTCTGCGCATGTTTATCCCTACTGACTAGTCCAAAATGCCCTCTCTCCCTCTGCCCGAGAGTACTTGGCATGCTGCACTGCGTAATTCCATTTTCGCCGATTCGGGTAAATTTGGATCGTTCCAAACATCGAAAATCAAGCTACGTAAGGACAGACTCTTAAAATGGGGAACACACCGCCGGTCGGCCGCAAGGTCACCCTCAGTGACATCGCCGCGGGCTGCGACGTCTCCCGCGCTACCGTTTCGCTTGTCCTGCGGGGTAGCCCGTTGGTCAACAAACACACGCGCGCCCGCGTGGAAGAAGAGTTGCGGCGCCAAGGCTATGTCTATAACCGCGCCGCCGCCAATCTACGCCGGCGCACCTCTTCCAGCATTGCACTGGTACTCAACGACCTAGCCAACCCGTTCTTCGCGGAATTTGCCGCCGGCGTTGACGACGTGTTGGGCAACGCCGGTTATGTCACCTTGTTGGGTAGCAGCAGTGAATCCACGCAGCGCGAGGTCGCGGTGCTGGGCTCGTTGATGGAGCACGGTCCGGCCGGCATCATCCTCTCGCCGGCGGAAGACAGCGATGCACAACAGGTGCTTGCCGCGGTCGGCGCGCAAACACCGTTGCTATTGTTCAACCGCGAAGTCAGCGGCGACGTCAGCATGTGCGATCACTGGGATCGCCTGTTCCTGGACAACCAGCACGGCGCACGTCTGGCGACTGAGCATCTGATCGAGCAAGGTCACCAGCGCATCGCGTTCTACGGTGGCCACCGTCATTCCAGTTCATGCCAGGAACGCCGCACCGGCTACACCGAAGTGATGAAGGCAGCAGGCGTGCCAGTGGAACCACACTGGATGGTGGAATGCATGCCCAACCGCCTGGATGCGGTGGCTCAGTGTGAACACTTGTTCGCCAACGGCGCGGCGCCGACAGCAGCGGTTTGCTACAACGATGCCGTGGCACTCGGCCTGATGCTTGGCCTTCATCAACGCGGACTGCAGCCAGGCCGCGATTTTGCATTGACCGGCTTCGACGATATCGCCGAAGCCGCTGTCAGCGCACCACCTCTGACGACACTGGCGGTCACTCCTCGCGCCCGTGGACGCCAGGCGGCCGAGCTGATCATGCAGCGTTTGCAGGAGCCCTCCGCCTCGCCCCGTCAGACCATTGTTCCGGTGCAATTGCTGGTAAGAGCCAGTAGCTGTCCACCGCACGCCTAACCTACTGGAAATTCATCATGGCTCTTACCGCACCTACTGCGCCGTCCTCAGCAACGACGACGGCTTCCGACAACCGCTACACCTATTACCCGCTGACACTGAGCGTGATGACAGCGGTGTTTTTCATGTGGGGGTTTCTAACCTGCCTGAATGACATCCTGATTCCACATCTGAAAGCCGTGTTTGAGTTGAACTACGCCAAGGCGATGCTAGTGCAGTTCACGTTTTTCGGCGCCTACTTTCTGATGTCGGTGCCGGCTGGTCGCGTGGTAGCCCATCTTGGGTACAAGAAAAGCATCGTGGCCGGCTTGATTGTCGCCGGGATCGGCTCGGTAGGTTTCTGGCCTGCCGCCAGCTTGCGCTTGTATCCCGCTTTTCTCGGTGCGCTGTTCGTGCTGGCTACCGGCATTACCCTGCTGCAGGTGGCGGCCAATCCCTATGTCGCGCTACTTGGACCCGAAAAAACCAGTTCCAGCCGCCTTACGATGGTGCAGGCGCTGAATTCGTTCGGCACCTTTCTCGCCCCCTGGTTTGGCAGCCTGCTGATTCTCTCCACCCAAGTGAAGAGCAGCACCGAATTGGCAGAACTTTCGGCCACCCAGCAAATGCTTTACCGCACCCAGGAAGCGCAAGCCGTGCAGATGCCATACATCGGCCTTGCACTAGTGCTGGTGCTGCTTGCGATAGTCGTCTGGCTGTTCCGCATGCCCGTGCTGGCGGAAAGCACGGAACAGGCCGATACCAGCAAGCACACCGTGCTCCATGCCATCCGTTATCCACATGTACTCTTTGGCGTGCTGGGCATCTTCTTTTACGTGGGTGCCGAGGTATCGATCGGCAGCTTCATGGTGAACTACCTTTCACAGCCCAGCATCGGTCACATGAGCGAGCAGAACGCCGCGCACTATGTGTCGCTGTATTGGGGCGGTGCGATGGTAGGCCGCTTCCTGGGTTCCGCACTGCTTGCTGCGTTCTCGCCACGCAAACTGCTGTCGACCTTCGCCGCCATCAACATCCTACTGTTGCTCACCACTATCACGACCAGCGGCGCAGTGGCGATGTACAGCATCGTCGCGATCGGCCTGTTCAACTCGATCATGTTCCCCACCATCTTTGCACTTGGCATCGAACGCATGGGACCGCTGACCGGCAAAGCTTCGAGCCTGTTGATCGCGGCCATCGTCGGCGGGGCGCTGGTGCCTTATCTGCAGGGCCTGTTAGCCGACCAGATCGGCATCCAGCACGCCTTCTTCCTGCCGTTACTGTGCTACGCGTACATCGTTTTCTACGGGCTGAACGGATCGAAGATTCGCAACGCCCCCGTACAAGCCCCATAGCCGCCTTGCATCTAGGGATTTCTTGATGACACGTTCCATCCTCTGCTTCGGCGAGGCCCTGATCGACATGCACGGCGAAGGCAGCGATGGCCATGGCTTTGCGCGGCACTTCCTTCCTTTCGCGGGTGGCGCACCCGCCAACGTTGCGGTGGCATTGGCCAAACTAGGATGTCATGCACGCTTTGCCGGCATGCTGGGCATGGACCGCTTTGGCGATTTCCTATTGCACAGTCTGCAACAGGCTGGCGTGGATACCGCCGATGTCGCACGCACTGGCGAAGCGAATACAGCACTGGCATTCGTGACGCTGGATGCGCGCGGCGAGCGCAGCTTCAGCTTTTACCGCTCGCCGTCGGCCGACCTGCAGTTTCGCGCCGAGCATTTCCGTGCCGAAACCTTCGACGACACCGCCGTTTTCCACATCTGCTCCAACAGCCTGACCGACCCAGGCCTGGCTGCTGCAACACGGGAAGGCATGCAGCGCGCGCACCACGCCGGCGCACTGGTGAGTTTCGACCTCAATCTGCGCCCGGCCCTGTGGCCGCACGGCAGCGAACCACGTGCGCAAGTGTGGCCAGCGCTGCTGCAAGCCGATGTGGTGAAACTCAGCGCCGAGGAATTCGACTGGTTGGCCGTCGATGGCGAACAGGTACTGCTCGATCGCTTGTGGACCGGCAACGCACGCCTGTTGGTGGTGACTGACGGCGCGCACCCGTTGCGCTGGTATCACCCAGACGCGGATGGCGAACTACCCTGCTACAACGTGCCGATGGTCGACAGCACGGGTGCTGGCGATGCCTTCGTTGGCGGCTTGCTGTATCAATTGACCGAACAGCACATCACCCGCGATAACATCGGCGCCTGGCTCGCCACCCTGCCGCGCCTGCACGCGGCGCTGCGCTACGCCAGTGCCTGCGGCGCCATCGCCGTAACGCGGCACGGCTCGTTCGCGGCGATGCCAAACACCACCGATGTAGAGCAGTTCATGGAGATTCACGCGTGAGCACGCCCCCCTTGCCAAACTTTCGCTCCGAAGCCTTCCTGCGCGAACACATCGCCAAGACCATGGCGTTCTACCATCCGCGCTGCATCGATCCGGCAGGCGGTTTTTTCCACTACTTCCGCGACGACGGCACCCTCTACGACACCCACCATCGCCATCTGGTGAGCAGCACGCGCTTTGTCTTCAACTACGCGATGGCGGCGATCGAATTTGGTCATGAGGATTACCTCAAGGCCGCATACCACGGCCTGCACTATCTGCGCGACGCACATCGCGATGCGTCCACCGGCGGTTATGCGTGGACCCTCCGCGATGGCAAACCCGAAGACCGCATGAACCATTGCTACGGCGTAGCCTTCGTGCTGTTGGCCTATGCCACCGCCGCCAAGGCCGGCATCCACGAAGCCAAAGCATGGATGGACGAAACCTGGGACTTGCTTGAACATCGCTACTGGGATGCGCAAGCCAATCTGTATCGTGACGAAGCCGACGCACACTGGCACTTCAGCAACTACCGCGGCCAGAACGCCAACATGCATATGTGCGAGGCGATGCTAGCCGCCTATCAGGCCAGTGACGAACCGCGCTACCTGGACCGCGCATTGACCCTCGCCCACACCATGACGCAGCGCCAGGCCAAGCTCGCCGATGGCCTGGTATGGGAGCACTACAAGGTCGACTGGAGCGTGGACTGGGATTACCACCGCGACCATCCCAAACACCTGTTCCGCCCCTGGGGCTTCCAGCCCGGCCATCAGACCGAATGGACCAAACTGCTGCTGATCCTCGAATCACTGCTGCTGGAACGCCATCGCGAGGAAAAGTGGCTGATACCTACCGCACGACACCTGTTCGACACCGCGCTCAAGCACGCCTGGGATCCAGTACACGGTGGCATCTGCTACGGCTTTGCGCCGGATGGCAGCGTCTGCGATGGCGACAAATATTTCTGGGTACAAGCCGAATCGCTGGCTGCCGCCGCACTGCTGCACGCACGCACCGGCGATACGAAGTACGACGAGTGGTACGGCAAACTCTGGGCCTACGCCTGGGAACACTTCATCGATCACCCATACGGCGCCTGGTACCGCATCCTTACCCAGGACAACAAGAAGTACAACGATGAAAAAAGCCCCGCCGGCAAGGTGGACTATCACACCATGGGTGCATGTTACGAAGTAATAGCACTGATCCGTGCGGGTGGAACGCCGTAACCCGATTCGGGTTGCTTGCGCCAGAGTTCCGGTTATCCATGTCTGAAGAGGGCCAGTCTTGCAACGCGATCCGCGTAGGTTGAGGTGCAAACCCCAACAACACGTTTACGGTGAAGTGAATAAATAAAAAAAGCCCTTGGTCAAAGACCAAGGGCCAAAAGGAACCTAAGACGTGTGGAAGCGCCTAGGGTAGTTCAGATGCCGCATCCGGCACGATCAGGCCTTGGTATGCCGCGGGAGGTGTCCGGCAAGGACTCTTTGTAGCATCCACCGTGCAGGTTGCCGTACTGGATGTCAGCGTATAGGTGAAACGGTTGTTATTCACGTCAATACCTCTGAACGTGCACGTACTGCCGTTGGGTTGCGTGAAGCCGATCGAACCTGGCGTGCCTCCAATGTTGTTGCTGGGGGCGTTACTACCATTGACTTTGTCATTCAATGCGCAAACCTTGTCGACGCTACTGAATGCTTGCCATCCATTTGCAAAGGCCAAGTTCTCCTGAGTACCACCGCCACCGCCACCGCCACCGGCACCCGGATTGGGGATGACCAAGATAAATGGATTATTGGCGTCCGGCTTAATGACACTACAAATATCGGGCCCGATCTTATTGTCGTCATTATGACTAATGGCGCAGTTTTTGAAATCCAGCCCCGTGCTGGAAGGAACTACATCCACCGACAAGGAGGCATCGCCCAACGAGGCGACGACATGATTGAAGACACCGTCTGTGTGTTTACCATCAATGCCGACAGGGCACGAGGCAGCACCATTGCCATCCAATTTACAGCCGCTCAATGCGCCAGGCTCACCCTGACTTCCGCTCGAAATGTTAGTCCAACCCGCACCGAAAATAACAACCTGCTGCTGGTCAGGATTAAACATTTCGTCATACGACAGCCCCTTCGAGCCACCAATGGTCATGATCAATCGGGTGCCTGGTGAGCGGATATTGGCTCGATCATCGTCAATGGAGAAGCCGTAGCCGTAAAAGCCCATCACCTTATGCACAAACCAATCGATGACATTAAGGTTGTACTTGGCGTTCGGGCCGGCTGGATCAGGATGCAGCAGCTCCGTGTTTTTCTCATCGGCAGGGGTCGGCACACCGCGCATGATGGACTTGTAAGTGTCGCGGATGTCGTCCGGCAGATAATTGGGCAGTGTCGGATCACTAGAAAAGTTGTAACCCAGCAAATTTTCAATGACGACTTTAGCGCTGGCAAAATTGTCAACGCCGGAAATCACACCCCGCTGCTGCAGATTGCTCGCCGCGGCAGCGAACACTTTCTGCACGGACTTAGCAAAATCATTGCAGAACGTATCGCCTTGGCAACCGGTGGCGAATTGGCCTGGCACAACCACCTGCTCGACACCATCTGCCGCAGGTACGTTGAAATGACCGGCGCCATTGTTCACGTTCAACCACGCTAGCCAACGCTCAGTGAGTACGTCGGACACCCACGGCGTACCTACAATGGGTTGGCCGTCAATAGAGGTAACCAACATGGTACCGTTTTTGGGTGGATTGACGAGATATGATGATGAATCCGCCAAGACAAAGCTGTTATAAGCCGTTGGGATCTTAATCAGCGCACCCACGTCTTGTTGGTAGAAGTCCCAGCCCACCGTTTTGTCGTTGGAGAAATAATGACCCGTCAAAGTGCCATTCACGAGCTTCTGCAGCTTTGCTTGCATATCAGCAACTGAGCTGGTGGTACCCGAATATCCCATGACCGCCACATCATTGTCATCCGTAGCCTGCAGCGTGACAGGTAGACTTAAGTGATTCACGCCAGAATAGTCATAATCAATATATCCGGCGTCTTTTCCACCATCAATGGTGTATTCCATCAACTGATTTGGATGATCTTCGCGAAAAGCATCCGGCGTGGGCGTAATCAGTACAACATTCCCATGCGGGGTTTTCGAGCCATGCGCTTCAAGATCCGCCGCGCTTGGCTCCTGTGGCAGATTGGTAGGCGCCTGGCTAAATACAAGAATTTGTCCGGCATCGCCCATATCACCGGGAATGGTCACGGTAGCCTGGCTGTTGGCAGCAACACCGTTTGCGCCATGAACATAGATGCGCTTTTCTTGGCCGGAGCTCGCATTTCTCACCACGGGATACATGGTTTGACTGGTATTATTGAAAATAGTCATGTCCACGTCAGGACGTGTATCAGCCGCATAGACGGCACCCACCGAACAGTAAGCGGCGCACGCCAGCGCCAATGAAATTCTATTAAGCTTTTTCACGCAATTAAGACTCCTAAAGGATGGTCTGAACCATTTACATTACAATTTACATTATCTCCCCATTTAACGAATACCGCTAAGGAGGGGGCGCCCCTTTCCCGATTGCTTCATCATGACCGGCCTTACTAAGTGTCGCAAGTTTGGCCTCAGTTTCCGCCAACTTTTCCTGAAGATTCTTGTACTCGTCGCTCATCTTATCGATCTGTTCTTTCTGACTAGAGATCGTTTGATGTTGACGCTCAATCTTGCTTTCTTGCTCTTGGTTTTCTTTGCCGAGTTTGCTGTTCCGTTCTACTTCAGCACTGATCTTCGCATTCTTATTGTCAATATCCTTGCGCAAATATTTATTCTCATCGCGTAAGTCTTTATTCTTACCGCGCAAGTCTTTTTTATCACCGATTAATTTCGTGTTCTGATTGCTAAATTCCGTAATAGTCGCTTCCTGTTCCTTGATCAAAGCTTCGGATTTTTCCTCAGCTTCCTTGGATTCGGCAGTGGAAGCGAAGGTCGCCATTCCATTCACAGCAGCGCCTACCATCGCACATGCGGCACTTATTTTACTAGCCGTAGTGCCGACCTGCCTCATCATTTCAAACGCGGGAACAGTCGCTTCAACAGCACAAGCTACAATACGAAAGGCGCCCCCCCCATATGTTCCATACTTTTGCGCTGATTCGTCGTTGGTAAAGCACTGGGCCATGCCATAAATCATGTTACCGAGCGAATCCGAGCCGCATGGAAATGGAGTATCTTTACATAGATTGGCGATAGCGAGTCCGACATCCGCCATCGCAATGCCAGTCAACATGCCTGGAGTAATGACCTCGGCCACGGTTAGTGACTCCGTGGTCGTGCTACCAAGGGCGAAATAAGCGGCACCTACCATCGCAGCGTTTACGCCAAGCGTGCCGAGCCTTATTAAAAAATCGCGTTCTTGCCTCGTACAGCCGCAGCACTTTTCGTCACCCCTTCCCCCAGATATCTGGATCGCAACCTCACTTTCAGAAGAAGAAGAAGAAGAAGGAATCACTAAACCCGCAACGTCATGACGCTGATCGACCTGCAAGGACTGACCAGAGCCCGTAGACAAAGAAGTAGAACCGTAATGGGTAGATGGCCCTGAAGGATTAAGTGAGTTGCGCGGACTAGGATTTACCGAATGCATAATAATTACTTCTAACTATTTATTTCCAACAAAAGACTCTTTGCGCAGGCTAACAGAACGTCGTCCCGGCTATTCTCATTACGGTCGTGGCATAAGGTAATCACCATATCCAAAGCATCACGCGCACCATTGATCTCACCAAGCGCTTGCATGCACTGTGCCATTCGATAGATAACGCGCGGATTGCTTTGCTGCATAAACATGGCACGCGTATAGAAGTTCAGCGCATGCTTGTATTCACCTTGTTGATGAAATACGTAACCCAATGCAAACATATACGTTGGATCGTTGGGTTGATGTATGACAAGAAAGGCAAAATCACGCGTGGCGGCTTGCCAGTCACCCGCATGCCACGCATCAAAAGCGCGGCGATAGACCGCTTCCAGATCCGAAGCGCTTAAGCCACGCAAAGAGGCCAGCGTTCCGCGGCCTTCTATAATTTCCCGGCACCAATGCAGTAAGACTTCGGCATCTTGCACCGGCATC
The DNA here is from genome assembly GCF_004114615.1 of Dyella sp. M7H15-1. Classification (NCBI taxonomy): domain Bacteria; kingdom Pseudomonadati; phylum Pseudomonadota; class Gammaproteobacteria; order Lysobacterales; family Rhodanobacteraceae; genus Dyella; species Dyella sp. M7H15-1. Next base: position 2,191,189 of record NZ_CP035300.1, read on the forward strand.
GATTTTAAGATGGTCATGCCTGATGCTTCGTTCACTTGCGTACCATTCACTTGCGTACCAACCTTTTAAGCTTGCCATTTACATTTTTTACGCAGCCCACCAAGGCTTACCTTGTCAATGTTGAGCATCCGTGGCAACCGGCGCCATCCGGCAAACACCTGAGCTGAAGCCTCGGGATAATCAGGTCACACTTCATTCAGCACAAGCGAAGGATTTACTCAAGCATCTTGAGTGCGGTTAATTCCTCACGTAATGCCTCATATGCTTGGACCGCCTCGGTATGGCCCTCTTCCAAGGCTATGGAAAACCCCGATATGCCGTCCGCATCTTTTGCTTCAAGCAGCGTGACGAGGGACTGGACTCGAGCTTCCTCGGGTAATTGCTTAAGCAGCTCTCCGTAGGCGCGGATCGCCTTCGCATGGCCCTCTTGCAAGGCCATGAAAAGCCCTGGTGTACCGTCCAGATCTTTTGCCTCAAGCAGCGTGACAAGGAATTGGTCTCGGGCTTCCTTGGTTAATTGCTTGAGGAGTTCCCCGTAGGCGCCGATCGCCTCGGCATGGCCCTTTTGCAAGGCCATGAAAAGCCCCGGTATGCCCTGCGCATTTTTTGCTTCTAGCAGCGTGGCCAGGAATTCGGTCTGGACTTCCTCGGGTAATTGCTTGAGGAGTTCCCCGTAGGCGCGGATCGCCTCGGCATGACCGCTTAGCAAGGCCCTAAGAAGTCCCGGTGTGCCTTTCGAAGCTTTTGCTTCAAGCAGCGTGCCGAGGAACTTGGTTTGGTCTTCCTTGGGTAATTGCTTGAGGAGTTCCCCGTAGGCGCGGATCGCCTTGGCATGGCCATTTTGCAAGGCCATAAAAAGCCCCGGTGTGCCGTTCACAGCTTTTGCTTCAAGCAGCGTGATGAGGGACTGGGTTCGAGCTTCCTCGGGTAGTTGCTTGAGGAGTTCCCCGTAGGGGCGGATCGCCTCGGCATGACCGTTTTGCAAGGCCATAAGAAGCCCCGGTGTGCCGTTCGCATCTTTTGCTTCAAGCAGCGTGATGAGGGACTGGACTCGGGCTTCCTCGGGTAGTTGCTTCAGGAGTTCCCCATAGGCGCAAATTGCCTCGGCCCGACCCTCTTGCAAGGCCATAAAAAGCCCCGGTGTGCCGTTCACAGCTTTTGCTTCAAGAAGCTTGACGAGGGCCTGGGTTCGAGCTTCCTTGGGTAGTTGCTTGAGTAGTTCCCCGTAAGCACGGATCACCTCGACATGACCCTCTTGCAAGGCCATATAAAACCCCGGCGTACCATTCATATCTTTTGCAGCGAGTAGCCTTACTTGTGTTTCCACATCTAACTTAGCGAAGTCCTCAGACAGGCCGGCCAGATCCACCGAGAAGTTGCCACTCAGCAGGTGCCACATCACCGCTGGCGAAAGTCCTTCACAGCGACTGGTCAATGCCCTGCCTTGGCTTGTTTGCAACGGCGGTTGCTGAGCAGCCTGAGGGCTGCACACGTGCACTAACGCACAATCCTCATCGTTCCTAAAATAGGATGAGTAGTACGAATCATGTTGACCATCCCCATCGATATATTGCCGTAAGGTCTGGCCGTTTAACTTACTTAAGTCATCCACCTCGCAGCGTACGGTGGCGTCCGTCATGTTGGGATCATAAAACGTGACGACATAGATTTTTTTGTTGTCGTCCTGCGGATGCGGTTTCACACGCAGCCGAATGGCCATCGAATGGTTGCTCGACTCGACTAGCAGGCCACGCACACCCGCGCCACTCGGAGAATCACTTTCGATCTTTTTGAATTGCTCCATCAGCAAGCTATCCAAATGATCGGTCTTGATCAGGTGCGCTTCCTGGGCATCGCGCCGCATCGTTTCATAATCGGCGTCGGTCCCATTTTCGGGCACATGCTGAGCGATTTGTTCGACCGATTCGAAAGGGTTTAAGTCGACTTTGCCAGCTTCATCATGCAAGCAGTCGTAGAGATATTGGACCGCTAAGTGGCAGCATTCGATGTCTATCTCCGGCGCGCCGGCTGGTGTGGGAAAGGTGGCAACGCCGTTTAGGTTCGCTGGCGGGTACGCGTTCTTTTTAGACAGATACGGCACGCTTTTACCAAACGGCAGGTCCGGTCGTTGCACCTCATCGTTATAGACAGGAAACGCCGCATGGTGTCCGGGAGAGGGGCTAATCGTGCGGATCATCGTCATGCCTTCGCCTGGCTTGACCACCCGAACCGAACCGCCGTCCACCGTCAGCATCCCGTTCTTTAGCGTTAAGTCCGTATCGCCGGTGACGGCCACCACGGCGCCATCGGGCAAGTGCACGACAGCGCCTTCCGCCGCGTGAAGTTGCGTATCGTCTTCTTTGAACATCGCAGTAGCGCGCGCACCCACCGTGACGTGTGAATGCCGATACACCATGATGGTGGACTCACCCTGCGCATTAACCGTCGCATCGCGATGCGCGTGTACGGTGGACCTACCAAAGGCATTCACCGTTGCGCCTGGATTAGTCCATACGGTCGCATCGTCTTGTACCGTGACCACGGAACCCCGTTGGGCCGTCACCCGCGCGTGATCCTTGACCAGGGCTAGACCCTTGACGGCCTTCTGATTGCAGCCTTGTACCGTTTCTTGCGGTACAGCGTGTTCCTGCGAGCTCAATGAATCGCTGGGCGGGGAAAGATTAAAGGGATTTATGTTCATGTCATGGTTAGTTTAGTTCTTGGATTAAATATCTTCCTGATTCCCCATATCACGCATCCAAGGTTGCGAGGTGGCAGTGCAGAAATGGCGTATTCGCTGCGGCCACAATGCGCCATGGCATCAACCCAACCAGATCAAAGCGACGGCTGAAGCAGTAGCAGAACTCAAGCAGATAGCGTTGCAGGCATCAACTCCTTGAGTAATGCCTCATATGCTTGGATCGCCTCGGTATGGCCCTCTTGCAAGGCTATGGAAAGCCCCGATGCGCCGTCCGCATCTTTTGCTTCAAGCAGCGCGACGAGGGACTGGACTCGAGCTTCCTCGGGTAACTGCTTGAGCAGCTCCCCGTAAGCGCGGATCGCCTCCGCATGGCCCTCTTGCAAGGCCATGAAAAGCCCCGGTGTACCATCCGCATCTTTTGCTGCAAGCAGCGTGACGAGGAACGGGGCTCGGCCTTCCTCGGGTAATTGCTTGAGCAGCTCCCCGTAGGCGCGGATCGCCTCCACATGGCCCTCTTGCAAGGCCATGAAAAGCCCCGGTGTACCATCCGCATCTTTTGCTTCAAGCAGCGTGGCGAGAACCCGGGCTCGGGCTTCCTCGGGTAGTTGCTTGAAGAGTTCCCCGTAGGCGCGGATCGCCTTGGCATGGCCCTTTTTCAAGGCCATGAAAAGCCCCGGTGTTCCCTTCGCACTTTTTGCTTCGAGCAGCGTGGCCAGGAATTCGGCCTGGACTTCCTCGGCTAGTTGCGTGAATAGTTTCCCGTAGGCGCGGATCGCCTTGGCATGACCCTGTTGCAAGGCCATACAAAGCCCCGGTGTTCCCTTCGCATTTTTTGCTTCGAGCAGCGTGGCCAAGAATTCGGTCTGGACTTCCTCGGGTAGTTGCTTGAGGAGTTCCTCGTAGACGCCGATCGCCTCCGCATGGCCATTTTGCAAGGCCATATAAAGCCCCGGTATACCGTCCGCATCTTTTGCTTCAAGCAGCGTGGCGAGGAACTGGGTTCGGCCTTCCTTGGGTAGTTGCTTGAGGAGTTCCCCGTAGGCGCGGATTGCCTCGGCCCGACCCTTTTGCAAAGCCTTGAAAAGCCCCGGTATACCGTCCGCATCTTTTGCTTCAAGCAGCGTGACGAGGAACTGGGCTCGGCCTTCCTCGGATAATTGCTTGAGCAGCTCCCCGTAGGCGCGGATTGCCTCCGTATGACCCTCTTGCAAGGCCATGAAAAGCCCCGGTGTACCATCCACAGCTTTTGCTTCAAGCAGCGTGGCGAGGACCCGGGCTCGGGCTTCCTCGGGTAGTTGCTTCAGGAGTTCTCCGTAGGCACGGATCGCCTCGGCATGGCCATCTTGCAAGGCCATGAAAAGCCCCGATGTGCCGTCCGCATCTTTTGCAGCGAGTAGCCTTACTTGCGTTTCCATATCTAACTTGGCGAAGTCCTCGGACAGGCCGGCCAGATCCACCGAGAAGTTGCCAGCCAGCAGGTGCGACATCATCGCTGGCGAAAGTTCTTCACAGCGACTGGTCAACGCCCTCCCTTGGCTTGTTTGCAACGGCGGTTGCTCAGTGGCCTGATGGCTGCACACACGCACTATCGCACAGTCCTCACCGCCACTAAAATAATCCTGATAGCGCGGATTATGCTGGCCATCCCCGTCGATATATTGTCGTAAGGTCTGGCCGTTCAACTTGCTTAAGTCATCGACCTCGCAGCGTACGGTGGTGTCCGTCATGTTGGGATCATAAAACTTGACGACATAGATTTTTTTGTTGGGGTCATCCCGATCCTGTTTCACCCGCAGTCGAATGGCCATCGAATGGTTGGTCGACTCGAGCAGCAAACCTCGAACACCGGCGCCTGCCGACGACGTGTTTTCGGTTTCGATCTTTTCGAATTGCTCCATCAGCAACTTACCCAAATGATCAGTTTTGATCAGGTGCGCTTCCTGGGCATTGCGCCGCATATTTTCATAATCGGCTTCGGTCCCGTTTTCGGGCACATGCTGAGCGATTTGTTCGACCGATTCGAAATGGTTTAAGTCGACTTTGCCGGCGTCATCATGCAAGCAGTCGTAGAGATATTGGGCCGCCAAGTGGCGGCATACGATGACTTCCAGCGGTGAGTCGGCTGGTGTGGGAAAGGCGACGTCGCCGTTTAGGTTCTTTGGCGGGTACGCGTTCTTTTTAGACAGATACGGCACGCTTTTATCAAACGGCAGGTCCGCTCGTTTCACAAAAAAGTTATAGACAGGGAACGCCGCATGGTGTCCAGGAGGGGGACTAACCGTGCGGATCATCGTCGTGCCTTCGCCTGGCTTGACCACCCGAACCGAACCGCCGTTTACCGTCAGCGTCCCGTTCTTTAGCGTTAAGTCCGTATCGCCGGTGACCGCCACCACGGTGCCATCCGGCAAGTGCACGACAGCGCCTTCCTCCGCGTGAAGTTGCGTACCGTCTTTTTCGAGCACCGCGGTGGCATGCGCACCCACTGTCACGTGCGAATCCGTACGCACTATGACAGTGGACTCGCCCTGCGCATTAACCGTCGAATAACAATGCGCGTGTACGACGGCCTTATCGAAGGCATTTACCGTTGTGTCTGCATGGGCCCACACGGTCGCATTGCCTTTCGCCGTGACTGCGGCACCCCGAAAGGCCATAACCTCGGCGTGGTCCGTGACGAGGGCTGGACCCCTGACGACCTTCCGATCGTGACCCTCTACCGTCTCCTGAGGCACGGTGTCTTCCCGCGCGATTAACGCATCGGTTTGCGGGGGAAACTTAAAACGATTGATGCCTTCCATATGTTCATCTCACAGCTAGTTCTTGGATTAAATATCTTCCTGATTCCCCATATCACGCATCTAAGGTCAATGGCACTAACTTAAGCTTGTCTCGCCATCACTCGCCGCAGGTGAGAACGCGTAGGTTGGGGTGCAAACCCCAACATCGGGATGCATGTACGCATGGCAATGTTGGGGTTTGCACCCCAACCTACGCGGATCGCTTCGCAAGACTTGCCCGCTTCAGACATTCGACCTTTCCTGAATAGTCGTGCGCGAAAACGGGAATAACGGCGAGACAGGACTTTCCCAGGAACTTAAAGGGCGCTTAAGTTAGTGCCATTGCATCTAAGGTTGCGAGGCAGTGCAGAAATGGCGTATTCGCCGCAGCGACAATGAGCCATGGCATCAACCCAACCAGATCAAAGCGACGGCTGAAGCAGTAGTAGAACTCAGGCAGATAGCATTGCAGACATCAACTCCTTGAGTAAGGCCTCATATGCCTGGATCGCCTCGGTATGGCCCTCTTCCAAGGCTACGGAAAGCCCCGATGTACCGTCCACATCTTTTGCTTCAAGCAGCGTGACAAGGACCTGGGCTTGGGCTTCCTCGGGTAATTGCTTGAGTAGCTCCCCGTAGGCACGAATTGCCTCGGCATGGCCGTTTTGCAAGGCCACTTGAAGCCCTGACACACCGTTTGCATTTAGCCGCTTGACCAGAAGCTTGGCTCGGGCTTCCTTGGGTAGTTGCTCCAGTAGCTCCCCGTAGGCACGGATCGCCTCGGCATGACCGTTTTGCAAGGCAGCATAAAGCCCCGTCGTGCCGTCCGCACCTATTGCGTCAAGCAGCTTGAAGAGGGACCTGTCCCGGGCTCCCTTGGGTAGTTGCTTGAGGAGTTCTCCGTAGGCACGGATCGCCTCGGCATGGCCAGCATGCAAGGCCATGAAAAGCCCCGATGTACCGTCCGCACTTTTTGCTTCAAGCAACTTGACGAGGCTCACGTTCCCGACTTGCTTGAGTAGTTCCCCGTAGGCACGAATCGCCTCAGCATGACCGTTTTGCAAGGCAATATAAAGCCCCGATGTGCCATTCGCAATTTTTGCTTCAAGCAGCGTGACGATAGGCTTGGTTGGCGTGACGATAAGCTTGACTGGCGTGACGATAAGCTTGACTGGCGTGACGATAGGCTTGGCTGGCGTAACGATAGGCTTGGCTGAGACTTCCTCGGGTAATTGCTTGAGGAGTTCCCCATAGGCACGGATCGCCTCGGCATGACCGTTTTGCAAGGCCATATAAAACCCCGGCGTACCATTCATATCTTTTGCAGTGAGTAGCCTTACTTGCGTTTCCACATCTAAATTGGCGAAGTCCGCGGACAGGCCGGCCAGATCCACCGAGCAGTTGTCGCGCAGCAGATGCCACATCACCGCTGGCGAAAGTCCTTCACAGCGGCTGGTCAATACCTTGCCTTGGCTTGTTTGCAACGGCGGTTGCTCAGTGGCTTGATGGCTGCACACATGCACCATCACGCAGTCCTCGTTGCTACTAAAATAGTGCTGGTAGTACGGATCATGTTGACCATCCCCATCGATATATTGCCGTAAGGTCTGGCCGTTCAACTTGCTTAAGTCATCGACCTCGCAGCGTACGGTGGTGTCCGTCATGTTGGGATCATAAAACTTGACGACATAGATTTTTTTGTTGGGGTCATCCCGATCCTGTTTCACCCGCAGTCGAATGGCCATCGAATGGTTGGTCGACTCGAGCAGAAGACCTCGAACACCGATGCCTGCCGACGACGCGTTTTCGGTTTCGATCTTTTCGAATTGCTCCATCAGCAACTTACCCAAATGATCGGTCTTGATCAGATGCGCTTCTTGGGCATCGCGCCGCATATTTTCATAATCGGCTTGGGTCCCGTTTTCGGACACATGCTGAGCGATTTGTTCGACCGATTCGAAATGGTCTAAGTCGACTTTGCCGGCGTCATCATGCAAGCAGTCGTAGAGATATTGGGCCGCCAAGTGGCGGCATGCGATGACTTCCAACGGTGAGTCGGCTGGTGTGGGAAAGGTGGCGACGCCGTTTAGACTCGCTGGCGGGTACGCGTTTATTTTAGACAGATACGGCATGCTTTTATCAAACGGCAGGTCCGCTCGTTTCACAAAAAAGTTATAGACAGGGAACGCCGCATGGTGTCCAGGAGAGGGGCTAACCGTGCGGATCATCGTCGTGCCTTCGCCTGGCTTGACCACCCGAACCGAACCGCCGTTTACCGTCAGCGTTCCGTTCTTTAGCGTTAAGTCCGTATCGCCGGTGACCGCCACCACGGTACCATCCGGCAAGTGCACGACAGCGCCTTCCTCCGCGTGAAGTTGCGTACCGTCTTTTTCGAGCACCGCGGTGGCATGCGCACCCACTGTCACGTGCGAATCCGTACGCACTATGACAGTGGACTCGCCCTGCGCATTAACCGTCGAATAACAATGCGCGTGTACGACGGCCTTATCGAAGGCATTTACCGTTGTGTCTGCATGGGCCCACACGGTCGCATTGCCTTTCGCCGTGACTGCGGCACCCCGAAAGGCCATAACCTCGGCGTGGTCCGTGACGAGGGCTGGACCCCTGACGACCTTCCGATCGTGACCCTCTACCGTCTCCTGAGGCACGGTGTCTTCCCGCGCGATTAACGCATCGGTTTGCGGGGGAAACTTAAAGAGATTGATGCCTTTCATAGATTCATGTCACGGTTAGTTTAGTTCTTGGATTAAATATCTTCCTGATTCCCCATATCACGCATCCAATGCGCTCCTTTTATCGGCTGACGCTTCCCTTCACTTGCCGGAACCCTGCAAGGCATCCCACAAATTCTGCGGAAGAACCATAAAAAGCCCAGGTGTACCCTTCGTATCTTTTGCTTCAAGCAGCGTAACGAGGAGCCGGGTTCGGGCTTCCTCGGGTAATTGCTTCAGGAGTTCCCTGTAGGCGCCGATCGCCTTGACATGACCGTTTTGCAAGGCCATGAAAAGCCCCGGCACCCCGTTCGCAGCTTTTGCTTCAAGCAGCCTGGCGAGGAGCCGGGTTCGAACTTCCTCGGGTAATTGCTTGAGCAGTTCCCCATAGGCGCCGATCGCCTCGGCATGGCCGTTTAGCAAGGCTATGAAAAGCCCCGGCGTACCCTTCGCATCTTTTGCTTCAAGCAGCCTGGCGAGGACCTGGGCTCGGGCTTCCTCGGGTAATTGCTTCAGGAGTTCCCCGTAGGCGCGGATTGCCTTGACATGGCCGTTTTGCAAAGCCATGAAAAGCCCCGGCACCCCGTTCGCAGCTTTTGCTTCAAGCAGCCTGGCGAGGAGCCGGGTTCGAACTTCCTCGGGTAATTGCTTCAGTAGCTCCCCGTAGGCGCCGATCGCCTCGGCATGACCGTTTAGCAAGGCTATAAGAAGCCCCGGTGTACCGTTCGCATCTTTTGCTTCAAGCAGCCTGGCGAGGACCTGGGCTCGAACTTCCTCGGGTAATTGCTTCAGTAGCTCCCCATAGGCGCCGATCGCCTCGGCATGGCCGTTTAACAAGGCTATGAAAAGCCCCGGTGTACCCTTCGTATCTTTTGCTTCAAGCAGCGTAACGAGGAGCCGGGTTCGGGCTTCCTCGGGTAATTGCTTCAGGAGTTCCCTGTAGGCGCGGATTGCCTTGACATGGCCGTTTTGCAAAGTCATGAAAAGCCCCGGCACCCCGTTCGCAGCTTTTGCTTCAAGCAGCCTGGCGAGGAGCCGGGTTCGAACTTCCTCGGGTAATTGCTTCAGTAGCTCCCCATAGGCGCCGATCGCCTCGGCATGGCCGTTTAGCAAGGCTATGAAAAGCCCCGGCGTACCCTTCGCATCTTTTGCTTCAAGCAGCCTGGCGAGGACCTGGGCTCGGGCTTCCTCGGGTAATTGCTTCAGGAGTTCCCCGTAGGCGCGGATTGCCTCGGCATGGCCGTTTTGCAAGGCCATGAAAAGCCCCGGCACCCCGTTCGCAGCTTTTGCTTCAAGCAGCCTGGCGAGGAGCCGGGTTCGAACTTCCTCGGGTAATTGCTTCAGTAGCTCCCCGTAGGCGCCGATCGCCTCGGCATGACCGTTTAGCAAGGCTATAAGAAGCCCCGGTGTACCGTTCGCATCTTTTGCTTCAAGCAGCCTGGCGAGGACCTGGGCTCGAACTTCCTCGGGTAATTGCTTCAGTAGCTCCCCATAGGCGCCGATCGCCTCGGCATGGCCGTTTAACAAGGCTATGAAAAGCCCCGGTGTACCCTTCGTATCTTTTGCTTCAAGCAGCGTAACGAGGAGCCGGGTTCGGGCTTCCTCGGGTAATTGCTTCAGGAGTTCCCTGTAGGCGCGGATTGCCTTGACATGGCCGTTTTGCAAAGCCATGAAAAGCCCCGGCACCCCGTTCGCAGCTTTTGCTTCAAGCAGCCTGGCGAGGAGCCGGGTTCGAACTTCCTCGGGTAATTGCTTCAGTAGCTCCCCATAGGCGCCGATCGCCTCGGCATGGCCGTTTAGCAAGGCTATGAAAAGCCCCGGTGTACCCTTCACATCTTTTGCTTCAAGCAGCCTGGCGAGGACCTGGGCTCGGGCTTCCTCGGGTAATTGCTTCAGGAGTTCCCCGTAGGCGCGGATTGCCTCGGCATGGCCGTTTTGCAAGGCCATGAAAAGCCCCGGCACCCCGTTCGCAGCTTTTGCAGCGAGTAGCCTTACTTGCGTTGCCACATCTAACTTAGCGAAATCCTCAGACAGGCCGGCCAGATCCGCCGAAAAGTTCCTGTTTAGAAGGTGCCACATCACCGCTGGCGAGAGCCTTTCACAGCGATTGGTCAACACCTTCCCTTGGCTTGTTTGCAACGGCGATTGGTCAGTGGCCTGATGGCTGCACACGTGCACACTCACACAGTCCTCGTTGTTAAAATAACGCTGGTAGCACGGATTATGCTGACCATCCCCATCGATATATTGCCGTAAGGTTTGGCCGTTTAACTTGCTTAAGTCATCGACCTCGCAGCGTACGGTGGCATCCGTACAGTTGGGATCATAAAACTTGACGACATAGATTTTTTTGTTGGGGTCATCCCGATCCTGTTTCACCCGCAGTCGAATGGCCATCGAATGGTTGGTCGACTCGAGCAGAAGACCTCGAACACCGATGCCTGCCGACGACGCGTTTTCGGTTTCGATCTTTTCGAATTGCTCCATCAGCAACTTACCCAAATGATCGGTCTTGATCAGGTGCGCTTCTTGGGCATCGCGCAGCATATTTTCATAATCGGCCTGGGTCCCGTTTTCGGACACATGCTGAGCGATTTGTTCGACCGATTCGAAATGGTTTAAGTCGACTTTGCCGGCGTCATCATGCAAGCAGTCGTAGAGATATTGGGCCGCCAAGTGGCGGCATGCTATGTCTCTCCGCGGCGCGCCGGCTGGTGCGGGAAAGCTGGCCTTGCAGTTTAGGTTTGCTGGCGGGTACGCGTTCTTTTTAGACAGATACGGCACGCTTTTATCAAACGGCAGGTCCGGTCTTTGCACCTCATCGTTATAGACAGGGAACGCCGCATGGTGTCCGGGAGAGGGGCTAACCGTGCGGATCATCGTCGTGCCTTCGCCTGGCTTGGCCACCCGAACCGAACCGCCGTTTACCGTCAGCGTCCCGTTCTTTAGTGTTAAGTCCGTATCGCCGGTGACGGCCACCACGGCGCCATCGGGCAAGTGCACGGCAGCGCCTTCCTCCGCGTGAAGTTGCGTACCGTCTTTTTCGAGCACCGCGGTGGCATGCACACCCACTGTCACGTGCGAATCCGTATGCACCATGACGGTGGACTCACCCTGCGCATTAACCGTCGAATAGCAATGCGCGTGTACGATGGCCTTATCGAAGGCATTTACCGTTGAGCCTAGATAGGCCGACACGGTTGCATTGTCTTTCGCCGTGACTGCGGCACCCCGAAGGGCCAGAACTTCGGCGTGGTCCGTGACGAGGGCTGGACCCCTGACGACCTTCCAATCGTGACCCTCTACCGTCTCCTGAGGCACGGTGTCTTCCCGCGCGGTTAACGCATCGGTTTGCGGGGGAAACTTAAAGAGATTGATGCCTTTCATAGATTCATGTCACGGTTAGTTTAGTTCTTGGATTAAATATCTTCCTGATTCCCCATATCACGCATCTAAGGTTGCGAGGTGGCAGTGCAGAAATGGCGTATTCGCCGCAGCGACAATGAGCCATGGCATCAACCCAACCAGATCAAAGCGACGGCTGAAGCAGTAGTAGAACTCAGGCAGATAGCGTTGCAGGCATCAACTCCTTGAGTAAGGCCTCATATGCCTGGATCGCCTCGGTATGGCCCTCTTCCAAGGCTATGGAAAGCCCCGATTCGCCGTCCGCATCTTTTGCTTCAAGCAGCGTGGCGAGGAACCGGGCTTGGGCTTCCTTGGGTAGTTGCTTGAGTAATTCCCCGTAGGCACGGATCGCCTCCGCACGGCCCTCTTGCAGTGCCATGAAAAGCCCCGGTGTATCGTCCGCATCTTTTGCTGCAAGCAGCTTGAAGAAGTTCCAGACCTGGACTTCCTTGGGTAATTGCTTGAGGAGTTCCCCGTAGGCACGGATCGCCTCGGCATGGCCCTCTTGCAAGGCCACGAAAAGTCCCGGTGTGTCGTTCGCATCTTTTGCTTCAAGCAACGTGACGAGAGGCTTGGCTCGGGCTTCCTCGGGTAATTGCTTGAGGAGTTCCCCGTAGGCACGGATCGCCTCGGCATGACCCTCTTGCAAGGCCACGAAAAGTCCCGGTGTGCCGTTCGCACCTTTTGCTTCAAGCAGCGTGACGAGAAGCTTGGCTCGAGCTTCCTCGGGTAATTGCTTGAGCAGCTCCCCGTAGGCACGGATCGCCTCGGCATGACCGTTTTGCAAGGCCATGAAAAGCCCCGGTGTGCCGTCCGCATCTTTTGCTGCAAGCAGCGTAACGAGGAACTTGGCTTGGGCTTGCTCGGGTAGTTGCTTCAGTAGCTCCCCGTAGGCACGGATCGCCTCGGCATGACCCTCTTGCAAGGCCATGAAAAGCCCCAGTCTGCCGTTCGCACCTTTTGCTGCAAGCAACGTGGCGAGGAACTGAGCTCGGGCTTCCTCAGGTAGTTGCTTCAGTAGCTCCCCGTAGGCACAGATCGCCTCGGCATGACCGTTTTGCAAGGCAACATAAAGCCCCAGTGTGCCGTTCGCACCTTTTGCTGCAAGCAACGTGACGAGGAACTTTGCTCGGGCTTCCTCGGGTAGTTGCTTCAGTAGTTCCCTATAGGCGCGGATCGTCTCGGTATGGCCATCTTGCAAGGCAATGAAAAGCACCGATGTACCTTTCGCATCTTTTGCAGCGAGTAGCCTTACTTGTGTTTCCACATCTAACTTAGCGAAGTCCTCAGACAGGCCGGCCAGATCCACCGAGAAGTTGCCACTCAGCAGGTGCCACATCACCGCTGGCGAAAGTCCTTCACAGCGGCTGGTCAATGCCCTGCCTTGGCTTGTTTGCAACGGCGGTTGCTGAGCAGCCTGAGGGCTGCACACGTGCACTAACGCACAATCCTCATCGTTCCTAAAATAGGATGAGTAGTACGAATCATGTTGACCATCCCCATCGATATATTGCCGTAAGGTCTGGCCGTTTAACTTGCTTAAGTCATCCACCTCGCAGCGTACAGTGGTGTTCGTCATGTTGGGATCATAAAACTTGACGACATAGATTTTTTTGTTGGCGTCCTGCGGATGCGGTTTCACACGCAATCGAATGGCCATCGAATGGTTGCTCGACTCGACTAGCAGGCCACGCACTCCTATGCCGTTCTGAGACTCCTCTTCGATTTTCTTAAATTGCGCCGCCAGAAAGCCACCCAAATGATCGGTCTTGATCAGGTGCGCTTCCTGGGCATTGCGCCGCATATTGTCATAATCGGCTACGGTCCCGTTTTCGGACACATGTTGAGCGATTTGTTCGATCGATTCGAAAAGGTTTAAGTCGACCTTGCCGGTTTCAGTTTCATCATGCAAGCAGTCGTAGGCATATTGGACCGCTAAGTTGCAGCATGCGATCTTGCTCTGCGGCACGCCGGCTGGCGCGGGAAAGGTGGCGACGCAGTTTAGGCTAGCTGGCGGGTACGCGTTCTTTTTAGACAGATACGGCACGCTTTTATCAAACGGCAGGTCCGGTCGTTGCACCTCATCGTTATAGACAGGGAACGCCGCATGGTGCCCGGGAGAGGGGCTAACCGTGCGGATCATCGTCATGCCTTCGCCTGGCTTGACCACCCGAACCGAACCGCCGTCCACCGTCAGCATCCCGTTCTTTAGCGTTAAGTCCGTATCGCCGGTGACGGCCACCACGGCGCCATCGGGCAAGTGCACGACAGCGCCTTCCGCCGCGTGAAGTTGCGTATCGTCTTCTTTGAACATCGCAGTAGCGCGCGCACCCACCGTGACGTGTGAATGCCGATACACCATGACGGTGGACTCACCCTGCGCATTAACCGTCGCATCGCGATGCGCGTGTACGGTGGACCTACCAAAGGCATTCACCGTTGCGCCTGGATTAGCCCATACGGTCGCATCGTCTTGTACCGTGACCACGGAACCCCGTTGGGCCGTCACCCGCGCACGGTCCTTGACCAGGGCTGGACCCTTGACGGCCTTCCGATCGTGGCCCTGTATCGTTTCCTGCGATACGGCGTGTTCCTGCGAGTTCAATGAATCGCTGGGCGGGGAAAGATTAAAGGGATTTATGTTCATGTCATGGGTTCATTCCACGGTTAGTTTATGGATGCCTGGGTGGAGCGTGCCATCCCCAGAAACTTAAGGGGCGCTTTAGTTCGTGCCATTGAGCCTTAATTCCTCCTAATCAGTGTCAAATCTCAGCCAGGTGCGTTGGCGAGTGCCGCTGAATGTTTAGTTCGTCGTCCCGGCGAAGGCCGGACGGAGTGCTCAGCGCGAAGAACGTCCGAAGGGGTGAGCGAAGCGAACCACTCAGTGTCTTGGGCTTTAAAAGTCGCTGGGCCCCGGCTTTCGACGGGGCAACGGATGTGAAGTAAATCGCTTGGCTGAAATTCGACACTAATCAGGTAATTCCTTGAGTAATGCCTGAGTAGGCCTGAATTGCCTCGACATGACCCTCCAGCGAGGCCACCTGAAGCCCCGTCATACCGGTGGCATCTTTTACTTCAACCAGCGCGACAAGGAACGGCGCTTGGGCCTCCACGGGTAGTTGCTTGAGTAGCTTCGCGTATGCGCGGATCGCCTCGGCATGGCCGTTTTCCAAAGCCACGTAAAGCCCTGGTTTACCGTTCGCATCTTTTGCTTCAAGCAGCGTGACGAGGTACTGGTCTCGGGCTTGTTCGGGTAGTTGCTTGAGGAGTTCCCCGTAGGCGCCGATCGCTTCGGCATGGCCTTCTTCCAAGGCTATAAGAAGCCCTGGCGTACCGTCCAGATCTTTTGCCTCAAGCAGCGTGACGAGGAATTGGTCTCGGGCTTCCTTGGGTAATTGCTCGAGGAGTTCCCCGTAGGAGCGGATCGCCTCCGCATGACCATCTTGCAAGGCCATGAAAAGCCCTGGCGTACCGTCCAGATCTTTTGCCTCAAGCAGCGTGACGAGGAATTGGTCTCGGGCTTCCTTGGGTAATTGCTCGAGGAGTTCCCCGTAGGAGCGGATCGCCTCCGCATGACCATCTTGCAAGGCCATGAAAAGCCCTGGCGTACCGTCCGCATTTTTTGCTTCAAGCAGCGTGGCGAGGTACTGGACTCGAGCTTCCTCGGGTAATTGCTTGAGCAGCTCTCCATAGGCGCGGATCGCCTCCGTATGACCCTCTTGCAAGGCCATGAAAAGCCCCGGTGTACCGTTCGCTTTTTTTGCTTCAAACAGCATGGGAAGGAACTGAACTCGGTCTCCCTCGGGCAGTTGCTTGAGGAGTTCCCCATAGGCGTGAATCGCCTCAACATGACCATCTAGCAAAGCAACATAAAGCCCCGGTGTACCATCCGCAGCTTTTGCTTCAAGCAGCGTGACAAGAGACTGAATTCGGGCTTCCTTGGGTAATTGCTTGAGGAGTTCCTCGTAGGCGCCGATCGCCTCGGCATGACCCTCTTGCAAGGCCATATAAAGCCCTGGCGTACCGTCCAGATCTTTTGCCTCAAGCAGCGTGGCGAGGTACTGGACTCGGACTTGCTCGGATAATTGCTTGAGGAGTTCCCCGTAGGCGCGGATCGCCTCGGCATGACCCTCTTGCAAGGCCATATAAAGCCCTGGCGTACCGTCCGCATCTTTTGCTTCAAGCAGCGCGGCGAGGTACTGAACTCGGTCTTTCTCGGGTAGTTGCTCGAGCAGCTCTCGGTAAGCACGGATCGCCTCGGCATGCCCCCTTTGCAAGGCCATGAAAAGCCCTGGCGTACCGTCCGCATCTTTTGCTTCAAGCAGCGCGGCGAGGTACTGAACTCGGTCTTTCTCGGGTAGTTGTTCGAGCAGCTCTCGGTAAGCACGGATCGCCTCGGCATGCCCCCTTTGCAAGGCCATGAAAAGCCCTGGCGTACCGCTCGCATCTTTTTCCTCAAGCAGCATGGCGAGGTACTGGACTCGGGCTTGCTCGGATAATTGCTTGAGTAGTTCCCCGTAGGCGCGGATCGTCTCGGTATGGCCCTCTTGCAAGGCCATGAAGAGTCCCGGTGTATCATCCGGACCTTTTGCAGCGAGCAGTGTTATTTGTGTTTCCACATCTAACTTAGCGAAGTCCTCAGACAGGCCGGCCAGATCCACCGAAAAGTTGCCATCCAGCAGCTGCCACATCACCGCTGGCGAAAGTCCTTCACAGCGACTGGTCAATGCCCTGCCTTGGCTTGTTTGCAACGGCGGTTGCTGAGTGGCCTGAGGGCTGCACACATACACTAACGCACAATCCTCATCGTTCCTAAAATAGGATGAGTAGTACGAATCATGTTGACCATCCCCATCGATATATTGCCGTAAGGTCTGGCCGTTTAACTTGCTTAAGTCATCCACCTCGCAGCGTACGGTGGCGTCCGTCATGTTGGAATCATAAAACGTGACGACATAGATTTTTTTGTTGGCGTCCTGCGGATGCGGTTTCACACGCAGCCGAATGGCCATCGTATGCTCGATCGATTCGACTAGCAGACCACGCACACCCGCGCCACTCGGAGACTCGCCTTCGATCTTTTCGAATTGATCAATCAGCAACTTACCCAAATGATCAGTCTTGATCAGATGCGCTTCCTGGGCATCGCGCCGCATCGTTTTATAATCGGCTTCGGTCCCGTTTTCGGACACATGCTGAGCGATTTGTTCGACCGATTCGAAAGGGTTTAAGTCGACTTTGCCGGCTTCATCATGCAAGCAGTCGTAGAGATATTGGGCCGATAAGTGGCGGCATGCGATGTCTATCTCCGGCGCGCCGGCTGGTGCGGGAAAGGTGGCGACGCAGTTTAGGCTAGCTGGCGGGTACGCGTTCTTTTTAGACAGATACGGCACGCTTTTACCAAACGGCAGGTTCGGTCGTTGCACCTCTTTGTTATAGACAGGAAACGCCGCATGGTGTCCGGGAGAGGGGCTAACCGTGCGGATCATCGTCATGCCTTCGCCTGGCTTGACCACCCGAACCGAACCGCCGTCCACCGTCAGCATCCCGTTCTTTAGCGTTAAGTCCGTATCGCCGGTGACGGCCACCACGGCGCCATCGGGCAAGTGCACGACAGCGCCTTCCGCCGCGTGAAGTTGCGTATCGTCTTCTTTGAACATCGCAGTAGCGCGCGCACCCACCGTGACGTGTGAATGCCGATACACCATGACGGTGGACTCACCCTGCGCATTAACCGTCGCATCGCGATGCGCGTGTACGGTGGACCTACCAAAGGCATTCACCGTTGCGCCTGGATTAGCCCATACGGTCGCATCGTCTTGTACCGTGACCACGGAACCCCGTTGGGCCGTCACCCGCGCACGGTCCTTGACCAGGGCTGGACCCTTGACGGCCTTCCGATCGTGGCCCTGTATCGTTTCCTGCGATACGGCGTGTTCCTGCGAGGTTAACGCATCGGTTTGCGGGTGAAACTTAAAACGAGTGATGCCTTCCATATGTTAAAGATCATGTCACGGTTAGTTTAGTTCTCTGAAGGTCAATGGCCCTAACTTAAAGAAATTAAGGATCTCAACAAGCAAGCGCCGTCTGTAACTCATCCACGCGTGGTGCGGCGATAGCACGCAAGCGTGCGTTGTCCGAGCGGAGCAGTCCATAGCACTGCACATCACAATGCCTGCCCTCGTGATGAAACAATTCGCGCAGCGTCCCCTCATGGCGAAAGCCAAGTTTTTGCAGCAAGCCGCTAGAACGCCTATTGTCGACCAACACCCACGCCTGGACCCGGCGCACAGGTTCGGTCATGGCACCCGCGAATACGTCTGGCAACACCGCAGCCAGACATTCGTACATGAAACCCTGCCCCCAGCAAGCTGGCGTCAGCGCGTAACCTAAGGTTACGTGCTGAGCCAGGTGATCCCATTCCGTAAGACGCAGGACCCCGATCAGTGTTCGCTTTCCCTGTGGACGCAACGCGAGAATGCGACCTTGTTCGGCAGGCAGATCACGGGTCTGCTCGAACCATTTACGCGCCGCTCCACGCTCACCAAGCGGCTGCAAACCGGTAGGGAGCGCCACGCGAGGGTCGGCGTACAATGTGTAATAGCTCTCGAAATCCGCATCACACAATGCATTCCATTCGAGCCGCTCGGTGCCTCCAATCACATCACTCTCCCACTCAACGGCGGCTATAGCGCAGCCACGGCTGCCCGTCTATTTCCACGGGCTTGGCGCCTTCGGCCACAAACAACTCGGCCAGCCGGCGCCGCGTCCGATCAAGCTCGGGCTGCCTGGAAGCAGGCAGGATCAGAGCTTCCACAACCCGTACCGCAGGCACACTTTTGAGCAGTCGCTTGATCAGCGCTAGCATCGAACTCACCGCCTGACCATCCTCCGAGCGTGTGGCGAAGTCGCACAATACCAGCCGCTCCTCTTCCTGCCGGTAGGTCAGCGAAAAGCGCTCGGTGACGATCGTCTGGCCTAGCAGAAAATCGCTACCTAGGAACCGTTCGGGCTTGGGATCGAATCCGGCGGCCTGCAGATAACGGGTTACGGCGTCCAAGAGCGTCTCCGTCAGCGATGCAACGCGCTGGTCAATTTATCGTGAATTTGCGCAACCATTTCCAGCATCTGCTTGAGGTCGGACGATGCCTGACGGGCCATCTCCAGCGTTTGGTCCGAACGCTTTTCTGCGCCATCAGCAAGACTGCGCTGGAAATCGGCCAGGCTAGACAGCTCCTGGCCTTCCCTGGACAGCTTCTTGGCATCCCGATCAAAGCCGCTCTTAACCGCTTCACCAGAGGCGTTGCCAAGTTGGCCCCAGAGCGTGTTGCCTGTCTTCAAACCGAACACACTCAAAAAAGTCCCGATAAGGCCTGCCGTGAGCTCGCCGTTAGCACTCTTCATGCCAGCCTCGTAGTCCTTTTCGATACCGGTCATTTTGGTGTCGTACGAAGTCAATGCGATCTCGTAGCTATTTTTCTGCTGATTTTCGTTGTACTGACGCTGCGTGTCGCGCAACTCGCGAAAAAGCGCGGCCATCTTGATCGCGAGATCATTGATCAAAGCGAAGGCGTCCACGCCCTGCGTAGAAGCGCTGCTCGACGATGCCGCATAGGTACGGTCGACGCTCTCCGTGGTGCCCGTGTTGGAGCGATCGCTGCTGGTGATAGAAGTATTCATATATGTGTTTCCTAGTAAAAAGTGAATGTGTTTACGTGGTGGCCTAATGACATCTGTCATCGCCCTCCCGCGAAGCGCCTCGGATTAACCGGGCGCCTCGCCGGAACGGCTCTTTGCCAAACATGGCCTTAGGCAACTTGAGCAGCGATATTGCTAAGCAATGCGCCCGTTTTCTGTATCTGATTCGAGGCGTCAGCCTGTGCTTGGCCGGCGCTGTCGAGCAAGTCCTTCATGCTCTCCAGTTGACGCTTCTTCATTTTCTCGAACTCATCGAGCAGGAATTGCATGAAGTCGCCTTGGGCCATCAACTCCTTGATCAGCTTCTGTAGCTCTGCCCTCTGCTTGTTGATGTCCGCCATGGCGGCGGTATTTACAATGTTTGTAGTCACACCAGCTGCGGCCTTGATTTGGTTACCGGTACTTTCATACACCAACTTCATCGCATTCATACCGAACGTCCGGGCGATCTGCTTGGCGATCTCCTTACTCAGCGATTCGACGGCCACTTCGGCGCCGGACTCTACTGCTTTTTTGACGACCTTTTCGGCCGCCTTAGTCACCAGCTTCGCCATCTCCTCCTTGTTAAAAGCCAGAAGCACTTGGCTGAAGAAGCTTTCTTGGAGTTCCTTGGTCGCTTGCTTGACTACCTTTTCGGTAACGTCTTTGCCGAACTGTTGGAGCAGGGTTTGGAAAGCCGGTCCGCTAATATCCTCACCTATTTTCACCGCATACGCGATCATCTTGCCCCAACCATAAGTCGACGCCTCTTCCACTTTCTTGGCTGCCACCTCGGCGACCTTTTTGCCCACCATCACGGCCTTGCCAACGCTAAAGAGATCGACGGCAGCACCCAAGATTTCGAAGGAAAGCTGAACCTTGCCGGCGTCCTCGGCGAGCTTTTTCCACTTCTCAGCATTGTCAGGGTCTGCCAATGCCATGGTCTCTCCAAATGCCTTGACGACGCCTGCGCAACCCGCCGTGAAATCCGCGGCGCCGCCGGCAAAATCGCCAAAGGCCATCTTGACGACACCGCTGATGATTTCAGCCACCGCGATGATCCAATCGACGATCACGGCGAAGATGCCAGCCTTCTGCGCCTTCTGTTGATCCTGGATCGACGTGTCGATTTCTTTGCGGAGATCTTCGTTCTGGCGCAGACGCAATGCCTGGGCACCCTCTTCGCGAATTTTAATAGCCTCGCTCTTCAGCTTCACGACGTCACCCAGCCCCGTTACGCATAACTGCGTCAACGCCAGCTTCATCGCTTCCGGTGTCATGTTCTCGAAGTTGGACAGGCTGTAACCCTTGCCACCTGCCGAGCCCGTGACCGCCGGACTGTTGGCGGTGCTTGCCGCCAAAGTTCTACTACCATAGCTAACAAGTGTGCTCACCACCTGATCGAATGCGTATTCCGCCGCGCGAAGCGTCGTGGACTCACGCGGCTTGGCGGGTGCGTGGTAATCCTGTGTCTTGGTGCGACCGTCGCGCTCCTGCTTGGCACGCCCTTCAACCTGCTGAAGGCGCGCGCCATGGACCCGCTTTTCGCCTATCGGGGACAGCTCAATATCGCTGTCGTCCTGGAATCCCCCGACCGATAGCGGGGAACTTGTAAAATCAATAATTTTCTTATCAAAGACTGTATTCATTGGATGCTCCTGCTTGCATGATTTTCTACCTCGCGCTTCAACTCGGCATATTCCGGCTTGTCCGAACACCACTTCATGGAGGCCGAAAACGCTTTGGCCGCCGCCTCGCCATGACCCATCAACTGGTAGCTCAAGCCGGCCAGATAGGGTGGACGTGGATCGCTTAGCCGCAATACCCCGGCCCGGCCAAAACACCTGGCCGCTTCGCCATGCTCGCTGAGCTTCTGGTACGTCAAGCCCAGCGCGAACCAATAGTCGAACTGCCAATGGCTCAAGCGGACCAGCAACTCGTAATAGCACTTGGCTCCCACATAGTTCCCCGCCTCGAACAACTGCGTTGCATAGGCATAAAGCTTATCGAGATGATTGGGATCGATATCCATCAGCGCCTGCAAGGTGCCACCCTCGGCAAAAAAACCGCGTATAACTTCAATATCATCAATATCATCATTCATAAGATTTACCTGCTCTCGGTGAAACGTGGTTTCGCCATCAGACATGGGGCATACCGCCTTGCAAGCTCGTGCGAGTCACTGTTCGCATGCGCTAAAAAGCTTCGTCGTCGACGACAGCGCCGTGTAGAACATTCTCCTGTAGAACAGAGTGTTCCGCGTACGGAGAAATGCCCTTTATGCCGGACCGAATCGAACACCCCAAGCTGTCCCGGAAAACCGCAACAGCCTGGGGATGCACTCGATCGATTAACGAACGCCCTGCACAACGCCCTTCAAGGCTTCGTTTTGCGACTGCTGTCCGCTGCTGATCGCATTGATGCACAGGTTCCAGTTCTGCATGATCTTCTGGCCCTGCAACTGCAGCGTCGAGGACTTGTCGCTACCGGCCGACGCATCGGCGGTCAGCGCTGACTTGATGCTGTCCAGATCGCCCTTGCTTATGCCTGCACCGTTTTCGTGCCCGATGCTCGCCAGGAAGTCCTTGATGTTCATCGGCTTGCCGTCGCTACCGACGGTGACGGTGATGCCGTGGTTGTACATGTACTCGACCACTTCCGTCGGCAAGTCAGCCGTACCATCAGCCTTGATGATCTTGGCGATCGCCGCGTCCACCAAATTGGCGATCCTGGTCGATTCGCGCGCACGGGCGTTGGACGTTTCCATCTGGTTGAAGACATCCTGCATCTGCGTCTGGATAAGATTCATCCAGTCAAAGAACATGTTCTTGAAGGGGGTGAATACCGCATCGCCCTGGCTCGACTTTTTATCCAGATAATCGGCATAGTCGCCATTGGTAGCGGCCGCGCCGTAGACCTGAGCGTTGGCAGAAACAGCGTTGTTATTGACTTGTTGTGACATAATAATTTCCTCGTAATGATTTAAATGAACTTCCGCCCCTTAATCGGGACCTTTCTACTTTTCAATGATGCCGGCGATGCCGGCGTGGTTCGCACTCCTTGCGTAAACGATGCCTTGAGCGCACTGAAGCTTGTGTGCAGACGCTCAATATTTCCATTAATGTGTTGCGCCAGCTCGCCGATATCACTGCCCGCAACGCGTTCGAGCTTGGCGATACGCTGGCGCGCTTCGGCGCTGGTGGACGCACGCTGACGTAGCTCGGCGATGGCGTCCTGCAAATAATGCAGATCGTGGATCATCTGGCCAAGCGGTTGCTTGCGCTTCTCCAGGTCCTGCATGATGTTTTTGATGATGACATGATCCGCTACGGCCATGTTGTCCTCGTCGTGGAAGCACGCTTCCGGTTTAATGGGGTGGTTGGCATGCCCGCATAACGGGCTTCCAGAAATACGCCATTCCATGGCTGGTTGATGTCCACATCGCCTTTGTTGATCACGCATCCATGCATGGGATGGAGCGTTGCGACGTGATACATTGTTATAGCTAGCTACCCGACAAGGTGATCAGGTGAAGACCTGAAATGCAGCGTTGTTTTAAACCCAGGGTTAAACCTTGGCGTCCACGCACACGGCCCATCCGTCGTCCCATCCGATCAGCCGGCCTTGCGCCACCAGTTGGTCCCCGTGCATCAGTCGTAACTGGGGATGGCGGGCGCATTGCAGGGTCACTGGCTCTTCCGGTGCCCAGTGGGCCAAGTCGGTACGGGGTATGTCGGCATAACCCACTTCCACATCGATGCGTAACATGTGGCCGGGCACATCACTGACGCCGGTAGAGCAATCCAGCACGCATGCCGTGCCGTCTTCCTGAATCTGGATGCGGCCAGGACTGCGCAAGGGATGCAACCAGAACGTATCCAGACCGCCTCCGCTGCCGTCGATACGCAATGCGTCGCCGATCGCCACCTCGGACCATTCATCCTCGTGCAGCGTGCACCAACCCAGGCTCAGTGCCAGGGTATGGGCTTGGTCCTGCGCGGGCTCCAGCGCATGCAGCAGTGGCTGAATCCAGTCCCACGGTGCATCCAGGATCGTCAAGGGCAAACGCCGCGTGTCCGCACTCATGATGAACTGCCAACGCACGTCGATCGGTGCCGTGGTCGCGTGAATACTGGCCACATCGCAAGGCGGAAGGCCCACCCTTTGGAGCAGCTCGTTGAGAGGGATCAGCGTCCAGTTGGCAAGCACCGCTGTCCACGCCGGCCCGACGGCAGCGAAGTTGGGAATATCCAACTGTGGGGCGAGCCAGGCGCACCAGCTTTGCTCCGGCATCCAGAACGACAGCGGCCTGCCGTCACACTGCGTGTCCAAGCGAAGTCCCGCACCACCCACGCTTTGGTAGGCCGCGCACAAACGTGTTTCATCGAGGTCGGCGAACGCGCCGATACGGCTCAATTGAAAAGCATCCAGGGTGTTGTGTAGACGATTAAGCATCGGTAGGCTCAACCTCCACCGCTACCGAAACGCCGAGCGCTTCGCTCAGTGTTTCCGTCAACGCATCGCCATGCTGCGCGATGCGTTGCCGCAACGCTTCGGTGGGCGCTTTCACACGCAAATGCAGGCGGTTATCGTACCAGTTGGCCTGCACGATCAATCCCGCCAGCGGACCGGTGCTGGCACGCAGGGCCAAGGCTTGCGTGCCGACGGACGGCAGTGGTGCTGCCACCGGCGGCGGCGCATCGGGCACCTTCGGCCGTGCGTTGACGGCGGCACGGCTTGTATCGTCATCATGCTGAGGCGGCGTAGGCGGCAACCATGACTGGGCTGAAGCCGGCGCAGGACCTGCCAACGCGACGGCCTGGTCGAACATGGACTTGAAACGATTGACGTTATGTTTGTCGGGCGAACGTTGCCGCTCACGCTCGTCGCCGCGCGAGGCGGGAATATCACGAGATCCTACGGATACCATTAACTTGATTCCACCATATAGGCGAGCTTTTCTTGCTCGCGCAGGTTTTTGCGCAAGATGCCTTCTTGTTCGGTGCGGCATTGCGCAAGCCGATCTTTTTCGGTGTCGATGTCCGCCACCTGTTGCTGCAGACGTTTGTTTTCGACTTCCGTCTTGGACAGGGCGATGCGCAACTTACCCAATTCGCTCTGACTGAACTGGCCTTGACGCGCGGACAGTTCCCGCCATTGTTCGTACAACGCAACACGCTTGGCCTTGACCTGCTCCAGGCGCGTCATCAGCTCATCTTTTTCCCGGTCCAGCCGAGCTAGCTGGGCGCGCAGCCCCTGCTCACGCCGCCGCTTGATTTCCAATAGGCGCATCAACATGGCCCACCTACCGCTTTCTGGAGTGCCTTCAGCGTTTTAGTAAAATCGCAGTACTCCTCCACCGGCTGACGCAGGAATTCGTTGATCTGGCCACGCCTCCGTACTGCATCGTCCACATCGGGATCCTGACCTTCGCGATATTCCCCCACGCGCACCAGCAATTCGATGTCTTGCCAGGCGCTGAGCAGGCGACGCAGCCGCGCGGCGGCCGCGCGGTGCGGTGCTTGCGTCACCTGGCTCATGACGCGGCTGATGCTGGCCAATACATCAATGGCCGGGTAGTGATTGGCTTCAGCAAGCTTGCGCGAGAGCACGATATGACCATCGAGGATGGAGCGCACTTCTTCGGCCAGCGGGTCGGATTTGTCTTCCATCAGCACGGTGTAGAAAGCGGTAATGCTGCCGCGGGCGGCCGGCCCGGCACGTTCCAACAGACGCGGCAAGCGGGCGTACAGGCTGGGCGGATAACCACCTGCCACCATCGGCTCGCCAGCGGCCAGCGCGATCTCTCGCACAGCGCGCGCATAGCGCGTGAGCGAGTCCACCAGCAGCAGTACTTTTTTGCCTTGGTCGCGGAAATATTCGGCGATGGTCGTGGCGGTGGCGGCGGCTTTCAGGCGCTCCAGCGCGGGCCGGTCTGAAGTAGCCACCACCACCACGCTGCGTGCTCTCGCCGAAGCGGGTAGCACATGTTCCAGAAACTCGCGCACTTCGCGGCCGCGTTCGCCAATCAACGCAAGGACCACCACGTCGGCATCCGTACCCCGGCAAAGCATACTGAGCAAGGTACTTTTGCCACAGCCCGCGGGGGCGAAAATGCCAAGGCGTTGCCCTTCGCCGACCGTGAGTGTGCTGTCGATCGCCCGCACGCCCATGGGCAAGGCGGTATCGATGATGCTGCGCTCCATCGGGTTGGGCGAATCCGCATCGATGCCGCACCATTGCTCAACCGGCGGCATCGGCAAACCGTCGATCGGCCGGCCGAGTGCATCCACCACTCGGCTGAGCAATTCAGCACCGACCCCTACTTCCGCGCAACGCCCGCTAGGTTGCACCAGCATGCCGATATTGAGTCCGCGCGGCTCTCGATAAGGCGAAAGCAGGGCCTCCTGCCCCACCACCGCGACAACCTCGGCCAGCGTCTGGTTGGGTAGCTCGCACAACTCGCCCAGGCCCACGCCGGGAAGGTGGGCGCGCAGCAGCGTGGGGTTCACCTCTTGCAGGCGGCCTATCGTTCGTACGCCGCGGGTTATCGACAGCGTCGGCACTTCCAGGGCGTCGAGGATCCGATCGTAATCAGGCAAGCGCATAGTCATCACCTATCAATTCGATATGACCCAACACTTTGAGTTCGGCTTCGTCGTCTAGCTCCTGGAACGACAAGACGGCCAAGCCGGACAACTCACGCTCGATCAGTTTGCGTACAAAACGTCGCACATCAATGGCCGTGACCAGTGCGGTGGCGGATCCGTTCTTGGCGACGGTGGCTTTGATTTCTTGCAGGATGGACTGACTCTCTTCCGCACTGAGCGCCGAGTACGAACCCGCAGCCGTCTGCCGGATGGATTCGCGTATCGTCTGCTCGATCTGCCCGCCCAGCACCCAAGCGCTGATCCACGGCTGCCCACGCCGATGACGACCCACGATGTGCCGGCGCAACGCCATGCGCGCATATTCGGCCAGCATCACCGGATCTTTCTCGCGCGGCGCCCATTCCACCAGTGCCTCGAAAATGGCGCGCAAATCCCGGATCGATACCCCTTCGGCCACCAATCGCTGCAATACATCGGCAATGCGCCCAATCGGCAGTTGGCGCTGCAATTCTTTGATCAGCTCGCCATAGCTGGACTCCATCTGATCCATCAGATAACGCGCCTCCTGCACACCGATCAGCTCGGAGGCGTAGCGGTCCAGCGCCAGCGACACCACGTGAGTCACCGCATCGTGATCGCGATACACCTTCACTCCCGTCGCCTCAAGCACCGGCTGTTGCTCCACCGGCGCCCATTGCAAGCGATGCCCGCCAAAGGGCAGCGTGTCGTGCGCGACCGCCTGGGACAACCTCGCCGAACTGGCATCGGCCAGCAGCAACGGCTGCATGGTCAACGTCAACACCGGCTCCTGATAGAGCAGAAAACTAAAGCTTTGCGGCGACAGTCCGGCATGTGCTTGCAGGACAATTTGTGGCAAAGGCAGACCAAGCTGCTCGAGCTTGCTTTGACGCAGCTCGATCAGCGCCTGGCCAAGGCGGCCGCCACGCGCGAGGTCTGGGTGCACGCGCAACAACAGAGGTGTTGCACCAACGGCGGGTAGCTCGGCGGCGCCTTCATCACCCGCATGACCCTCTGCCGCCGCGCCAGTGCCCGCCCCCGCGCCACCACCGCCTGCCTTGCGGCCCGACATAAACGCACCACCGCCGATCATCGCGGCAATCGCCAGAAAGATCAGCGTGGGAAAGCCCGGCAAACAAGCGAACACCACCAGCACCGCCGATACGATCCACAGCGCGCTACGATGCCGCATGAGCTGGCTCGACAGATCGCTGGCCAGATTGCGGCGCTCCTCGCCCGGCACGCGCGTGACGATGATGCCGGCGGCAATGGAGATCAGCAGCGCCGGTATCTGCGCGATGAGTCCATCACCCACCGACAGGATGGCATAGGTGCTGGCCGCCTCGCCGGCCGTCATACCGTGCATGAATACACCCACGGTGATGCCGCCGAAAATATTCACCAGAATGACGATGATCGACGCAATCGCATCGCCCTTGACGAATTTCATCGCACCATCCATGGCACCGTAGAGCTGGCTTTCCTTCTGTACCATCTGGCGCAACCGACGCGCTTCATTGGCATCGATAATGCCGGCGCGCATATCGCCGTCGATGCTCATCTGCTTGCCTGGCATGGCATCGAGCGAAAAGCGCGCCCCCACCTCGGCCACACGTTCGGAGCCTTTGGTGATCACGATGAACTGCACCACCGTGATGATGGCGAACACGATCAGGCCAACCGCCAGATTGCCACCGACCGCAAAGTTACCAAACGTATAAACGATCTCACCCGCATCATGCTGCAGCAAAATCAAGCGACTGGTGCTGATGGTTAGCGCTAATCGGTACAGTGTGGTGATCAGCAGCACCGACGGAAAGCCAGAGAACTCCATCGGCTCACGGATATACACCGCCATCATCAACAGCACGATGGACAAGGTGAGATTGAGCGCAATAAGCACGTCGACCAGCACGGTCGGCAACGGCACGATCATCATGAAGACGGCGACCAGCAGCATCGCTGCCAGTATCAGATCCTGCCGCGACTTGAGCGCGCCCAGCCAGTTATTAAGTGTTTGCATGAATACCCACGGTTACGCGGTTGAGCAGCCGTTGCTGCAGTTTGCCCAACTGATGCCAAAGTTCGGCGCCGCTCCCCGCCGGAGCGGTTGCGGCCAGCCATAGTTGATTGCGTGCCAGCCACGTACGCATCGGTACGCCGTTGGCGGCTTCGGGTTGAAGCAGCAGCATCAGGCGCAACAAGGTAGGCACGCTCTGCGCGTCCGGCACTTGCCTAGCAACAGTGAGCTTGGCGCGTCCATTCTCCCGCTCCAGATAAAACACATCCTTACCCTGCTGCACCATCATATTTTCGCGGGCGGCCACCCGCTCCACGCTCATCAGGCGGAGCCAATACTCCACCTGACGCTGCCATTGCAACTCCATGAGGGGCTCCATCAGATCACGATGGTGGCATCTTGCGATCACCATGGCAGCGCACCCATCGGGTCAATACCTGAATTGCCGAACCTGCCAAACCTAAACGGCTATTCAGGTATTCACCGGATGGAGGCGCCGTGCCCAAGTACCAATAATGGCCACTTTCGCAACGCGATAGGCAGCCACAAATGGCCGGCAGCCTATGGCTCTCGTTACATCACCATGATTGAAACTAAAAATGGAACCTAAAATTAAACCATTCCTATCCCATTTTACTCCAGCCACATGCGGCCATTCGGGAGGCGACAAATCACTCATGGCCGAGCCATTAGCCATGTTAGAAACGTTAAATGACGTGAAACATCATAATGATGAACTCATCAACAAGGCTAGGAACTTGACCAATAAGCTGTCCTGTAACAAATCCTTGGACAAAGAGAGCCGGATTCTTCTGTCCTGCGAGATAACCCCATACTCAATAGCCGCGGACAAGCTCGCTAATAAACTCGATGGACAAGTATTGGGTGACAATACAAACAGGATCAAACCTAAACTCGAGAATCTCAATAAAGAACTGGATCGGACGTCGCAGAATATTGTTAACCTGCATCATGCCGCCAGCGATTCAGACAAAGCCGCCGAGGCACTCAAATGCGTTGCAACGACAGCAGCGACATTCGTTGTTTCGACCACTGTACTGTATGCGCCCCAGTTGAGGGACTTGCTTAAGCCGGAAACCCTGCATTCGGACTACTTAAGCGCAATCGACGCGGCCAACGAGGCCTCCAACCATTTCAGTGCAACACCCTGCAAAGACGAGCTTACGAATTTGACTCGTTCGCTGAACGAGGTAAACCGTAAAATTGAAGGGCTTGAGCGTGGGCTACACCTCCCGGTGCGCCGTCCCATCGGCGACGCACGGCCCAAGACTTTACCCTTTCACGATGAACTTTAAGCGTCCTCGTCATCAGAGTAGATGGCGGGGGAATTCGTCCGCAACGGCGGTAGGCCGGCACCTACAAACGGCCGGCAGCCTATGGCTTGCATCACATCACCCATGATTGAAATTAAAAATGGAACCTAAAGTTAATTCATCCTTACCCAGCAATTGTCCATCCTTACCCAGCCATTGTCTAACTAGACTCACCGGCCATTCGGCCGGTGAGACGCTCGCCTCGTTAACGTACATGAAGAAGCGTAATATCAAACTCATCGACAAGGCTAGCGACTTGGCCCAAAAGATGGTCGGGAACGAAGGCCAGGACAAAACAAAGCAACATAGTCTGACCTATGCGACGGGCTTATACAAACAAGCCGTGACTGACTGCTATGAACAATTAGATAACCGATCATACCTAGAGAGAGTGGGCAAACTCAGTGCTGGACTCAAGCGAGTTAATAACGCACTGAATGAATTGTCGCAGAATATTGTTAACCTGCATGATCCTAACCTCGATTCAGACAAAGCCGCCCTGGCACTCAAAGACATTGCAACGTCAGCAGCGAATTTAATTGCTTTGACCGTCCTGCATGAATTAAACTCGACGAACTCATATAAGCCGGTCTACATGCACCCGAACTACTTATCAGGTGACTACTCAGACTCGGTCGCCCAGGCCAACGAAGCCCCCCAGTCCAGTGAACTCTACAAAGACGAACTTACGGATTTGACTCGTTCGCTGAACGAGGTAACCCGTAAAATTGAAGGGCTTGAGCGTGGGGAATACCTCCCGGTGGGCCATCCCACCGGCAACGAACGGCCCAAGGTTTTACCCTTTCACGAAGATCTTTAATGGATTCACCTTCGTGCTGAGACGATGTTGCCAACAGGCCAGGCAGGGGCTATTCGCCTGGCTAACATTCATAGCGTGAATACTGTGTTTATCACCGTCAGCACGCCCAAAAAACGTGGGCCAGGCGATGGAGTACGTCTGGTTCCTGCCCTTATTCAAGTACAGTCCATGCCTACCTCTGCCAGTAAAAGCTCTTCGCCGATAGAACCAAGCAAACGTGCGCCAGCCGAGCGTGAACGTGTTATAGCAGACGCTTATTTCTGTGGGCTTATGGTATCGGAAGGATGCTTTGCGGAGGAGCTGAGCAAAATTATTCGCAAATATGGCGCAAAGGATGAAGACATGGTGCAAGCCTTTTTCAAAGGCTACGAGCTAAAGCAGCGAGTGAACGGTCTCAGCGCATAAATACCTTCCTGTCAAGGTTTAGTATGCGAGTGCTCGGCATGCTAACACCCAAACGAATCGGGTGGTCCGCAGCGACGTTGAGCATGACTCCAACCTGCCCTCTCACCATCATTGCTTCCTCTATACGGATGGCCGCAGGGCAGGCTGGAAAGCTAATCAGGTCATTTAACGAGTTCCATCCGGATCAGGCAGATTAACGTTTTTGGTTTGTTGATTAAGTACAGGGGCTACCCGACACGATTGCTTGGAGGCCGTAAGCACGCAGGTCACATCACTAGGCAGCAGCTTGAACGTAGCATCTGCAGGCGCACTGGACGAAGAGCCCGAATTACTGAGTTCAAGTACGCAACCCTGTGCCGTTTTGAAAGAGATTGAAAATGACGAAGGATTGAAGTTGTCAACCTTACAGGTGGTGGCGGGCCCTACACTGGTCCATACGGCACCACTCTGTGATCGACCCAGATATATCTGAAATGTACCTCCGCCGCCGCTTGGAGTGCCTGCTGGACCTTCCTGCTGGGGCTGAGGGAAGGTAACCGTAACGGTCTTTTTATCGGTGCTAAATGTCACAGGCGCTGCACTACTTATACAGCCCTGAGTACATGTCAGAGCACCGGAAGCAGTCGTAAACGATGCCTTATAACTAAAGACATTATTAGACGTATCCATGGCTTTAAAAGAGCAAGACCCATTCTGTGACAATTTGAAACCAACTGCACCCGCGATACCGCCAATCTTGGTACTGGGAATGGATTCGCCATTGATATTTGTATTCAATGGGCAATCGCTGCTGCTAAAGCTTCCCCATCCGGTCGGGAAAAAGATCGTGGATGGGTTATTGCCACCACCACCATTACTGCCACCACCAGCACCCGGGTCAGGGATTGTTAGAAAGAAGGGGAAAGTCGGATCATGGTTAATGACGCTACAGATATGGGTATTAATCTGAGCGCTGCCATGGTTGTTGACTTGGCAATGAGTAAAGCCTAGATCTGTTGATGAAGACACCAGATCTAGCGACAGCGAAGACCCTGAGCTACCTCCTAGCCAAGCTACAACGTGGTTGAACTTACCATTTTGGTGAGTTGCGTCAACGCCGACGAAACATGATCCGGCGCCCGCGGAACCTAGTTTGCAGGTACTTAGCGCCCCGGTCACATCGCCATAGTTATCGCTACCACTGGATATGCCAGACCAGCCTGCACCAAAAATGACGGTTTGCTGATGAATAGGATCGAACGGTTGGTTAAATGGCAACCCGTTGGGGCCGCCGATAGTGATGATTAGCTTGGTTCCAGGTGAACGGATGTTGCCGCGATCGTCATCGATGGAAAAGCCATACCCATAAAAGCCTAGAAGCCTATGTACGAACCAGTCAATTACATTTAGGTTGTATTTGGCGCTGGAACCAGCCGGGCTGGGATGCAACTGGGACGTTAAATTAGGATTCCTTTCATCAGCCGGTGTTGGCGCCCCTCGCATAATAGCTTTGTAGGCGTCACGTACGTTATCGGGCAGGTAGTTGGGTAACTTTGGATCGCTGGAAAAGCTGTAGCCCATGAGGTTCGTCATAACGACCCTGGCGTCAGCAAAATTATTAACGCCATGGATAATAACTCCACGATGTTTTAGGTTCGCTGCTGCAGCATCGAATACCATTTGCACGGTGCCAGCAAAGCTCTGACAGAAGCTGTCGCCCGTACACCCGGTAGCAAATTCACCAGGTACGATGACTTGTTCGACTTGATCCGTGGCAGGCACATTGAAACTGCTGCCCGTATATTTACTACTCAACCATCCTAACCAACGTTCAGTTAGCACATCGGAGGTCCACAGCGTACCAACTCGAGGGGCACCGTCAACGTTAGCGACCAACTTCGTGTTGTTTTGCGGCGGATTGACCAGATACGATGAAGTGCCAACCTCGGCAAAGCTGTTGTAAGCGGTGGGAATTTTAATCAATGCTTGCGGGTTCTGGCCGTTATAGTAATAGTTCCAGCCCACTTTATGATTCTTGGAGAAGTAATGACCGGTCAAACCGCCGCTAATCAAAGCGCTGAGGTTTGATTGCATTGTGTCCAGGTCAATGGTGGTTCCTGCGTAACCGCGGACGGCCACACCGTTGTTATCCGTGGCCTCTATGGCAAAGGGTATGGTTAGCTCATCAACACCCGAATAATCGAAATCGATGTTGCCTGTATCCACACCGCCATCGATGGTGTACTCAAGCAATTGGCTCGGCTCATCAGCACGGAAGGCGTCGGTCAGCGATTGGGTGTATATGATATTGCCTAAATCGGAGTCCTTAATACCTTTGCTATGGAGTATAGCTGCCGTGGGTTCGCCCGGCATATTTGTAGGTGGCTGGCTAAATATAAGAATTTGACCAGCGTCCCCCATGTCCCCGGTGATAATGGCTTTTGCTTGGCTATGGGCAGGAATACCGGATGCGCCACGAATATAAATTCGCTTTTCCTGATGATTGACCACATCGCGAATAACAGGATACATGACCCTGTTAGTGTTGTTGAAAATGGTCACAGGTACATTAGGACGCGTACTTTCTGCATGTGTCATAGCCGTTAGGGTGTAAGCGATGCACAGCGCCAAGTATGAAGGTAGCGCAACCGGTTTCATGACTGAAATCCCCTGTTTTGTAAATGCGAAGAGAGCCGATGCCTTCTAAGAGTTGCACAATAGCCAAGACGAGTGGGTTGAGATTTCAATTCAAACAGGCCATTTAAATACCTGTAAAAAGAAATCTACCTTAGAGATGCTACCTCCTTTTTTAAAAAGGGAAGCAATAGTTGCGATAGTTAAGATACTCACTCGGTGACGATGGCACAAGAACCCGGAGCCTATCGTTTACGCCGTGTATTTGATCCTTGATGCTCACAGTCCCGGCCGAAAAATTGTTACAAAAGTGATACACCTGCAGCTGATGGGTGACTCGATTCCGTGAGCTCTTTCGCCATCCGATTACACACATCCGAAACATCATATGAGTGATCCCCGCTCCCCCCGGGAGAGGGTGCCGGCAGGCGGGTGAGGGTCCGGGCGAAGCGAGCGATTCAGTTCTTGCACAAAATCTTTGTTTTCGCGCGCTGGCCGCACCCTCACCCCAACTCTTTACCGACCTCCTGCAAAGTGCGCAGCACATGGAAGAGATCGATCGACCCATCCATCTGATATTGCGCCCACCCTTTGGCGAGTGCCGCCGATATCGGGGCTGTCTCTTGATCACATCTTTTAGTTTGCAGTTTGTTGCAAATAACCAACAAAACGAGACGGACCCGTCCCCTCTCCCCTCTGGGGAGAGGGTGAGGGGCCGGGCTTGAGGGAAACTCCAATGGCTACGCGCAAGCTTCGCTGCGGATTTCGGCGATCGTGACCGCGTATTTCGGTTGATCGTGACCGGTCAGCGCCAGTCATTGTGCGGTGCACTCGAGTGTAACTGGACCGGTCACGATGAGGTATCGGCGGCTGGCTTGGCGGAGGACTTTCGGCGCATCGATTCGCCCTTCAGCACGATGCGATGAGAGCGGTGTACGAGACGGTCGAGGATGGCATCGGCGAGGGTGGGATCGTTGAGCCAGGCGTGCCAGTGTTCGATCGGTAGCTGGCTGGTGATGAGGGTCGATTTGCCGTTGCCGCGATCGTCGATGACCTCCAGCAGATCATGGCGCGCCGCCTGATCGAGCGGTGTCATGCCCCAATCGTCAAGGATTAGCACGTCGATGCGCGCCAACTGAGCAAGCACGCGACCGAAGCTGCCGTCGGCGTGGGCGATGCGTAGCATCTCGGCGAGGCGTGGCACACGCTGATACAGCACCGGGAAGCCTTGGCGGCAGGCATGTTGTCCAAGCGCACACGCCAGCCACGTTTTACCAACCCCGGTCGGACCGGTCAGCAACACACTTTGCCCCTGCCGGATCCAGTCGCCGCCGGACAAGGTGGCGATCAGGCGTTTGTCGATACCGCGGTCGGCGCTGTACTGCACATCTTCCAGGCAGGCCTGGGCGTGTTTGAGCTTGGCCACACGAAGTAATCGTTCCTGCCGTCGACCGTCACGCCAATGGCGTTCGCGATCGACCAGCATGCCGAGCCGATCTTCGAACGGCAGATCGTGACAGGCCGGCAACAGGCGCTGTTCTTCCAGCGCCTGTGCCATGCCGTCGAGCTTGAGGGCACGCAAGTGTTCAAGGGTGGGATGGATCAACAAGGTGGTCTCCTTTTCAGTGAGTGGTGGGTGGATCGCGGTAATAGGTGGGGCCACGCAGGTTGACGTGGTCGGGTGTGACCCAGTCGGTTTGGGCGATGGCGCTGGGCAAGGGGTGTTGATCGAGCTTGTTGTGCAGGATCGACTGCACGGATTTGCGCGTGCGCGAACCGATCGCCCACGCGCGTGCGCAGGCCGCTTCCAGGCGGTCGTCGCCGTACTGGCGCGCGAGCGCCAGCAGCCCCAGGCAACTGCGATAGCCCATCTCCGGATGCGGGCGCTCGGTCAGCAGGTGCTCGACCAACTGACGGGTTGCCGCGCCGATCGTGTCGGCCCAGTGCAGGAAGCGACCGGGTGACCATTCCCGATGCGCACGATGTGCGGCCGGCATGTGGTCGGCGACGGTGGTGTGGCGTCCGCGCGCCGGGGAGCGGACGTGGCTGGCGATGCGCTGGCCGGCATGCAGGATCTCGACGGTGGTGTCGGTGATGCGCGCCTCGACGGTCTTGCGTACCAGGCTATGCGGCACGCTGTAGTAATGGCCATCGACCTCGATGTGGTAATCGATGTTGACCTTGCACGGCTTGAAGCGCGCCGGCTCATAGGGTTGCGCCGGCAAGGGCATCAGGGCGGGACGGTCGATCGTCTCGAACCACGAACGGCGCGAGCCGTCGAGCTTCTTGAACGGCCGTGCATTCAAGTCCGTCAGCAGGTCGGCGATGGCGTGATTGAGAGCGCTGAAGGTAAAAAAGCACGGATGGCGCAAGCGCGCGAGGATCCAGCGCTCGACCACCTGCACGCCGACCTCGACCTTGGCCTTGTCCTGCGGGCGTCGTGGGCGGGCCGGCAGGATCGCCATGCCGTAATGCTCTGCACACGCCTGCGTAGCACGGTTGAGCACGGGCTCGTAGCGATCCGGCTGGGTGATCAGCGCGCGCGGATTGTCAGGTACCACCAGCGCCGGCACGCCACCAAAAAATGCCAACGCCTGCGTCAAGCCGCGCAGCCAGTCGATCTGCGTTTCGCCCGGTGTGGCGCAGGCATAGGTGAAACTGGACGCACCCAGCACGGCCACGAAGATGTGCGCTCGCTGCAGCTCGCCGGTGTCGGGGTTGACGACGCCAAGGGTGGGGCCGGCGTAGTCGATAAACAGCTTTTCACCGGCAACGTGCAACTGACGCATCGAACGGCGCAGCGAGGCCGTGTAGTCGTGGAGGTGCTGGCAAAACTGGGTGTATTGGTACGTGAGACGGCCAGCGTTCGCGTCGCAGTATTCCTGCCACAACAATTGTCGCGTGACGCCTTTGCGGCGCAACTCCCGATGCACCCATGGCAGATCGATGGGTGCCCGCTCGCCACGCACGGCGGGTGGTGACATACACAGCTGGGCGGCAATCGCGTTGTCGTCCATGGCGGACAGGCCGGGCCAGTCCAGTCCGGCGGCCGTGGCACGTTTCACGTACTTGCTGACCACGCCCTTGGACAGACCCAAGGCCAAGGCGATGCGTTCGTGCGAGAGGTCGCACTCCAGCTTCAGTCGAAGACATTCTTTGATCTTGCGCATAGCTACTCGCGGGGTCGGCATCGCCACTCCAAAAAGCCGTGGAGGATGCCGTTGCGTTGAAGTTATGCACAACGAGGGGCGCGTTTCGGTAAGCCGTGACCGCTGATTTCGGTGACCGTCGAAAATCGGTCACGATCAACCGAAACGGGCGGTCACGGCTTACCGAAATGACCGGTCACGCCTTACCGAAATGGGCGGTCACGATGGGCCGAAATACGCACTTCGCTGTTTAAATCGCGCACGAAACAAACTATTTCGCAAGATTTGCCCCTCACCCCAGCCCTCTCCCCGGAGGGGAGAGGGGGCCGCGACGTCAAACTTGTGATCAAGAGACAGGATATCGTGGGGGACGTGCCATCGTTATGGTACGCATCGTTCCTCCCTGCCCCCTTTCGCCAGCACTTAGGCATTGACATATCGAGCAGCGCCGCCGATCCAGCGTTCGATCAACCGCCCCGCCCGTTCGGGATAACGCGCCAGCATCTGTTCACCGACATGTTGCACGGCTGGCAGCAAATGTGCATCACGCGCGAGATCAGCCATGCGAAAACTAAGTTGACCGGTTTGACGCGTACCCAACACTTCGCCAGGTCCGCGCAGTTCCAGATCTTTTTCGGCAATGCGAAAACCATCGTTGGTTTCACGCATGACCTGCAATCGCTCGCGCGCAAGCTGCCCCAGCGGTGGTTGATAGAGCAACACACAATTGGACGCAACAGCGCCTCGGCCTACACGTCCACGTAATTGATGCAATTGGGCCAGGCCGAGGCGTTCGCTGTTCTCGATCACCATCAAACTGGCATTGGGAACGTCCACGCCTACCTCGATCACGGTGGTGGCGACCAGTACGGCCAGTTCGCCTGCCTTGAACGCATCCATCACCGCCTGTTTTTCCTTGGGCTTCATGCGTCCATGGATCAAACCGACCTTGCAGTCGGTCAACGTGTGCGTGAGTTCGGCATGGGCTGCCTGGGCTGCCTGCGCGCGTAATTGCTCGGACTCTTCGATCAAGGTGCAAACCCAGTAGACCTGACGCCCCTCCATGCAAGCCGCGTGAATGCGTTTTATCACGTCCATACGACGTGCACTGGAGATGGCGATCGTCTGCACGGGCGTACGCCCCGGCGGCAATTCGTCGATTGCGGAAATATCCAGGTCAGCATACGCGCTCATCGCCAGGGTGCGCGGAATCGGCGTAGCAGTGAGCACAAGCTGGTGTGGCACCCGTTCGCCCTCCAGCCCCTTGTCACGCAAGGCAAGACGCTGCTGCACACCAAAGCGATGCTGTTCGTCGACAATCACCAAGCCCAGTCGCGCGAATTCAACGCCTTCTTGCATCAAGGCATGCGTACCGATCACGATCGGTGCACCTTCCGCAATGCGTTTCATCGCTTGCTGGCGCGCCTTGCCCTGTTGTTTGCCTGCCAGCCATTCGACGGCGATATCCATCGGCGCCAACCAGTGGCGGAAATTTCGCAAATGCTGTTCGGCCAGCAGTTCCGTAGGCGCCATCAGTGCCACCTGATAACCCGCTTCAACAGCCGACAACGCGGCCGCACACGCCACCGCCGTTTTGCCTGAACCGACATCGCCCTGCACCAGGCGAAGCATCGGGCGTGGCTGCGACGTATCTGCCGCCACTTCTCCGTTCACACGTTGCTGCGCCGAGGTAAGCTGGAACGGCAAAGCTTTTAGCCAGCGCTTTTGCAATTCACCGCGACCGCTCAGCACAGGCGAGCGACGTTCGCGCATGGCTGCACGCAGTCGCTTCAGGCTCATGTGCTGGGTTAGCAATTCTTCAAAAGCAAGGCGCTGCTGAGCAGGATGCCACCCCTGCGTGAGTTGATCCATCCGCGCATCCGGCGGTGGACGATGCACGTACAACAACGCTTCACGCAGTGACGTGAGCCCATATTCCGCACAAAGCGACGGTGGAATCAACTCAAGCTCCGCCTCGACGGGCAAGCGTTGCAACGCCTTGGCCACGACGCCTGCCAGACGCTTTTGTCCAAGCCCTTCCGTGGTGGGATAGACCGGCGTGAGGCGCTCCTCGAGTACAACTGCCGCGTCATCAACCAGGCGCTGATATTGTGGGTGCACCATTTCGAGACTGTCCGGCCCTTGACGCACCTCGCCGTAGCACAACAATCTGACGCCCACCCGAAACTGCTCGGCTTGCGCGCGATTAAAATGAAAGAAGCGCAACAGCAATGTCTGCATCACACCATCGCCAATCG
This sequence comes from Dyella sp. M7H15-1, assembly GCF_004114615.1. Lineage (NCBI taxonomy): Bacteria > Pseudomonadati > Pseudomonadota > Gammaproteobacteria > Lysobacterales > Rhodanobacteraceae > Dyella > Dyella sp. M7H15-1. The sequence continues at coordinate 2,229,709 of NZ_CP035300.1, forward strand.
CCACCTTCAACTGCGGGCGATAGCGAAAACCTTTCTCGACCGCCTCGACCGCTCCTACCACCTGCACACGCATGCCCGGACGTAAATCGGCCAAAGGCAGCAGATGCGTGCGATCCTCATAGCGTAAGGGCAGGTGAAACCACAAATCCTGCACGCGATGCAGCCCCAGGCGAGCCAGCGTTTCGACCAACGCAGGTCCGACACCCACGAGTTGGGTCACCGGAAGATGGCCCGGATCGGCAGCGGTTTCGGTCAATGTTTGAGGTCTGTAAGCGGCCATCGGTGCAAGACTAACCGAGCAGGCTCGTGATGGTTACCAGACTGCCGACAATAGCTGTCAGCCGTTTGCGCAAACGTCGATCAGTCCAGCACCATCACAGCATCGACCTCGACCTGCGCACCTTTCGGCAAGCCGGAAACTTCGATGGTGGAGCGTGCTGGATACGGTTGCTGGAAATATTCGCCCATCACCGCATTGACCGCAGCGAAGTTCGCTAGATCGGTCACATAGATGCCCACGCGCACGATCTGCGCCAGTGAACCACCGGCGGTTTCGGCGACGGCCACCAGGTTGTTGAACACACGACGCGTTTGCGTGCTGATATCCCCTTCGACCAGGCTACCCGTGGCGGGGTCGAGCGGAATCTGCCCGGAGAAATACACGGTATTGCCTGCACGCACGGCCTGCGAATACGGGCCAATGGCGGTGGGAGCGTTGTTTGTGCTGATGATGGTGCGGGACATGGGGAGCGTCCATGGTGGCTAAACCATGAGTTTAAGGCAACGCTAAATAAGTATCGCCGTCGTCATGACGGCGATACTTATTTAGCGTTGCCTTAACGGGGAACAGAAAAACCTGCATGGCCAAGTCAGCCATCTCTACGCCGTTACAACGGGTACCGATACGCCCCGCTCACCACCCCTGTGCGCCGCACGCGCCGGATCACCTCGGCTAGGTGTTTGCGGTTCTTCACCTCGATGGTGAATAGTAGCGTGGCGGCCGCCATGTCGCGCTCGACGTATTCCACGTTCTCAATATTGGAATTGGCTGCCGCAATGGCCGCCGCCACCGTCGCCAGCACCCCCGGTCGGTTGATGACTTCGATGCGCAGCTCGGCACGGTAATCGCCCTGTACGTCACGATCCCATTCGATCGCCACGCAGCGTTCCGGCGACTTGCGCAGCTCGGCCACATTGGGGCATTCGATGCAATGCACGACGATGCCTTTGCCAGGCGAGAGATAACCAATGATGTCGTCGCCCGGCAGCGGGTGACAGCAATTGGCGAAACTCAGCACGCCACGCTCGGCGCCGGTGATGCGGATCTTTTCCGCTGCATGCGCCACCTGTGTGCCGCGCGCGGCGGGACCGCGCGAAGCAAGCAACTGGCTGGCCACCTGATCAGGCATGCGATTGCCCAGCGCGATATTCGAAAGCAGCTCTTCCAACCGCTTGAACTTGGATTTCTGCAGGAATTTCTCTAGCACTTCCGGCTGGATCGAATCGAGACTGGCGCCCTGGGCATCGAGCGCGCGATCGAGCATACGGTGGCCGAAATCCACGGCGTCCTCATGCTGCAGATGTTTCAGGTACTGGCGGATGGCTGTGCGTGCCTTGCCCGTAACCACGAATTCCAGCCACGCCGGATTGGGGACGGCCGACGGTGCGGTGATGATTTCGACCTGCTGGCCCGATTCCAATCGCGTGCGCAACGGCAATAGTTTCTTGTTGACGCGCACTGCCACCGCGTGATCGCCTACATCGGTATGCACCGCGTAGGCAAAATCCAGCGCCGTGGCGTTGCGCGGCAAGGAAAGAATGTCGCCGCGGGGGGTAAACAGATAGGTTTCATCCGGGAACAGGTCGATCTTGACGTTCTCGATGAATTCCGCCGCTTCCGGCGTATTCGCCTGGCTGTCCGCCAGCGCGGCAAGCCACTCACGCGCACGCGCCTGCGCGCTGTTGGCAGGACCACTTTCGGTCTTGTAGGCCCAGTGTGCCGCCACACCACGCTCGGCAACCGAATCCATTTCCTCGGTACGGATCTGCACCTCGATCGGCGCACCGAATGGTCCAAGCAGCACGGTATGCAACGATTGGTAACCATTGGCCTTGGGAATGGCGATGAAATCTTTGAAGCGCCGATCGACCGGTTTGTACAGCGCATGCGCCACGCCAAGTACCATGTAGCAGCTCATCGCACTATCGGTAACCACACGAAAACCGTACACGTCCATCAACTGCGCAAAGCTCTTGTGGTCGCTGCGCATCTTCGAATAGATGCTCCATGGTGACTTGATTCGCCCGACCACACGCACCGGAATGTGATCTTCGATCAGCCGTGCGGAAAGTGCACCTTCAATGCGACTCATCGCTTCACGACGATTACCCAGCGCAGCGCGGATACGTTCGCTGATCACTCGGTAACGATCGGGATACAGCGCGTGAAAGCCAAGATCTTGCAGTTCCGCCTTGATCTTGTTCATACCCAAGCGCTGGGCGATTGGTGCGTAGATTTCCAGCGTCTCGCGAGCAATGCGCCGGCGCGAATCCGATTCCTTGGCACCCAACGTACGCATGTTGTGCAGGCGGTCGGCTAGCTTGATCAGGATCACGCGCAGGTCGCGCGCCATCGCCAGCAACATTTTGCGGAAGCTCTCCGCATCGGCTTCCTGGCGACTGGAAAAGCGCATCTTGTCCAGCTTGGTGACGCCGTCTACCAGCTCAGCCACCGTCTCGCCGAATTCACCGGACAAGGCGGTACGGCTTAGCGACGTATCTTCCAGCGTATCGTGCAAGATCGCGGCGATGATGGTTTCGGCATCCATGCCCATCTCGGCCAGAATGCCGGCCACGGCGATGGGATGGGTGATATAGGGCTCACCACTCTTACGCACCTGCCCTTCGTGCGCTACCGCACCCATTTTGTAAGCGCGCAGCACGCGTGCGACGTTCTGCTCGGAGAGATAGGCAATGCGCTCTTTCAGCGCCAACACGTAGGGCGGTAGCACGGGCGTATCCTCGGGAACCGGATGCGTAGCCGCCGTCATGGAATCATGCCGCCCGTTCAGGCGATCGCCTCGATGGTTAGGTAGGAGCAGGATGGATCCGTGCATATCAGGTGCACAGCGCAGCCCCTTCGTCTGGTATTGCCAGATCGACGAATGTGCTGTCGACAGCCACCGCCGTCCATCAGTCGTCTCCAACCTTGGAAAGATCGTCATCCACTTCCTGCGCAGCCCATTCCAGCGCTTCGCGTTCGGCACGCTCGCGATCGGCACGGTCGATCTCATCGATGGTGACCTGATCAATGCGGCGGTCGGCGATTTCACGCAGCGCCAGCACGGTCGGTTTGTCGTTGTCGGGGTTGACGGCAGGTTCGGCACCGTTGGCGAGCTGGCGAGCACGCTTGGTCGCCATCAGCACCAGTTCGAAACGGTTATCGACTACTTCAAGGCAGTCTTCCACGGTAATGCGGGCCATGGGAAATCCTTAGACAATAAAAGACTTATGCGGTCGTACAGTTTATCGAGCAGCCACTTGGCTGGCAACGCGATTGACTCTTATCATGCCAGACCGTTGCGCGCCAGTTCGAAGTAACGGCATAAGTTCGTGCACAATATAAAACTAAAAAGTACAATTTTTCCAACCATCCACCTTTTCTGCAGCGGACCCCTCTAGATGCCCTCCCTGCCCCGCCGTCTACTAAGCCACATCCTTCCCTTGGCCACCGTCACCCTGCTTGCGGGCTGTGCTATTGCCCCTCCGCGCACGGATGACCCATTGGAGAAGTTCAACCGCAAGAGTTACGCCTTCAACATGGCGCTGGATACGCACGTACTACGCCCGGTCGCCGTGGGCTACACCAAGGTCACCCCCAAGCCAGTCCAGACCGGTATCAGCAACTTCTTCACCAATATCAAGCTGCCGATCAGCATCGCCAACAGCATGCTGCAAGCGCGCCCAAGCGATGCGATCACCGATACGGGCCGCCTCCTGATCAACATGACGGTGGGGCTGGCCGGCTTCTTCGACCCCGCCACGCACATGAAAATCCCGTTGAAGGAGACCGACTTTGGCATCACCCTCGCCCGCTGGGGCGTGCCGGAAGGCGACTTCCTGATGGTGCCCCTGCTTGGCCCATCCACCATGCGCGACGTGCTGCAGTACCCGGTCGATGGCTACCTGTTCGATCCACTCAGCTATTTCGAGCGTAACCATAAGTTCCACTGGGGCCAGTACTACATCCCTGAGGTGGTTTATTTCATCCAGATGCGTGCACAGTTGCTGGACGCCGATAGCTTCCTGAAGTCGGCCTACGACCCGTATGCCTTCGTACGCGACGCCTGGCGCCAGACTCGCCTGAACAAGCTCTACGACGGCAATCCGCCGGCGGACGTGATGCTGAGGCTGCAGCAGGGCCAAGGCTCGAACAGCCAGAACAACAACTTCGACCCCGCCGAACTGCTGAAAGAGCAGCAGCAGTGGGAGCAAAAGCAAAAGCAGCAGAACAATTCGGGTACGCCTTCCGGCAACCCGTAAATACGGGGCGTCTGTCGAAAACAAAAACGGGGCTGAAAGCCCCGTTTTTGTTTATGTCCGGAAGGCTGCGAACAGACAGGGCTGGTAACAACGGCGATACTTATTCAGCGTTGCCTTAATGCAGGAAGGATTCCACACCGCAGACCTGCGCCAGCGCCTGCATACCCGCCGGCACGTGCCGTACAGCAATCCGCAGCCCGCCCTGGTCAGCCTCCGATAGCGCCGCCAACAAACACGCCAGACCAGCACTGTCACACAGGGTGACGCCAGACAGATCCAACGTATGGCGATCATGCGCGGCGAAGGCGGTGCGCATGGCAACCAACGCATTCGCGGCCGTGGCGAAATTCAACGCGCCCGTTACGGATACCGTGTCCGGCACCTCGGAAGTCACCCGAAACTCGCCGGTTTTACTTGGCGCCATTGCCCTTGTTTTCCTGTTCCATCTGTTGCAGTGCCTTGTCGCCGCCTGTTTCCAGATTACTGATCAGCTTGTCGAGACCTTCCTTCTTGATCTCGGCATCAACCTGGTTGCGGTAATTAGTGATGTAGGAAATACCCTCGATGATCACGTCATACGCCTTCCACTGACCGTCGGCGGCCTTGTGGAACACGAAGTTCACTGCGATCTGCTTCTTGTCGTCGGTAATCGCTTGGGTCTTCACCACCGTGTACTTGTCGTTGAGTTCACCCTGGAACGGCAAAACCTTCACCGAGCCCTTGGAGTAATTCAGCAAACCGTCCGCATAGCGGTTGGTCAGCGAGGTGTAAAAGGCCTTGGCGAAGCGCGCACGCTGTTCCGGCGTGGCTTGGCGCGCATGCATGCCAAGCACCAGGATCGACGCCCAATCGGTATCGAAGTGCGGCAGGAAGATCTGGTTGATCAACGAGATCAGCTTGGGTTTATTGTTCTGCAACTCGGCTTTGTGATCGGCGATCTGGGTGTTGAGCTGAGCAACGACATTTTCCAACACCGCCTGCGGGGTCGATGCATGGGAAGCCTGTGCGCTCGATGCATCCTGCGCGAAGGTCGGCGCGGCGATCATGACGCTGCCCAGGGCGATGGCGGTGGCAATAGCCAGGTGACGCAACATGGATGACTCCTAGTAAGGCCGGCTCAATGTTTGCCGGCAGGGGTATTGGATGAACCGTTGCCATCGGCGTTGTTGCCACCGCTGGACGAGCCATTGACCAGGAACTTGCCAATCAGATCTTCCAACTGCATGGCTGACTGGGTCAGCACGAGCTGGTCACCATCCTTCAGGGAATTCGGCGAGCCACCGGGCTGGATCGCAACATACTGAGTGCCAATCAAACCACTGGTGAATATCGCGACCGACGAATCATCCGGGATCTGGTTGTATTTCTTGTCGATGGACAACGTCACCGTGGCATCGAGCTTGATCGGGTCGGCCTTGATCGAGGCCACGCTGCCGATGGCCACACCGGCCATCTTCACCGGCGCACCCACCGAGAGCGTCCCCACGTTGGTGAAATTGCCACGCACCGAATAAGTACCGCCAATCGCATCGACCGCACCGCTCGCGCCCATGAACTTGCTGAGCAGCTCCTCCAGCGGCGCCGACGACTTGGTCAAGCCAAGATGACCACCGTCGGTGACATACGTTTTCGCACCACCGTACTGCACGCCTACGTATTGATCGCCCAGCAAGCCGCTAGTAAAAATCGTCGCGACGGAGTCGGTCGGGATCTTGCTGTTTTTTTTGTCGATCGAGAGTCTGACGTCGGCGACATCCCTGCCTGATGCGAGGGTGATCGACTGCACTTGGCCAATACGCACACCAGCCACCCTCACCGGAGCACGCTCCTTGAGCTGGCCGATGTTGGCGAACTGCGCGTCGACCGTGTAGCTGGCACCCTGATGGCTGTTGGCCACCGAACTGGTCTGCGTTGCGAGATAAGCCAGTGCGGCAAAGCCGAGCACGATAAACAGGCCAGTGCCAACGGCATAGGATTTTCTCTGGCTCACGGCAGAATCCTCAAAAAAAAGCGGTTAGTCATGACGATCATCCGTCCATTCACATCAGGAACGCAGTGAGCACGAAGTCCAGTGCAAGAATCGCAATCGACGAAGCAACCACCGTGCGCGTCGTGGCATACGCCACCCCCTCACTGGTCGGCGGCGTGGTGTAGCCCTGGAACACGGCGATCAACGCGATAACCGCACCGAATGCGGCACTCTTCCACATCACGCCATTAACGATGTCCTGCCACACATCCACGTTGGCGGTCATGTTCGACCAAAACGTGCCGTTATCGATGCCCAGCCAGCTCACGCCAACCACGTGACCGCCGAAAATACCCATGGCACAGAACACGCAACACAGCAGCGGCATGGCAATCAGGCCGGCCAAGAAGCGCGGTGCGGCCACATAAGCAATCGGATCGACCGCCATCATTTCCATCGCGGCGATCTGGTCGGTAGCACGCATCAGGCCGATTTCCGCGGTGATCGAGGTGCCTGCGCGACCGGCGAACAACAACGCCGTCACCACTGGCCCTAGCTCACGATAGATGGACAGCGCCACGACCGAGCCGGTGGCCGACGTGCCACCGAAAATCGCCAGTACGTGATAAAGCTGCAAGCCCAACACCATGCCGACGAACAGTCCGCAGGTCATGATGATGGTGAGGCTCATCGCACCGACGAACCAAAGTTGGCGCACGGTCTCGCGTGCGTAGCGCATGCTGGCCGGCACGGCGGAAAGAATGCGCAGTAGGAATAACCCGCAATGACCGATCTGCGCCAGCGAATCGAGCACCACATTGTTGCCGCGTCCCATTTGCGCGCTCATGCGGCACCTTCACTGAAACCGAGGGCCTGCGCGTAATCGCCAGCCGGATATTGGAACGGTACCGGACCATCCGCATCGCCACCGAAGAACTGGCGCGTCCACGGCGAGCCGTCGTCGGCGATGGTCTTGGGATCGCCCTGTGCCACCACCTTGCCGTTGGCGATCAGGTAAATGTGGTCGGCCACTTCCTTGATCGCGGCAAGTTCGTGCGCGACCAATACGCTGGTGATGCCCAGCGTGTCATTGAGCGTGCGGATCAGCTTGAGCACCTGGTTAAGGGCAATCGGGTCGAGCCCCACAAACGGCTCGTCATACAGAATAAGCATGGGATCGAACACGATCGCACGCGCCAGTGCGACACGCCGGGCCATGCCACCGGAAAGCTCGCTGGGCATCAGCGAAGCCGCGCCACGCAAGCCCACCGCTTGCAGCTTGGTGAGCACGATATTGCGAATAAGCACCTCCGGCAGCTTCGTATGCTGGCGCAGCGGAAATGCCACATTCTCGAACACGTCGAAATCGGTAAGCAGCGCGGAATTCTGGAACAGGTAGCCGATGCGCTCGCGGAGCTGAAACAGCTCGTCACGCGGCAGCTCCGGCACGTTCAGTCCATCCACCTGCACTTGACCCTTGCTGCCACGCATCTGGCCGGTGATGTGCTTGAGCAGCGTGGTCTTGCCGGTGCCACTAGGACCCATGATGGCCGTGACCTTGCCACGCGGGATGTCCATGTCCAGGGCATCGAACACGGTCTTGCCACTGAGCACCGTGGTGAGGCCACGGATGCGCACCAAGGTGCGATCGTTGGGCTTGACGAGGGCGGTTTCAATCATGGGCGGTGGGACGCAACCAAAGTGATCAAGTTAACTGAAGTGAGCAGGCAATGCTATACGGACCAGTGCAGTAATAGTTCGATCCAGAAAGAACCCGACACTAGGCCAGGAGTTCCCGGATCAAGGCCTCATGCCGCAGGCACTGCAGCCCGCTACGCTGACGCACCGCCCGCACAATGGCCTGAAGACCGTCCAACGCATCCTCGAAACGATCGTTGACGATGATGTAGTCGAACTCGTGGGCGTGGGCGATCTCTCCGCGCGAATTGTGCAAGCGGCGTTCGATGACCTCCACGCTGTCCGATCCACGCCTACGTAATCGACGTTCCAGCTCGGCCCGAGACGGTGGCAGGATGAACACGCTTACGCAATCAGGTTTGGCCTTGCGGATTTGTGCGACACCTTGCCAATCGATCTCCAGCAAGACATCACGACCCTGCCGCAGCAAATCTTGCACGGTCTTGCGCGAGGTGCCGTAAAAATTGCCATGCACTTGCGCGTGTTCGAAAAAAATGCCCCCAGCCACTTCGCGCTCGAACTCGGCGCGTTCAACGAAATAGTAATGCCGCCCGTATTCCTCACCGGTCCGCGGCGGACGCGTCGTATGCGAGATTGACAGCGCGATACTGGGCTCACGCTCCAGCAAGGCATTGACCAGCGTGGATTTGCCCGCCCCAGATGGGGCAGCAACCATAAACAATGTGCCGTCTTGATCAGTCGACATGATGCGAAGCTCCTTCGCCCCTTCTCCCCTCCGGGGAGAAGGTAGAGATGAGACACCAAGGCTTACGCGGAATAACTTGAGTGCGTGGCCTTTTCATTCGATTGCACTTAAACCTGCAGTAGAGCAGACAAACGGCTCCACTGCGCGGTTTTTCCACTTCGCTTTTGCGTGTGGGTACAGGCTTGGGTACAACCGAAATGGAGGATGGGCATAAGCGAGCCGGTCGATTGGCAAAGACAGAAGTATAGCTGGGACCGAGGGATGCTCGCCCCCCTGCTAGATCCAGAGGGTGCGATTCCTCGCGCGATGTGGGAAGGATGCGAACAACAAGAGACCGGCAGGAGGAGGGCCGAACCTCCAACCCGCCAATAGCTATTCACGTCGTAGTGGCCTGCCGCGGCAGGCCAGGCTCACATCCGCTCAATTGGCGGCGGGAACGCTCTCGAAGCGAGCACTCTCTCAGCTCGTCAGCCATAGCTTCAAGGCCGGGAACTCCATAGCAGGCTGTTAAGAAACCTTTTGACCACGCAGCATCGATAGTCAAAATCTATGAAATACCTCTTGCTACATGGCACAACTCTTTCATTTTCGCTGCTTTTTGCTGATTTTCTCGCTGACCAGGTCGTTCACGCGTGCCAGCAACACCGTATGCCCGAAAAAAGCTTGGGCAATGGTGTCATCGAACAAGCGATCTCGATGGAAGGAAAACGTGCTGTGGTCCCATACCGGAATCTGCTCCGCGCATTCATGCATTCCATCAACGATAGGCTGCGACCATGACAGCGCAGGGCACGAAGAGTTTCTCAACAACCTGCCAGACTGTTACGTGCCGTACACAGGCAGATTGGCTTAGGAAATGGAGTAAAGCCACATGGCAATCGCGTTACCAGGATCAACTTACAGCGACTATGTAGTTTTCATTGATGAAAGCGGCGACCATGGCCTTAAGAGCATCGATGCGAGTTACCCAGTTTTTGTCCTATGCGCAGCTCTCTTTAGTAAGAAGGACTACGTCGATGCGATATGTCCAGCACTGAATGCCCTGAAAATGGAGTTTTGGGGGCATGACGAAGTCATCCTCCACGAGCACGACATTCGAAAACCCAAGAATCAGTTCGCCTTCTTGCAGGACGCTCAAAATCGCGCTGCCTTCCAAGAGAAGCTGTCGGCGATTCTTGAACAGTCACCGTTCAAGCTGATCTTTAGCATCATCAACAAAGAGGAATACGTTCACCACTACCAAGTGCCGAGGAACCCATACGACGTGGCGATGAGTTTCGTTCTAGAACGTGTTTTTTTGGAACTGAACTCAATGGGTCAGGTTGCCAAGAGAACAAAGGTCATCGTTGAATGCCGCGGCCCCAACGAGGATGTTCAGCTTCGCGAAGCCTTCGCCAAGATCGTAGGCGGCAACAATGCTTGCGGCCGGCCGCTTCCTTTCGATCTTCTCATGGTCCCGAAGCTATCAAACTCCATCGGATTGCAGATAGCAGACTTGTGCGCTCGACCAATGGGCATTAAGTCACTGCAACCGAAGCAGCCTAATCGGGCATACGAAATCATTGCGGGTAAGATCCGGCGTAACCCGCACGGAAGAGCTGAAGGATGGGGTGTAAAAGTATCGCCCTAGAAAGCGAAAGGCCCCAAACCGAAGTTTGAGGCCCAGCGCCGACCGGAAATTTCCAGTCCGACTTAGAGCAAGTCTAACATAGGCCAGACTGTTTTTCCAGTTCATACCATGCGTTAGCTGGCCCTCTTCCGCTTGATCGGCACCACCTTGCCGGCGTCACCCGCTTCTAACTGCGCTAGCAGATCCGCCCAGACCTGCAGCGCCGCCTTCCGTTCCTCGAAGTAGTCGTGCCGGTTGTAGATGCCTACCACGCCCTTGAGCTTGTGATTGAGGCAGCGCTCGGCAACGTGTGGCAATACGCCCAAAGCTTCCAGATGCGTGCGTGCGGTGCGGCGCATGTCGTGCAGGGTGAACGGTTCGCACTCGCCCATAAGGGGAATGACACTTTTAGCCATCGCTGCGTTCACCGTACTTTCACTGATGTGCGGGATCATTCGAGCCTGCATCTTCCGGGCAGGCAGCAGCCACGCGCTGGCGCCAGCCAGACGGATCAGTTCGCCCAGCGCCTCGACGGCCTGCCACGGCAAGGGGATATCGATCGCCTGCCCAGTCTTGGTTCGGTCGGCGGGCAAGTGCCACACCGCATTGTCCAGATCGAACTCCTTGATGGGCGCGCCGATCAGTTCCGTCTTGCGGTTGGCCAGCATAAGCAGCAGCTTCACCGTGAGGGTGTTCTGGTAGGTCCAGCCTTTGGCATTGCGCATGGCTTCGAATAGGTGCACCAGCTCGTCACGGGTCAGCCAACGCTGGCGCGCTTCCTCAGTGCCGCCAGTGTCGGACGGGTCGAAGGCAGCCGCAGGATTGGTCAGCATCATCTCCCGCTTCACTGCATAATCGAACATGCGCTTGGACCAGCGTAGAACATCCGTGGCCATGGTAGGGACGCCACGTTTCACAATGGCCTTGAGCATGGTGTCGATGTGGGAGGGCCGGACATCCGCCAGCGCCAGATGCCCGATGGCGGGTTTGATATCCCGTTCGATGCGGCTGCGCACGATGTTGGGGTGCTTCCAGCGCCCAATGATCCGTTCGGCCAAGTATTCGTCAGCCAGCTTCGCCACCGCATTGCGGCCGGCCTCGATCCGGGCCACGGCGTCCTGCTTGAGCACCTGCTTCTCGGCGGCCAAGTCATGGCCCAGCGCCACCCGCGCCCGCATCTCCTTGGCGACCTTGCGGGCATCGGCAAGTGAGAGGGTGCTATAGCTGCCCAGGTCAAGCTTCTGGGGCTGACCGGCCAACTGGTAAAGCCCGCTACATGCGGGCTTTCGGGGAATGCAGGCTTTCAACTGGACGACGCTGGACGTCGTTAGACACTATTCGATGTTTTGCACTTGCTCGCGCATCTGTTCGATTAGCACTTTCAGCTCCACCGCCGCATTCGTGCTGCGTGCGTCGACCGATTTGGAACCCAACGTATTCGCCTCGCGGTTGAATTCCTGCATCAGGAAATCCAGTCGGCGCCCCACGGGCTCCTTGAGGCCCAACACGCGACGCGTTTCGGTGATATGCGTACTGAGGCGATCAAGCTCTTCATCCACATCAGAACGCGTGACCTGCAACACCAACTCCTGCTCCAGGCGCCCCGGATCGGCCGGCTGCTTGAGATCAGCCAGGCGCGATTCGAGTCGGGCGCGCAATGCGGTGCGGATTTCCGGCATCCAGCCACGCACATCGGCCACGATGCGCTCGATGCCGTCCAGGCGCTCACGCAGGATATCGCCCAGCTTGGCGCCTTCACGCTCGCGGGTCGCGGTCAGGGCATCCAGCGCACGGTCAAGCACGCCGAGCAGAGCAGCCTGTTGTGCCTCCTGATCCACCTCCGCATGCTGCAGCACACCCGGGAAACGCAACAGCTCGGTGAACTCGACGCGCATGCGCGGGAAGCGGGCCTCCATATCCAGCGCCAGCTCCGACAAGCGCGCGATCATGCCGCTGTCCACCTGCAAGGTTTCACCACGCGATTCGCCCCGCCGCACGATCACGTCCACCTTGCCACGCGAAAGCCGCCCAGCGATGCGTTCGCGCAAAGCCGGCTCGAAACTGCGCAAGTCTTCAGGCAATCGAGGGCTGATTTCGAGGTAGCGATGATTGACCGTACGCAACTCGCAGGTCAGCACCCCGGCAAGGGTGACAGTCTCGGCGGAGGCATAAGCGGTCATGCTGCGAATCATCGAATACGGTCCCGCACGATGGAGAAAGCGGCAATGGTAAACTGTCCCACCCCGACTTGCCCAACACGAACCTATGACAGTGTCCCGCCCGAGTGGCCGCGCCCATGACCAGTTGCGCAACATCACGATCGAGCGTCACTACACCCGCCATGCCGAAGGTTCCGTACTCGTTGCCTTTGGCGATACCCGCGTACTGTGCACCGCCAGCATCGAAGACCGCCTGCCACCGTGGCTGCGTGGCAAGGGTGAAGGCTGGGTGACAGCCGAATACGGCATGCTGCCACGCGCCACCTCTACCCGCACGCAACGCGAAGCCACGCGCGGCAGCCAGGGTGGCCGGACTATGGAAATCCAGCGTCTGATTGGCCGCAGCCTGCGTGCCTGCGTGGATCGTCAGGCGCTTGGCGAACGTGTCATCACTCTGGACTGCGACGTGCTGCAGGCGGACGGCGGCACTCGCACCACCGCCATCACTGGCGCCTATGTGGCATTGGTGGATGCCGTCAATCGGCTGATGAAACGCGAGAACCTGCGACGCAATCCGATCGTCGGCGCGGTGGCGGCGATTTCGGTCGGCGTGTATCAAGGCATGCCGGTGCTCGACCTCGATTACGCCGAAGATGCCAACTGCGATACCGATATGAACGTGGTGATGAACGACGGCGGCGGCCTGATCGAAGTGCAAGGCACCGCCGAAGGCCATGCCTTCCGCCGCAACGAGATGGACGCCATGCTCGATCTGGCCGAGAAAGGCATAGGCGAGCTGGTCCGGTTGCAGCGTGAGGCGCTGGAATCACATTGAACTCACCGACTGATCGCATGCAACGCATCGTTCTCGCCAGCAGCAATCGCGGCAAGCTTGCCGAATTCAACGCACTTCTTGCTGGCAGCCATTTCAAGGTGATTCCGCAAGCCGAACTAGGCGTTGAAGACGCCGAGGAAACCGGGCTCAGCTTTGTCGAAAATGCCCTGCTCAAGGCACGCCATGCCGCCCAAATTACCGGCCTGCCCGCGCTGGCCGACGACTCCGGATTGTGCGTAGCGCACCTGCTTGGCGCACCTGGCCTGTACTCCGCTCGCTACCACGGCAGGCATGGCGATAGCGCCGCGAACAATGCGCGCCTGCTAGGAGAACTGGAAGGCGTACCGGCCGAACAGCGCGGTGCGTTCTTCATCAGCGTACTGGCACTGCTGCGGCACGCGAACGACCCCGCCCCCATCCTTGCCGAAGGCCGCTGGCATGGCCGGATTCTGGAAGCGCCACGCGGCACGCATGGTTTTGGTTACGACCCATTATTCCTGCCCCATGAGCAATGGCTCAGCGCTGCCGAACTGGCGCCATCGCTCAAGAATCGCCTGAGCCATCGCGCGCAAGCCATGGCGCAATTGCATGCGCGCATCGCCGAACCGCAGCCTGATCCATGTCCTTGATCGCACCACCGCTGGCCCTGTACGTGCACATGCCGTGGTGCGTGAAGAAGTGTCCTTACTGCGACTTCAATTCGCACGGACTACGCGGCGAGCCTCCCTACGCTGCCTATGTCGATACCTTGCTGGCCGATCTGGACGCCGATCGCATGGATTTCGGCAGTGCACTGGCGAACCGGCCGATCGTCAGCGTGTTTTTCGGCGGCGGCACCCCCAGCCTGTTCGCACCGGACTTGATTGCCCGTTTCCTTGACGGCGCCCGTGCCCGCATCCCCTTTGCCGAACAGTGCGAAGTGACACTGGAGACCAACCCGGGCACCGTCGAGCACGGCCGTTTCGATGGCTATCTCGCCGCGGGGATCAATCGCATCTCCTTCGGTATCCAGAGTTTTGATGACGACAAGCTCAAGCGCCTCGGCCGCATTCATTCGGCCAGTGAAGCGGAAGCGGCAGTGAAGTCGGCACAGGACGCCGGCATCGGCAACATCAATCTCGATCTGATGTATGCCCTGCCCGAACAATCCCTCGACGGCGCCTTGGCCGACGTTACGCGTGCAGTGACTTTGCAACCCACTCACATCTCGCACTACCAGCTCACCCTGGAGCCCAACACGGTTTTCGCCGCACACCCACCCCCGCTGCCGGACGACGACACGGCCTGGGCCATGCAAGAAGCCTGCGAAACGCGACTAAGTGACGCTGGCTACGTGCAATATGAGATCTCCGCCTATGCCCAACCGGGCCGGCGCTGCGAACACAACCTCAATTACTGGCAATTCGGCGATTACCTTGGGATAGGTGCTGGTGCGCACGGCAAGCTCACGGACGCAAGTCGCGGCGACGTATTCCGCCGCTGGAAGACCCGCCACCCGAATGCCTACCTCGAAGCGGCAGGCGGACCGGGCCGGATCGGCGGCCATGCCGCGGTGGCGCACGCTGAGCTTCCCTTCGAATACATGCTCAACGCCTTGCGGCTGATCGGCGGGGTTCCGGCTGACGCCTTCCCCGCGCGCACTGGCCTGCCTTTGCAACACATCAACGACCGCCTAGCGCAAGGCCGCCAACGCGGCTGGCTGGATACAGACCCTCAACGACTGACCACGACCCCGCTAGGGCAACGCTTTCTCAACGACGTGATTGCAAGCTTCCTCGGTTGATCGCTTTGCCACCTCAGGCTCATGACGGCAACCCAGATCCGGCTTACACTTGCCTCGGGGATATTCTGGGATTGGGGTCATGGATGTCGAACCGAAGGTTCATCCGTTTGCCGCCCGCGACCGTCTTCGCCGTGCCAACCACGGCGAGTTGCCCGTACGTGCGCACCGGTTAATCGATGCTGCCTGCACACTTTGCGATCACTGGATCGAACCAACATTGCGCCTGTGCCTGGATCGTTTCGATAAACGCCTTTATAACCAAGCGGAGAAATCGCGCAACCATCTTGAGCAGCAATGTTGCTTCGACAGCCGCAGCCTGACGCAGCAAGGGCGTGACGGATTCATCCAGTCGTTCGGCGCGCGCCTGCGCGACAGCTTCGAACAGATGGGCGACGTCGACGAGGATGAAACGCCGCAACCGCTCAGCCTGCCATCGCTGACCCTGCTCGACCGCACCGAACACGAACTCACCGCCGCGCTCGACAACCTCGCCGCGCGCATCGAAGCCCACAACGGCGTGCTTTTATCCGAGCTATCCTATCGCCTGGCGGTGCTCGTGGGCTCGCCACCGCTGGAAGGGCCGAATCTGCCGCCCGGACCGCAGAACATGGCGCACATCCTGCGTGCAGCCAGCGAGCCACTCAATCTGCCGCTCGAACATCACCTGATGTTGCTACAGGTGTTCGAAAGCACCGTCGGTGCGGCGCTGGTCTCGCTTTACGAAGATCTCAACGCCAAGCTGCTCGCCGACGGCATCCTGCCGCAGCTCCGTGCCTTCGCCGCAGCCCGCCCCACGCACGGTCCAGCGCAAGCTGCGTCACCCGGTGTCGCACCCGCAGCGCCGACGACAGACACAGCGGAACGCAGCGAACCCATCGTCGTACTGGAAACCCTGCGCGACCTGCTGGCGCGACAGCGTATGGGCACCGCCGTCCCGGCACCCAGCGACAACGGACGAACCGCCACGCATGATGAATTGCAACTTGCGCTGACGACCCTGCAGCAGTGCATGATCCAGGTCACCGACCAGACCAGCCGCGAACTATGCAGCGCCCAACGCCTGCATGAAGAATTGTTGCTGCAACTCAATGTCGGCCTGCTACCAGGCGCCACGCGCATGCAGCTCAGTGCCGAACAAGGCGACACGGTGGAGCTGGTGGCCATGTTGTTCGAGCAGCTCGCCAACCAGTTGCATCACGGCCCCGGTGCACGCCTGCTGCTGAACAATCTGCAATGGCCCCTGCTGCGTCTGGCTATGACGGATCGTGATTTCTTCAACCAGCGCGAACATCCTGCGCGCCAGTTGCTGGGCAAGCTGGCCGAAGCCGTCAACAACTGGCTCGACGGCCCGGATAGCGAAATCGACCATCCATTGCTGACCAAGCTGGGGCAATGGGTGGCACGCGCACAACAGGGGCCGCCCACGGCCGGGCTCTATACGAGCCTGTTGGCCGACATCGAGCATCACCTTGCGCAACTGGCCCGCAAAGCCCAAGCCGCTGAGCGCCGCCACGTCGAAGCCATGCAAGGCCACGAACGCCTGGAACAAGCACGTCATCGCGCCGATGAATTGATCGCCGAACGTTTTGCCATCGCCTCGCCACGCGGGCTGCTGCGCACACTCCTGGAGCGTGCGTGGACCGATGTACTCGCGCTCAACCTGCTGCGTTACGGTGAACACAGCGATGCTTTTCGGCAACAGTTGCGCGTCACCGATCAATTGCTTGGTCAGTTCCCAGTCAACGATCCGGTACTGCTGCGGCACGAAGTGGAAACCAGCTTGCAGCAGATCGGCATGAACGCCGAAGAGGCCGAGCAAGTCGCACAACGACTGATTGGCGTCGAAACAACGATCACCATCGAACCGGAAGCAGCCGCAACGGAAACTGCTTCTTCCGATATCACTCATCTCGAACCTATCGTTGAAGTACAAACAACACCGATACAATCACCACCGCAACCTGAACCAAGCGCGCCTCCGACAAAGCCCAGGACAGCCGTTACAGCACGCGCCGCTGACGCCCCAAGCGCCACCGATCTGGCCATTCGCCTCAAGCAGCATCAGCGCCTGGGCGAGCAGCGCGTGCACGAAACAGCACTGGCCAAGGATGCCTCCGCGGCGCCACCGCTGGGACTGCGCGAGGCACGCATCTACAACCGCTTACGCCAAATGCCTTTCGGTAACTGGTTCGAATTCATCGATCCTGCGACCGGTGAGGTCACCCAACGCAAGCTCGCCTGGTTCTCGCCACTTTCCGGCAACAGCCTGTTCGTCAATCGCCGCGGCCAGCGCAGCGATGTCATGAACTTGCAGGAACTGGCCCGTGCCATCGCCAACGGCAAGGTGCGCGAACTGCCGCCACGGGAAGAAAACCTGCTCGACCGTGCCTGGCATGCACTCACCACCCGCCTGCTGCACCCTGCATCGCCTTTGCCGAAAGTCCACTCATGAATACTCCTGAACAGCGCCGCGCGCCGCGCAAGCGTCCGGATGCCCGCATCACCGTCACCGATGCCATCACCGGCCAACTGCTCGGACATCTGGGCAACCTATCCAGCAACGGCATGCTGCTGATTGGTCAGCGCGTACCACGCAACGATGCGATATACCAGGTGAACCTGCCGTTGCACCGGCACGACGGCAGCGTATCGACGATCGAGATCGGCATCCAGGAACAATGGCACGAATCAGCCGCCACGCCAGGGCAGACCTGGGCGGGGTATCGGATCATTGCGATCAGCAATGCGGAGGCCATGCAATTGGATCATTGGCTGCAGCAGGCGTGATGGCACTGCTTCAGGCACGTGCGAGGGGAACGGAAAAGCCGCGCTACACTGAAGGACTCCCATCCCCACCGGAATACCGCATGAGCCACGATCTCACCTCGCTGTATGCTCAGCACATCGCCACGTTGCGCGCACGCGCAGACAAAGCTCTGTCCCTGGGTGGCTTCGACCATCTGCTCGTGGCTGCAAGCACGCCTTTGCGCAAGTTCCTCGATGATCAGGATTACCCCTTCGTCGCCAATCCGCATTTTCGCCATTGGCTGCCGCTCACCGATACGCCGGGTAGCTGGGTGATCTACACACCCGGCCACAAGCCCAAGCTCATCTTCGTGCAGCCACGCGATTACTGGCACGTGGTGCCGGCTGCACCGAATGGTTACTGGGTCGATGCATTCGACATCCGCATCGTGCGCACGGCTGCCGAAGCCGTGGCCGCCCTGCCGAAAGGTAAGCGGGCAGTCATCGCACCCCATTGCCCGGAAATCGAAGGCATGGAGGTCAACCATCCGCAAGCGGTAACGGATTACCTGCACTGGCATCGCAGCTACAAAACGCCTTACGAACTGGCGCTGATGCGCGAAGCCAACCACGTTGGCGCACGCGCCCATCGCGCCGCTGAAAAAGCCTTCCGTGCTGGCGAGAGCGAACTTGGTATTCACCTGGCCTACCTCGCGGCAGCGCGCCAGACCGATGCAGAGCTGCCCTATTCCAGCATCGTGGGCCTCAACGAGCACAGCGCGGTGCTGCACTACACGAACTTCGACCGCACGCCGCCCAAGCAGCAGCACTCCTTCCTGATCGATGCCGGCGGCAGCGCGGCGGGTTACGCCAGCGACATCACGCGTACCTATGCCGCGGCCGGTCATTCCGACTTTCAGGCGCTGATCGACAGCGTGGAAAAAGCGCAACTCGGTTTCGTCGCGAAGGTGAAAGCAGGCCAAAGCTATCCTGACCTGCATATCCATGCCCATCATGTATTGGCTGATGTACTGCGCGAACACGGCGTCATCGACATGAGCGCCGAAAGCGCCGTGCAATCCGGTGTCACCGCCACTTTCTTCCCGCATGGCCTGGGGCATCCGATTGGTTTGCAGGTGCACGATGTCGCCGGCTTCCAGGCCAGCGAAAGCGGCGGCTATATTCCACGCCCCGAAGGGCACCCCTATCTACGCATGACACGCGCACTGGAACCCGGCATGGTGGTGACCATCGAACCGGGTCTGTACTTCATCGACATGCTGCTGGAAGAACTGCGCAACACACCGGCCGCCAAGGATATCGACTGGGCCAAAGTCGATGCATTCCGACCGTACGGCGGCATCCGCATCGAAGACGATGTGGTGTGCACCCATGATGAGCCGGAAAATCTTACGCGCGATGCTTTTGCCATGCTGAACTGATCACCGGACAATACGTCAAACGTTTTTCAGATTCCGCCAGCGCGGCTGGGCGATAGCCGGATCGGTCATGCCCGGTTCGCCCGTTTCCACATGTCCGGCAAAACGTTGCACACATCCATTTTCCACATCCGCGCGCACGATCAGGTCGTACCAGCCGTAGCTCTCACCCAGATACCAGGTTTTTCGCTGACGCTCCCCAGGCTGAAGCACATAAGCCACGGATTCGCCGTTGTACAGATTTTCGACAGACACGTTACAGAAATCGTGCCCGTCATTGGCGAGTTCCAGCATGATGCTTCCTTCACCGATGTCGTAGCGAACGATAGCGAGCAAGGCGGTCTTCGGAGACGAACGATCGCCCTTGAAATGCCGCATGAAACCGTTTGGGCCATAGACGCTGTAGTCGTAGGCAGCTTGTGCCGGCAATGTCGCGAACAGCGACTTGCCAGACTCCACCGTGTAGTACCACGGCCCATTCGATCCATGGGCCGCACGCACCTGGAAACACGCCCCCACCTTGCCCGTGTTCTCAAGCATGATGCCGAACGCGCCCTGCGGTTGGGAACGCGCCGTGGCATGCAGTTCGTACGGCAACGCGCGTGCCAGCTTCATGCCCGGCTCCTGATCCGGCAGGCTCTGGTCCGCCGGCACCGTCGGCACATAATCGGGATAGCGTTGATCATTAGGCGGCTGATAGTCACTGGTACTGGGCAGCGAAAGCTGGCTGCCATCCGGCTTGGAGAAATCGAAAGCGGAGGTGAGATCGCCAGCAACCGTCCGGCGCCATGCGGTGATATTGGATTCCCGCAGGTCCGGATACTGCCGTTCGAAACGACGCTCGATAAAGCGGATGAGCGAGGTGTGATCAAACACTTCCGAACACACCCAGCCACCTTTGCTCCATGGCGACACCACGATCATCGGCACGCGCGGGCCCATGCCGTAGGGGCCGCTGCCGTCACTACTGCTGCCTGGGAAGATTTCGTTGGCAATCGAGACGGTCGATTCACCCTGTGTATGCGATGGCGGCACGCAAGGCGGCACCATGTGATCGAAGAAACCATCGTTTTCATCGAAGATAATGAACAGGGCCATCTTGCTGAATACGTCGGGATTACTGGTGAGTGCATCCAGCACCTGCGACACGTACCAAGCGCCGTAATTGGCAGGCCAGTTGGGATGCTCCGTGTAGGCTTCCGGCGCAGCGATCCAGGAAACCTTGGGCAAGGTGTTGCCTATCACATCGGCACGCAGGATGTCGAACAGCGTGCCGCTTTGCGAAATGTCGGTGCCGGTGCGCGCACCTTGGTACAAGGGGCTGCCTGGCGATGCATTGCGGTACTGGTTGAAGTACAGCAATGCGTTGTCGCCGTAGTTGCCCATGTACGCATCGTTGGTCCAGCCCCAATGGCCATCGGCATTCAGGCCGGTGCCGATGTCCTGGTAGACCTTCCACGAAATACCCGCCTTCTCGAGCACTTCCGGGTACGTGGACCAGTCATAGCCGGCTTCGGCATTGTCGATCACCGGGCCACCACCGGCACCGTCGTTACCGACCCAGCCTGTCCACATGTAGTAGCGGTTAGGATCGGTCGGCCCCATTACCGAGCAGTGATAGGCGTCGCAGATGGTGAAGGCATCGGCGAGCGCGTAGTGGAACGGGATATCGTCGCGCGTGAGATACGCCATGGTCGTCGTGCCCTTGCTAGGCACCCATTGGTCATACTGCCCCTGATTCCATGCCGCGTGCGTGCTGGTCCAGTCATGCGCAAGGTCTTCCAGGAACTGCAGACCCAGATCCGGCGCCGTGGGACGGAACGGCAGCACGTAGTCCGAGCCATTCGGCTGATACCACACGGAATTTCCGGTAGTCAGGTTCACGGGGCGTGGATCGCCAAATCCGCGCACACCCTTCAGCGAGCCGAAGTAATGGTCGAAGGAGCGGTTCTCCTGCATCAGGATGACGATGTGCTCGATATCCTCGATCGAACCCGTGCGGCGATTAGCGGAAATTTCCAGGGCTCGTGCAATGCTGGCAGGAAGTGCCGAAGCAAGTGCTGTGCTTCCGAGTAACTGCAAAAACCTGCGGCGATTCATCGACATCGTCATGGTGCTCTCTTCCTAGCTGCGTAGATGCGCTGCGCAATGTTCCTTCGCTAACGTTTCAATCGTACGACATCATGGCGAATACTTTGAGCCTGGTCATATTCGCGCGCTTCATGCATCGATGATGCATTCGCCATCACTGTGATGTTGTGGCGCATGTGCGTGGAAACATGGCTGTATAGACAACTGTATCGATCGTTGACGTTACATGCACGAATAGGGGATGCCTACATCTCAACAGGCGCGTAGTGCGAGCAGACCTAATACCGTTGCACCCGCAAAGCCTCCAGTGCTTCCGGGGCCTTGGGCACACCCGCTGTCAGTACCTCATGCCCATCACGCATTACCGCTACGTCGTCCTCAATGCGGATACCCATGCCACGCCAGGCCTCCGGCACTGACATATCATCCGGCGCGATGTAGATACCCGGCTCCACCGTAAGCACCATGCCGGGCTCCAGCACACGAGGTTCACCATCGATCCGGTAATCGCCCACGTCGTGCACATCCAGGCCAAGCCAATGGCTGGTTTTGGCGGGATAGAAGCGCTTGTAAGTACCCTGCGCCACGGCCTCGGCAGGATCCCCCTTGAGCAAGCCCAGCGCGCATAACCCTTCGGTAATCACATGCAGGGCGACATCATGCGCGGCGCTGTAGGAGCGCCCCGGCTGCACTTCATCGATAGCCGCTTGTTGGGCGGTAAGCACCACCTCGTACAACGCGCGCTGTTCGCGGCTGAAGCGTCCGTTGATGGGAAAAGTACGGCTGATATCGGACGCATAGCATTCCAGCTCGGCACCGGCATCGATCAATAGTAGATCACCGTTTTTCAGCAATGCCCGATTGGCCACGTAATGCATGGTGCAAGCATTGACTCCGCCAGCGACGATCGGTGGAAATGCCGCCACTGCGCCACGGCTATGCATCACGCGCAACAGTTCGGCTTCCACTTCGTATTCATGGCACCCTGCGCGCGCGAGGGACATGGCCGCCAGATGCGCCTCGGCCGCGATGTCGGCGGAGGCACGCATCCATTTCAGTTCGGCACGCGACTTGTACAAGCGCAGATCGTGCAGCAAATGACCTAACGCGACAAACTCCTTAGGCACCACGCCACCGCCACGCAACTGGCGCAGGCGACGCATCCAGCCCAGCAATTGTGCGTCGAATTGCGGTTCGCGACCGAAATGACAATAAACGCGCCCTCTGCCCTCGATCATGCCAGGCAGAATGTCGTCGATGTCATCGATGGGAAAAGCATCATCCATGCCGTAACCGGCCACGGCGCGTTCCGTGCCGATGGACTCCCCGTGCCAGCGCTCGTGCTCCGGATCGCGCTCTCGGCAGAACAACACGACCTCGCCATGCTGGCGGCCGGGCAGCAGGGCCAGCACTGCATCGGGCTCGGGAAAGGCGCTCAGATAATGGAAATCCGAATCCTGACGGTAAGGCCAGGCTGCGTCGGCGTTGCGCATGCGTTCGGGTGCGGTGGCAATCAGCACCACGGCATCTTCCCCCGCCATTTTCATGAGCTGGCGGCGCCGGCGCGCAAATTCTTCAGGGGCCATGATCGGATCAGGATGTTTCAATGCAAGGTGTCGCTGGAAGACTGGTTGGGAATGTGGCATTCGGTAAACAGCAACATGGCGCCCATGCGCACGAACTCGTGCACTTCGATCAGGGCGTCCTCGTCTTCATCTTCATTGCCGAAATCCAGCGAAGCAGATGCGATCGACCCTAGGTCGCGCAGAATTTCCTTGCTCTCATCCGACACGTTGGCCAACGCGTCCGGACCGCCAAGGCCGAAACCGCCAAGGAATCCGCGACACCAATCGACCAGGGCGTCCGCGCGCTCGTGCAAGGGGCGATCATCAGCCGGCAGCAGCGGTTCAAAACCCAGTTCGGGATCGGCCAGTTCGACTTCGCTTTGGCGAACCAGTTGATCCAGAACAGCCTGATCAACCGGAGGAACCGTCACACCGCCGCCATCCAGGTGCAGCACTTCCAGCAAGGGTCGCCGGCCCAGCCGGCCGTTCCCGGTGAGGAACCCGCACAGGGAGCCATGCAACTCGCTAGGGCTGACGGCGAGGCGCAAGTGCGCGATGACATCGTCCAGTTCGTCGTGACCGATCAGTTCGGGGGCGGTCATCGTGGTGCTCCTAAAGCTGCCAAAGCATCAAGTTTAATGCACAGCCACACCCTGACGGTCTGGTCCGCGGATTTCTATCGGCGTCCTGATATAGTTCAGGCCATGAAAACACCCGATTCTGCCCAGTACGAGCTTGCCGCCCTAAGCCAGCAGCTTGATCGGTTGCTTGAGCACGTACATCGGTTAAGCGAAGAGAATCGCAGCCTGCGCCACAGCCAAGAACAATTGGCAAGCGAACGCGCAGGCCTGCTGTCACGCAACGAACAGGCGCGCAGCCGCGTTGAGGCCATGATCCAACGACTCAAGGCGCTCGAGAACAATGGCTGACATCATCAGCACACCCGCCAACGAGCCGATTGCACTGCGGCTGATGGATCGCGAATTCCTGATCGCGTGTCCGCCGGAAGAGCGCGAAGGCCTGTTGGAGGCAGCGAGCTTTCTTGATCGCAAGATGCGAGAACTGCGTGCGCATGCAAAGACCCCGGGCTTTGATCGCCTGGCTGTGCTTGCCGCTATCAGCATCACGCATGAATACTTGCAATTGCAGAAGCGTGCTCACGCCCATGCAGACAACAACCTATCTGAACCTGGCATCGCCGAGGGGCTAGCCATTTTGCGTCGCAAGCTTGAAGCCGCACTGGGCACGCAACTAAAATAGTCAACGGCGTTTTCTGCGGTGTGCGCCAGCACACTCTTACATATTGCCTTGTTCCTATTTACGACCCGGGTCGGTTACTTAAGGCTGTTGTGCAAGTCCGCCGCGAGCGGAAAGCCTGAAGGCCTTGATCTCCCTCCCACCTGATCCCATTGGATCAAGGTCGTTTGGTGGGTAGCGGCATCGCGGTTGACGCCACCTTATTCCCAGCCTGGAAGCCGTCCCAGACGGCTTCCAGGAGCGGATCGCCAGTGTTGGTCGCCCCCTCAGGAGACGCGCGACGTGAATACCGCCGCACGACGCCATGAATTGCGCCAGCGCCTGGCTGAACGCCGCCGTGCGCTTTCCCCGCCCGAACGTATGACTGCCGCCCAGGGGCTGCGGCGCAGCCTCGAACACTTACCTGAATATCATACGGACCACCGCGTGGCCGGCTACTGGGCCTGCGACGGCGAGCTGCCCCTAAACCTGGTGATTCCTCCCCTGGCCACCCGTGGTCAACAGTTCCTGCTACCGCTGATCAGCCAGGACGACCTACTACGCTTCGCCCCCTGGGCATCCGGTGACGCGGTCCAGCCCAACCGTTTCGGTATTCCTGAACCGGTGACGCCACGTGAATGGTTCGCCCCGTTCCAGCTCGACCTGGTATTGGTGCCCCTGCTTGGCTTCGACCGCCGTGGCAACCGGATCGGCTACGGCGGCGGCTACTACGACCGTAGCTTCTCCTTCCTGAAGGATCAGCTCCGCCCCACCGAACCCCTGCTGGTGGGGATTGCTTACGATTTCCAGGAACTCTCGGAGATCGCCCCGGAAAGCTGGGATGTAACGCTGGATTTCATCGCTACCAACCGTGAGCTGATCGATTGCCGCGCCGACGCTACTGGAGATACCAGCGCATGAGTTACTGGTTGATGAAATCCGAACCGGATGCGTTTTCCATCGACGACCTCAAGCGCAAGAAGCGTGAAGCCTGGGATGGCGTGCGCAATTATCAGGCCCGCAACTTCATGCGCGATGGCATGCGCGTAGGCGATGGCGTGTTTTTCTATCACTCCCGTTGCGCCGAGCCGGGAATTGTCGGGGTCGCCGAAGTAGCGAGCGACGCCTATCCCGATCCCAGCCAGTTCGACCCCAAGAGCAAGTACTTCGATCCCGGCAGCTCGCGCGACAACCCGCGCTGGATGCTGGTGGACGTGAAGTTTGTGAAGAAGCTCGAGCGCACCATCACGCTGGATGAGCTGAAGAATCATCCAAAGTTGGAAGGGATGATCCTGCTGCGCAAAGGCAATCGACTGTCGGTGATGCCAGTGGATGCGGCGGAGTGGAAATATATCCTTGGGCTTGAGTGAGCCCAACATTCTGCATGGTCGACATTGACTAGCTGAGCCCCTCTCCCGCCGGGGGTTGGGGTGAGGGTGCGACCATCGCGCGAAAAGACTTGTAAGAGAGCTGAATCGCTCGCTTCGCCCGGACCCTCAGGCCTGCCGGCACCCTCTCCCGAAGGGAGAGGGACACCCATCAGATGTTTCGGATGGGTGTCATCGGATGCCTGTGGAAGAGGGGCAAACTCAGATATTTACCTGATAGTGAAATGTCATTAATCCATGCAAAGTAGTGACGGCAAAAACGCACACGTCTTCACTAGCGAACAGTACATGCCCAGCCGATACCTATCACAGCTGTCCCAGATCCATGGGTCGCTTGCTCAATATGGATCAACCGCAGTCATGCCACACATAAGTCAGATATTTATTGATGCCGGATCAGTAAAAAATGGCATCTCCCGTGCCGCCCGCATGCGGAGGGACAATCCTTCAAGCATGTTGCACCCACCCCAGGCATCCGTGAACTAACAGCAGAATAAAAACGTGACAGTCATAGCTTCCCTCAACTTTTCTCCGCAGATCTATTCAGTAACTTCGGGAGAACACGCGGTACCCGAGGAGACGATACAGGGCCACGATCATAAAACCGTCGCGGGACCAACCACGATCACAGCACTCAACCATGCAACCATATCGGCCGAGCAGGGCTCAACGGTGAACGCCTTCGATAAGGCCACCGTACATGCGTATCCCGGTGCGACGGTTAACGCGGAAGGCGAGTCCACCGTCACGGTGTATCAAGGGGCACACGTTACTGTAGGTGCACACGCCACTGCGGTGTTGAAAAACGGTGCGCAGCTTGACGCGAAAGAAGGAGCCGTCTTGCACTTGCCCGATAACACCATCGTAGCCGTCACCGGCGATACGCACTTAATGTTCGAGGTAACGGGCATGGCTCAGACGATAACGGTGAATGGCGGCGCGATTCGGATGGCCAACCCAGGCTCTGATACGACGATGATCCGCACCATTAGCCCATCCGATGACACCCATCCGAAACATCTGGTGGGTGAGCCCCTCTCCCTCCGAGAGAGGGTGCCGGCAGGCGGGTGAGGGTCCAGGCGAAGTGAGGGATTCAGTTCTCGCGCAAGTCTTTGTTTTCGCGCGCTGGTCGCACTGATCTTGCCCCTGAATCACGGACACTCGCTTAAGCAACATGTCGTCAGCTCGCCTCACTACGTATTCCGACGAAATCGGCTACCCGGAATGGCGCCACCCTGGCAAGCCGCCAAGGCACTGCCAAATCTTCCAGGGGTGCGGCAGCGTGTCAAATCAAGGATCATTACCCTTTTGCATATTCGGGGTAATGTCATGAGCAGTGAAGAAAAGCGCATCGCGGGCGAAACCGCTATCCCGTATGTGGAAGACGGCGCGATAGTCGGCGTGGGTACCGGTTCGACCGTCGCCTTCTTTATTGATGCACTGGCCGATATCAAGGATCGTATCCAGGGGGTGGTGTCCAGCTCGGAACAGTCGACGGCTCAGTTGAAGAGGCACGGCATCCCCGTGTTCGACCTCAACGCCACTGGCCCGCTCGCGCTTTATGTAGATGGCGCCGATGAATGCGATCCATACAGGCACCTGATCAAGGGCGGCGGCGCTGCGCTTACCCGCGAGAAGATCGTTGCCGAAGCCGCACAAAAGTTCGTCTGCATCATCGACTCCAGTAAGCGCGTCGACCTGCTGGGCAAATTCCCACTGCCGATCGAAGTGATTCCGATGGCGCGCAGCCTGGTCGGCCGCGAGATCGTGAAGCGTGGCGGCAATCCGGTGTGGCGCGACGGCGTGGTCACCGACAACGGCAACTGGATCATCGATGTGCACGGCTGGCGAATTGCCGATCCAGTGGCGCTGGAGAATGATCTGAATCAGATTCCCGGGATCGTTACGGTGGGATTGTTCGCACGGCGCCCGGCAGACGTGGTGCTAATTGGCGACAAGGTAATGTAAACCCTTCCCCTTACCAGGCGAGTTGCGGACTTTCGCCGGTTAGTCATTCCTCTCGCCACCACAGTGAGACAAACAGCGCCGAGCGATCAGCGCTCGTCCTTCGCTACGTAGTCACGCTTGTCGGACCCGACATAAAGCTGACGCGGACGACCAATGCGCGAACCTGGGGTTTCGTGCTGTTCGATCCAATGCGCGATCCAACCGGCGGTACGCGCGATGGCGAACATCACCGTGAACATTTCAGTGGGGATGCCCAGCGCCTTGTAGATGAGGCCCGAATAGAAATCCACGTTCGGGTACAACTTGCGCTCGACAAAGTAGTCGTCCTTCAGCGCGGCTTCTTCCAGCTTCATCGCCACGTCCAACAACGGGTCGTTGACGCCCAGCTCGGCCAGCACTTTGTGGCACATCTCGCGGATGATCTTCGCGCGCGGGTCGAAGTTCTTGTACACGCGGTGGCCGAAGCCCATAAGACGGAAATTGTCGTTCTTGTCTTTGGCGCGCTTGACCGCGGCCTCCACCTTGTCCGGCGCGCCAATCTCTTCGAGCATCTTCAGCACGGCTTCATTGGCGCCGCCATGAGCAGGTCCCCACAGCGCAGTGATGCCTGCGGCAATCGACGCATACGGATTGGCACCGGTGGAACCAACCAGGCGCACGGTCGACGTGGAAGCATTCTGCTCGTGATCGGCGTGCAGAATAAACAGCAGATCCAGCGCCTTTGCTGCCACCGGGCTCATCTGCAGCGGCTCGCTCGGTACTTCGAACATCATGTGCAGGAAGCGGTCGACGTATTCGAGGTTGTTGCGCGGATAACGGAACGGCCAGCCGATCGAATAGCGGTAGCACGCCGCAGCGATGGTCGGCATCTTGGCGATCAGACGGATCGCCGCCAACTTGCGGTCGGCGGCGTCATCGACATCCAGATCGTCGTGATAGAACGCCGACAACGAAGCCACCGAAGCGGCCAGCATGGCCATCGGGTGCGCGTCGTGGTGAAAGCCCTCGAAAAAGCGCTTGTGCGACTCGTGCATCATCGTATGATGCGTGATCTCGTTTTCGAAGCCTTCGAACTGACTCTTGTTCGGCAACTCGCCATTCAACAGCAGATAGGCCACTTCGAGGAAGCTGGACTTCTCAGCTAACTGCTCGATGGGATAACCGCGATACATCAGCACACCCTGGTCACCGTCGATGTAGGTGATGGCACTCTTGGTGCTCGCGGTGCTGCCGTAGCCAGGGTCGTAGGTGAAGTGCCCGGTGTCCTTGTAGAGCGGGGCAATGTCGATGCAGACGGGGCCCATCGTACCAGTCATCAACGGGAGTTCGCTGCTGCGGCCGTTGAACTCATCTACCAGCTTGACGGACTTGGAATCGGACACGGAAACCTCCTGCACATGGGTCGCCACCGTGGCAACCGCATAACGGCAACCAACCAGCGAAGGAAAGGTGCATCGCGATGGGGAATCGGCGATGCACCTTATTTATTATCGCACATCGGCCTATGACAATCTGACCGCACATGGTCCCATTGACATGCGCAAAAAAACACAGGGCAGGCGCAAAGCCTGCCCTGTGTCGTATCAACAACCTGCTGATGACAGCAGGTATGCAGAACGATTACTTCTGCGCGTAGCGACGACGGAACTTGTCCACGCGGCCGCCGGCATCGATCGTCTTCTGCTTGCCGGTATAGAAAGGGTGCGAATGGCTGGAAATATCCACCTTGATCAGCGGGTACTCGTTGCCGTCTTCCCACTTGATGGTTTCCTTGGTCGCAATCGTCGAACGCGTTAGGAACGCGAAGTCAGACGAGAGGTCCTGAAACACCACCTGGCGGTAATTCGGATGGATATCGGGTTTCATGACAGGCTCAAAGCGGTGGGTGAAAAGAACGGCATTATATTGAGCAACCAAGGGCCTGGTCAACCCAACCTCACCCCCGTAGAAAGAGTTCAACATGGCCTTCTTGCCCGCTTTATCGCAACTTTTCGGCGCCCAGGGCCCGGCGCACCATGGCGGCAAACTTAGGCTGATCCAGCTCCAGCACCACGTTAGCCCGAGCCGGCAGCTTCAGGCGACTGTTCCAGTCCACCACTGTCGCGCCGCGGGTCAGGCGGCCATCCAACTCCACCCCCACGTGGCGACGCTCGCTGCGCACCACCACGCTCGGATCTATCGCCACCGCCATGGCCAGGGCGTCGGCCACGATGATTCCATGCCGACCACTCCGGCGACTGGTCTCTCGTGCCACCTGGAACACACGAGCGAAGAAGGCAGCCCGGCGATCTCCTTCGGCCAGCCATTCGTCGAATTCCGCTTCATCGAAGGCGTGGCGTAGGGTCAGTTCCCAGTCGACCAGATCGAAGTCCGAAAACCCCTCGAACACGATGTGTGCCGCTTCTGGATCGAAACCCACGTTGAACTCGGCCGGTACCCGGCCGGTATTGCCATGTCCCGTCACAGCGCCTCCCATCACCACCAGGCGCTTCACACGCTGGGGCAAGCCGGGATCAAGCTTCAGCGCCAGGGCAAGATTGGTCAGGGGAGCCAGGGCAACCAAAGTGATTTCACCAGGACGTGCACACGTCAGCCGTAGCAAGGCAAGCGCGGCGTGCTCACTCTCCACGCTTGTTACCGGCTCGGGAAAACCAACGTCACCCAAGCCATCCCGACCATGCACAAACGCGGCATCTTCTTCAGGCAAGCGCACCAGCGGCGTTGGACAACCGGCAAAGATGGGCGTCGACGCACCCACCAGATCGACCAGCGTGCGCGCATTACGCACGGTATGGGAGAGTCCGACATTGCCAGCGGCAATGCTTAAACCCAATACGTCGGCATGCGCATGCGCCATCAGAGTCGCTAACGCGTCGTCCACGCCGGGATCGGTATCGATCAAGAGTTGTGGTTTGCTCATAGCTTTGGGAATCGGGAATCGGGAATCGGAGGCTAACACGTAGTTCGAGCGCGCAAAGGTTTGTGCTTTTACTCATACGCCAGTAATACAGGCGATACTGGGGGTCTGAAGAAAGCGCGCACCAAGTCTGGCCAAGAGGCCATGTCAGCCAGTTGCGCGTGCACACGATCAATCAGTTTCTCGCCCGCACGCAGTGGACTCCGCGCAACGCAGGTACGTACTGCCGGTTAACGCTAAGACCCGGATCGACCACCCTCACACCAACTCGGTCCTCGACCTGGCCAACATGGCGTGAATGGGTGGCCGGCTTACGTGGAATACGCAAAGGGAGAGATGAGTGCGAGCTCATCTCTCCCCTATCGATCTTGATTCAGTATTGCTTTAGTACAGGCAATCCAGCAACCCGTCGTAGATCGTTTTGTTGGTGTGCGGTAGCGTGGTTGTCAAAGGGTTCTGGTTATGGCTCAAGGTCGCGACCAGATCTTCGGCGCGAGTGCCTGCTGCAAGAGGGCTGACGCATTGCCATACCCTGGGCTGCACCAGAACCTTGCCGCTCTCTGCATCAATCTCTTCTTCACTGGCGGCAAACGTCCAAACACATTCGCCGACATCACCGGTGCCGACTTGCACTGAGCAGCGATAGCTGAGTGCCTCGATATTGGTGTACTCGCCTGAGCAGAAGGTGTCCATACATACGTCGTTGAAGTTTTTCTTCAGCAAGTAGGTAGTGTTCCACCAGTCGTCTTGTTGCTGCCAAGTGGGTAGGTAGTCGACCATATTTACGTAGTTTACGCCGCCCGATGCTACCTGTTGCGATGGAGTAGCAAGAGTGGGCAGTGTCGTGAAGCAGGCGGCGAGCAGAAGCATGCTTTGAAAGATGTTCGAACAGATAATCGAATGCTTATTCATGAGTGTCTTTCTCTCTGAATCAAATGGATGCATCATGGCTGACGCCACTCTATTGAGCACGGGCGCCGCGTTACCCAATAGAAGCTAAGGACTGAAAGCCAGGTAGGAATGTCGATCGTCCATTCCGCGTCAGCGACATGCGTGATGTCAGCGAGAACTGGCAGCGAAATCAGCGCCCCGTTCGGGTGAAGGTGTCTGCGAAGGACTCATTGGTAGGTGGCCCCGAATCCCAGACCCTGTCCGAGGGCGCCACCACTGGAGCATGCGTACGCTGGCTGCCAAGTTGGGCATCTCCGATACCACAGCCGTCGCTACGTGATTCGGCGTGCTCACGCCGTCAATGCAAAAGGCCGCGCTCTGGCAACTGAGGCGAAGGCGCACCTTCACCGCACACGTCAATGACGTCACTGTAATTTCGTAACTATTCAGCCCTGGGTAGGCACGAGCGAAGGTTTGACGTCGGCGCCGCCGAAGTCATATAGCGAAAGGTGTCGCAGTAGAACGCCAACACGGAGCGCTGCTGCTGGATGCAGGTATGCACGACGGAGTAGGCCCGCTCAAGGAAGCGCATGCCACGGCCCGAACGCGTTACGTAGGAGATCTTTCGACGCACGACAAGCGCGCGTTGTCAGTGATCGGCACAAAGGAGCCAGTGCAGGATCGCCGTCATGGAGCCACCTGAAGATCGGCGCAATTGGGCCACTTCATGATCGTAAGCGCTAACTCAGCGGCGTTATAAAACCATCCCCCTTCCACCACCACACTGTCCCCACGTTCAGCCCAGTGGAGATAGTTATGATCAAGCGGGAAAAAACGGAAGCGGCCCTTCAGCGCGAGGCGTTGTGGCGAGATCGATTGGAACGCTACGCGACAAGCGGAAAGAAAGCATCTGATTTCTGCCGAGCCGAAGGCATACCGGTGTGGAGCTTCTACTCATGGCGTCAACGCCTTGCGCGTCACGCCGAGCCTCGCGTTGAGAAAGAAGCGCCCGTTGCGCCCTTCCTCGATTGGGGTGCACTCACTTCACCGGCGCCATCCATGAACGGCTTGGAGATTCGCCTCGATCTGGGTGCCGGTCTGGTGTCGACGATCGCGAGGCGCTGA
Source organism: Dyella sp. M7H15-1 (assembly GCF_004114615.1). NCBI lineage: Bacteria > Pseudomonadati > Pseudomonadota > Gammaproteobacteria > Lysobacterales > Rhodanobacteraceae > Dyella > Dyella sp. M7H15-1. The sequence continues at coordinate 2,262,375 of NZ_CP035300.1, forward strand.
TGTTTTTCCCCGAAGGTCAGATCCGGATCTTTCTGTATGGCGAGCCGGTCGATAAGGCGCGCGCGGCGACAACGCCGATTCGAAACTGTTTTTCGACGAGACAAAAGTCCCGGTCGAAACCATCCACGTACCCAACCCAGACATGGAAGGCTTGTCGCCCGACGAATACGAGGTGATCGGCGAGAAGATCAGTCATCGCCTGGCGATGCGTCCGTCACGTAGTGCCGCGCTACGTGCGCACGCTGAGCGCCGCGATACCCAAGCCCTGTCGTGCCCACCGGCACCCACAGGCGTCCTGGAAGGCAGTCGCGCCGATGTGAGTTTCATCGCCGGCACGCGGGGGAACAAATGCCGTTACCACGTGCCGCTGCATCGGCAATGGCAGCATTTGAAGGACACTGGCATCGACGTCAGCCGTGGCTGGCTGACCCAACTCTCCAGACACTGCTGGACATGATCGGCCGACTGTATGCGGTAGAAAAGACCATCCGCGACGAGGGCTTGATCGGTGAGGCCAAGCGTCAACGACGCCAAGCCGACGCGGCGCCAGTGATGCGCCGGCTCTTCGAGTGGGTGGATGAAAACATCCAGGCACAAGCCTTTTTGCCCAGCAACCCGTTTCTCAAGGCACTTGGCTACATCCAGGAGCGCAAGGATGGTTTGATGGTATATCTGGATGATCCGGATGTACCCATCGATACCAACCATGTGGAACGGGTGATTCGTGCCATTCCCATGGGAAGAAAAAACGGGACCTTCTGTTGGACTGAGCTGGGCGCCCAGCAGATCGCCATCGTGCAAAGCTTGCTGGCGACCTGTCGCTTGCACGACGTTAATCCCTACGACTACCTGGTCGATGTCTTGCAGCGCGTGGGCGAGCATCCGCAGGCGCGCGTCCATGAACTGACTCCACGCGTCTGGAAGACGCTGTTTGCCGATAAGCCGATGCGCTCTGATCTACATCATGCACATGGGGGCATCAAGGACGCCGGGTAGCGAGCGCTTACCGCCTTCTTGCCACTTGCCTCGCAGCGTTGCAGCCGATCGCGCCACATCGCTTCCGTCGTTGCCCGTTTGCTCATGCCGGTCTCCACTGTGATGAAGGGAGACCAGTGTGACCGCGCAGAGCGGCTGCTTCTATAACGCCGCTGGGTTACCGCTTACAGGCGTACTGCGTGCCGTCCTTCATCGTCACGATCCAGTGGGCGGCGCTGGGCGTGGTGTCGTAGACGAACTGCAGGGTGGCGCCATACAGCGACGAATCGGTGTCGGTGTGCTCCCACACGGTACCGGCCGGGAACGGCCAATTGGCCGAACCGCTGACCAAATGGAAGTTCACCCCCTCGCCGCACGGCAACACCATTTGCACCGTGTTGAAGGTGTGATCGTTGTTGGGTGATCCTAAATAAGGCAACCTGACCCCGATGTTGCCAAAACCGGGGGATTACCTCAGAGATTTATCAGTCCGTCGAGTCGTAAATGTCCAACGCCAACTCGATGCCACGCTCACCTAGAACCTGAAGGTGCTCCGGCGGCAGAGATATTCCATCATTACCTGATCCCATAAAGAGTCCACAGAAGAGATCTACGCTGAAACTCCGGCGAATATCCGCCCAAACTTCTCGATCATTCGTCAATTTGCCCAAGATCTCATCGATCTGCCCACATAGATCTTCCGGTTCGCGAGTCTGCGCCTCTAACCACCACATGCCCGTTTTAGCGATCCGCACTTGGCCGGTAGACCGCCCAAGAATCTCGTCACCCTTTTGCTGAGAGCCAGTGGGTTCACTCCCCAGCACTTGGCTGACCTCGTCTGGTACGAGTAAATCACCAGCGATACGCAAGGTGGCACGAGAACGTTCAAAAGATGGCATATTTCACCTGTCCATCGTCAGAGTCACACCGGCCTTCTGGCCCGGCATCCAATTTGACATATCACTTGGACTTCACGTCATCCAAGTTGCCTAGAGCATGTCGTCATAAGATTCTGAGCCACATGACGAGGCAGCGAATTTGCACAGCGGCAAGGAAAGAGGACAGATTCTTCGCGTAGCGTGTCGCCACACCACGCCACTGTTTCAGGTACAAAAACGCATTCTCAACCAGGTGGCGATGACGATACAGGTACGTGTCGTAGTCGCGCGGCTCTTTTCGGTTTTTACGTGGCGGAATATGCGCCTGCATGCCTTGCTCATGAGCCTGCTCAACAATGGCATCACTGTCATAACCTTTGTCGGCCATGAGATGCTCAGCAGGAATGTCTTTGATCAGTTCCGCGGCCTGCGAACAATCTGCCCGGGTACCCTCTGTAACAAGAATTCGGACTGGCATACCATGCGCATCCACGGCCAAATGTATCTTGGTGTTGCGCCCCCTTTTGTGAGACCTATGCCCTGATTGCCGCCACGAGCTCCCGCTGCATGAGGATGAACCTTGCAGTGACTGGCATCGATCATCAGCCACTCAAAGTCCGGCTCATCCATCACACGTTCCAACAGACCTTCCCATGTGCCGTTATCGCGCCAGCGACAAAAGCGCCGATGGGTATTCTTCCAATCGCCGTACTCGGGTGGTAAATCTCGCCACGGCGCTCCGGTGCGAAGTATCCAGAACACTGCGTTGATGAATTGCCGATTATCTTTGGCTACACGCCCCCATCGGCCCGCTTGACCCGGCAAATGGGGTTCAAGCAAACCCCATTTTTCATCGGAGATGTCATGGCGTCGATAGGCTGCAGTCACAGAGGATTCCATCCAGCAAGATTCGATGGCAGGTAGTTAACCATATTTCAACACCTCATGACGACAGGCTCTACGACCTCTCCCGTCGGATCAACGACATCTCCTGTTTTCGGGTCAACGCCGAATACGTCTGTCGCCTTGCTCCCTGGACAACTCTGTTTGATTCCGTGGAACCGACCTTTTCCTTCCCTGGCGCCCACGCCTGTACGACGCCCCCATTCCGCAGCACCGGTATCAGCAGGCCAGTATCCAGGGGGCAGCCCAGTCGATTGTTGAGTGTTGTCCGTAGCCCAATCCAGCGCACTGCCAAGCAAATAACCGACGCCACCACCGATAGCTGAGCCACCTGCTATTTCAGCGGGAGTGGCTGCGATATTTAGCCCACCCGTAAAAGCATCTACTACAACGGACCCTCCAGCGGTTACCGCTCCCCCCGCCACCGCACCACCGGTGGACCAAGACTGTGCGTAGCTCATCAACCCTAATAGATCGATGTAGCTCAGTGGATTTCCACCCACATAGGCATAGAAGCTCAACTGCCCACCACCAAACGTGATAGGGTCCTCACTGATGAACCCACTCATCATCGGGCTGTAATAGCGTGCTCGATAGTAGTAGAGGCCCGGGCTGTCGGCTTCTCGCCCCGTGTACTGGTACGGATTCGTGAATCCCGTTGTCGTGTCACTTGGTGTCACGTTCCCATACGGGTCGTAGCTGTAGCGCTGCCTGATTGCACCAGTCGGATCAGTCAATGCAATCGTGCTGTTGAGCAAGTCCGTCAAGAAGTACGTTCGTCCCGTGACATCGTTGCGCGCAAAACGCTCGTCGATGCCTAGAGCCTGTCGTCATGAGGTGTTGAAATATGGTTAACTACCCGCCATCGAATCTTGCTGGATGGAATCCTCTGTGACTGCAGCCTATCGACGCCATGACATTTCCGATGAAAAATGGGGTTTGCTTGAACCCCATTTGCCGGGTCAAGCGGGCCGATGGGGGCGTGTAGCCAAAGATAATCGGCAATTCATCAACGCAGTGTTCTGGATACTTCGCACCGGAGCGCCGTGGCGAGATTTACCACCCGAGTACGGCGATTGGAAGAATACCCATCGGCGCTTTTGTCGCTGGCGCGATAACGGCACATGGGAAGGTCTGTTGGAACGTGTGATGGATGAGCCGGACTTTGAGTGGCTGATGATCGATGCCAGTCACTGCAAGGTTCATCCTCATGCAGCGGGAGCTCGTGGCGGCAATCAGGGCATAGGTCTCACAAAAGGGGGCGCAACACCAAGATACATTTGGCCGTGGATGCGCATGGTATGCCAGTCCGAATTCTTGTTACAGAGGGTACCCGGGCAGATTGTTCGCAGGCTGCGGAACTGATCAAAGACATTCCTGCTGAGCATCTCATGGCCGACAAAGGTTATGACAGTGATGCCATTGTTGAGCAGGCTCATGAGCAAGGCATGCAGGCGCATATTCCGCCACGTAAAAACCGAAAAGAGCCGCGCGACTACGACACGTACCTGTATCGTCATCGCCACCTGGTTGAGAATGCGTTTTTGTACCTGAAACAGTGGCGTGGTGTGGCGACACGCTACGCGAAGAATCTGTCCTCTTTCCTTGCCGCTGTGCAAATTCGCTGCCTCGTCATGTGGCTCAGAATCTTATGACGACATGCTCTAAACCAATCAGGATCGGATTGATCGTGCCACCTTGGGTTTCCTGCACCGCATTCATGCCGTCATACAGGAACTGCGTGGCTGTACCTTGCACCGTTTTGCTTGTGCGACGCCCAAATGCGTCGTAACTGAAACTGAGTTGGACCGCGCCGCCCTGGCTGATCTGCGCAAGCTGATTGCGTGCATTCCACGTATACGTGTTCGTCCCATCACTGGTCAGGTTGCCGTTCGCGTCGTAAGTCAGCGCCTGCCCGTTGAAGCTCGTCTCCCGATCATTGAGGTTGCGTATTTCGGCCCATCGTGACCGCCCATTTCGGTAAGGCGTGACCGGTCATTTCGGTAAGCCGTGACCGCCCGTTTCGGTTGATCGTGACCGATTTTCGACGGTCACCGAAATCAGCGGTCACGGCTTACCGAAACGCGCCCCTCGTTGTGCATAACTTCAACGCAACGGCATCCTCCACGGCTTTTTGGAGTGGCGATGCCGACCCCGCGAGTAGCTATGCGCAAGATCAAAGAATGTCTTCGACTGAAGCTGGAGTGCGACCTCTCGCACGAACGCATCGCCTTGGCCTTGGGTCTGTCCAAGGGCGTGGTCAGCAAGTACGTGAAACGTGCCACGGCCGCCGGACTGGACTGGCCCGGCCTGTCCGCCATGGACGACAACGCGATTGCCGCCCAGTTGTGTATGTCACCACCCGCCGTGCGTGGCGAGCGGGCGCCCATCGATCTGCCATGGGTGCATCGGGAGTTGCGCCGCAAAGGCGTCACGCGACAATTGTTGTGGCAGGAATACTGCGACGCGAACGCTGGCCGTCTCACGTACCAATACACCCAGTTTTGCCAGCACCTCCACGACTACACGGCCTCGCTGCGCCGCTCGATGCGTCAGTTGCACGTTGCCGGTGAAAAGCTGTTTATCGACTACGCCGGCCCCACCCTTGGCGTCGTCAACCCCGACACCGGCGAGCTGCGGCGAGCGCACATCTTCGTGGCCGTGCTGGGTGCGTCCAGTTTCACCTATGCCTGCGCCACACCGGGCGAAACGCAGATCGACTGGCTGCGCGGCTTGACGCAGGCGTTGGCATTTTTTGGTGGCGTGCCGGCGCTGGTGGTACCTGACAATCCGCGCGCGCTGATCACCCAGCCGGATCGCTACGAGCCCGTGCTCAACCGTGCTACGCAGGCGTGTGCAGAGCATTACGGCATGGCGATCCTGCCGGCCCGCCCACGACGCCCGCAGGACAAGGCCAAGGTCGAGGTCGGCGTGCAGGTGGTCGAGCGCTGGATCCTCGCGCGCTTGCGCCATCCGTGCTTTTTTACCTTCAGCGCTCTCAATCACGCCATCGCCGACCTGCTGACGGACTTGAATGCACGGCCGTTCAAGAAGCTCGACGGCTCGCGCCGTTCGTGGTTCGAGACGATCGACCGTCCCGCCCTGATGCCCTTGCCGGCGCAACCCTATGAGCCGGCGCGCTTCAAGCCGTGCAAGGTCAACATCGATTACCACATCGAGGTCGATGGCCATTACTACAGCGTGCCGCATAGCCTGGTACGCAAGACCGTCGAGGCGCGCATCACCGACACCACCGTCGAGATCCTGCATGCCGGCCAGCGCATCGCCAGCCACGTCCGCTCCCCGGCGCGCGGACGCCACACCACCGTCGCCGACCACATGCCGGCCGCACATCGTGCGCATCGGGAATGGTCACCCGGTCGCTTCCTGCACTGGGCCGACACGATCGGCGCGGCAACCCGTCAGTTGGTCGAGCACCTGCTGACCGAGCGCCCGCATCCGGAGATGGGCTATCGCAGTTGCCTGGGGCTGCTGGCGCTCGCGCGCCAGTACGGCGACGACCGCCTGGAAGCGGCCTGCGCACGCGCGTGGGCGATCGGTTCGCGCACGCGCAAATCCGTGCAGTCGATCCTGCACAACAAGCTCGATCAACACCCCTTGCCCAGCGCCATCGCCCAAACCGACTGGGTCACACCCGACCACGTCAACCTGCGTGGCCCCACCTATTACCGCGATCCACCCACCACTCACTGAAAAGGAGACCACCTTGTTGATCCATCCCACCCTTGAACACTTGCGTGCCCTCAAGCTCGACGGCATGGCACAGGCGCTGGAAGAACAGCGCCTGTTGCCGGCCTGTCACGATCTGCCGTTCGAAGATCGGCTCGGCATGCTGGTCGATCGCGAACGCCATTGGCGTGACGGTCGACGGCAGGAACGATTACTTCGTGTGGCCAAGCTCAAACACGCCCAGGCCTGCCTGGAAGATGTGCAGTACAGCGCCGACCGCGGTATCGACAAACGCCTGATCGCCACCTTGTCCGGCGGCGACTGGATCCGGCAGGGGCAAAGTGTGTTGCTGACCGGTCCGACCGGGGTTGGTAAAACGTGGCTGGCGTGTGCGCTTGGACAACATGCCTGCCGCCAAGGCTTCCCGGTGCTGTATCAGCGTGTGCCACGCCTCGCCGAGATGCTACGCATCGCCCACGCCGACGGCAGCTTCGGTCGCGTGCTTGCTCAGTTGGCGCGCATCGACGTGCTAGAGCATGTCGTCATAAGATTCTGAGCCACATGACGAGGCAGCGAATTTGCACAGCGGCAAGGAAAGAGGACAGATTCTTCGCGTAGCGTGTCGCCACACCACGCCACTGTTTCAGGTACAAAAACGCATTCTCAACCAGGTGGCGATGACGATACAGGTACGTGTCGTAGTCGCGCGGCTCTTTTCGGTTTTTACGTGGCGGAATATGCGCCTGCATGCCTTGCTCATGAGCCTGCTCAACAATGGCATCACTGTCATAACCTTTGTCGGCCATGAGATGCTCAGCAGGAATGTCTTTGATCAGTTCCGCAGCCTGCGAACAATCTGCCCGGGTACCCTCTGTAACAAGAATTCGGACTGGCATACCATGCGCATCCACGGCCAAATGTATCTTGGTGTTGCGCCCCCTTTTGTGAGACCTATGCCCTGATTGCCGCCACGAGCTCCCGCTGCATGAGGATGAACCTTGCAGTGACTGGCATCGATCATCAGCCACTCAAAGTCCGGCTCATCCATCACACGTTCCAACAGACCTTCCCATGTGCCGTTATCGCGCCAGCGACAAAAGCGCCGATGGGTATTCTTCCAATCGCCGTACTCGGGTGGTAAATCTCGCCACGGCGCTCCGGTGCGAAGTATCCAGAACACTGCGTTGATGAATTGCCGATTATCTTTGGCTACACGCCCCCATCGGCCCGCTTGACCCGGCAAATGGGGTTCAAGCAAACCCCATTTTTCATCGGAGATGTCATGGCGTCGATAGGCCGCAGTCACAGAGGATTCCATCCAGCAAGATTCCATGGCGGGTAGTTAACCATATTTCAACACCTCATGACGACAGGCTCTAATCCTTGACGATTGGGGCATGACACCGCTCGATCAGGCGGCGCGCCATGATCTGCTGGAGGTCATCGACGATCGCGGCAACGGCAAATCGACCCTCATCACCAGCCAGCTACCGATCGAACACTGGCACGCCTGGCTCAACGATCCCACCCTCGCCGATGCCATCCTCGACCGTCTCGTACACCGCTCTCATCGCATCGTGCTGAAGGGCGAATCGATGCGCCGAAAGTCCTCCGCCAAGCCAGCCGCCGATACCTCATCGTGACCGGTCCAGTTACACTCGAGTGCACCGCACAATGACTGGCGCTGACCGGTCACGATCAACCGAAATACGCGGTCACGATCGCCGAAATCCGCAATTGAGGTCAAACGTCGCCGGCTGCGTGGTCGCCGTCGGCAGCACGTCCGTGGCGAAGCTGCCGCCTTTGCTGATGATGCGTCCGTCGGCATCGTAGGCATACGTCAGATTGCCCAGCGCGGTGCCGTTGCCTTGCGCGTAGCTGAGTCCGGTCAGTTCGCTCGCGGTGTCATAGCCGTAGTTGACGGTGATGCCGTTGGGCAGCGTCAGCGTGGCTCGTCGGTTGTCGGCGTCATACGCCAACTGCACCGTTTCGCTGCCTTGGGTGATGCCGGTGAGGCGATTGGCGTTGTCGTAGCCGTAGTTGGCGATCGCTTGCGCCGCTGCGGTCATGCTGGTGCGCCGGCCGGCGGCATCGTAGGTGTAGCTGACGCTGCCTTGCGGCGCACTGGTGCTGGTGACGCGATCCAGGCCGTCGTAATCCCAGCTCAGCGTGCCGCTGGTCGAGTCGGTCAGGCTTGTGATGCGGTTGCCGGCGTCGTAGCTGGCCTGGATGCCGGAGCCATCCGCGTAGGACACCAGGCTTTTGCGGTTGAGCGCGTCGTAGCTGATGTCGGTGGCTTGGCCTTTGCGATCCGTATGCGTGAGCACGTCACCCATGCCGTCATACGTCCATGACTCGCTCTGGTTCATCGCATCGGTGCGCGTGACCAGCCGGTTGCGGTTGTCGTAGGCGTAGTGGATCACGCCCGTGTTGGGCAGCGTCACGCTCAGCAGGTTGCCGTTGCCGTCGTAGTTTTGCGTGGTGGTCTGGTTGAGCGCATCGGTGGCCGATACCGCCCGATTGTTGGTGTCGTACTGCGCAAGGGTGACGTTGCCCAGCGCATCGCGCGTGGCGATGCGGCGGCCCAGCGTATCGACCACGTAGTTCGTCGTGCGGTTGAGCGGATCGGTGAGGCTCTGCAGGTCGTAGCCCTGATAGGCAAAGCTCATCGTATGGCCCAGCGCATCTTGCACCGTCGTCGGCTGGCCGGCGGCATTGCACTGGATCGTGGTGCCGTGACCCAGCGGGTCGGCGACCTGGGTGAGGCACACGTTGAAACCCAGGGCATGTGCTCTTTCCGTCGTTGGATGAAAGTGCAACCTGACCCCTGTTTCCGTGATCATCCCATCAGCGTCATAGCTGACATCAATATTAGAAGATGCAGTCGAAAGAGGTACATCGGCCGCGGGAGCAAGGGCTAGTCTTCAAAATACGGTTCACCATCGTCGAAATAGAGATCATATTTTTTGCTCAATCTACGCAAATGATCTTCCATATGCTGAATAGCCAGCTCGACTGCTTGAACTTCGTCGGCTCCGTACGTGACCCATTCCTTCTCATCAAGTCCGTCGAAGCTCATAAGACAGCCTGACGTCCACCCAGAGACATCGAAGTCGACCGACCCTGGTTCAACAATCAATGGCTCATGAAGACGAACGGTGAACGCTCTTCGCGTCGGATCATCTTTGAAGGCGTAGGCGAGCCTACGCGTGGCGATAACGCGAGGTGATGATGTGCCCACTATTCTTCCCCCATACACTGTTCGTAATTTTTACGCACTGCCGCCATGCACATAAATCGCTTCTTTCCCGTCAAACATGGCGCATGTAGCTAACCCGCTTTTATAAAGCGCCGCACAGCGGTCGTCCTTTCCATCTTCATCTTGTGGACATTGGTTGGGAATAGGCCGCACCTTATCCCCCGGAAATGGGATGACATTGTCGTCGGGAGTAGAGTTAACGGTCGTTGCACCCGGCGCTACGCCAGTATCGGAGTTATTGCCAATTATGCCGCCAACGGCAGCGCCCACCGTTGTTCCTACACCGATCGTCCATGCAACTTCTGGCGCTATGAGCGGCGCATTGCCACCAGCGGTAACCCATGTGGCTCCTATAGCACCCACCGTACCGATGGTCCCTCCGATTGCCGCACCCCATGCAGCACCAGTCGAGGCTGCACTAAAGCCCAGAGGGTCATTAAAGTCCACGGGATCGCCCCTGAATCCAGCATAGAAACTTAGCTGTCCACCAGCAAAACCCGCAGGATCTTCACTAATGAAGCCACCCATCATCGGGCTGTAATAGCGCGCACGGTAGTAGTAGAGCCCTGCCGTATCAGCTTCCCTTCCCATGTATTGGTACGGATTCGTAAACCCCGTCGTGGTATCACTTGGCGTCACATTGCCATATGGGTCATAGCTGTACTGCTGCCTGATTGCTCCGGTCGTATCGGTCAACGCAATCGTGTTGTTCAATGTATCAGTCAAGAAGTATGCGCGCCCTATAACGTCATTGCGCGCATAGCGTTCATCAATATCCAATCCATTGAAGATCGGATTAACTGTGCTGCCCTGGGTCTCCTGTGCGGCGTTTTGGGCATCATAGAGATATTGCGTCGGCGGTCCGGCTTGTACTGCCTTGCTCGTTCTACGACCGAGCGCGTCATACGTATAACTCAGCTGCACCACACCGCCTTGGCTCACTTGGATGAGTTGGTTTCGCGCATTCCACGTATACGTGTTGGTCCCATCACTGGTCAGGTTGCCGTTCGCGTCGTAAGTCAGCGCCTGCCCGTTGAAACTCGTCTCCCGATCATTCAGGTCAAACGTCGCCGGCTGTGTGGTCGCCGTCGGCAGCACGTCCGTGGCGAAGCCGCCGCTCTTGCTGATGATTCTTCCGTCGGCGTCATATCCGTAAGTCAGGTTGCCAAGCGGGGTGCCGTTGCCTTGCGTATAGGTCAGCCCGGTCAGTTCGCTGGCGGTGTCGTAGCCGTAATTGACGGTGATGCCATTGGGCAGCGTCAGCGTGGTCCGTCGGTTGTCGGCGTCATACGCCAGTTGCACTGTTTCGCTGCCTTGCGTGATCGTCGTGAGGCGGTTCGCATTGTCGTAGCCGTAGTTGGCCGTCGCTTGCGCCGCTGCGGTCATGCGGGTGCGTCGGCCGGCGGCGTCATAGGTGTAGCTGACGCTGCCTTGCGATGTGCTGGTGCCGGTGACGCGGTCCAGGTCATCGTAGCCCCAGCTCAAGATGCCGCTGTTGGAATCCACGAGGTCCGTCAGGCGGTTGCCCGCATCGTAGCTGGCCTGGGTACCCGAGCCGTCGGCGTAGGACACCAAACTTCTGCGGTTAAGCGCGTCGTAGCTGAGGTCGGTAGTTTGGCCTTTGCGATCCGTATGCGTGAGCACGTCGCCCATGCCGTTATAGGTCCACGACTCGCTTTGCTTCATCGCATCGGTGCGCGTGATCCGCCGGTTGCGGTTGTCGTAGGCGTAGTGGATCACGCCGGTGTTGGGCAGCGTCACGCTCAGCAGGTTGCCGTTGCCGTCGTAAGTTTGCGTCGTGGTTTGATTGAGCGGGTCTGTCATAGCCGTTACACGATCGTTGTTGTCATATTGCGTGAGCGTGACATTTCCCAATGGATCGCGGGCGGCAATCCGACGTCCCAAAGTATCGACCACGTAGTTGACCGTGCGACCAAGCGGATCGGTAACACTCTGCAGGTCGTAGCCCCGGTAAGTAAGACTCACGGTATGGCCCAACGCATCCTGCACCGTCGTCGGCTGGCCGGCGGCATTGCACTGGATCGTGGTGCCGTGGCCCAGCGGGTCGGTGACCTGGGTCAGACAACCATTGGTGTAACTGAAGCTGGTGGTGTGATTCAGCGGGTCGGTGATCGAGGCGAGCTGGTTGTAGTCGCTGGTGTAGGTGAACTGGGTGGTGACGGCGTTGGATGTGCCGGATAACCGCGTGATGCTGGTGACGTTGCCCAGCGCATCGTGGGCGTAGGCGGTGGTGCGGCCCAGGGCATCCGTTTGGCTGTCGAGTAAGCCCGACGACTCACGGTTGAACGTGGCGGTCTGCGCCAGCGAGGTACCGTAAGCCTCCGTGATGCTGGAGGGATAACTGCTCACTGGATCGAAGGCGACCTGCTCCTGGTTGCCATTCGGGTCGGTCACCGTGGTCGCCGTGACGACGTTGTTGCTGTCAGTGATATAGGCAAACTGATAGGACGTGTTGTCGGCGTAGGTTTGCTTGGTCACTCTTCCATTGGCGTCGTACTGATTGGTCACCCACACATGGCCGCGCCGATCCTGCATGGTGAGCATGTGGTGGTTGGCGTCGTAGGTGTATTGCTCGGTGGTGTTGTCCGGGTACGTGACCGTGGTCAGGCTTCCGGCGCTGTTGTAGGCATAGCCGAGGGTGCGACCGCTGTGGTCGACGGCACTAGTGACGCGGTTACCGCTGTCGTAGTTGAAGGTGAGGGTGCGGCCACTGGGTGAGAGGGCTTGTTCGAGCAGGCCGCCGTTGTAGGTGTATTGAATCTGGTTGCCGTAGCGGTCTTGTATCCACGACAGGCTGTTGGGCACATGACGGGTGAAGGCGTACTGCGTGCCGTCCTTCATCGTCACGATCCAGTGGGCGGCGCTGGGCGTGGTGTCGTAGACGAACTGCAGGGTGGCGCCATACAGCGACGAATCGGTGTCGGTGTGCTCCCACACGGTACCGGCCGGGAACGGCCAATTGGCCGAACCGCTGACCAAATGGAAGTTCACCCCCTCGCCGCACGGCAACACCATTTGCACCGTGTTGAAGACGTGATCGTTGTTGGGTGATCCTAAATAAGGCAACCTGACCCCGATGTTGACCCCGATGTTGCTGACACCGATGTTGGCACTCCTTGACGGTTCCTCCAACGTAAATCAGTGATGCGACTGAGTGAGCATGTCAGCCGCTTCCTTGCTGCCGCCTTTCGCGGCTAGTTTCAGCCATTTGAGACTTTCGGCAGAGTCAGCCTTTACTCCCTCTGCACCACTGGCATAAGCCTTTGCAACGGCAAGCTCATAAGGGGCTGCGGGATCAACGCCTTCCTCGACAACTACCGACCCGAAAGAACCAAGTCGATGGAACCAGTAAATCGCGTCCGCGTCGCTTTTCGGAATGCCGCCGCTCCCATACGCATAGATCGAACCAACAAGCATCTGAGCTGTTTTATCGCCAAACTGCGCAAGTGGTTTCAATCGCGCCAATGCCGCAGCGCCGTTTCCCTCCTTTAACGCGTGCACGCCTCTATCCATTTGATCGTTTCGCAAAAGGAGCAATCCCACCCCAATCACCACCAACGCCACAACAGCACCCAGGAGGCGAACAAGCAGCTTAGTCATGGCACGACTCTCAAATGATTGTCGCCATTCTCTCGGTTTAGGAGATCATTGACGTTCTGGTACTGCTTCATTGCGTCCTGGCTTTTTTTGTCAGCCGTAATGCATCCCAGCGAAATTCCGCCAGGGTGCAATTCGAATCCACAGCGCTCAAGACCAAGACGGCATTTCCAACCGGGGATTTTTGGATTGGGTTCGAGACGCCAGAAACCTTCATGCCCAGGTCTATCGTCCTGATTCATGTTGTAGTTTCCAGGAACAATCGGCCCGATTTCGTTATGGCTTGCGCATCCTGGGTCGTTAGCACAGGGGCCAACACCAGACCAAACGCCATTAGGCCCAAGGGTTGCAGGATCGCCGCCGGCATTGGGCGTACAAGTCAGGGTGTGCGAAGAAATCGAGTAGGTGCAAGACGCCAAACCGTAGGGGTCAATGCGGCTAAGGGGATTCCCCCCAACATAGGCATAGAAGCTCAACTGCCCACCACCAAACGTGATCGGGTCCTCACTGATGAACCCACTCATCATCGGGCTGTAATAGCGTGCTCGATAGTAGTAGAGGCCCGGGCTGTCGGCTTCTCGCCCAGTGTACTGGTACGGATTCGTGAATCCCGTTGTCGTGTCACTTGGTGTCACGTTCCCATACGGGTCGTAGCTGTAGCGCTGCCTGATTGCACCAGTCGGATCAGTCAATGCAATCGTGCTGTTGAGCAAGTCCGTCAAGAAGTACGTTCGTCCCGTGACATCGTTGCGCGCAAAACGCTCGTCGATGCCTAAACCAATCAGGATCGGATTGATCGTGCCACCTTGGGTTTCCTGCACCGCATTCATGCCGTCATACAGGAACTGCGTGGCTGTACCTTGCACCGTTTTGCTTGTGCGACGCCCAAATGCGTCGTAACTGAAACTGAGTTGGACCGCGCCGCCCTGGCTGATCTGCGCAAGCTGATTGCGCGCATTCCACGTATACGTGTTCGTCCCATCACTGGTCAGGTTGCCGTTCGCGTCGTAAGTCAGCGCCTGCCCGTTGAAATTCGTCTCCCGATCATTCAGGTCAAACGTCGCCGGCTGTGTGGTCGCCGTCGGCAGCACGTCCGTGGCGAAGCTGCCGCCTTTGCTGATGATTCTTCCGTCGGCGTCATATCCGTAAGTCAGGTTGCCAAGCGGGGTGCCGTTGCCTTGCGTATAGGTCAGCCCGGTCAGTTCGCTCGCGGTGTCATAGCCGTAGTTGACGGTGATGCCGTTGGGCAGCGTCAGCGTGGCTCGTCGGTTGTCGGCGTCATACGCCAGTTGCACTGTTTCGCTGCCTTGCGTGATCGTCGTGAGGCGGTTCGCATTGTCGTAGCCGTAGTTGGCCGTCGCTTGCGCCGCCGCGGTCATGCTGGTGCGCCGGCCGGCGGCATCGTAGGTGTAGCTGACGCTGCCTTGCGGCGCACTGGTGCTGGTGACGCGATCCAGGCCGTCGTAATCCCAGCTCAGCGTGCCGCTGGTCGAGTCGGTCAGGCTTGTGATGCGGTTGCCGGCGTCGTAGCTGGCCTGGATGCCGGAGCCATCCGCGTAGGACACCAGGCTTTTGCGGTTGAGCGCGTCGTAGCTGAGGTCGGTAGTTTGGCCTTTGCGATCCGTATGCGTGAGCACATCGCCCATGCCGTCATACGTCCACGACTCGCTCTGGTTCATGGCATCGGTGCGCGTGATCCGCCGGTTGCGGTTGTCGTAGGCGTAGTGGATCACGCCGGTGTTGGGCAGCGTCACGCTCAGCAGGTTGCCGTTGCCGTCGTAAGTTTGCGTCGTGGTTTGATTGAGCGGGTCTGTCATAGCCGTTACACGATCGTTGTTGTCATATTGCGTGAGCGTGACATTTCCCAATGGATCGCGGGCGGCAATCCGACGTCCCAAAGTATCGACCACGTAGTTGACCGTGCGACCAAGCGGATCGGTAACACTCTGCAGGTCGTAGCCCCGGTAAGTAAGACTCACGGTATGGCCCAACGCATCCTGCACCGTCGTCGGCTGGCCGGCGGCATTGCACTGGATCGTGGTGCTATGACCTAACGCATCGGTGCGTCCCGTGAGGCAGCCATGGGTATAGCTGAAGGTGGTGGTATGCCCTAACGGATCGGTCACCGAGGCGAGCTGGTTGTAATCGTTGGTGTAGGTGAAGCGGGTGGTCACCGCATTCGACGTACCGGACAACCGCGTAATGCGGGTGACGTTGCCTAGCGCATCGTGGGCGTAGGCGGTGGTGCGGCCCAGGGCATCCGTTTGGCTGTCGAGTAAGCCCGACGACTCACGGTTGAACGTGGCGGTCTGCGCCAGCGAGGTACCGTAAGCCTCCGTGATGCTGGAGGGATAACTGCTCACTGGATCGAAGGCGACCTGCTCCTGGTTGCCATTCGGGTCGGTCACCGTGGTCGCCGTGACGACGTTGTTGCTGTCAGTGATATAGGCAAACTGATAGGACGTGTTGTCGGCGTAGGTTTGCTTGGTCACTCTTCCATTGGCGTCGTACTGATTGGTCACCCACACATGGCCGCGCCGATCCTGCATGGTGAGCATGTGGTGGTTGGCGTCGTAGGTGTATTGCTCGGTGGTGTTGTCCGGGTACGTGACCGTGGTCAGGCTTCCGGCGCTGTTGTAGGCATAGCCGAGGGTGCGGCCGCTGTGGTCGACGGCGCTAGTGACGCGGTTACCGCTGTCGTAGTTGAAGGTGAGGGTGCGGCCGCTGGGTGAGAGGGCTTGTTCGAGCAGGCCGCCGTTGTAGGTGTATTGAATCTGGTTGCCGTAGCGGTCTTGTATCCACGACAGGCTGTTGGGCACATGATTGGTGAAGGCGTATTGCGTGCCGTCCTTCATCGTCACGATCCAATGGGCGGCGCTGGGCGTGGTGTCGTAGACGAACTGCAGGGTGGCGCCATACAGCGACGAATCGGTGTCGGTGTGCTCCCACACGGTACCGGCCGGGAACGGCCAATTGGCCGAACCGCTGACCAAATGGAAGTTCACCCCCTCGCCGCACGGCAACACCATCTGCACCGTGTTGAAGGTGTGATCGTTGTTGGGCGTGGTGCCGGCCAGATGCATGCCGACGTTGCTGTTGCCACCGATGCCGAACATCTGCGAGGCCGTACTCGCCGAGTTATACGTACGGGTCAGCGTCAACGGCAGGATGTCGCGAATGGCCAGATCGTCCCACTCGTGAAACAGGATGCCGGTTTGCAGGTCGATCGGCTCGCCCCTTTGCGCATTGCAAACCTTTTGCTCCGTCCCTCCGGCGGCGCTGCTGATCGACGCACCCGCACCCAAGGCAAGCGTCAGCGCCACGCCGGGATCGGGTGCGAGATGTTGGGTGTCGGTAGAAACATGTCCAGTGCCGTACATCTGCCAGCCGTCTTGGGCGCTATACACCCAGAAATCAGCCGCCGTGTTGGCCTTCGCTTGGCCATAGTTGGGGTAGACCACGCGGATGCCCTTGGCGGCTTCCGGCGTCAGCCCTTGCATCACCGCATCGCCCGGCTGGAGGGTGAAGTACATCGGGAAGTTGTCGGGCAACGGGAACGGCGCGTGATCGACCGGCGTAGGCACCAGCGCAATATGCGTGAGCACCTTGCCTTGTCGATCCTTGAACACCGCACCGGCAGGGATATGTAGCTCCAGTCCCGGCATGTCCGGGTGCTCAAGCACCACTTCGCGCGGGGTCGGTGTCGGCAATGCGATCTCGTCGCGCGGCAGGATGCGTGGTAGGTACATCACGAATGGCATGTGGCTGATGGCGTGGGCCTTCACGTCGGCGCCGACCACAAAACGACCGTATGTCACATGACCATGGTTGGCCGAGTCGCCATCCACGAAGAGTTCCTGCCGTCCGGCGGGAAGATCTTTCAGCACGAATATACCTTGCGCATCCGTCTTCACGATCTGATCGCCAATGCTCACCGCCACGTTGGCGACAGGCGTTTCGTCGATCTGGCGCACTTGGCCGATGAATGCGGTGATATTTTTTGGCAGTGCCGCTTCCAGCGCACGCGTGTCGGGCAGGTGTTGGTACTTGGCATACAGGCGCCAGTGGGCGCCTGTTGCATCCGGCGCATTGTTCTTGCCGGGATAGAACGCCCCGTCGCGTACGAAGCCGTGATCTCGGCAAAGTTGATCGCCCGTGCATGTCGCATGCCCGCCACCGGCCATCACATAGAGCGGGGGCAGAGCGGTTTCCGAGGACGTCGGCGTGTTCGCTGCCGGACGCGCCCCCGACCCAGCCAACACCACGCCAGTGACATCGTGGCTGGCGGTGGTAAAGCCCACCGCGGTGTACGGCACCGCCTCGCCGGTTGCGGTGTGCAAGCCCTTCACGAACAGCGTATAGCGCGAGCCGGGATACAGATCATCCGGCAATTGCACGAAGGCCAGGCGGCCACCCTCGGTGCCTATCGCCTTGACTGGCACCGCGCCTTCCGGACCGAGCAAGGTCACCGCGCCATCGTTGAGTTGGCGCACGTCGACAGGGGCTGCAAAGCGCATCACCAGCGGGCCGTGAAGGGAAGCGGACGTGGTGTTTTGGTCGGGGGAGGTTTTTGTGATCAGCGATGCCGGTTTGGCCGGCGCGGTGACGCCGACCCACCATCGTGACGTTGTGGGATCGTATTGCCACGCTTCGTGGATCGGCAGGCCGTGCTCATCGACCCCCTCTTCGATCACGACAGAGCCGTCGCTTTGCAAGGTGGCCTTGGCTTCCATGCGCGGTGATACAGCCTTGCTCAGCAGCGTGATCTGACGGGTTTGCGGCTGCCACACCACAGACAGGGTCGCGGGTTTGCCGTCGACCGACCAACCGCCCGTCATCAGCACGCTGCCATCCGTCAGCACGGTAAGCGTGTGGCCGGCACGCGCCGGCAAGTCCAACGCGCCCGTGCGCACGAAATGCTGCGTGGATGGATGGAACCATTCGCCGTTGTCCAGCATGTGGCCTTGCGCATCGACACCGCCCCAGAGCAGCACGTCGCCACCGGGCATCACCGTGACCGAGCCGAAGCGACGAGCTTCCGGCAGTTTCACGGGAAGGCGCTGGCCCTCATCAAGGAGATAAGCGAGACCTTCTCCGCCATGCACCTCAAGCAAGCGCCCGTCGGGCAGGAGCGTGCGACGGATGTCGGCCGAGGCGGGTAGCACGTATGCGTGATGATGGGTCGTGACCCGTTCGGGCGACGATGCCTTTGGCAACGACACGGCGACCACGCTCAGCAGGATGACACTCGCCATCATCCCGACCACCCGTGCGCCACTCCAGCGCGTTTCCCTGACTTTCATCATCAATGTCCTTTTAGGCATGCCGTGGCATGACCACTCATCGCTCGATCCGTGTTGATCCGTTTTACTGGGGTATTAGCGTTAATTGCGCATGGGCTGGAATGCCTATGGCGGTGTAGAACACCACCGTATACGTGCCCGTCGCGGGGAGATTGGCCAGGTTGCTGGTTGTGGAGTTCCTTTTCTTGCCGCTCCTTGGGAAACGGTCAGCCTGATCTCAACGTCATGAACCTCTTGAACCCCGGCGCCCCGTCCCAGCGTGAAAGGGGGGTGAAGTTGCTTGCGAATGGCACCAGAATCGCCATAAAAAATCCGTGAATATTTTTACAGTAGGCAGACGTAACTTCCCCTGTGGGGAGGACTCCTATAGCGGGCGCTCTTACGAGCACCGAAAAGCCTGGGTGGAACAGCGATTGCTGACGTTGGCCGAATGCTTCGCTGTGGGCGTTGGCGGTGATGGCAATGTATTTTGCGGCAGGATTGATTGAAGTGGCGTAAGCGCCAGCGTTGCTGCCTGATCAAACCGACATCCTTGTAGTTGTACTGTCAGGTACAATTTTTTCATCCCCCCCCCCCCCTTTTCATGGCGGTGCCGCACCACCATAGTCGAAGGCTCCCTCCGTGAGGCATGCCACGTGTCCATACCCAGTGCCGTCAAGAGCACCCCGATCCACGGTCGCCAGCAACTGATCGACTACCTAGCCGCCGGCGAGAAACCGCGCGACGCATGGCGAATCGGCACCGAACACGAAAAGTTCGGCTTCCGCACCGATGCCCCTGGATCAAGTTCTGGGCAGGCTCTGTGCCCCCCTGAGTTCGAAGGCGAGCGTGGCATTCGCGCCCTGCTGGAAGGTATTGCTGCGCGCTACGACTGGGAAATCACCCGCGAGGGCGAAACACCGGTCGCATTGACTCGTGGCAAAGCCAACATCACCCTGGAGCCGGCCGGCCAGTTGGAGCTATCCGGTGCACCGCTGGAAACCATCCATCAAACCTGCTGCGAAGTGAACTCGCATCTGGAAGAGGTGCGCTCCGTGGCGGACGGCCTCGGGATGGGCTTCCTCGGGATGGGCTTCCAGCCCAAATGGCGCCGCGATGACATGCCGTGGATGCCCAAAGGACGCTACAAGATCATGCGCGAATACATGCCCAAGGTCGGCTCGCTCGGCCTAGACATGATGACGCGCACCTGCACGGTGCAAGTGAACCTGGATTTCGGCAACGAAGCCGACATGGTGCGCAAGTTCCGCACCAGCCTCGCGCTGCAACCGGTCGCCACGGCACTGTTTGCCGATTCGCCGTTCACCGAAGGCAAACCCAACGGATATCTTTCGTATCGCTCGCACGTGTGGACCGATACCGATGCCGATCGCACTGGCATGCTCGACTTTGTGTTCGAAGACGGCTTCGGTTACGAGCGCTATGTGGATTACATCCTCGACGTGCCGATGTATTTCAGTTATCAGGATGGCCGCTACATCGATCTGGCTGGACAGGACTTCAAGCGCTTCATGGCTGGCACACTGGATGCCCTGCCCGGCACGCGTGCAACAATGAAAGATTGGGCCGACCATCTCACCACCGCCTTCCCGGAAGTGCGTCTGAAACAGTATCTTGAAATGCGCGGCGCGGATGGCGGTCCGTGGAACCGCCTGTGTGCTCTGCCCGCGTTGTGGGTGGGTCTGCTCTATGACGACGATGCATTGCATGCCGCGTGGGATCTGGTGAAGGACTTCACGCACGTGGAACGCCAT
Source organism: Dyella sp. M7H15-1 (assembly GCF_004114615.1). NCBI lineage: Bacteria > Pseudomonadati > Pseudomonadota > Gammaproteobacteria > Lysobacterales > Rhodanobacteraceae > Dyella > Dyella sp. M7H15-1. Next base: position 2,282,755 of record NZ_CP035300.1, read on the forward strand.
GCCCTGCGCGACGGCGTGCCGAAGCACGGATTGAAACTCCCATTCCGCAACGGAACCGTGCGCGATCTTGCACGCGAAACCTTACAGATCGCCGCGCACGGCTTGAAGCGCCGCAACCGGCTCAACCGCCATGACGCGGACGAAAGCATTTTTCTCGAGCCACTGATCGACATCGTGGACTCCAACCAGACGCCCGCCGAACGCAAGCTGGAGCTCTTCCACGGCGAATGGAACGGCAGCGTCGATCCGGTGTTCAAGGAATTCGCATATTGATCGCGATAGTCATGTGGGGTATTGCCATCAAATGGCTACCGTCGTTCTTGGCACACTGATCAGGACTGGGTACGGATACCCAACCAGCGTGCGACCAGCGTATCCAGGCTAACCTTGCCCGGCCCTGCTACCAGGAACCAGAAGAAGATCAGCGTATAGACCACCTCGTCGGCCTCGACATAGTCATCCAGCCCCATCAGATTGCTCGACACCACCAGCGTCACCGCGACGATCATGTTGATGATCATCGGAATGGTGACCAGACGCGTGAACAGGCCGAGCATCAGCAGCAGGCCGCCCAGCAATTCCGTCCAGGCCGACAACGCAGCGCTGAAAGCCGGGAAGGGAACACCCCAGCCAACGAAGCGTTGGGTGAACCCATCCAGGTTATGCACTTTGGCGATGCCCGTCTCCAGCCAGAAGTAACCGAAGACCACACGTACCACCAACGGCCCCAGCCAGCGCCCGGCGTGCAAAATCTCCAATAGGCGGGATGCCTTCGCTGCCATAAATTGACGCATTGCATATATTCCTTTGAATGAAGTGAGTGCATCATGCCGGTACCCCGCTCATGCCTGCCATGTCCAGGCATCCAGGGTTTCTTGCCCAAGATCCAAATGATGCCAGGCATGGACCGGATGATCGGGCATAAAAGCGGGACTCATGGATGCAGCCGTCGACGGACCGAAGCAACACAATGAGCCGGTCGAAACCAACACACGGGCCATGCCCATGTAGCGGATACGACGTTCTTTCGCGCCGCACCGCGGCGACCAAAACCTTTTAGGAGCCATAGATATGAAGATCAAGACAGTCAACGCCAGCGCCATGGCCGTCATGGTGGCCGGTCTGTTCGCCGCCGCTGCAGTGAATGCTGCTCCTGTGGGCACTGCTGCCGGTGACCAGGCCCCAGTGAAGTGCATGAACTCTTCATCCTGTAAAGGCCACGGTGCCTGCAAGCAGGCCACTAATGCATGCAAGGGCCAGAACTCGTGCAAGGGCCAAGGCTTCACAATGCAGAAGACTCAGGCTGACTGCGACGCAGCGCAGGCCGAGGCCAAGAAGTAATGCTCCCGGCGGGTTGCATACCACCCGTACGCAACCCGCTTTTCCAAGCTGGCGAATATCGTCATGGTTATGACATCCATCGAGCACACTGATTCGCGGCCGTACCTCGGCTATGGACTTGGTTTGCGCGTTGAACATTATGAAGCGCTGCTCGCCGATCCCAGCAAGGTGGAATGGCTGGAAGTGGTTTCGGAAAATTACATGGTGAACGGCGGGCTGCCGCTGGTGTGGCTGGAACGTTTTCGTGAGCGCTTCCCGCTGGTCATGCATGGCGTTTCATTGTCCATTGGAAGCACCGACCCGCTCGACGAAGACTATCTAGCACGACTCGGCGCGCTGGCACGGCGTATCGAACCCGCATGGATATCGGATCACCTGTGCTGGACCGGTGTGCAAGGCGTCCATTTGCACGACCTGATGCCACTGCCTTATACCGAGGAAGCACTCGATCACGTGGTGAGTCGCATCAAGCACGTGCAGGATACGCTCAAGCGCCGCATCCTACTGGAGAACGTTTCCAGTTACGTAAGCTTCGCCGATTCACAACTAACGGAGTGGGAGTTTCTCGCCGAAGTTGCCGAGCGTTCTGACTGTTTGATCCTACTCGACGTCAACAATGTGCATGTCAGCGCTACGAATCATGGTTTCTCATCGATGGATTACTTGCGCGGCATCCCTGTATCGCGCGTGCAGCAATTCCATCTTGCCGGTTACGAGCAAGGCGAACCATTGATTATCGACACCCATGACGCGCCTGTTTCCAACGCGGTGTGGGACTTGTACATCGAGGCCGTGCGCCGCTTCGGCCGCGTCTCGACCATGATTGAACGCGACGATAATTTCCCACCACTGGCCGAATTGATGACCGAACTGGAGCATGCCCGTGCGTTGGCGGAACCATTGTTGCAGGCGGCCGCATGAGTTCACTGCAGGCTATCCAGATGCAGATGCTGCAAGCGGTGCTGGCCGAGAAACCCTTGCCGCTGACGAGCATTCGCGACGATCACATCGCCGACACCGACAGTCGCCTGGCGGTTTACCGGCAAGGCTATCGCATTCGGCTGCGTGATGCGCTGAAGGCGGAGTTCGCCGGCCTGCAATGCATGGCGGGGCGGCAATTCGACACGCTATTGAACAAATACGTTGAAGCACATCCGTCCGGGCACTACAACATTCGCTGGTACGGTGCCGGTCTTGCTGCTTTCCTCGACTACGCCATGCCCTGGCGGGACAAGCCTCAATTGGCTGAGATGGCGCGCCTGGACTGGGCCATTTCCACTGCGTTCGACGCGGCGGATGAATCAAGCAAAAACATCGCCGATCTATCCGGAGTCCCGCCGGATGCATGGGCCACATTGGAGTTATCGCTGCAGCACAATCTGCAGGTCGTCACCTGTAGCTACCACACCGACGCATTCCGGCGTGCCGCCGATCGTGGCGATGCACGCCCTCGCCTACGCCGCTTTGCCAAGCAGCGGCAGATTCTGGTTTGGCGCAAGGCCATGACCGTGCACTATCGCTGGTTGGAAGACGATGAGTGGCAAGTGCTGGGAGCGGCCATACGTGGGGAATCCGTTGCGACGCTCTGTAGACACCTAGCCCACTACCATGGCGAGGAAGCCGCCATACTCCGCATAGTCAGCCTGCTGCAGAACTGGCTGGAATTCGGACTGATTCGTGGCTGGACACTTGTGCAGTAACCCGTGCCAAGGGTGCCTCGGCGCCATGTAACCCTTGCTGGCTTTCTGCGAATAACAAGCATAACGTCAAGCCACGGAAGCCCCAGATATGTATATCGAACCTTCGCCAGCACTTGGCGGAATCGCACACCCCACGTCTGTGCCGCCAGCTCTGGAGTCCCTACTCAACCAGTCGATGCTGCGGGTCGACGTCGTGGCCGAGCAGCACTATTGCGGCGAGTGGTTTATGGACGAGCCGCGCTATGAATGCGGGCTGTTCCATCTCGTAGGCGCGGGGGAATGCCTGATCGAAAGCAGCGCGCTGACTGAAGCCTTGCACCTCAAAGCCGGTGACCTGGTCGTTCTTCCGCACGGCGATCCACATCGACTTAGTGCACACCATGAGCAGGAAGGAATCCCTACCAGCCTGATCTGTGGCGAACTGCATTTCTCCAACCGCACCCAGCATCCGCTCAGCCATGCGCTACCTACATGCCTTGTGGTTCGTGCGGCCGAGGCTGACAAGGTATTCCGGCACCTCACCTCCATGATGGTGGACGTGGTCAATTCCGGTGTAGCAGGTCGCCAGGTGTTGCTGAATAAGTTGGCTGACACGCTTTTCACGCTGGCGGTATGCGACTACGCCAACCGCAATACCGATCACCGCGGTCTGTTCGCCGCATTGGTCGACGGCCGCATCTGCAAAGTGCTGCAGGCCGTGCACGAAAACCCCGGGCGCCCGTGGACCATGCAATCGATGGCCTCGCTGGCCTGCATGTCGCGCTCCGCGTTTGCCGAACGTTTTGCGCAATTGATGAAGATGCCGCCCATGCAATACGTAACGCAGTGGCGCGTCAGCATCGCCGAGCGTTTGCTGCGCGATCGGCAACTGTCGGTGGGCACCATTGCCGAGCGGCTTGGCTACAGCAGCGAGGCTGCATTTCGCAGGCTGTTTAAACGCGTCAGTGGCCTATGCCCCGGAAGCATACTAAAGTGAGCGTGGCGTGCTCGTGCTGCCAACGGCGAATCGATGTTCCAAGCTGTCCACGCTAAAAAAGGCCCAGCATTTGCTGCCGGGCCTATCGACGTTCTCGTGTCGGTTCCTCTGGTGTGTTACTGCACCAGATTCGTGATCAGGGCAGCCCGTGGACTACCCCAGCCGGTGACCAGGTCATAATCGGTTCCGGCAGAGTACTTCGCGTTCTTGCCGCTGGTGATGTCGTGGAAGGTCGTCGTGTAGGTCGAGCCTCCAGGCGCGTTGTTGGCATAGATGGTCGGGTTGAGGAACCCCACGTAAGCCGTGCTTCCGTTACTGGCGATCTGCTGGTTGGCCAGCGCAATAAAGCCTGCCCACATCGGCGCCGCAAAGCTGGTGCCACCATACTCGTTGGCTTGGCAGCTACCCATGGCGCAGGTGTAGAAGGTGAAGTTCGCATTGGCGGATACGTCCGGACCGTTACGGTACGTCGTCGAACCCTTGTTGGTGGAAGTGATCACACCGGAGATCTTCTGCCACGAGGGAATCGCGATGTCATTCGGCGAGATACCACCCGATGAATCGCTCCACGCGGTTTCCGACTTCCATGCGCCAGCGGCGCTGGCCGTGGTGAGATCGGTGCCACCCACGCTGATGATGTGCGCATCGTCAGCTGGCCACGATTCGGCATTGCCGCTCTTGGTCCACTCGCCGGAGTCGCCGGACGCGACGAAGAAGCTCTGGCCCTGCGCAGCCATTTTTTCAAAATAGGGATCGAGCGTCGACGCGTCTTCTGGCGTCCAGCCCCACGAGCAGCCAATGGTCAGCGGCAGCGGGCTGTAGGTGGTCATGTCGCTGATGATCGCGGTATCGGTGGCGCCGACAAACATAATCACGTGTGACAGGCCCGGCGCCATGCCCTGCGCCTGCGTTACATCGAGGGTTTGCTCGCCGTCGGAGGAGCAGGTTGCGCTGTCAGTGCAAGTGGTGGAGGTGCCATCGGTGGAAACGACGGTGAGGTTATTCGGATTCGTCTCCTTGGCATTCGTATAGTACAACTGCACGTCGGAGGTGTTGATGCCCTCGTATTCGAACAGGCCCACGGTCTGGCCCGCACCGGTAAGCGAACCATTACCGTAATAGGCCGCACGCATGTCGCTGCCCAGGAAGGAAGCCGATGGACCCGAACCGGTCGTGGCATGCGAAACCACCGCATCTGGCGACATGCCGTGGGCAGCGGCGTATTCGCCCTTCTTCACGAACTGCGGGTGCGGCATGGAATAATTGTCCAGACCCGACACGTGCCATAACGGAATCGCCAGCGCGGTAGTCGGTTCGCGATCAGGACTGAAAAAAATGCGATTCTCGGTGGGATGCTGGTAGGTGTGCATCTTCACGTTGAAGGCTGCTTCCACAGCCGAAACGGGGCCGACAACCTTGACGTCCATGCTATCGCGGCTACCGCCGGTGATGGTGAAGCCATACTTGGTCAGGTAGTTCTTGACGGTATCGTAGTCATTCTGCGTCGGGCCAAACCGAGCGGTGAACTCTTGCGGCGTGACGTACTGGCGATATTGCAGGCTAAGTGGATTGCTGACGTTCGCCACGAACTGATCGAGGCTGGCCTGATCGCGTACCGGCAGCACCACATCGATGGCCATGAGCTTGTTGGCGGGCAAACTGCCCGCCTGGTGCGCAGTCGCCTGGCTCACCGCCTGACGCACATGGTGCGTCATGAACTGAGCAGCATGCGCCGCACCGGCGGCACCCAATGCCATGGCGATAACAAACGAAAGGCCGCGTGTTTTGCGGCCCAAGCTGGAAATTCTCCGTGTTGAATATTTTCCCATCGAATCTGGTCTATTCATCGGAAGCTACTCCCAAGTAGTCAATGAAAAACAGACCCAGGAATAGACCCGGGCCTGGCAAGATGCCAAAGAAACTCAGTGCGTTTACGGATAGAACGTGTTGATCAAACCCGCTCCCTTCATGCTGCCCCAGCCAGTGACCAGGTCATAGCCCGTTACGGCGGAGAATTTACCGTTCGATCCACTGGTAATATCGTGGAAGTTGGCCGTATAGGTGCTGGTCAGCTTGCCGCCGGACTCATTCTCCGCATAAACCGTGGCGTTGAAGGTTCCAAGATACGCTTGGCCATTCGTTTTGGCCTGTTGATTGGCCAGTGCCATATACGCTGCCCACAGTGGTGCGGCGAAGCTGGTTCCGCCGTATTCGTTGGCGGTACAACTGCCATTGCCGCACGCATAGTAGGTGTAGTTGGCATTGGCCGATACATCCGGACCATTGCGATATTTCGTCGACCCCTTGTTGCTGGCATTGATCACGCCTTTGATCTGTTGCCAGCTCGGAATGGGGATGTTATCCGGCGAAATGCCGCCACCGCTGTTTGACCAGGCTGTTTCGGATTTCCACGCGCCGCCAGCGCTTGCCGTGGTGAGGTCGGTGCCGCCCACGCTAATGACGTAAGCCGCGTCTGCCGGCCATGCTTCGACGCGTGATGACCAATTACCGCTGTCACCGGATGCCGCAAAGAAAGTTTGTCCCTGCGCCTGCATTTGTTTCCAGTACGGGTTAAGCGTGGTCGGATCATCCGGCGTCCATCCCCACGAGCAACTGATGGTCTGCGGCAACGGGCCATCCGCATTCGTGACCATCGCACCGATGATGGCCGTGTCGGTGGAGCCCACATACATCGTCACCTGACTCAGCTTCGGCGCCATACCTTGGGCCTGTGTCGTGTCGATGGTCTGTTCGATGTCGGTACAACTGCCCGTGCAAGTGGTCGCCGTACCATCGGTGGAGACTACCTTGAGGTTATTTGGATTGGTTTGCTTGGCACCTGTGTAATACAACTGCACGTCGGAGGTGTTGATGCCCTCGTATTCCAACAAGCCCAGGGTCTGGCCGGAGCCAGTAAGTGTTGTGCCGCCGTAATAGGCTGCGCGCATATCGCTGCCCAGGAACGAAGCGGAAGGACCCGAGCCAGTAGTGGCAAGCGGTACCATGGCCTCCGGCGCGGCGTAGTCGCTCTTTTTCACGTATAGCGGGTGCGGAATGGAGAAGTTGTTCAGACCCGATACGTGCCATAGTGGAATCGCCAGCGAGGTGGTCGGTTCGCGATCCGCGCTGTAGAACATGCGGTTTTCGGTGGGATGCTGATAGATGTGCATCTTTACGTTGAACGCCGCTTCCACCGCGGAGACCGGCCCCACCGCCTGCACGTCCCTGCTCTCAAGACGACCGCCTGTCACGGTGAACCCATACTGCTTCAGATACTGCACCACCGTGTCGTAGTCATTCTGGGTGGGGCCGAAGCGAGCGGCGAACTCTTCCGGCGTGAGGTATTGGCGATACTGCAGACTCATCGGATTGGCAATATCAGCCACGAATTGGTCAAGACCTGCCTGATCGCGTAGCGGCAATACAACATCGATGCTCATCCGTTTGTTGGCGGGCAGATCGCCCAGTTGCTTGGTGGTTGCCTCACTCACTGCGTCACGCACATGATGCGTCATGAACTGCGCGGCATGTGCAGCGCTGGCCACCCCCATGACCATCGCCAAGGAAAAAGAAAGCCCACATGTTTTGCGAGCCAGCCCGGAAATTCCCTTTGTTAGATATTTTCCCGTCGAATCTGCTCTATTCATGGAAGCAACTCCCAGGTAGTCAATGAAAGTGAAAGAAGAGATTGTGAGGAAACTAACGAAGTGCTCCCCTCCCCAGGGGTTGCCAAATGGCCGCGGAAGCGTAGGACGGTGCTCGTTGTTGCCGAGTGAAAAACCAAGAAAGAAACGGGAAAAAGGCAATTTTTTCTGAGTGATCGCGATTGCCGCGAATTCGCAAGTAAGTATCCCCCGGCAAAGCCGGGGGCTTTATTGGGTGAGCCCCTCAAAGGGGCGATAACAGCGTGAGCCGCCTGAAGGCGGCGGGCTACACGCCCAGCTTCATCTGGTCGTAACGTTCATCCTCTTGCTCTTGGTTTCGGATGTATGCCCTCACCATCGCTTCGTCCAAGCCCACCGTCGAGACGAAATAGCCTCGTGCCCAAAACGACTCCCCAGTGAAGTTTCGATTCCGTCCTCCGAACTTGCACGCAATGGTGATGGCACTCTTACCCTTGAGGTAACCCACCACGTTCGACACTGCATACTTCGGCGGAATGCTGATGCACATGTGAATGTGGTCGCTCATCAGGTGGCCTTCCACAATCTGCGATTCCTTGTGCGAAGCCAACTCGTGGAAGACCTCGCCCAAGTGCTTGCGTAACTCTCCAAACACCTGCTTCTTTCTCCGCTTGGGAATGAACACCACGCGGTACTTACAGTCCCAACGGGCATGACTCAAGCTTTGATACTCTTTCATCGTGAACCTCGTCTCTTGGTCGAGATTTCAGGTTCACTACGACCGCCGTATAGGTCAAACCTTGGTGAGTCCCCCGGCAAAGCCGGGGGCTTACCTCATTCTGAGTTAATTGGATTGCGCGAACGTTCTTGCGTTGAATGACGAGCGTGTTTCACCTAAAGGCCGCGTTCACCTGTAAGACATCCGGCGGGCAGGAAACTATGCGACCGCCGTCACCGAATGATTTCGGGTCCAGGAGCCGAAGTGCAGCATCGTTACGCCGATACATATTCCATCCGCTGGATAAAACATCGCCGCTACGCCTGGTTTGGCGTGTTGCCACTGTTGGCTTGCCTAGCGCCAGCGCGGAACCTCCTCGCAGAAAACGCGGGTACGCCCACGTACAAAAGCAACCAGAGCCAGAGTCAGCTCACCATTCAGGTCAACAACGATCGTCTTACGCTGACCCTTGCCAAAGCACCGCAGGTTTATCTCTCCGGCGTCATCGATGCCGACGCGTCGCAACGTTTCGAGGCGATGGTGAGGTCAGGCAAGATCGCCACCGGCTCCGATGTCTATCTGAATGCCTCCGGTGGCGATATCGCCGCAGGCATGGCGTTGGGTCGGCAGTTTCGCGAAGACTCGATGGTGACGCATCTGGGCACGCCTCGCTTGCCTCGACATGTGGGGGCAGGCAAACCTGCCACATGTATCGATGCATGCGCCTATGCCTACCTGGGTGGACTGTATCGCTGGGCGCCGACAGGTGCCGACCGCATTGGCTTCCCCACCCATCAGGTCAGCGACCCTAAGCCGGCCGGTGCGGGTTCCGCTCCGCAGACGCCGGATGACGTGACGACCTATCTGAAAGACATGGATATCGATGCCGCCGCACTCACGTCGATGTTGACGGCCTCGCGCGACGGGCTGGCGTGGCTCAGCGCCGACCAGATGATTTCAACGCGCCTAGCGAACAACGGGCGCCTTCCGCTCATGGCTACCTACCAGGTTCAATCCGGAGCGCCTTACCTAGTGCTCAACGAAGTAAAGCGTGGCGGCGAACATCGCATGACTTTGCAGTGCAAGCAGGGAAACGTAACGCTCACGGCCTACAACACGGTTGGGGCGGATCATGCCAGGCAGATCGTTGCGCGCGCCGCCCGTTCTTTCTTCGAGATCAATCGCAACGAGAGTCTCCCGCAGCAGCAGGAGAACGCGACCGTCCATGACCAGTCCGTGGTGATCACGCGCGATTACCCTTCCACGCAACTTGGCAATCTCATCACTGCGCATAGCATTGGCGCATGGGTCCGCGACAAGAACAGCACACTTCGTTATGGCTTTGAATTCGAACTCCATGGACTCGATCGCATCCTGAAAACGTATTACCAAAGCTGCTGGCAGTACGCGCCGTGGCAAATGCCTCAGAAGAGCTGAGGTACGCGCCAGCAAACGGCGCGTCACTGTGATGATTCATGCGGGCAACACTTATTACGCGGACTGATTGGCACGGCCCGATTTCCGTAGTGGCGAACGCGCAAAATCCCACGCCCTTAACCCGCGAAGTGCCAGGCCGGCCATGGTGGGAAGGAGCCGCGGCTGCATCAGTTCCGGGTCGAATTCGCTCATGCGGCGTGCATTTTCGCGATAGCAGTCTTCAACGAAACCGCGGAACGAAAACCCTTCGAGGAACAGGTTGGCTTGCGTCACGGCAAAGTCCTTGCCGTCGTTCGGCTCCTGGCCGCGCTTGACCATCCCCATCAGGCGACCGCCGGCCCTGGCGTAGAACCGTGTCGATTTGAGAGCGCGCCGGACGCTGCCCAGGCCGCGTTGCCGTTCGCGCCACGCCATATAGTTGATGAAGAAGACGATATGTCGCGTTTCTTCGAACATCAGCGTGTCGAAAATATCGAACAGACTGGCAGGCAGGAATTCGGATTGGCGTGCTGACTTGAATGCGCCAAAGCCCAGAAACGCATCCAGGCATTCACCAAAACCGAAGTCGATGAACGCCGTTTCCAGATCGTCGGGAAAGGCTTCCAGCGACTGCGGCGTGGCATCGATACCGTAACGTTCGATCATGACCCGGATCAGGTCTGCGTGACGTCTCTCTTCCAACCCCTGCAGTGCGATGGCCTCACGAACGACCGGATCGGCCACGTGCGGCGTAAACGCATCGACGATCGCGCCTGCCCGGCGTTCGGTGTGATACACCTCCTGCCAGAACGGTACGCCACGCAATCGCTCAAGATCCGCATCGCTTAAAGTCGGCCATGGCAGCGTTTCGGGATCGTAGTGCTGATACGTGTCCATGAACTGCTTGCAAAAAAGAGCCTTGTGGGCTTCCGAGCCTGCTTTGATTTTGGTGGTCATGGATCGTGACCTCGTAAGGTGTGGGCGCGCGCCTCAAGGCGGCAATGTCAAAGTTCGATCAAGCGATCACGCCTTTCAGCAAGGCCGCTTCACGCGCCAGTTGCTCGATCCCGCTCCAGTCGCTGCTTTTCAACTTTTCATTCGGCGTAAGCCAGGAGCCGCCGACACAAAGCACGTTGGGCAGGACCAGGAAGTCCGGTGCGCTGAGAAGCGAAATGCCACCCGTGGGACAGAAGCGCAGTTGCGGCAGCGGGCTGGCCCACGCGCCCAGCAATTTGGCGCCACCGGCAGGCACCGCGGGGAAGAACTTCAGGTGACGATAGCCACGCTCCAGCAAGTTCATCGCTTCGCTGGCGGTTGCCGCACCGGGCAACAGCGGCAATGCGCTGTCGTCCGCGGCGGCGAGCAGGTTGGGCGAGACACCGGGCGATACGGCAAAGCGTGCGCCCGCCTGTTCGGCGGCATGCAGGTCTTTGGCCGAAAGCACCGTACCGACACCTACCACGGCGCCTTCCACTTCACGGGCGATGGCGCGAATGGCATCGAGTGCGGCAGGCGTGCGCAAGGTGACTTCAATGGCGGGAATACCACCCGCCACCAGGGCGCGCGCCATGGGCACGGCATGCTTCGCATCATCGATGATGACGACCGGGATCACCGGTGCGAGGCGCATGGTGGTTTCGACTTGCTGTTGCTTTGCTTCAATGTTCATGATTCGGCCTGCATGTTATCGAACGTTTTGCCGTGGCGAAGGGCTAGCCCCCTCCCCGAAGGGGGGAACGAACCTGCGTTACAACACGCCAGCGCCGAGATCAGCCGCCATCGCGTTACGGCGGAACATGCCGAACAATTCACGTCCCATGCCGCGCTGATGCCTGGATAGGTCCTCGATGGCTGGCGTGCGTGCGGCGAATTCGCCCGCATCCACCAGCACATCAAGCTGACCGTGCATCGCATCGAGGCGGATGATGTCGCCATCGCGGATCTTCGCGATCGGGCCTCCATCATCCGCTTCCGGCGTGACATGGATCGCTGCCGGCACGCGGCCACTAGCGCCGGACATGCGTCCGTCGGTCACCAAGGCAATGCGATGGCCGCGATCCTGCAAGACAGCGAGCGTCGGCGTCAGTTTGTGTAGCTCCGGCATTCCGATCGCACGCGGCCCCTGAAAACGCACCACCGCTATGAAATCCCGATCAAGCTCGCCACGATCGAAGGCACGCTTGATGTCGTCCTGATCGTGGAACACCACTGCCGGCGCTTCGATCACCAAGCGATCCTCCGGCACCGAGGACACCTTGATCACAGCGCGGCCGAGATTGCCGTGCACCATGCGCAAACCGCCATCCAGGCGGAACGGTTCATCGATACCGCGCAGCACGCCGCGATTGCCGCTTTGCTTGAGCACCGGCGTCCAGATGAGATGGCCGGATTCATCCAGCGCCGGCACCTTGCCGTAATCAGCCAGCGTGCCGCCGGTAATCGCACGTGCATCACCGTGCAACAGGCCGGCGCTGAGCAATTGGTCGATCAGGAAGCCCATGCCACCAGCTTCATGGAACTGGTTCACGTCGGCATAGCCGTTGGGATACACACGTGCCAGCAGGGGCACCACGGATGACAATGCATCGAAGTCTTCCCAGCGCAGCGCGATACCTGCCGCCGCCGCAATGGCGACCAGATGCAACAGATGATTGGTAGAGCCGCCGGTAGCATGCAGGCCGATCACGCCGTTGACGATAGCGCGCTCATCCATGATGTGGCCAATCGGAAGATGGTCGCCGTGCTTGCCTAGCGAGGCGCTGCGACGCACCGCTTCGGCGGTGAGCGCATCGCGCAGCGGCGTATCCGGCGCAACGAAACTCGCACCCGGCAGATGCAGGCCCATGATCTCCATCAGCATCTGGTTGGAGTTGGCCGTGCCGTAGAACGTGCAGGTGCCCGGCGCGTGGTAGGAGCTGGCCTCTGCTTCCAGCAATTGCGCGCGGCTTGCCTTGCCTTCTGCATAGGCCTGGCGCACTTTCGATTTCTGTTCGTTGGTGATGCCGCTGGGCATGGGCCCGCTGGGCACGAATACGCCCGGCAAATGACCAAAGCTCAGCGCGCCAATCAACAGGCCCGGCACGATCTTGTCGCAAATGCCCAGGTACAGCGCACCGTCGAACATGTCATGCGACAACGACACGGCCGTCGCCATCGCAATCAGATCGCGCGAGAACAGCGACAGCTCCATGCCGGAACGCCCCTGCGTCACGCCATCGCACATCGCCGGCACACCACCGGCGACCTGGGCGGTGAAGCCGGCATCGCGCGCTATCTCACGGATAAAGGCAGGGTAGCGCTCGTACGGCTGATGCGCCGACAACATGTCGTTGTACGCGGTAACGATGCCGATATTGGGTGTGTGGCCTTCGCGCAGCGCGGCCTTGTCCTGCACACCGCAGGCAGCAAAGCCATGGGCAAGGTTGCCACAGGATAGACGTGCGCGATGTGTGCCTTCGATGGCGGCACCATCGATGTGATCCAGATAGGCAGCGCGCGTGTCGCGACTGCGTTCGCGGATGCGTTCGGTGACTTCGGCTACGACAGGGTGCAAACTCATTTCAGACTCCAGCCGAAAGGATTCGGCGTTGACGCGCGTAGGTTAGGGTGCAAACCCCAACATCGAACAAGCATGGGTATGGCGGTGTTGGGGTTCGCATGCGCTCACCCAACCTACGTGAAGGATGCGATGCCAGATGCATTACGGACACCAATAGATGTCCAACTGCTTCGCATTGCGCAGCACACTAGCAATCGGCAAATTACTGCCTGGCCGTTCGGCCTGGTCAAGCACGACACGTTTGTCGTCGCCTTGGATGTGCAGGTAAAGAGCATGCGCCTGCAACAGTTCGCGCAGCGTAAACGTTATACGCGGCTCGCCCGCGCCCGGCGCACGCATCGGCAACACCTGCGCGGTGTTGGACAGATCCAGCGTTTCGCCGAGGCGATCGCCACCGGGAAAGAATGATGCCGTGTGACCATCCGACCCCATGCCCAGCACCACCACATCGAGCGGCTGCTTCAAGGCACGGATGCGCGTACGCACGTCGGCAATGCCAGCCTCCGGGGTGGCGGTTTCCACATACAGCGGCACGAATTCCGCATCGGCGGCTTTGTGCTGCAACAGCAAGGCTTCCACCATGCGTGCGTTGGAGCGCTCGTCGGTGTCGGGCACCCAGCGCTCATCGACCAGCGTGACGGTAACGCGCGACCAATCCAGTGCTTCATTGGAAAGCACTTCAAACAGACGCTTGGGCGTGCTGCCGCCAGAGACGGCAATCCATGCTTCGCCACGCGCTTCGATGGCCGTGCGCAGCTTGTCGGCAATACTCGATGACAAGGCCATGGCCAGTGCCTGGCCATCTTCGAAAACATGAAGCTGTTGCTGGGCAGACACTATTCGTCATCCTCATCCCAGGTGCGGCCGTCACGCTCGATCAGCGCTACCGCTGCGCTCGGCCCCCAGGTGCCGGCGGTATACGGACGCGGTGCTTCACCGCTTGCCATCCACGCGGCAAGGATCGGGTCGGCCCAGCGCCATGCGGCTTCTACTTCATCGCGACGCATGAACAACGTGGGGTTGCCGCGCACCACATCAAGCAGCAGACGCTCGTAGGCATCCGGCTGTTGTACGCCGAACGCTTCGGCAAAGCTCATATCCAGCGGCACATGACGCAAACGCAAGCCACCCGGACCCGGATGCTTGATGGTGAGCCACAGTTTCACGCCTTCATCCGGCTGCAAACGCAGCACCAGGCGATTTTGCGCCAGCGGACCAGCCGCAGCGGTGAAGATCGAGTGCGGCACGGGCTTGAAGGCCACCACGATTTCCGACACGCGATCAGCCAGGCGCTTGCCGGTGCGCAGATAGAACGGCACACCGGACCAGCGCCAGTTGCCGATTTCGGCTTTCAGGGCCACGAAGGTTTCGGTGTTCGATTTCTCGACTTTGACCTTGCTGTCAGCATTCAAGTCTTCGATATAACCGGGCACGCTATGACCTTGTGCCGCACCCGCGCGGTACTGGCCACGCACGGTGAACTGGGAAGCGTTGCCACCATCGATGGGCTTGAGTGCGTGCAGCACCTTCAACTTTTCATCACGCACCGAATCAGGCGACAACGAAGCCGGCGGCTCCATCGCCACCATGCACAGCAATTGCAGCATGTGGTTCTGCACCATGTCGCGCAGCGCGCCAGCGGTGTCGTAATACGGACCACGGCGTTCCACGCCCAGTGTCTCGGCCACGGTGATCTGCACGTGGTCGATATGGCCGGCGTTCCACAGCGGCTCGAACAGGGCGTTGCCAAAGCGCAACGCCAGCAAGTTCTGCACCGTTTCCTTGCCAAGGTAATGATCGATACGGAAAGTCTGCGATTCGTCGAACACGCGGCCGACGTCATCATTGATGCGGTTGGCGCTGGCCAGATCTTTGCCGATCGGCTTTTCCAACACGACGCGCGACTTGTCCTGATTGAGACCGCAGTGACCCAGGCGTTGGCAGATATCGACAAACAGCTCCGGCGAGGTGGAAAGGTAGAACACGCGCACGTGACCAGGTTGTTTGGCCAGCAGACTGGCGAAATCGTCCCAGCCTTCATCCTTGCGCGCATCCAGCGAGCAGTAATGCACTCGCTTGAGGAAAGCGTCCAGCTTGGCCGGTTGCGATATCACCGCGCCGCTGAGCGCGGAACGAATCTGGTTGCGGTAACCGTCCTCGTCCAGCGCTTCGCGGGCTACGCCGATGATGCGGCTGCCATCTTGAATCTGGCCATCGACGTAGCGGTGGAACAATGCGGGGAGCAATTTGCGCACGGCCAGATCGCCGGTGCCGCCGAAAATCACCAGGTCGAACAAGTCGACCGGTTGAGCAGGTGCAGTCACATCTCACCTCGATGAATGCTGGCAGCCACGGAGGTGCGGCCACCCGGGGGAGTTTTGATGGTACCAATGACATACCAGGCAATACCAGTCTTTTGTGCGTTGCCATCGTATGTAGTGCCGGGAATCGTCAATCGAGAATCGAGAATCGGGAATCGGGAATCGTAAAATGCGTCACCCCGGCCCTAGTCTGTGTACCGCTCTTCCCGATTCCCGATTCCCGATTCCCGATTCCCGATTCCCGATTCCCGATTCCCGATTCCCGATTGACGGCCTTCGATCCCGACCCATTGTCCCAGTGGTTACGCATTGGTATGGTTTGCAACTATGCAAAATGCCCTGGCTGACGAATACCGGCGCCTTAGCCGCGATACGACCACCCACCAACCGCTGGCCTACCTGCGGTTGCGCCGAGCTATCCGCAATGTGATCCAGCACCGGGACATCGAGCCAGGTTATACCCTGCCCAGCGAACGTGATCTGTCACAGGCCCTGGGTTTGTCCCGGGTAACCGTGCGCAAAGCCATTTCCGGCCTGGTCGAGGAAGGTCTGTTGACCCAGCGCCACGGCGCCGGCACCTTTGTGGCCGAGCGCATCATCAAGCCGATGTCACGTCTGACCAGCTTTACCGAAGACCTGCGCGCCCGCGGTCTGCATCCACGCTCGGAGTTCTTTGAGCGCAGTGTGGGCGAGGTTACGCCCGAGGAGTCGATGGCGTTGAACCTGTCACCCGGCGTATTGGTCGCCCGCCTGCATCGCGTGCGCTATGCGGAAGACGAACCGCTGGCGATCGAACGTACGGTGGTACCCGCCAGCATCTTGCCGGACCCGCACGAAGTGCACGACTCGCTCTACGAAACGCTGGAGACACACAACTGCCGGCCCGTTCGGGCCTTGCAGCGCTTGCGCGCGGTGCTGCTTGGTGCGCGGCAAGCGCGTTTGCTGCACGTAACCGTGGGTAGCGCCGGGTTGCATATCGAGCGCCGCGGATTTCTGGATGATGGGAGGGTAGTGGAGTTCACCACGTCTTGGTATCGCGGGGATATTTACGATTTCGTGGCGGAGTTGCAAACGGATTGAGCCTCCCTCGCCCGTCATCCCGGCGAAGGCTGGGATCCAGTCAAAACATGACATAAATAAAAGGTTGGAGTGCTTCGTCCTGTTCGTGCCGAACGCGCGGGGACCACGACACCATGCAGCTCAGGTATTTACCCGATACAATACCCTTCGGTTTTTCCCATACTCATAACCTTAGGGAAGTTCTAAATTTATTCCCTATCCAAGGCATAACGGTGCTGTGAAAAACGAACGTAGGTGAAGCGGTCCAATACGAGTCCAACGAGAATCCGTTCAAATTCACATTGCCTGCATGTCCAAATAGCGCGATACCCGGGCTTATAGACCGTATCGATGAAAATTTTGCCGCCATTCGTTTCTCAACACTTCTTGAGAACTCAAAATAACCTTGAACACGGATCAACATGACGAACCCTATCAATACCACCTCATACGTAAACGTAGTCCGCGCCGAACCCGAAAAAACTAGTCTCGATGAGTTTTACAACAAGTTGCGCCCCTCTGGCAGCGGCACCAATTCCTCTCAACGCACCGCCAAACTTGCTATCGATCCAGCGTTCGCGAAGGAATTACACCAACATGCCTTTGGTGATATTCCCGCAGACGTATTACAAGTAGCTAAAGATATTAAAAATATTAGGAGTGATGATCCTTCCACGCGACTGGCAAGTTTAGTAAGCCTTGCTTCCGCACCAGTCGGCATACGACCTTTAATTATACAAGAGATGAAGAACCTATCCGAGAAAGACACGCTGAGGCTACCGATTCCTGAATTTATCGGGACAACGGCCCAGCAAGGTCCTGATGCAATACGCCAGGCGGTTGATTTTTTGAACGCGCTTGGCCTGCCCGGCGAGACTTTCCACGTCCGTGATTTTAGCAATCTGTCCACGTCTGTCACTGCTGATCCTAGGAACTGAGAGATTCGGCAGCTCATGCGACCTCGCCCTGAGTCGGTGAGTGAGTAGGCGAGAACAGTTATCCGATCAAAACATCCATCGCCTTACTCATTGACACTCCCAATCGGGTAGGGAGCTGGGATAACCCGGCCCCACCGGGTCGCCGGAGGCGGTCGCCCGCCTCCGGCTCCCACAGAACGTAGCGTGCGGTTTTCCCGCACTACGCTCTTCGGAGGTTGCTTCACAGCACTGCGAGTGCTTGCAGCTCCCGATAAGAGAGGTACAGGCGTGGCCGCAGTAGTGGTAATCGTTGCTTGATCTGGTGGTAACTATTCACCCCTCCCCCTTGACGACAGAATTTTGGCCAAAATTTGACCAAAATGACCAGCTTAGGGCACGCAAATACCATTTCGTACTCATTGAAAATGCCAGATTTCACGTAGGAGGCTTTTCAGCGGGGGAGGGGTGAATAGTTACGGTTCGGAAGCCATACGCTTTTCTCATGGTGACTTTGGCTTTGTTGTTCAAACCCTCGACGATTCCGCTGGAAAACTGCTTGCGCGCCCGGAAGTAGTTGAGGATCAGCTCCCGGTGAGCCCGCACCGTCTTGGCAAACTTCTTCATCGGTTCGATGCGCGAGCGCATGACCTGAGTACACCAGTCGCCAAGGAATTTGCCGGCCCAGGTCGGCGAGACGTAATCCCATAATGGCTGGAATTGCTCTTTGAGCAACCAGACACGCACCGTACGCAAATTGTATTAATGGCCAGTCTCCTGGTGCATCGAACAAAACGACCTGCTCGTTGGCCAGGGTATTGTCGAGCACTTGCGCCCCCTTCCTTGTCGACCTGCTGCATCAATCCATCACGGACAAGACCTGTCGCCGTCACCGCGATCATCTTTGGATGCTGGGTGGCGAACTCATCCGTCGCCGCCATGAAGATCCCGTGCACATGCGCCGGTCAGCGTTAGTTCTGTTGCAGCACTATCTCGAAGAGGAAGGCGGACCCTTGATATGGCCTGACATCACTGAGGCTCAGCAAAGAGCTTTCGATACTACCTGTCGCAAGCTCTACCGCTTTCTCTTTGCCACCTAAAACCTCAAATCATGGGTGGAATCACCCACAGATTCCACCGACGATCCATTATTTTTCGTGCTCCAACCTGCTATGCCGCATGCCATACCCAAAGTAGACCAGGCCGCCCAGACCCATCCAAATGATGAATCGCTCAAAGGTAATCCACGGCAGGCCGCCGATCACATGCCAACCCTCGGCATCCTGCATGGGCACACCGAAAATCAACAACAGGGAAAACAGCACGCCCAACGGCGCGACAATGGCCAGCGCCGGCGCACGGAAACTGCGTGCGACATGCGGCTTGCGCACACGCAGTACCAGCACCGCCGTGCAAATGATGATGAAGGCACTGAGCGTACCGATGTTGACCAGCTCGGCCACTTCGCCAATCGGTAGCAGGCCCGCCACCAGTGCGGTAAATACGCCGATGATCACGGTCGGCCGTGCCGGCGTGCCGAAGCGCGGATGGATATGTGCAAACCACGCTGGCAGCAAGCCATCCCGCGCCAGCGCAAACCAGATACGTGCCGCACCCAGCATGAAGGCGAACAGCACGCTGGTCACACCGATCACTGCAGCGGCAGCGATGGTCACGCTCAACCCGTGTAGGCCGATGGATTCAAAGGCATCCGAAACCGAGGCATCGCCGCTGAGATGGCTGTAGTGGGTAATACCGGTGAGCACCAGTGATACCGCGATATACAGCGTCATGGCCACGGCAAGTGACAACAACACCGCGCGTGGAAGATCGCGCTGTGGGTACTTGGCTTCTTCCGCGGCCGTGGTCAAGGTGTCGTAGCCAAATACGGCGAAGAACACCACACTGGCACCAGTCAACACGCCGGCCCAACCGAAGTGTCCTACGCCTTGCGCATCGAAAACGCGAGCAGGAATGAAAGGATGCCAGTTTGCGGTGTTCACATAGAAGGCGCCGACACCCACCACCAGCAGCACGCCGATCACCTTGATCGTCACCACCAGCGTATTGAAACGCGCGCCCCACTCGGTGCGAATGGTAAGCAGCGCAGCCACCAGCAATGAAACTCCCGCAGCGATCACGTTGAAGCGATGACCGTCGCTGGGCCTAGCGATGGCCTGGGTGCCATGCGCGCCGAAGATCTGCTGCAGGTAATACTCCATCGTCTGCGCGCTCATGCTCTGCTGCGCCCACTCCGGCAGGTGCACGCCGGCCGAGCCAAGCAACACTTGCACATAGCCGGACCAGCCGATGGCCACCACGGCCACCACCAGTGCGTATTCCAGCAACAAATCCCAGCCGACGATCCAAGCTACGAATTCGCCCAGCACCACATAACCATAGGTATAGGCGCTGCCAGTAACCGGAATGAGCCCGGCGAATTCCGCGTAGCACAGTGCGGCGCAAGCACTGCCAAAACCCGCGATAACGAAGCTGAGCGCCACGGCAGGTCCCGCGTTCATCGCGGCCTGCTGCCCAGCCAGCACGAAGATACCCACGCCGATGATGCCACCGATACCGATCGCGGTGAGCTGCCACAGGCCAAGCACGCGCCGGAAATCACCACGCCGGCCCACTTCCGCTTGTAACTGCTCGACGGATTTGTGGCGCAGCATCCTGCTCAAAAAACTCATCAGCCTGTCTCCGCAATGCAAACCGCCGATAAATACCACAGACACACGGACTGATACATGGCGTCGCTGACTTATCACTTATGTTTGGATGAAGTACGAGAGTCGAGCTTGATCCGTTCTTCCAACTCACTCACACGCGCCAGTAGCGCTTGCTTCGCTTGCATCAGCTCGCCGATAAGCGCATGGCAACCATCTACCGTAGTTCGGCAGTTCACTCGCGACGACGAGGGTGCTTAGCTTCGGATGCATTGGCTGGAGTTTATCCTGATTCCGTGAGTTCCTGACTCGCACCCCGCTTGCTTTGCGTGAAATCACCCACTCACCCACCGAGTAAGTCAAAGATCACTCGCAAAGCCAGAGGCCATGTGCACTGCGCGTTAGGAGATCACGGAATCAGGCATAGACTCAATCTCACGAAATTGTACAAAATGATTGATTGTTCTTTTGTGAATCTATATATCGTTGAGTACTTTTTTTCATTTCGTCCGTCCTTTCCTTGTGCTGGATGTGGAGGAGGTTTATTCGTTCAGGATCGAACATAGGATGATACTTAGGATTTTCCTTTTTCATCCTATCATCTCGTTCGTATAACTTTCTTTTGTCTGAATCTAAAAATGTATCCGGGGGAGCCTGAATGATGACGTTTGAACTCTCTTTTGAATAACTTTTTCCATTTATCTCGAACGATCCGGTAAAACTTTTATATTGGATGGTTTCTACGTCGGGGTTGACGTTAATTCCAACTGCCGGAAGGTCTGTTAATCTAGACAAGATGCCACATTTTTCAGATGGATAATCATATATGTGATGAGCTCCTGTAAGGACCAGGATGGGTTTATTATTTTCTTCAAATTCACTTCTAATGCTTTCTGCAAAAGATTCATTTACTTCATAGCGCATTGGTATATGTCTTTTAGTGTGAGTAACTATTTCCATATTTAGTCTATTGAGGAATCTCATATCAATTAGATTGCTTCTTTCTACTCCACTTGATGACACAAATTCACTTAATAAATCTTTAAATTGAGAATCACATTTTTTATAGTACTCTAACTGCTCGGGATCATTATCATCAACATGTTCCATTTCTTTTTCAATGTGAGGCATTAGTTCTCCTATGTGCTCAGCAAAAATATTAAGCCTGTCTTCCAACTTATTACTACCTTGACCTTCCAATATTTTTAAATCTATTGCGAGCTGATTGACTTCCGAATAAAGTTCAGCAGATTTTTGGCACTCAAGGCCAACAATGCGTATGTCGTTCTCTAAAAGTTTGCACTCCAATCTGGCATAAGAACCAGAAAAGCACTTGCCATAGATTGCCTTGCTGATATCTTTCGTGTCCTTGTGTACGGATTCCATCATTACTGAAACACCTTTAAGATCAGCCATATTTTCGATTATCCATTCATAATGATCTTTATCATAGTGATTTTCACCTAAAATCACTATTTTATTTTCTTTAAATAAATCAGATAAGCGCAAAGATTCACTTGGTTTAGAGGATAGCAGACCAAATAGCGCTTGATGGGCAACCTTTTCACTATGGCTTGATTGCTCGACGATAACTCGAGCAATCGATAACCTGAGCAAAAACTAAGCGGAGTCGGAGGTAGTCCCCGTTAGACGAAGCGGGACGGGGCAACACCTGGCGCGTGCACAGATGGCCGCAAAAAATGGAACGCTTAACCCATCGCCGCCTGTGCCGCGCCCGGACGCCGCCGCTCATAACCGGCCACGAACAGCGCTGCGACCGCACTGATGCCAAATACCGCAACGATCGCCGTCGCAATACGCGTATCGAGCTGTGCCACGCCATACCAGCGACCAGCCCACAACACGCCGACAGATGTACCTGCCGTGCGCAGCAAATCCAGCCACAAACCGATGCGGTGGCCTTCCATCAGAATGCCGATGGTCCAAACGCTATAGACAAGATAGATGGCGTAAGGCGCCGCTTGTGTCAGTTCCAGCTTG
Organism: Dyella sp. M7H15-1; assembly: GCF_004114615.1. Lineage (NCBI taxonomy): Bacteria > Pseudomonadati > Pseudomonadota > Gammaproteobacteria > Lysobacterales > Rhodanobacteraceae > Dyella > Dyella sp. M7H15-1. The sequence goes on from NZ_CP035300.1 coordinate 2,305,052, forward strand.
GGTGCCGTGCCGAGAAAGTTCACGCTGATCAACAGCAGCAAACCGCATTGGGTCAGGCTGTACAACTTCAATGCCCAGGACATCGGCGGATTGTAGCGCGCATGGGTGATGTCGAACGGCTCTTTGGGAAAACGCGCGGCCACGTCGGCGGGGCGCCAGCCTGGCGGCTTGATCCATACACGCAGTTTGTCCAGCCAGTTCCGCGCGTGCCAGCTATCCTTACAGGCTGCCCAATACACCTCGGCGTTCGCCCATAGCGGATTCCAGCTTTGCAGCGGTGCGCGTGTGCCGTAGATCGGCGGATCTTCGTCGTTCTCTTCGACGAAGGTGCCAAACAGGCGATCCCAAATGATCAGGATGCCGCCATAGTTGTGATCAAGATAACGATCATTCACCGCGTGATGCGCACGATGATTGGATGGTGAGCAGAACACGCGATCGAACCAGCCCAGGCGATCGATCAATTCGGTATGTGCCCAGAACTGATAAAGCAGGTCGATCAGTGCGACTACTGCAAACAGTTCGGCGGGATAACCGAGCAACGCCATCGGCAGATAGAATAACCAGCTCAGCAGGAAGCCGCTGCCGGTCTGTCGCAGCGCGGTGGTGAAGTTGTAACTTTCGCTCTGGTGATGTACGACGTGTGCAGCCCACAGCACGTTCACTTCATGTCCGAGACGGTGCAGCCAGTAATACAGCAGGTCGTACAGCAGCAAGCCGCTCATCCACACCCAGACACTGTCGGCCGGCAAGGTCCACAAGGCCAGATGCGTTGCACACCAACCATAGATGCCGATCGCGAACAGCTTGGTGAACACGCCGACGATCTGCGACATCACGCCAAGACCAAGGCTGTTGATCGCATCGTTGCTGTAATAGACGTCACGGCCACGCCATCGGGCCACTGCCAGCTCGATACCAATGAGGACAAAGAAGCCCGGTATTGCCCAGGCCATGATGCGTTCCGGAGTCACCATCTGAGCCTTCCCTACCTGCAAGAGCCCGTTCGACCGATCGGGCAATCAGCCACAATGCCGCATCATACGTGACCAGTATATACGCAGTCAGAAACAGCCGATCACTAAAACACCGGTTGCGCCGACGCCGAGGTGTTCAAAACCATCCACTTCTCCGCACCAGGAAAAAAGGACCTGGCAAGATCGCCAGGTCCTTGGCGGGGAAGAAGAAAGTGTTGTTACAACAAAATCAGAACTTGAAATGTGCCTCAAGCATGAACTGACGGCCCGTCACATACTCTTCGGACAACTGCGTCTTGCTTCCCAGGTACGCGTAGTACTTGGAATTAAGCAGGTTCAGCATGTCGAGCGTGACCGATAAATTTTTGCTGAACTGATAACCTGCGGATGCATCAAGCTCTTTGAAACCGTCAACATAGGTAGAGGGCGCGCCAGCCACGTAACCGCCCGCCAGGTAGGCGCTGCGATAGTTGTACGAAACGCTCGCGCTGTACGGCCCCTTCTCGAAATAGGGCCCGATGTTGTAGGCGTTCTTCGAGTTGTAGGGCAGCCAGCCACCACTGCGAGTGGAACCGTCCGAATAGGTGTAGTTAGCGCGCAAGCCGAAACCACTGTCACGGAAGGCTTGCTGGTAGCTGAGCGTAGCGCCCTTGACTTTGGCGCGACCGCCATTGATTGGCGCCGTCACGTCGTATTGGCAGATGCCTGCCGCCGTACAAAGTCCTGCGGCTACCTGCGCATTGCCTTCGCTCTGGAGGTAACCCGGGATGGTCCAGGATCCGTTGACACGCGTCTGTGTGGTCGCCGCGTTCACGATATAGTTCAGAACATCCTTATAAAACACCGAGGCCGCAAACACGGAATCGGGGTTGAAATACCACTCCGCCGATGCGTCGACATTGACCGAACGATACGGTTTCAAGTTCGGGTTGCCGCCGGTTGCAGTCAGCACCGTATCATTCGCCTCAAAGTACGGAGCCAACTGGTTGTACGGAGCGTAGGCCACGGTTTCCGAAGCTGCTCCGCGCAGAATAAAATTCTGCGTGATATTCCAGGCGATGTTGAATGCTGGCAGCCAGTTATTAAACGACGTCTTCGAGGTCACCCAACCATAACCCGTGGGGAAATTACAGTCGAATGTATCAGCTGCCGCGCAGTCACCCGGAATGTTGTAGCCGGACGAGGTGAACTGGGTGTGCACGAAGCGTATGCCGAGGTTGCCGTGGACATCATCGTTGCCGAAATTGGCCTGCAGATAAGCGGCACTGTTCTGCTGCTGCACAGCCCACGTGTTGTCGAAATAGACGTTTGCGTCCTTGGCTTGACCAAAGCCCGGCGTGCTGAGCACGGCGTTCTTGATCGCATCCAGACCACTGGTTTGCACGTGGGTAATGAAGCTGTTGGTAAGACCCAGATCACTCAGGCCCGACAGGTTGGTCAGCCCACCGTAGCCGATTTGGTTCAAGGTTAGCTGCTGCGGGCCGGTAAAAGCGTTTTCCACCTGGCTTTCCCAGTGACTCGCATAACGCGCACCCACCAGCACCTCGTTGACGAAACCAGCAAAATCCTTGCTGAAATCGAGCTGGCCGTACGTATCGCGCGCCTTGTATAGAATGGTTTCCTCGTTGCCACCCCAACCATTGTCGGCCCAGTAGTTGGGGTTGTTGGCAGTGCTCGGGTCCGTGAACTGCACGCCATTGTAAATGTTCCAGTTAAACCCGCCTCCGTAATAGATTTCCTTGACAAAGGACGTCATCGGGTTGCGCGAGCTGCTCACGCCAAGATCCGCGGCAAGACGCCAACCATCGCCGAAGTACGTGCCCTTCCAGTCCGCGCCTTTGGTGGTAACCATCGACTGGCGAGCATAGTTGTCGGCGAAGGTGGATGCCGTGCTCGTGCAGGTGGTCGTGTTGTAGCAAGGCTTACCTACCGACGAGCCGCCGACAATGATCCCGTTGGGCCCCTCGGTCAGCGAAGTGATGCCAGCAGGCTGGTTGGTCGCCCATGGGTACATGGACTGGTTGACATTGTTGAGCCCATCTTTCATGTACATCAGGCTCAACGTGCTTTCGAAACTTTGGTTCGGACGGTATTGCAGATTCACCAGCAGGCTGTTGCGCTTTTCCGTCTGCTGGAAATTCGCCGCGCTCAGTTCATTCGGAATCTGATCTGATGGCTTGATCAGCCCTGCATTGATTTCATTTTGGATGACATTGTTACCGGCCTTTACAGCGGCAGCGTTCACCGTGGCGACACTGCTATACCCGTAGTTCTCCATACCTTCGCGGGACGTGAACAACTCATAGTGCTGCGCGGATACGTCTACGCCGAAGGTCTTGTCGCTGTTGTGCCAGGAGTAGAAGACCGATCCATTGAGACGCTGACTGCCAACCATGTCGTTGTAGTTGACACCGAAGGAGCCGCTCAGCGTGCCAGACGCCACATCCAGCGGTTGTACCGTATGCATCAGCACTGTGCCGCCCAAGCTGCCTTCGACAATGCGTGCCTCCGGGCTCTTGATGATTTCAAGCTGGCCAAGGATTTCAGCAGGCAATAGCGAATAGTTGAAGCCGCGGTTTGGATTGTCGCCGAACAGCCAGATGGCTTGCGCGACAGGATGTCCATCAAGCAGGCTCACGTTGAGGCTCGGATCCATGCCATCGATACTGACGCGCTGGGTGCCAGGGATGCTGCGATCCAGCGTCACGCCGGGAACCTGCGCCAATGCCTCGGCAACGTTGGTGGCCGGGAATTTGCCGATGTCCTCGGCCGTGATGGCGTCGACGATGGCATCCGCGTTGCGCTTTGTATCCATCGATGCCTGCAAGCTGGCTCGAATACCCGTTACTGTCACCGTCGCCAACTGCTTGGCGTTGGAAGCGTTGGAAGCATTGGCACCGTGCGTCTGAGCCGTATCCTGTTGGTTCTGGGTAATGGCCCCGACGCCCGCATTGGTCGTGGTGTTTTGAGTCTGGTCCTGCGCATGCAGCGCACCGGACAGACATAGGCCGGCGAAGATGCTCGCGGCGAGCAGGGTCTTGCAATGTGACATGGTTTCCTCCCCTCAGAGGCGTTTCAGCGACGGAAAATGTTCGCGGCATGCCCGTGCTGTGTGGCGATGGGCTTGCGCCCGGTTGGGTTCAAAAAACCTCGTTCTGTGTTATCCGTATTTCGGCTCACTCGTCACTCGTGTGGTGACCGTCCAAATACAGGCCAGCAGCCCCGATCACTCCGAGCTGGCCGTGCTCCATCAGTCGTACAGGTACTTGCTGCAGAAAAGGGCGCATCACGCCCTTGTTGAAAAAGCGCTCGGCGAAGGTGCTCGCCAACAACAGATCGCGGATCTGCGGCAGAATGCCACCGGCGAGAAAAACCCCGCCGCGTGCGCCGTAGAGCAGCACTAGATCACCGACAAAACTGCCGAGCAACCCGCAGAACACATGCAAGGCTTCCACGGCGGCGGCGTCGGAGCGTTCCAGTGCGCTGCATGTCACGTCAGCCGGTATCCGCAAGCCCGGTATCGCGCCGCGCAAGCTGCAGATGGCGTTGTAGAGATTGACCAGGCCCGGACCAGACAGCGCATGCTCGAAAGAGACATGCGCACGATCACGCGCCAGCCATCGCAGAATCTCGATTTCCAGCTCATTGCCGGGCGCGAGCGCGACCTGGCCCGCTTCGGTGGCCAGCACCGTCGCATGCGATTTGCCCGGCAAAAGAACCGCCGAGCCGAGGCCTGTACCCGGCCCCATCACCAACACCGGCCCTTCCACCTGCGATGCACTGGTTTCGATTACCGATATGGTGTCGGCCTGGGGCATGAATTGCGTGGCGTAGGCCACGGCTTCGAAATCGTTGATCACCGCCAGGCTGGCGATGCCGAGCGATTCGCGGATATTGCGGATTGATACCGGCCACGGCAGGTTGTCGTTGACGATGGCATCGCCCAGCACATAACCGGCACTGGCGACCGCGCAATGTTTCACCTGGATACCGGCGCTGAGCTGGGAAACGAAGTCCTTCAATACGGCGGTAAGGCTGGGCCATTCGGCGCAGGCGTAGCGGTGGTATTCGAGCACTGTGACCGGACGCTGGCCGTCGGGGCGGGAGCTAACCAAGCCGATGCGCGCATGGGTACCGCCAATGTCGGCGGCCAGAAAGGCCGGTTCCGGTGACGGCACCGTTTGCGCATTGCCACGTATGACAGCCTGAGCCACACCCCCTCCTTACTTTTTTTGTCGCGTTTCCCCTACGAAATTCAAAGCACCCTTCCCACGCATGGCTTTATTGGCGGAGTCTGGTCACGAATGACAACGCTGTCAACAGATCGTAAAAGTGACCGTCAACGCGTGCTCGCGGCGTTACGAGACGCAACCGCGAGACATTCGCATTAAATTATTTAAATAATTGAAAAAAATGAATTTTTCGTGATGGCGGATAGATCGAAAGACCTATCCGCACAGGTACTGCAACGCAGCACGCTTCATAGCAAGATGCCCTGATGCCACACGTTGTCGGCGACGCGCCTTCCCATCGATTGACAACGTTATGCCTTGGGGACAATAAAGGTCGACACGGTAGATGTCGCACGGCGGTCGTCGGCATCCGGTTTCTCACGGGGAGAGTTCATGTCGTCCACCACGTACACCTTCGACGCGCAGCGCACGTCGACACTGCTGCCGATGATGATCATCGGCGTGTTGTTTTTCATCATGGGATTTTTCACCTGGCTCAACGGACCGCTGATTTCGTTCGTCAAGGTGGCTTTTACGCTGGACGACATCAACGCTTTCCTGGTGCCGTTTGCGTTTTACCTCTCCTACTTCGTGCTCGCGCTACCGGCAGGCGCGGTGCTCAAGCGCACAGGCATGAAAAAAGGCATGGTACTGGGCCTTTTCATCATGGCGATCGGGGCAGCACTGTTCGGCGAGTTTGTGCGCATTCGCATTTACTACGGCGCCCTGACCGGCTTGTTCGTGATCGGCGCGGGATTATCTTTGTTGCAAACCGCCGCCAATCCGTACATCAGCATTCTTGGCCCGATCGACAGTGCCGCGCAGCGCATTGCGCTGATGGGGATTTGCAACAAGGTGGCCGGCGCACTCGCACCACTGGCATTCGGCGCCTTGGTGATGACAGGTATTGATGCGTTCCTGGACAGGATCACCGACATGGCTACCGGTCCGTCACGCGAGGCCATGCTCTCTGAATTCGCCGCGCGTGTTTTCTGGCCTTACATGGGCTTGGCTGGGTTGCTGGTGGTGCTAGCCGTCTGGATCCTTGTTTCCGCGCTGCCGGAGATCAAGCCTTCTGGCGCCAACAGCGAACGTTCGATCGGTCATGCCAAGGGCGGCATTTTCAGTTTTCCGCATTTGTGGCTGGGTGTGCTGTGCCTGTTTCTTTACGTGGGCGTGGAAGTGATGGCGGGCGATGCCATCAACACCTACGGCCAGGGTTTCGGTCTGCCGTTAGCGGTGACATCGCATTTCACCACTTACACCATGCTAGCCATGCTAACCGGCTACCTGCTGGGTTCAGTACTGATTCCACGCTTCATGTCGCAGCAGAGTTACCTGGCTGTTTCCGCCGTGTTAGGCGTGGTGTTCGCCATCGGCGCCTACGTGACGCATGGCTATGTCTCGGTCGGCTTCGTAGCTGCACTGGGCTTTGCCAACGCGATGATGTGGCCAGCCATTTTCCCGCTGGCGATCAAGGGCCTGGGCAGCCATACCGAACTGGGCTCGGCCGTGCTCATCATGGGCATCGTGGGTGGCGCGCTGCTGCCACAGGCCTTCGTGCATCTGAAGCAATACATCGACTTCCAGCTCGCGTTCCTGCTTGTCATCGTGCCGTGCTATCTCTACATCCTGTATTACGGCGTGCGTGGCCACCAAGTGGGTACTCATGCAGACTGAGGCAGCATGGATGTACGGCACCCTTGCGGTTATCACTCAATCCGTTGACTGGGCCCGTGGCTTCTCTAGGATGCCCACCCAACACTCGGGAGGATCCTTCGTTGCACAGCCCCACCATCAAGGATGTCGCCAAGCACGCGGGCGTGTCGCTGAAGACCGTTTCCCGCGTCATCAATCACGAGGCCGCGGTGCGTTCGGAAACCCGCGAAAAGGTAGCGCGGGCGATCGAGCAGCTCGGCTATCGCCCGGATCCGTCCGCTCGCAGCCTGCGCAGCAGTACGCACTCCTATGCGATTGGCCTGGTCTACGACAATCCGAACGCGCACTATGTGATCGACATGCAGAACGGCGTGCTGTCGGCGTGTCGGGAACGCGGCTTCGGCCTGCAGATCTATCCCTGCGATTCCACTGCGCCGGGACTGGCCGAAGAGCTGGTTTTGGTGGTGCGGCGTGCACGCCTGGCCGGCCTGATCCTGGCCCCGCCGATGTCGGAACAATCCGCCTTGCTGGCCACACTGAGGGAACACGATGTGGATTTCGTCCGCATTATCGCTGCACGCGAGGATCCCAAAGACGGCATGCCGTGCGTCTACGTGGACGACCACGACGCGGCCTACGCGATTACCGAGCATTTGATCCAGCTCGGTCACACACGCATTGGTTTTCTCTGGGGCGAGCCGCATCACCGCTCCAGTCCGGAACGCTACCAGGGCTATGCGGACGCCTTGAAGGATTACGGCATTGCCATCCATCGCAAGCTGATCCTGCCGGGACGCTACGCTTTCGACGATGGCTTTCGAGGCGCGCGCAAATTGCTGGCGCTGAAGGAACCGCCCACCGCGATTTTCGGCTGCAACGACGAGATTGCCGCGGGCGTATTGGCCGCCGCGCGCTCGGCCGGATTGGATGTGCCGTGGGATCTTTCCATCGCCGGTTTCGAGGACAGTCCGTTTTCCAAGCAGGCGTGGCCAGCACTCACCACCGCGCGGCAATCAACCAGCGAGATCGGCCGGCATGCGACCCTGCACCTGATCAGCAGCCTGCAAAACCAGCATGCGCAGCCTGCCAACGAAGGCTTTATGCCAGAACTGGTGGTGCGTGGTTCCACGGCACCGCCAAGGCAGACCTGAAGCACAGGAGTGAGCACAGCGGAGTGGGAGGCAAGAGACATCAAGCCATTCAGGCACCTTCTTTCCTCCTGCCATGTCTTTGCACCGTTTCAACCAGTCGCTGGTGACGCGGCGCACCGTTCAGTGCATCCAGGTATTGCCTTAACCTCTCACTCCTCTCCACTCCCCCTTCCTATCCAGCGCCCATGAAAGTTTCCTCCGACACCCTGATGTACAACGAGGCGCAGGAAAGCGCCGCCACCGTCGAACGACAGTTGGCGCAGAACGCCTCCTTGCTGCAAACGCTGGGCGAACACTTGCGTGCGCATCCGCCGCGCTTCATCGTCACTTGCGCACGCGGCAGCTCCGATCACGCGGCGGCTTATGCGAAATATGTATTCGAGACCCGACTGGGCCTGGTGACCGCTTCGGCATCGCCCTCGATTTCCTCGATCTACGATGCCCATCTCAAGCTTGACGACGCACTGTTCATCGCCATCTCGCAATCCGGCAAAAGCCCCGATCTACTGCGTAGTGCACAAGCTGCAAAAGAAGCCGGCGCCTATGTGGTCGCGATGGTCAACGTGGAAGATTCGCCGCTCGGCGGCCTGGCAGATACCGTCATTCCGCTACGTGCCGGCCCGGAGCAAAGCGTCGCCGCCACCAAGAGCTACCTCGCCACGCTGGCGGCCGTACTGCAACTGACTGCGCACTGGAGCGGAGACCAGCAACTTCATCACGCCATGGCGCGTTTGCCGAGCGACTTGCGCCGCGGCTGGGAAGGTAATTGGAGCGCGCTCGAAACGGGCCTGGTCGACGTCAACAATCTTTTTGTGGTCGGTCGCGGCTACGGCTTCGGCGCCGCACTGGAAGCCGCGCTGAAATTGAAAGAAACCTGTGGCTTGCATGCGGAAGCTTTCAGCGCGGCGGAAGTGAAACACGGCCCGATGGCGCTGATCGGCGCCGGCTTCCCAGTGCTGTTCCTTGCGCAGGACGATGGCACGCTGGAAAACACGCTTTCCGTCGCTGCCGAGTTCCGGGCGCGCGGAGCACGCGTATGGGTGGCCGCACCCGGTGCGGAAGACCCGGATGCCTTGCCGCTTCCCACCGGCATCGAACCCATCGTCACGCCACTGCTAGCGGTGCAGAGTTTCTATCGCGCCACCAGCACCCTTGCCCTAGCTCGTGGCTACGATCCGGATGTGCCGCCGCATCTGCGCAAGGTCACGGAAACCGTGTGATGACGGCCAACCCCCTGACCGCCCTCGTCAACGGCCGCGTACTCGGCGACCACGGCCCGCGTGAAGGATTTGCGGTGCTGGTGCGCGGTAAACGCATCGTCGCCATCGTCGCCGACAACGATCCGCGCCTTGCCGATGCGCAGCGGCATGATCTGCATGGCCATTTGCTGTTGCCCGGCTTTATCGATGTGCAGGTCAACGGCGGTGGCGGGCTGCTCTTCAACGATGCGCCGAACGTCGAAACGCTGCGCGGCATCGCCGCCGCGCACCGCAAGTTCGGCACTACCGGCATGCTGCCCACCCTGATTACCGACACCGCCGAAAAGATGCGCGAAGCGCTCGCTGTGGTGGACGATGCGATGGAACAGCGCGTACCTGGCGTACTGGGCATTCATGTGGAAGGCCCTTTTCTTGCCACCGCGCGTAAGGGCATTCATAACGCCGATCTGTTCCGGCATCCCAATGACAGCGACATCGAAGCACTCACGGCACCCCATCGTGGTGTCGTGATGCTGACGCTCGCTCCCGATCAGGTATCGCCGGTTACAATTACCCGCCTTAGTGAAGCCGGTGTCATCGTGGTGGCCGGCCACACCGCGGCCGATTACACCACCACGCGCACCGCGCTCGATGCCGGCATGTGCGGCTTTACGCATCTGTACAACGCGATGACACCGCTCAGCAGTCGCGATCCGGGTGTGGTCGGTGCGGCACTGGACGATCCACATAGCTGGTGCGGACTGATCGTCGACGGACATCACGTGCACCCGGTCACACTGCGCGTTGCCATCGCCGCCAAGGCGCATGGCAAGTGCGTACTGGTGACGGATGCCATGCCACCCGTGGGCAGTGACAAGTCGGACTACGTGCTCAACGACCAGACCATCGTCATGCGCGATGGCATTTGCCGAAGCGAAGCCGGCGTATTAGCCGGTTCCGGGCTAGATATGGCCACGGCGGTACGCAATGCGGTGCAAATGCTGGGATTGCCGCTAGCCGAAGCGTCGCGGATGGCGAGCAGTTATCCCGCCGCGTGGATTGGCCTGGAGCACACACATGGACGAATTGTGGCGGGTTATCAGGCGGATTTTGCGGTGATGGATGAGGCGTTGAAGGTGCGGGAAACCTGGGTGGCCGGTGTGGCTTACCCGGTAACTTAAGGCAGGTTGGGTTCCCCCGGACTTTAAGGCAACGTCACCATAGGCGTTCCTGCCAACGTCAGATGCGACAGGACAAGTCGTCGGTGGTTTCCAGACGCACACGCCGCATGATGGAATGCGCATCTTGCAGGGACAAGCCTCGCAGGTAGGCATTCCCGCGCCGGCTCATCTTTCCTAAGCACACGCGTCCACCGGTGCTGTGTTGTTCCGACATGTGATGACGTGTTTCCGAAAAACCGGGACGTAGTCGGCTTACAAGTCGCCACCGCAATCTTCACGGCGCCTTACACACACAGCGCTACAGTCTTGCCGTTTCGCTGATCCTGCTCGCGCGAAGCCCGTAGGGGGAATACGGAAACGCTCGCATCCAACAGCCGCTTTCCATTGTCGCTAGCGCAACGTTATCGCTTCCTGATTGAAGCATTCGGGGGCTGTACTTCGATCACGTCCACTATGGAGGGCTCATCATGAAACGCACCTATCGTCACTCGTCTCGCGTCAGAGCGACACGCCTGTCGTTCGTACTCGCCGCCTTGTGCACGGCATTGCTCGGCGGTTCGAGCTTTGCCGCACAAACCAGCCAGCCGTCATTCGTTCCGTTCCAGCAATTCTTGAACAGCGTCAAGACCGCCAACGCCGCCACGTTCGTGGCGCAGAAGTCTAGCGCAGTAAAAGATTCTGCCTCGTTCGATGAAATGCAGCAGTACGTGCTCAATTTGTATAAAGACGCACACGTTTCGCAAAGTTTCCTGCTAGGAAACGATCACTTCGATTGCATCCCGATGCAAGAGCAACCAAGCGTACGCAAGCTGGGGATAGCGCATATCGCCACACCACCACCTGCTTCCGTATCATTACCGCAAGCATTTTCCAGCGGTAGCGCGCACAACCAGGCGATACCGATCACCTCGCAATTAGCAGAGAACGATCAGGTCGATGCGCTGGGTCATTCACGCACCTGCGCAGCAGGCACCATTCCGATGCGGCGTATTACGTTGGAAGAACTGTCGCGCTTCCCGAATCTGAAAACCTACTTCCAGAAAACACCGGACGGCGTGGAACATTTGCCCAGCAACAAGATCATTCCGCCGCAGGTGTACACGCACAAATACTCCTACACCTATCAATACGTCACCAACATCGGCCAGACCGACACCATCAATCTGTGGTCGCCCTATGTAAACACCGGTGCGAACCAGATCTTCTCGCTGGCGCAGTCGTGGACAGTCGGCACCACCGGCACGACGCAGACTGCGGAGGTGGGATGGCAGAACTATCCCGGTCTTTACGGTGATGAGCGCTCCCGTCTTTTCATCTACTGGACCGCTGATGGCTATCAGAACACTGGTTGCTACAACTTGAGTTGCTCAGCCTTCGTGCAGACCAACGGCAATTGGTACTTCGGCGGCCCGTTCACCAACTACAGCACCGTTGGCGGCGCCCAGTATGAATTCCTAGCACAGTATTACTTATATGCCGGTAATTGGTGGCTGGGGCTGGGTACGCCCGGCAATGTCACGTGGGTGGGGTATTACCCGGCATCGCTGTATGGAAGCGGACCGATGGCCACGTCCGCGCAGTTGATCGAGTTCGGCAGCGAATCGGTGGGATTGACCTCATGGCCAGGGGAAGGCGATGGCAATTTCGCGAGTTCCGGTTGGACTTACGCAGGTTATCAGCGCGAATTGTGGTACTGGGCGCCTGGTGGTGCGGCGTACTGGGTCTCGCTGAGCGTCGGCCAACCTTCGCCTAGCTGCTACACCATCGCTGGACCGTATTGGGGCGGCTACACCCCGCCATCCAATTATTGGGGCTATTACTTCTATTTCGGCGGCCCCGGCGGCACGAGTTGCTGATGCCATCGGAAGGGAGCCAGCTACCCGGCTCCCTTCCACACCAACGTACGTGCGGTTCCGCATACGGCGATTCCTGTCGAACAAAATGTCCTCTTCGGAGGCTATCCAGGAAATGGATCCGGTCCAAAGAGAATTTGGTCAGGAGTGCATTATCACTTCTATCTGCTAGGTTCATGGGCGGTAAGCCTTCACCCGGAACCCTCATGACCCTACGCTCTAGCCACCTCACTGCTATCGTCACTGCTGTTTTGCTGGCCGGCTGCGCCAGCCAGCCCCATCCGGCCGCACAGGCTCAGAAACTCCCGGAGGGCCTACGCGCCGATGTCGCGGTGCTTGAAACCACCGACCTGCATTCGAACATCCTCAGCTACGACTACTACAAGCAGAAAGCCGACCCCACGCTCGGCTTCGAACGCACGGTGACTTTGATACGCAAGGCACGGGGCCAATTCACCAACAGCTTGCTGTTCGATGCCGGCGACACTATCCAGGGCAGCGTGCTGGCCGACTACCAGGCGCAGGCGCAGAAGATCGACTGCAGACAGGAGTTGGCCATCTACAAATCGATGGATGCCATCGGCTACGACGGCGGGACCATCGGCAACCATGAATTCAACTACGGCTTGCCCTTCCTCTCACAGGTCACCGGTACACCGATGAATGTGGATGGCGCGGGCCAGCAGGCTTGCGCCGGCCCACACTATCCGCTGGTGCTGGCGAACGTGAACAGTACGCGCGACGGCAAGCCCATCTTCAAGCCCTGGACGATGATTGAACGCAAGGTGGCCGCCTTTACCCCTGATGGCAGCCAGCTCAGCGTGCCGTTGAAGATCGCTATCATCGGCTTCACGCCACCGCCGATCATGCAGTGGGACAAACAGAATCTTGAGGGCAAGATCACCGTGACTGGCGTGGTGGAAGCCGCGCAAAAATATATGCCGCAAATCCAAGCGCAGCATCCGGACTTGGTGATTGCGATCCTGCACGGCGGCATGAACAACTCGCCCTATACGCCAGACATGGAGAACGGCGGCTGGTATCTGGCGGGCGTGCCTGGCATCGATGTGTTGCTGATGGGCCACGAACACACTGACTTTCCCGGCCCGCGTTTTGCCCATCTGCAGGATGTGGATGATCAGCACGGCTTCGTGCGCGGCGTACCTGCTGTCATGGGAGGATTCTTCGGTAAGGATCTGGGTGTGATCCGGCTTGCGCTGGTGCGCCAGCAGGGTCACTGGGTGATCGACAAGGGCAAGACCTTCAGCCAGGTGTGGCCGATCTGCCCACCAGTGATGGTGGGCGGCAAACCATCCATTTCCCCATCGAACTGTGTGCCTGCCGATCCGCAGATTCCGCTGGTGGTGGGCAAGGTGCAGCAAGCGGCCATCGACTACGTCAACACGCCAATCGGCCAAAGCCGCGTGCGCATGAGCAGCTATTTCGCCGATGAAGGCGATATGAGCGCATTGGCGCCAGTGAATGCGGCGCAGATCGACTATGTGCAGCAAGAACTGCCCTCCACACACCCTGAGCTAGCCCATGTGCCGGTGCTGGGCTCGGCGGCAGCGTTCCGCACGGGCTTCGTCGGGCCTGACGACTACACCGACGTGATGCCTGGCCCGCTCACCTTGCGCAATGCCGCGGATCTGTACTTCTATCCGAACACGCTTACCGCCGTGAAAATCGATGGTCATGGATTGAAGGCGTGGCTGGAGCAATCGGCGCGACGCTTCAACCGCATCGACCCGAATGCGACCGGCGAACAGCAGCTCATCAACGAAAAGTACGTCGGCTACAACTTCGACCAGATCCAGGGTGGCATCGCCTACGTCATCGATGTATCGAAGCCTGCTGGCGAGCGCATTGTGAAGCTGACTTACCACGGGAAGCCGATCACGCCCTCGCAGACCTTTGTGGTGGCCACCAACAATTATCGCGCCAGTGGCGGCGGCCATTTTCCGGGACTGGATGGCAGCAACGTCGTGCTGGCAGCACCCGATGGCACGCGGGAAATCCTGGCGCGCTGGCTACAGCAGCATCCTTCGCTTGGCGACAAGGATTTGCCGCGTGCTTCATGGCACTTCGCCCGTCTGAAAACGCGCGGTCCGGTGGTGTTTACTTCAGCCAGCGACAAGCAGGCCGTGGCAGAGGCCGATGGGCTGCATAACATCAGGCAGGAGCGTGACCATGGGGATGGCACAGCGGTTTATACGGTTGATCTGTCGCACTAAGGTGACAACCCCGCGTTACCGCGATAATCCGCTACTGGTGCAAGGCCCTGGCGCCGGTCCAGAAGTGACGGCAGCCGGGATATTTGCCGATCTGCTGCGCATCGCCGAATCGCTGGAGGCGCGCGCATGAATACACCCTTTGCCGTGAAGTCGCCCATGTCCCCACCACGCCTGCAATCTGCCTCCGCCGCCGCCTATGCCAGTGTGGGCAATGTCGGGGTGGGCTTCGACATTCTCGGGCATTGCATAGCCGGCGCCTGCGATCGGGTTGAAGTGCATCGCATCGATACACCTACCGTGCGCATCGTCGGCATACACGGCTGCGTAGAAGTACTGCCCACCGATGCCGCGCAGAACACGGCGGGAGTCGCCCTTATGGCCTTGCGCAAGGCGCTTGGCTTGCAGCATGGTTTCGAGCTTTCCCTGCACAAAGGCATTGCGCTGGGCTCGGGGATGGGCGGTTCGGCGGCCTCTTGTGTAGCGACGCTGGTCGCGGCCAATGCTTTGCTGGAACGTCCGCTGTCGCGCGAATCGCTGTATAGGTTCGCGATGGAAGGCGAGGCCGTCGCCAGTGGCGGGCGTCATGGCGACAACGTCGGCCCCATGCTGATGGGTGGCCTGGTGCTTGCCTCACGTGATCGTCTGGTGCGCATCCCCGTACCGCCGACCTGGCATTGCGCACTGGTGCATCCGCATGTCGTGCTGGAAACGCGAAAAGCGCGTGCGGCGCTTGCCGGTGACTACGCTCTGGACGAATTCGTGGCGCAATCGACCAATCTTGCCTTGGTGCTGGCCGGCTGCTGGCGTGGCGAAGCCGAACTGGTGCGCGAAGGTTTGAAGGATGTGCTGATCGAACCGCGCCGTGCGCCACTGGTGCCGAACTTTGCACGGGTGAAACAGGCCGCGCTGGATCATCGCGCCTTGGGCGCCAGCATTTCCGGCGCGGGCCCCAGTGTATTTGGCTGGTATGAACATCGCGCCGAAGCGGAGGCCGGCGCACAAGCCATGCGTGACGCCTTCGCCGAAACGGGCCTGGAAAGTGACACCTTTGTTGCTCCTGTGGATGGCCCTGCCGCCTCACTACTCCCCGTTGTCGACACAGGTGAACGCATATGACCGTGGCTTTGCGGTATCACAGCACGCGCGGCAGCAGCCCGGTAGCCACACTCAGTGAAGCGATGGCCGCAGGACTCGCACCCGATGGCGGCCTGTATGTACCGGAACATTTGCCACGACTGCGGGTCGCCGATTTCCGGCAAGGCGAAACACTGGCAGAAACGGCAACCACACTGCTCGCCCCTTTTTTTGCTGGCGACAAGCTGGCGAATGAGCTGCCCGCGATCTGTGCCGAAGCGCTGACTTTCCCCACGCCATTACACGCGCTGCCACAGCACCCCAACACATCCGTGCTGGAGTTGTTCCATGGACCGACTGCCGCTTTCAAGGATGTCGGCGCACGTTTTCTCGCCGCGTGCCTGCGCAGACTACGTGGGGACGACGCACGGCGCCTGACGATCCTGGTCGCCACATCCGGCGACACGGGGGCTGCGGTGGGTGCAGCTTTTCATCGGCAGCCTGGCATTAACGTGGTGATCTTATATCCCGATAGCCGCGTGTCGCCGCGACAGGCCCATCAGCTTGGCTGTTTTGGCGGCAACGTGCAGGCACTGCGCGTGCAGGGCCGGTTTGATGATTGCCAGCGCATGGTGAAAGCCGCTCTGAACGATACGGCACTGCAAACCCAATCACCGCTCTCATCCGCCAACAGCATCAGCCTGGGGCGACTATTGCCGCAAATGAGCTATTACGCGCATGCAGCGCTGGCATGGTGGCATCAATATGGGGAAGCGCTGAACCTAATCGTCCCTACCGGAAATCTTGGCAACGCGCTGGCCGCCGTGTGGGTGCGCCAGATGGAACTGCCGATCGGACTGATCCACCTTGCCTGCAACGCCAACACGACACTGCCTGACTTCTTCAACGGCAACGACTACACACCACGACAAGCCGTAGCCACGCTTGCCAATGCGATGGATGTCGGCGCACCCAGCAATTTCGAACGCCTGCGCTGGACCTTTCCAGACCCCGACGATCTGCGCGCGCAACTACACGTCGAGAGCGTGGACGATCGCACCATACGCGAGGTCATCGCCAGGCATGCCGGCGAACACGGTGAAGTGTTCTGTCCGCATACCGCCACGGCCGTGCATGTGCTGGACAAACTGCGCGCCACAGGCGATGACTTGCCGTGGGCTATTGTCGCGACCGCTCATCCGGCGAAATTCGAGAGTGTGGTGGAGCCGCTGATCGGGCGCGCGGTCGATGTTCCTACGTCGCTGGCTGCGATGCTGCAACGCCCTGCTGAAGCCGAAGCGCTGGATGCAGAAGATGACGCATTGCGCGAATGGTTATTGCCGCGTGCAGATGAAGGCAGCGCTTTATTACCTACGGTTTAGCCCCGTTTTCGTAACACTTGATGCTTGCCTCACCGTCATTCCGACGAAGGCCGGAATGACGGTGAGGCAACTCAATCAGCCCAACATCTCCAACACCTGCTTCGTCGAACGCACCCGTCCCAACCGCGGAAAAATATGCTCCACCGCAAATGCATGCTGCTCACCACCAGTAGCGCTCATCGCATCCTCGGCAAAGACCAGGCCAAAGCCGAGTTCCCACGCATTACGCGCGGTGGATTCCACACCGATATGGGTGGAGATGCCACCCAGCACGATGTGTTCCATACCGCGACGACGTAGCTGCAGTTCCAGCTCGGTACCGTAGAACGCACCCCATTGGCGCTTGATGATGCGGATATCGCTATCGATCACACCAAGTTCATCAGGGAATTCCCACCAATCCGCCGAGAAACCTTTGGTCGGCGGCGCACGATCCACGATCTGCCGCGGCGCATCGCTGCCGTCGGGCGACCAGCCCACGCGCACCAATATCACTGGGGCACCCAGCGCATGGAACCGCTTGATCAGCGAAGCGGCCTTGCTCAATACGTCATTGGCACTATGAGGGCCGCCAGCAAACGGTAGGATACCTTTCTGCAGGTCGATAAGAACCAGCGCCGTACGACGCGGATCGAGTGTTTCCATGAAATTCTCCGGCTTAGATAAGTGGAGTCAACCGCCCTTGGCGGGATAGGTCTGGAAACCGCCGCCCTGCTGCGGCGGTACTTGTGGCAATGGTGATGGTTGCGAGGAAGGTTGCTGCGGCGAGTTGCCCTGGATCGGCGGCGGCGCATACGGTTGGGGCGTGCGATTGGCGCAGTAATAGGCTTCCCACGGTTGCGAACCATCCACCGGATCGGCCAGCGGCTTGATGGTGTCCGCATGCATGCTGATGGCACTGTTGCGTGCCTGCACCTGCAGTTCGTCGCGCACCTTGATGTCATTGCGATTGAAGGGGCCGACACGATCCTGCACGCTGACCGTGATCTTGCCGATATCGCGACAGCCGGAAACATCGCCTGTCCATACAGTACGTACACTGTTCGATCCCGGATCCGGATTGATGCCCCAGGAACAACCGCCAAGCAGCGCGACGGGTGCGAGCAACAGCAGGGTCTTGCGCATGAGTAACTCCATGAAGAATGCTCTGATCAATTCTGTGGGGAATGCGAAGCGTAATCGCTTTGGCATGGCATGCCTAACGCGTCGCCACCGTCTGTCGCCAAACGCCGGCTTAGCGTGTCTGCGCTCACGCCTGTCCAGACACTGTCCGGGGCGAGGTGTCCGATGTCCGCGGACAACTTCGCACTTATCGAGACGCTCAAATTAATCTATTAATTTCAAAGTCTTGAAGTATTTTCCAAGGCTGGCACAGGGATTGCTGAGTATTCATGC
Organism: Dyella sp. M7H15-1; assembly: GCF_004114615.1. Classification (NCBI taxonomy): domain Bacteria; kingdom Pseudomonadati; phylum Pseudomonadota; class Gammaproteobacteria; order Lysobacterales; family Rhodanobacteraceae; genus Dyella; species Dyella sp. M7H15-1. Next base: position 2,323,389 of record NZ_CP035300.1, read on the forward strand.
GACAGCCTTACTGATCCTTTCCTGAGGAACGAGCATGAAACTCACTGAGACGAAATTCGAGGCACTGGTCCTGCATGGTCTGTTCACGGCATGCATCGTGGTTTGCGGAATGATCCTGACAGCCATGGTGACCACCAAACCGACGCCAGTGCAATGGATGTCGGGCGGCCGCGTCAGTACCCTGCTTGCGTCAGCACCTTCCTCCTGCGCACTGCCGAATGTCGGCAACATTGTTTGCATTCGCGCCAAAGGCTGATCACCGCCACTGATGCATCATCACGGGAGATCCGGACATGACTTTTGAAACAACGATTCGCAAGCACCGGCTTGGCACAAATCGATCGAGGTATTTGACGAGCATACGCATGGATGCGGCCAAACACCCATACCCAGCCACCTGGTGGCTGGTCGAGGTCACGCCGGCCTCGGCGGCCATCTGATGCAAGCGAGCCAATCGTTGGGCTGCTGCATCGGTGTGGCCGGACGAGCGAACGGCGCGATCGCGTGGTAAGCGCTTGGTGAGAAAGAAAGGTTTCATGGTGAACGCAGCTCCGGCGGCAGGGGATGCATGACGGGCGACGCGCCGTTCTTGCCGACGATAAAAATCCGCTCGGGCAGTGTGAAGCCGCGCAGTGCCAACAGATCCAGCGGCCCCGCGCCCACCTGCGTGCGCAGGACATAGCGCAGCGATTCGGCGTCGGGGTGCGTCCAGGTGAGTTCATAGCGGGTGCTGTCGAGCGGTTTGACCTCGGCCGTGGCGAGCAGGCGCAGCCACGCCCAATCGCCGGTGGCATCGAAGACTTGCCGCACGCCGGCATCGAGCGTTTGCCAGGTGAGCGCCGCATGGCCGTTCAAGCCGTCGCCGGGCCAGGCGATCGGCGTCCAGGTTTCCTGCTGGTTGAAGTAGATGACGGCATGCTTGTCGATGGTCAGCTCCGAGCGCGTCACGTTGGGCGTGGGCTGCGGCATGATCTCGAAGCGATAACTGGCGTCGCCGGACGGATACAAGCGCGTGCCGAGTAGCGACATCTGCTGGATGGCTTTAAGGAAGGCCGGGTCGAACGCCAGCGTTTGCGGCGCCAGCCCGTTGGGTGCCCACATATCCCCTTGCTGGGCGAGCACACCGGCCAGTTCAACGGTGAGGAAGCGGTTGATCAAGCCGCTGGTGGGACGCACGTAACGGCCCAGTTCCGCGAACGAGGCGTCGGCGTTCGTGTCGTAAAACGGATAGCGGCCATCGAACGCACTGTTGAACGGCGCCGCGATGCTGGCGCGCCAGAGCTCGTTGAGGCTGGCGGCGGCCGGTTGCAGAATCGTTTGCCACGCGCCGTCGAGCGGACGCAGGAACAGCGCATCGCCGAAACCCGCCCAGGCGGAACCCAGACTCGCGGCGGTCAAGGCCGCCTGTTCGCGCACTTGCGACAGATCCGAGAGCTTGCCCTGAAACACCGCCTGCGCGAGCGCGCGGGCCATGCTCTGCGCATCGGGGCTATGGCCGATCTGCTGCAGCTTGAGCCGCATCGTGGTGGCCACGGTGATATAGCTTTGCAGACTCACGCCGCTCAGGGTGGCGGGCGCGTTGCCGTTCGCGGCGTTCGCACCGTTGCCAGTCGTCACACCGCTGTCGCCCATCAGCGCGAGCAGCGGGCCGAACGACTGATCGAGCGGGTTGGTCACCGCGCTCGCCGGGGTGTCCTCCTTGCCCACCAGACTCTGCGCACGACGCACCAGCGTGTCGCCAAGCGCCTGCGAAGGACGCCCCGCCTGGGCCTGATGCTGCACGGACTTCATCAGGGCGATCAGCGGCGAGGTCTGCGCATCGGTCAGCCGCGTGAGTTGATCGACGGCCACGCTGAGGTTCGTCGCCGGCTGCCAATGCAGGCTATTGAGCAGGCGTTGCCACGCGGCGGCGTACTCGGCGAAGTAGCGTGCGGTCAGGCGTTGCTTCAGATCGCCGGCCCGCTGCGCATCGTGCTCGGGCAAGGCGATGGTCTTGCCGTCGGTCAACACCCCATCGCTTTCCACCTGGCGTTCGCCCGCCTGGTCGATCGCCGCGGCGATCATGCCGTCCCAGGCGGCGCGGGAATACACGCCCGGCACGCTCGCGCTCGTCCCGAACAGCCCTTGCGCATCCGTGCCGTTGAGCAATGCCGGCAACGACAGGTCGGCATACTTGCCGCGCACGCCATCGAGGATCGACTGGTAGACCGTGTCGTCCGCGTTCGCCAGACCGATCTGATTGACCAGCGTCGAGCGTGCCGTGGCAATCAGCGGCGCCGACGGCTGGATACGCCAATCGGGGTGTGCGTGCAGGTGCTGCGCGAAAAAGCGGGCCAGACGCTGTGAGGTGTCCTGCCATTCGCCGGGCGGCATGCGCGGGATGACCGGCCAGACGGTGGCGAGTTGTGTCGCGAGGAAGTCGGGATCGGTGTGCGCCGGATCGGCCAGCATCAAGTACGTCTTCAGCACGTTGTAGTCGCGCTGCTGCGCGTCGCGATCCTGCAAGGCATCGGCGCGCACCTTGCCGAGGGCGGCGAGCGATGCTTCGAGACTGCGCTGCACGGGAATCGTGAGCAACGCGCGGCTGGCGTCGGCATAACGCATCCAGAGCGTGTCGAGCGTGACTCGGTTGCGGTTGAGGCCGAAGCCGTGCACGCCGGGGGCGCGGCGTCGCACGCGTGCTTCATACACACCGATGCGTTGTTGCAAGGCCAGCAAGGCGCGAACGCGCGTGGCGTCATCGCCCTGATCGAGTGACCGCACGACGGCCTGCGAGCGTTGAAGCTCATGCGCATTGGCGAAGGCCGAGACCAGCGTGCCGACGGTGCCAATGCCGACCAGGGCCAGTGCGATGACCGACCACACGGTGATCGGATGCCAGCCGACACGGCGGCCGCGATCGCGGCGGGTCAGATCGCCAAGGTGCGACCACAGTGCAGGCAGGACGGTGCCCGAGGCGGCGCCGCTTTCGACGGACTTCGCGGGGAACGGCGTGAAAAACACACCGCGCACCGGCAAGCGGCGCGCCACGAGGCTGGCCATCCAGGCTGACAAGGGTGCGGCGCGCCCATCGAGGCGTTCGGACAGCTTAGCGATATAGATATCGCGCGGATTGGCGCCCAGGCGATGCACGCCGAGATGGGCGAGCTGATCGCGCAGCGTCCGCACCTCGGTGTCCATCGACGGCGCAACGCGGCCTTGGGGGAATTCGCAACCGGCGATCGGCGTGGTGCCGTCGTTCACCTCATCGACCTGGGCGGCATCGAGCACGTAGACCGGTGCTGACCAATGCAAGCTTTGCGCGACACGGGCCAAGTGGATGCCGGGGGTGCCGCGTGTCGGCGCGAGCGTGTCTTCGACACCGTTGACCACCAGCACGAGACCATCCACCGGACGACGGCGGCGCAGGCGGTAGAGCTGTTGCAGCCAGGCGTCGTTGGGTTGGCCGTTGTCGTCGTTGGCGTGCCACAGCAGCACGGCCTCGTCGGTGATCAGGTGACCCTGCTCGACGAGCTCGGGCAGCAGGCGTGCGATGGTTTTGTCGTTGCCGGTGAGCAGTAGCCAGGGTTGGCGATAGCGCCAGCGTAGGCCGTGCCGTTCCCGGAGCGTTTGCTTCAACCAGGTGAACCATGGCGTGGCGATGCGGGTGGACGATGCGCCCGTCACGACAATACGGGCTCGTGCATGGCGCGCATATCGGCCAGCGTCGCGGTGTGGGGCGTAGCGTGCCACGCCGCGCCAAGCACGGGCGAATACGACGCGGCACAAGAGCAACAGCGCGCCCATCAGCAAGACGGCCAGCACGCGCGTGACCGGCGAGGGCGAAACGTGACTGCCTTCAAACCAGGCGGCCACGGCAGCCGTCAGCGTCAATGTGCCGATGACGAGCCAATATCCAGAGACGTTCATCCTTGTGATCCTGCATTGTCCGAGCGCATGGCGGGTTGCACGACAGCCATGCACAGAGTGGGGCAGCGTGTCGTCACTGCTTGGGGTGCGCCGGTTCGCGCCGCGTGTTCGGCCGCGAAGGCGAGTGCGAGCCACGGTGCGGCGATGCCGGCGTCGCCAAGCACATGGTCGATATCGTGCACGCCTTTCAGGCCATCGGTCGTGCAAGCGGCGACGCTCAGATCGGATGCCGCCTTGACCACGTCGGTCTTGGTGGCGCCATCGAGCGTGGCTTGCCATAGTCCGGCGACGTCAGCGGCTTCGGCGTGGCCCCATAACAGCGCCGTCGCCACGGTGTCGGGGAGCGTCCCGTCGTTCATCGCCATGGGTCGATGCAACAAGGCGTCGATGGGGAGGGCCTTGCGCTGCGCGAGCGGCGCCCAGCCAAGCAGGAGCGCGACCGCCGCTTCCGCGCTGTTGGCCGGTGGGCTTGGGTGCAGTTGTACGGCGACGACAAGGGCAAATTTTTCCAGTGCGGGACCGCCGTGCTCATCCAGCCACGCGTCCAAGGCCATCATGCTGTCGTGCGACGGGAGCGCGTGGGTCGGCACCTCGCGATGACCAAATCCGGTCCAGCATCGCTGCCAGATCGCCAGGATGTTCAGACGCCCATCCTGATTGTTCTGCGTGAGGGCGTCGTTGTGCTGGCGTGGCGCGGGCGTCGGCTCGATCCCTTGGAGATACACCTCCAGAGGAACGCCTGCAGGCAGCGCGCACAGCGCGTCGTCCAGGCGCTCAAGCAGATCGATAAAGCAAGTCTCGTAACGGGCTTCCAGTGGGCCTTCGAGCATCGTCAGCCGGGTGTGCGGGATGGCCGCGATCCCTTCGTCCGGTTGGTGCGCGGCGATGGATTGGCGGCCTTGCGCCATGGTTTCCGACACGGCGCGACTACCCACGCCGCACTGGTAGGCCGTGCCCAGCAGGGCCAGTGGTTCCTGCGCGAAACGCACGGCGTCGCCGCGATCTTCCTCCCACTGGTCAAGCTCGGCGCGCATGCGATCGGTTTCCTGCTCCACGTAGAGCAACCGCAGACCCAGTAATAAAGACCACGCCATCGCCGGAAAGAACAGCAACCGCAGCCAGAACCAGACGGCATCCGTCGGCGCGCCCTTGGGCCAGGTCAGCAAGGTATAGGCAACACCCATGGCCATGATTGCGACGAACAGCGCCGCCCACACGAACGGATAGGGCATGGCAGGTGGTGTGGTGTCCGACGGCGGCGTCGGCAGGATAACGGGCATGGCGGTCAGCGCAGGCTGGAGATCAATCGACAGCCGCAGCTGACGCGGTGGTTGTGTCGCGCCAACGGTACGCCGTCCTCGGTCATCGTTTCGTCGCCTTCGAGGATGAGGTTGGGTTGTACGTCGGGGTGCTTTTGGCAGGTCACGCGATCGCCTTTGCGTGCGATCAGGCGTTCGTCATAACGCATCGTGCCGGAAGCGCTGATCACTTTGCCGCCGCCGGTGGTGGTGTCGTTGATTCGAATAAAGTCCATGGCTGTGATTTCCTTGGTTTGGGTGTGCCGGAGGGATAAAAGAATCCGCGCTCCGTGTTCAGGGCGGTCATGCGGATCGGGACGATCGCGTTCGTTTCAACGCCTTTTCGCCCGGCGTTTATTTTGAGCTTGGATGGCTGCCCAAACCTTGGGGTCTTTGGCCAGTTCGCCGCTCACGCCAGGCTCGGCATGACGATAGGGGTCGTCGGGCTCAATGACTGACTCGGACGCAATCTCCGCCGGCCATACGGGGTCCTTGCAGCTTTTAATGATCAGCCAGCGGACGACGGTAATCAGCGCAACGAACCCCCATTTGATCAACGGCACGCGTGCAAAGTTGTTGCAAAAAACATTCGCCCAAAGAAAACAATTGAGCCATCGCCTGCTGGTGGACGTTGCGATATACGTATCCTTGGGCAGCGCCTGCGGGCCCTGCTCCATATAAGTGACAAGAAACTTCCAGACCTCCCGGACACGTTTCTCGGTATCGGTCATGTTGCCGACGGCGAAGGTATCCACCACGGTATCGCCATCCATTACGCAGCCGCGCAGATCAAAAATGTCACGGTCTTCCGTGCCGTGTCCGATATAGAAAAACGCCTGATCCCAGGGTACCGACAGCACGCCACCCGGCCCGTTGTGGCGGAACACGTGGATCATGCGGCTTTGGCGGTTGAAGCGGATGGGGAAGTGGGTGTAGGTGAAGAACTCACGGCCAAGAATGGGTTTCATCACATACTTGATGCATATCCACCCCATGGGGATAAATATGCATATGATTACTCCAGCAAAGGTGATTGATACTTCCTGCCGAACAGCAAAGAAAACAAACAGACTTATCACAAAGATCACGACACCAATAATTACAGGTGATAGCAGCGCTACCAAGGCGCTTCGAAACCCGCCGCGAATCATGTACCACCGATCGATGATGTCGACGTAGGTCGAATTGAGATGGATCACGCTGGCACGCTCATCCGCCTCTATTCCGCCAAGCTGCTTTAAGTTGCGCGGCAGTGCCCATAGCGCTCGCTTGCCCGCATCGATCTGCGCGGGTGTGTCGAACGGATAAAAGAAACCACTTTCCATGTAGTTATCCCTGCGCCAGTTTCAGCAAAGCGTTTTGTTGAGTCAGTACATCGGCATAACGTTGGTCTTTATCGAGTTTGCCGAACCTGGAACGAGCCATCCATTTCTCTACATCGTTGGGTTTGTAGGTCTGTATGCAGTAGGTGCCGGCGGCGACGAGTAGACCAAGGGCCAGACCGATGCCGATCACTGCAGTGGATCCGCTTAGCACCATAAAGGTTGCGATGATTGCCCCGCCCCCAAGAGCAATCATTCCCGAGCCATATCCTTTATCGTATTTCCATTCCATGCCTCCCTCCCACATTTCCACGACTCCAGCCAACACGCCCCCCGCCACCCCCAGCAACTTGCCGAGTTTCACTAACTTCGCCGCGCTGAATTCAGCTCCGCCCCCCAAGTGGGCTATCAACTTCTGAATGATCGACTCCGCCCACGGCGCCTTTTCCAGTAAATGCCCGCTGGTTTCCATGGATACGCCCAGGAAGGCCGTGACGCTGGTGCCAAATCTCATGCTCTTGATGGTCTTGTCTTCGGACTTCACCAAGTCCCGATACGACGCGATCACGGACGCGGCAGCGAACAGGGTTCCGATCATGCAAGCATTGACCTCGGCATTGAAGATCGTGCGGATGCTTTGCGCCTGTAATGCCTCGTAGGTTTCCGCGCGAACGGTTGCAAGGCGCGTTGCGTTGTCCGCTCCCTGCAAGGAGGCCAGCGCGCGCTTATCGATCAGAAACAAGCCGCGCGCGGCATGCTGAGAAGAATGAGTTTCATCGCGAATCAAGGTCTCCGCGCTCTTGTAAAGATTCTGCTCGCCGCCGCCGGTGACCTCGTTGATCGCCCGCGCGAGCGCCTTCGCCGCCTGGCGGGGCGATCGCATGCTGCGTACGTCCAGCAGTTCCAGTTCGGGGTTTTCCGCGTGCAAGACCCCCATCATCAGGATCATCACGCGGCGCTCGGGAAGCTTTGAGACCGCCATGTTGGCGACATCGTGCCGGAAGCGCTGATGACTTGACCGCCGCCGGTGATGGTGTCGTTGATTCGAATAAAGTCCATGGCTGTGATTTCCTTGGTTTGGGTGTGCCGGAGGGATAAAAGAATCCGCGCTCCATGTTCAGGGTGGTCATGTGGATCGGGACGATCGCGTTCGCTTCAACGCTTTTTCACCCGGCGTTGAGCTTGGACTTGGGTGGCCGCCAAATTTTGGGATTTATTCTCAAATTCACCCGTTACAGCAGGCTCCTTCAGGCGATAGGGGTCGATCGGCTCGATGACCGATTCCGCTTCGATGTCGGCAGGCCATGCCGGTTCTTTGCAGCTTTTCATGATCAGCCAGCGGGCGGCGGTAACTAGCGCAGTGAACCCCCATTTGATGATAGGAACGGGTGTAAATATGCTGCAAAAAATACGTGCCCATAAGAAGCAATTGCGCCAGCAGCTACGAGTGGATGTCGAGATGGACATATTCTCAGGTAGCGCTTGCGGCCCTTGCTCCATGTAAAGAACAAGAAATTTCCAGCCTCCCCGGATCGATTGCTCGCTATTGGAGAAGTGCCCCACGGCGAAGCTATCCACCACGGTATCGCCATCCATCACGCAGCCGCGCAGATCGAGAAAGTCGCGATCTTGCGTGCCTTGTCCGATATAGAAAAGCGCGTCGTCCCAGGGAACCGACAGCACGCCGCCCGGCCCGTTGTGGCGGAACACATGGATCATGCGGGTTTTGCGGTTGAAGCGGATGGGGAAGTGGGTGTAGGTGAAGAATTCACGGCATAGAATGGGTTTCACCCCATACTTGATGCAAATCCACGCCATAGGGATAAGTAGGCATACAGCGATTCCAGCTAACGCGATGGGTATTTCCTGCCGAACAGCCAGAAAAACGCTGAAACCACTTAGAAAGATCTGGCCAGGAATCAGTGCCGGCAATAGGAATGCCAGCATGGCGCTTCGCGCCCCGCCGCGAATCAGGTACCACCGATCGATGATGTCGACGTAGGTCGAATTGAGATGGATCACGCTGGCGCGCTCATCCACCTCTATTCCGCCAAGCTGCTTTAAGTTGCGCGGCAGTGCCCATAGCGCACGTTTGCCCGCATCGATCTGCTTGGGTGTGTCGAACGGATAAAAGAAGCCACTGTCCATGTAGTTACCCCTGCGCCAGTTTCAGCAAAGTGTTTTGTTGAGTCAGCACATCGGCATAACGTTGGTCTTTATTGAGTTTTCCAAACCTGGATCGAGCCATCCACTTCTGGATTTCGTTGGGTTTGTAGGTCTGTATGCAGTAGGTGCCGGCGATGACGAGTAGACCAAGGGCCAGACCAATGCCTGTCAGTGCGAACGCTTCGAACACAACCAATGCCGCGGCGGTGGCTCCACCAATGCCAAGAAGAATCATTCCTAAGCCATATGTTTTATCGTATTTCCATGCCGCGCCTCCCTCCCACATTTCCACGACTCCAGCCAACACGCCCCCCGCCACCCCCAGCAACTTGCCGAGTTTCACCAGCTTCGCCGCGTTAATTTCAGCGTTGATCCCTATCTTGGTTATCAACTTCTGAATAATCGACTCCGCCCACGGCGCCTTTTCCAGTAAATGCCCGCTGGTTTCCATGGATACGCCCAGGAAGGCCGTGACGCTGGTGCCAAACCTCATGCTCTTGATGGTCTTGTCCTCGGACTTCACCAAGTCCCGATACGACGCGATCACGGACGCGGCAGCGAACAGGGTTCCGATCATGCAAGCCTTGACCTCGGCATTGAAGATCGTGCGGATGCTTTGCGCCTGTAATGCCTCGTAGGTTTCCGCGCGAACAGTTGCAAGACGCGTTGCGTTGTCCGCTCCCTGCAAGGAGGCCAGCGCGCGCTTATCGATCAGAAACAAGCCGCGCGCGGCATGCTGAGAAGAATGAGTTTCATCGCGAATCAAGGTCTCCGCGCTCTTGTAAAGATTCTGCTCGCCGCCGCCGGTGACCTCGTTGATCGCCCGCGCGAGCGCCTTCGCCGCCTGGCGGGGCGATCGCATGCTGCGTACGTCCAGCAGTTCCAGTTCGGGGTTTTCCGCGTGCAAGACCCCCATCATCAGGATCATCACGCGGCGCTCGGGAAGCTTTGAGACCGCCATGTTGGCGACATCGTTGAGTGCTTCGCCCAGTCGGCTGGTGACCGGGCCGGCGAGCTGATAAAGCAGCTTGGAAAGATTGGACAACGGACCATGGATGTCCTTGCCCAGACTGATGTCGATGAACGTATTCTTGACGGCGTTGTAGAATTTCTCGCCGACCTCGCGCCACGACCGGTCGACGTCGTTGCCGCGTTCTATGGCAGCCTGGGCCAACGCCATGGCCAGTTTCTGCTGATTGAAGATCAGCGCGCGCAGGATGACCTGGCCCGGTTGCGTCGGGTCGTTACCCAGGCACTCCTTGAAATACGCCGCCGCGCCGCGCCGCCCGCTGGCCTGCTCGATGCAGGCATGCACGACTCGCTGGTAGATCAGCCCATGGTTGGCATCGGCGTCATCGAAGTTGTGCGTGAAGGATCGGGTGAATCCATCGCTCTTTAGCCAGGCCACGTAGGCCTCGTCGAGCGGGGCGATGATGGTTTGATCGAGCCGTTGCAGGTCGCTGGGGTATTTATTCTTGAAATCCGACCACGCGACCGGGTCGAGCTGAGCCTCGTATTTCGGCCATGCTTCCTGATCCAATGCGGCTTTCTGCTCGGGAGACAGCAGGCGGGCCTGTTCGAGGTTGTGATGGATCGTTTCAGTATAGCCGGCGTTGCGCACCAATCCATGGGGCACGAATAGACCCGTCGCCATGGCGGCCGCTTGGTTCGCATCGCTACGCTCGCTCATCGCGCCGTTGAGCACTGCGTGGTGGATGGCATCGATCGCACTCACGGTTTCGAACTGCCATCTCCACTCGGGTTCTTCCAGGAACTCGACACCGCTTTGCAAGGCCAGCCCGTTGAGCTCCATGGCGATGCCCACGGGATCGGCGAGCCCCACGATGGCCGGGCGATAGGGTTTGGCCGATTGGTTGCCCCACGCCGTCATCGGTGCGGTTTCCTCACGCGACAGATGGAGTTGCTGCGGCGAGAATTTCCACGCGGCAGTGTTCACTAGTCCACTGGTGTGTGGCGTGCCGACCGCGCCCACGAGCAGCTCGTGAACATACGGCGATAGCGTGCCGAACGCCTTTCGCGCGGTGTCGTTGTAGGCAGTGATGTCCTCCGGCAGCGGGTGGGTCGCGGGAAGGAATTTCATAACATGCTTGCGCGTTTCCCAGTACAGCGCGGCACCGTCGGCGGCAAACTCCGCCACCTGCGGCAAGGCATCGAAGGACGTTACATGCGGTTGCATACCGCCATCGCGCCACGCGGCGATATCGATGCACTGCATATTTGCCTGGCGGTAATCCGCCGACGTGTGCTTGGCCAGTACCGCTTGCGTCCAGGCGACGTCGCTGAAACCCAGCCACACCTTGGTGGCACGGGCGGCGCGCTTGACCGTAAAGCAGCGGGCCACATACGGGTCGCTCTTGCCTCGGCAAGCCGCATTGAACTCGATGGTGTTATTCACCTTCGGCGGCGTCTTGGCGTAGATATCGAATTCCCACAGATAACTTTGCTTGTTGACGACGAAGGCGCTCCACTCGTTGCGATGTTCGTCGTAGACGTAGAGGAAGCCGGGCCGCAACAGGCGCAGCGTGTACTTGGCGATGTCGCCAGGCAACGCGATGTCGGTGACGCCCTGACCAAACGAGGGTGGCAGGGATGGGGCGTTGCCGAGATTCGTGCGCGCAACGGCATAGCGCACCGGCAGAATCGGCAGGCCCTGCTTATCGCAGAAGGGGCACGTGGGTAACGAAGAAGCGGTGGTGGTCATGGCAGGTTGCTTGCCTTTTTTTGTTCCATCTGCCGGTTGCGGGTGGCTCTGGCCTCCGCGCGTTTCAGTACGCCGGGAATGGTGGCGGCGAATTCGCCGGATGATGGGGGAATGGGCCAAACGTTCGGATCGTTGGGCTCCACCTTGCAGGTGGCCTCGATCTCGGGCGGGAAGATGGGCTTACGGCAGGTGTGCAGCACCACCCAGCGCGTAAGCGTGTACAGCAGCACGAACGGCCACACCAGCACTTGGAGCGGCGCCGGTACGCCGGCAGCATAGTAGTTGCGCATGATGAGCCAGCAGTTCTTCCAGGTGGGCGTGACCGACAGCTCCACGTAGCGATCGAGTGGATCTTGACCGACGGCTTCGGAGCCTTCGTCCATATAGCGGCGGATGAATTCCCACATTTCCAGCAGTGCGCGGCTGGTTTTTGGCACGGCATGGCCGAGTGCAAACGTGTCCTTGACGATGTCGCCATCGAGGACTTCGCCGCGGATGTCGATCAGGTCTTTGCGTGTGGTGCCTTGGCCGATGTGGAAGAACACCTTGTCCCATGGCACGGACAGCACGCCGCCGGGGCCGTTGTGACGGAAGACGTGCACCATGCGGGTCTTGCGGTTGAAGCGGATCGGGTAGTGGGTGTAGGTGAAATATTCTTTTAATAGAACGAGTTTGAAGATAGGAAATATGGAGACAAGGAAAAATGAAGTAAGACCAATTAAATCTATATATCCTTCATATTCGGTTGCTACAAAAATAATTAGAAAAACAAATAGGACAACAAAACAAACGCCAATCGATGTCCCTAGGAAAATAGGAAAATTCCCACGGAACAGATAGCGACGGTCAATCCAGTCGAGATAGGTGGAGTTGATGCGGATCAATCCCATCCTCTGCGAAGGTTCGATGTCAGGTTCCTGCTTGCGTGACAGAGCTGTATCACGTTCTTCTTGTAATAATGGACCTTTGCGGCGAAAAGGTTGTAGCCATCCGGTATACATCTCAGCTTCCTTGCTGAAGCGCTTGAAGCGCCTGCAGTTGAGTTAGTGGGTTGTCGAACCTGCTCTTTCCGGTGCCGAAGTCACTTGTGCGCTCCAGCCAATCCTGCACGGCATTGGGTTTGAGGTATGCCGCGATAGCGAACACGATTGCCACGATGAAGCCAGCTACACCAAGCATGAGCGCGCTTGCCCCCGCCCAAACAATCGATATAAAAGCGATCGCAATGCCGGCGCCGCCTGCAATCAAACTAAGCCACGCTAGACCTCGATGGTTTTCTCGAAGTTCCCAACCATCCTTGATCGCCAAGGCCCCCGCGATGATTCCACCCACGGCACCAAACAGCTTGCCGACACCTGTAAACCATCCCGCCCGCGTTTCGATTTCAACGGCGAGAAACTTGTACTGCTTCGCCAAGCGCGCGGCGCCCCAGGACGTGCTCTCCAGCCCCTTGCCGATCGTGAAACTGGCGCCGCCGATGATGCCGATCACACCACCGGCGAAATTCACGGTTTTGCTTGCAGCTTCGCCCGGCTTGGCGTCCATCATCTGGCCATAAGCATTGACCAGTGTTATGCCGGACAACAGCAACTGCACGACACCCGCCTTGACGTCCAGCTTGCCAAGCTTGCCGACGCTCTCCTGCAAAATCTCGTCGAACTGCTGAGCAGTGAGCAGTTCGCCGATGGCCGCATCGCGCTGCGCCTTGGATAGCCCAGCCAGGGCCTTGGCCTTGGCGGTATCGATCAGCATGACGCCGTGATAAGGACGCGGCGTGCCTTCGGCTTTGGCCAATGCGTCCAGGGCGGTACGCGCGCCGCTGCGGTAGGCATTGGCCTCCCCGCCCGACAGATGGGCCAGCATGCCGGCCAGGGTGCGTGCGGCTTCCTTGCGATTCCACATACCCCGCAAGTCCACCACGACCATGTCGGGGTTACCGACTTTGGCGACCGTGCCCAACACGCCCATGTGAAAGCGTGCGGGCAGTGTTGCGGCGATGCCCTTATCAAGCTCCGTGCTGATTCGGAGGGTCAAGGGGCCGGTGATCTGATACACCAAGCGCGCGACCTTGTCGGCATAGGTGGTGCCGAGTGGCTGGTTTGGCGCAAAGTCGATCGCGTTACCGACAACGTCTTTGTAGGTGTCGAGGAACCTGTCGGCGAGGTGGGCCCACGAAAACGCCGCCGCCGTGGCCTTGTCCAGTGCGGCGGCAGACCAGGCTTGGATCAGTGGTTCGTGATTGAGTGCGAGAGCACGCATCAACCAGGCCTCCGGCTGGCGCGGATCCTGTTGGACGAGATCGGCCAACAGCTGGAAGACGGCACTGCGGCCGCTCGCTTCGGCAATCAGATGCCGGACGACGTCCAGATACACCTCGCCGCTGCGTGCATCGTGCGGATCGAAATTGTGTGCAAGGTAACGCTGTAGCGCCTGACTTTGCAGCCAAGCGACATACGGCATGTCGAGCTGTTTTAAGGTCTGGTCGGCAAAGCTGTTTAGTTCCTTCTGGTAGGTGCCTTCCTGGGCATCGGTGCCCAGGTAGTCTTCCCATGCTTTCCTGTCGATGTACTTCGCGTAATCGCTCCAGGTGTCGCGCGCGACCGCGTCCTGTTCGGTATCGGTGAGATGTCCTGCTTGTTCGACGCGGGCTTGGTGGGCGTCAAAAGCGGCTTGTGTGGGAAAGCCCACCTTGGCCACCATCCAGGCATCGCCTATTTGGGCGGAGAAGCGTCGGCTATCGGCTTTACTCTCGACAGCGTCATGTTCAATGGCCTCTTTAAGCCCCGCGATAAGTTGTGCGGTCTCGTATTTCCATCGGCGCGACTTGTTATCCGTGAATTCGACGCTGCGTTGAATGGCCAGTCCGTTGAGTTCCATGGCGATGCCCACGGGATCGGTGAGTCCCACGATGGCCGGGCGATAGGGCTTGGCCGACGCGTTGCCCCACGCGGTCATCGCGGTGGTTTCCTCGCGCGACAGATGGAGTTTCTGCGGTGAGAGCGCCCATGCCGCCGTGACCACGAGTCCGCTGGTGTGGGGTGTGCCGGTCGCACCAACGAGGAGGTTTTGAATCATCGGCGAGAGCGTGCGCAGCGCATTCTTGACGTCGTCGTTGCGCGCGAGGAAGTCTTCGGGAAGTTTGTACGAATCGGGAAAGAAGTTCTTTACATAGGCACGGGTTTCCTGATGGAGCGTGCTGCCATCGGCCGCAAATTCGGCCACGCGTTGGAGCGCGTCGAACGAGGCCACGTGCGCTTGCAGGTCCCCGCCGCGCCACGCGGCGATATCGATGCACTGCATATGCGCTTGGCGGTAATCCGCCGACGCGTGTTTGGCCAGTACCGCTTGCGTCCAGGCGACGTCGCTGAAACCCAGCCACACCTTGGTGGCACGGGCGGCGCGCTTGACGGTGATACAGCGCGCCAGATACGGATCACTCTTGCCTCGGCAAGCCGCATTGAACTCGATGGTGTTATTCACCTTCGGCGGCGTCTTGGCGTAGATATCGAATTCCCACAGATAGCTCTGCGCATTGACGACATAGCCGCTCCACTCGTTGCGATGTTCGTCGTAGACGTAGAGGAAGCCGGGCCGTAGCAGGCGCAGCGTGTACTTGGCGATGTCGCCAGGCAGCGCGATGTCGGTGACGCCCTGACCAAACGAGGGTGGCAGGGATGGGGCGTTGCCCAGATCCGTGCGCGCAACGGCATAGCGCACCGGCAGAATCGGCAGGCCCTGCTTATCGCAGAAGGGGCACGTGGGTAACGAAGAAGCGGTGGTGGTCATGATGGATTCGTCCTTGAGGTTTCAAGTTCGCTTGCGAGTTGTTGCATGCCGGCGTCGTCGAGTCCGGTGCACAGTTCGACATAGCTTGGGCCGTCGTCATCAATCTGGTTTAAGCGCTGCCGAAGCAGGGGATGCGTGTGAATGGAGGGATGAAAGCGCGCCGCCTGCAGGGCATACAGAAGTCGATCGGCGCGGTCATGCATGCCATGACGGGCCTTGGCTTCGCCAAGTAGCGCGTCGATCCGTTTGGCGGTATCTGGTTGCCAGGCGAGTAATGGATCGAGCCGCGCGAGCGTCGTCAGCGCGAATTGGAGTTCTGCCATGCGTCGCAGTGACGGCCATTGTTCGGCAGTCAGGCGCAAGGGGCGCAAGCTTGGCGCTACGCAGTTACGGGTGTGCGTGTGCCACGTGCCGTCGGGTTCGCGCCAATGCCAAGCCTGAATCGGGCCGAGCAGGCTGTCCATTTGTTCGGGGGTCAGTAGCCAGCCACGGAGATGCCGGAATACCCACGGATCGTAATAGCGCAGCACGTCCTCACGGCCGTCAGCATGACGCACGCTCATGCGGTGTACCAGGTGAGTCACGATGGACGATGCGGGTCCAGCGGCGCTCATCCATGCCACGGCATAGGGGGTTCCTTCCTGCCGTTCCCAGGCGTGGGCACGTTCCCGCAAGTGCGCGCGTTGCGCTTCGTCCCATGTTTGAGCGTCGAGCAGCGCGGGGAAGAGCGACGCCTGGTGCTGATGCGATGCCGGAACGACCCGCGTTGGATGGAAATCTTCCCAGCATGCCGGTTCTATCTGAGCGGCGTTGATCAGCACGAACCGTGCGGATGACCAGGGGTCTGGATCACGTGAGACGAATGGGGTGAGCATGTTCATGTCAGCCGTCTCCACCCATCAGCGCCGCGTGACCGGCGTTGGCCGATGCGGCCTGAGAGGCGCACGAGACGATCGCTCCAGGGGGTATGGCGGTGGCCGTGATCACCTCGGAGGCGGCGCCGACCTTTTTCCATGAGGCGCACTTTTCGGTGATGTCACCGGGCGTGACGTTCTGAATGCCGTTGCCGTTGATAAGCACATACGAGCCACCGGCGCCGATGCGCACTTCGTTCTTGGCGGTCAGGGTCAACGTGCCGTCCATGCTCTCGATGGTGAAATCCTTGAGCGCCCGCAAGGCCATCGCGTCGTTCTGCGCTTGCACCGTGACCGGTCCCCGATTGGCGATCTGCTGGATGCCCTGTTGCGCGAACAGGCTGATCTGTTCAACCGCGGCAATGTTCACGTGGCCCATCGCATTGACATCGGTATGCTGACCGGAGGCGAAGGTGAGGTTCTCGCCGGCGCTGTGCAGGATGGTGTTGGGCGACGTGACAGCGATGGAGGCGTTGGCGGCAAGCACCATCACGGCCTGCTTGAGATCCTTGAGTTCGTTTTGCAGCACCTGGTTCACCGCTTCGACATCCGCCGCCTTGGCTTCGGCCGCCGTGGCGCGCTTGGCCAATTCCGCGATCTGGTCACGGGAGGCTTGCAATTGGGCCATGGCATGCTGCATGTCCGTCTGCACGCCTTTGGCCTTTGGCTGGTCGTGCGTGGAGAGCAGAAGGCCCTTGCCGCTGCGGATCGCACCATAAGCGGACGTGCGCAATTCGAAGCCCTCGCCGCGTTTTTGCCGCTGCCCGTCGACCATGTGACCCAGCGTGAGCTGTGTTTTGCCCGAATGCTCCGTACTGAGCTTGACGTGCTCCTGGTCCTTCCAGTCTTCCATCTGCAGCTTGTTGTCGCTTTGCGTGCGGATCACGTTGCGCGACAGCCAGCGGTCCTGGGTGGTGATCAGGTCGACGGCTTGGCTGTGGTGGTGGAAGGCGGCGATATAGGGCTTGTTCGGGTCGCCGTCGCGGAACTCGATGACGGCTTCGTCGCCATCCAGCGCGGGGAAGTGCATGCCGGTCTGCCGCTTGCCGGCGAAGGGTTTGGCAAGACGCAACGGCACGCTTTCGCCACCGGGATTCCAGGCATCGAAATCCAGATCGAAGCGCACCACGTAGTAGCCGGCCTTGGTCAGGTAGGCGTACTTGTATTTGCTCGGCGAGGTGACGCGCGCGGATAGCGTGCCGTGGATCTTCGGCCACGACGCCTCGTCGAGCGGCAGGCGGAAGCGCCGGTCGGCCGGTATCGCTTTGAAGCTGTTGCGATACGCCTGGTCGCGCGCGCCGCGGTGGATCACCTCGGTGATCACCATGCCGTTCGGTGCATCGGGCAAAGGCTCGGTGGTGTGGGTGATGCGCGCGCAGCGCAGGCCGGGATGGGTGGTCTCGCCCTGATAGCGCACCTGCCCGCTGATGGCGGCTTCGTGGCGCAGTTGTGCTTCCCATTGGGCTTGTTTCTGATCCAGATGACCGGTGCCGTAGATATACGGCTGGCCGTAAGTCGTGGTGTCCTTACTCGCGACATTGGCTTCGGCCTGGATACGCTCCCACGCCAGATCCGGGTTATAGTCGGCCACCCGGAACGACTGCGGCACGGTTCGCGCGTGCGTTTCGAGTGCAAGGATGGCGTCACCGCCGGCATTCAGGCCAGCGGGTTCACGGAAAGGCAGGGTCAGCGTGGGGAGGTATATATAATGGTCGATGTCGTCCCCGAGCACGAGAAGATCCCCGTGTTCGCCTTCTTCGACGTAGGAAAATAAGCCTTCCTGTTCCATGAGTATTTTCATGAAACATGCGTCGCTGCACTGATACTGAAATCTAAAAGTATATTCCGGGTACTTGCGGCGCAGCTTGAAGATGAACTGGTGCCCCTTGAAGCCGTGACGGCGCAGGATCGCCTCGATGATCTGCGGCGCGGTCTGATGCTGGAAGATGCGGCTGGCGCGCGTGAGACGCAGGCGCGCGACGTGCGGTTCGATCACGATGCGATAGGTGTATTCGTCCTGGCTGCGCCGCAGTTGACTGAAGGCGGTGATGCAACCGGCGAAGCGGCGCGGCGTGCCGTCGGCGGACAGCATGCGGAAGCTCGCATCCTTGCCGACCATCTCCGCGCGCGTGAGCGCCTCGGGATGCGTGAGCGTGATGCGGTAGTAATGGCCGAGCTGTTCGTGTACTTCGAACTCGCGCACGGACGACGCTTCGTTGCGCGCAAAGCCGGTGACGTCGACGAAGTAGCGCTGATGGAGCGGCGGCGCGATGGCCGCCACGATATCGTTCGGGTCGTGCATTGATGACTCCCTGCGGAATGCTTGACCGGCGCGCTAGCGCGCGGGCAGGGCACGACGTTAGCCGCTTGGCATGTCAGGGTATGTCGTCGAAGCCAGGCTCGATGCGTAGGCATACATCGCTATGGCTGTGGTGGTTATCCGGGGTGTGACGAAGGATGGCGGCCATGCGCCGTTGCGCGTTCGCCGCCCCACCTTCCGCGTGCGCGGCGCTATCGGCCATCGGCCGCGTGCAGTTCCAACAGATCCAGCGGCCCCGCGCCCACCTGTGTGCGCAGGACATAGCGCAGCGATTCGGCGTCGGGTTGCTTCCAGACGAGTTCATAGCGGGTGCTGTCGAGCGGCTTGACGTCGGCCTTGGCGAGCAGGCGCAGGAACGCCCAGTCGCCCGTGGCATCGAACGCCTGTCGCACGCCGGCATCGAGCGTTTGCCAGGTGAGCGCCGCATGGCCGTTCAGGTCGTCGCCGGGCCAGGCGATCGACGTCCACGTTTCCTGCTGGTTGAAGTAGTCAGCGGGTTCCGATGTGGAATATCAGTGCATGGCGCTGAGCGCATGAACCTAAAAGGCTTGCCCGTGTGAGCGCCTAATTCGCCACGGTACCGGCGGTTACCCACGCCTATCCGGCAGGCTGATCACGAGACACGATCGGCCTCGCCATCCGATAATCGCGAAATGTTGAATGTCATCCTGTTCCGACCCGAGATCCCACCCAACACCGGCAACGTGATCCGCCTGTGCGCTAATACCGGCGCTGGCTTGCACCTGATTCGCCCGCTTGGCTTCGAACTGGACGATACGCGCCTGCGTCGCGCCGGCCTGGATTACCACGAATATGCGTGCGTCGCCGTACACGACGATCTCGATGCCTGTCTTGCAGTGCTGAACCACCCTCGCGTGTTCGCTTTCTCCACCCGTGGATGCACCATGCATATCAACGCCGGTTTCGCCGATGGCGACGCCCTGTTGTTTGGCTGCGAAACGGCAGGATTGCCAGAAGCTGTGCTGTCGACATTGCCACCGGAGCAACGGTTGCGACTACCCATGTGCCCGGATAGTCGCAGTTTGAATCTTTCCAACAGTGTGGCGGTTGCGGTCTACGAAGCATGGCGGCAACTTGGCTTTCCCGGGGCCGCCGGTTTTTGATCGGGCGTTGAGCAAAGCACCCATGCCCGTCAGGCATCATCACGGCCAGCACGGCACGCAGGCGGCTACAATCTGAGAATGAATGCCCCCGCCGCCCCCAACCTGCTGCCACAGCCGCTACGCAAACTCGCGGGCCGCGCGCTGGAAACTGCACTGAACCAGGCGCTGTCGCTCGATCCGGATACCCAGGCCAAGCTCGCCGCGCTTGAAGGCCGCAGCGTGCAGTTGCACCTGCGTGGAGTCGAGCTCGCACTGGCTGTCACGGTCGAGCAAGGTCGACTGAAAGTCGGCCCCGCTCCTGAAAACAGCGACCTGCGCGTGGCTGCAACACTAGGCAGCCTGCTCTCGATACTGTTCCGCCGCGGCGACGAAGGCATGGCCCCCGGCAAGGTCGACATCGCAGGCGATGCGGAACTGGCCCGCCGGCTGGGAAAGCTCGTGAGCGGCTTCACCCCGGATTTTGAAGAAGCCTTTGCGCGCAGCTTCGGCGACGTGCTGGGTGTGCCGCTGGCGAAGGCGCTGCGCAATGGCATGGCTCACGCACGCGAAACGGCTTCCCATCTAAGCCAGGACGGCGCGGCATGGCTGCGTGATGAAGCGCATATGGCACTGGCGCCGAGCGAAGTCGAAGGATTCCTCGATGACGTCGATGCGCTGCGTGAGCGCACCGAACGCCTAGAAGCACGACTCAATCGGCTAGAACGTCAACGGAGATCGAATCCGTGACGCCGTTGAAAGCCGTACCAGGTCTGTTGCGTGTCGCCGTGGTGCTATTGCGCTATCGGCTAGATGAGCTGATCGATGCGACCCATCTGTTCCGACCGCTGAAACTGGTGCGCCCTTTCCTTGGTCGTCCGGTGGTCGACGTGCGCCCGCTTTCGCGCGGTGCGCGCATCCGGCTGGCTTTGAACGAACTGGGGCCCATCTTCGTCAAAGCCGCTCAGGTGTTGTCGACCCGGCGCGATCTGGTACCGGGCGATATCGCCGACGAGCTGGCCCTGCTGCAGGATCAGGTACCGCCCTTCCCCGGCGAAGAAGCGCGCACCATTGTGCAGCGCGAACTCAAGCAACCGCTGGACCAGCTCTATGCGAGCTTCGATCCACTACCGCTGGCTTCCGCCTCGATCGCACAGGTGCACGGGGCTACACTGTACGACGGTCGTTCGGTGGTCGTGAAAGTATTGCGCCCGGGCATCGACAAGCGCATCGCACGCGACGTCACCCTGATCCGCTCACTGGGCGAACTCGCGGAACGCTGGCATCCCAATGCCGACAAAATCCGTCCGCTCGATGTAGTGAGCGAAGTCGAGAAAATGTTGGAGCATGAGCTGGACCTGCAGCGTGAAGGTGCCAATGCCAGCCTGCTGCGCCGCAACTTCGCCAGCGGCGTCGATATGTATGTGCCGGAAGTGCACTGGGAACTGACTACTGCCAAGGTGCTGACCCTGGAGCGCGTCTCGGGCGTGAGTTGCGACGATATCGCCGCCATCGACGCTGCCGGCATCGATCGCAAACGGCTCGCGGCCAAAGGCGTGCGACTGTTCTACGAGCAGGTCTTCCGCGACAACTTTTTCCACGCTGACGCGCATCCCGGCAATATCTGGGTCGATCCCACACGCGTGCAGGAACCGCGTTTTATCGCGCTGGATTTTGGCATCATGGGTTCGCTGCCAGAAGCGGACCAATATTGGCTGGCGCAAAATTTCATTGCGCTGTTCGAGCGCGATTACGCGCGCATCGCCAAGCTGCATATCGATGCAGGCTGGATGCCAACCAGCATCCGGCTGGATGAACTCGAAGCCGCGGTGCGCACGGTCTGTGAACCCTACTTCACGCGTCCGCTCTCACAAATTTCCCTAGCGGAACTGGTGGTGAAGCTGTTCCAGACCGCGCGGCGATTTGAACTCACCATGCAGCCGCAACTGATCCTACTGCAAAAGACCTTGCTCAATATCGAAGGTGTCGGCCGCATGCTCGATCCGGATATCGACATCTGGGCGGTGGCGCATCCGGTGCTCAAACGCATCCTGCGCGAGCGTTACAGTCCGCTACGCACATTGCGTGAAATTCGCAAGCGCGTACCAGAGTGGTTCCACAACGCACCGCAGCTACCGGAACTGGTGCGCGATGCGATGCGGCAGATCGCCGTGGGCGAACAGCGCGTGCTCACTGACATTGAAACACTCAGTCACCAGCGCAACCTGGTACGGCACTTGATGCGCATGATCGCCTGTGGCTTATTCGGTGGCACACTGATCGTCAGCGCCACGCTGATGTGGACGTTGGCGCCACACCACGGCGCCCTGTTGCCGCTGGGCATGGGCGCAGGCGGTTTGTTGTCGTTTGTGTACGGCTGGATGCGGCGCTGATTCATCTTCCGTATTGCCTTAAACTTCACGCCATGTTATCCGTGAGCCGATCTATCGTTCTGCCGGAATCCGAGCTGGTCGTACGCTTCCTGCGTGCCGACGGGCCCGGCGGGCAGCATGTGAACCGTACCGAGAGCGCGGTCGAACTGCGCTTCGACGTGCTGCATTCACCATCGCTGCCTGACGAGGTACGCGCACGCGTGCTGGCCCGCAGTGATCGGCGTCTTACCGATGATGGCGTACTGGTAATCCAGGCCCGCCGCTTCCGCGACCAGGGGCGCAATCGCGAGGATGCCCGCGAGCGCCTGACAGAAATCTTGCGCAATGCACTGGTCGTACCCAAAAAGCGCATTGCCACCAAACCCACACGTGCCTCTCAACAGCGTCGCCTAGAAGGGAAGCAACAGCGAGCCAAAGTCAAGCAGACCCGATCACGATCCTGGAGCCACGAATGAGCGAGCCCATTCTGCCGCCAGTGCCAGCGCAAGCCCCGCTGCTCAACAGTCGCTTCTGGCCTTGGTTGATGCGCTGCCTGCTGCGGCTCTCCGGTTGGCGTTTGCTCGGTCAGCTACCCGATCTGCCGAAGCTGATCCTCATCGGCGCACCACATTCGTCTTATTGGGACGGCATTTGGGGGCTGATGATGAAGATCGGACTTGGCGTCAACATCAACATCATGATCAAGCGCGAAGTGCTGGACGGGCCACTCGGTATCGTCTTGCGTCCGATCGGCCTGATTCCCATCAACCGCAGCGCCGCACTGAACGTGGTCGGCCAAATGGTGAAGCGTTTTCAGGAGCACGATCGCATGTGGCTGGGCATTACGCCCGAAGGCACGCGCAAGCATGTTAAACATTGGAAATCGGGCTTTTTGCGCATTGCGCACGATGCGCAGGTGCCGATCCAGACGGTGTTTATCGATTATCCCAGCAAGACCTTTACGCTCGGACCGCTGATCCATGCCAGCGATGATCCCGATGCAGACATGGCCACGATTCGTGCGATGTTCCAGCCCTATCGCGGCAAATATCGCAATACGGAATAACCGTCATATTCCAGGGGAATTTCGCGAATGCCGCACCACCCACAAGAAACGCAGCGATAAGCGCCAGCCCTGCGTGCTGAATAACATTCATGCGATGTCTCTACTTACGCGTTGTAGCAGGCCTGTCGCGAGCTTGGCGCGGCCCGTGCACATGGCACGATTGAGCCTCTGTGCGGAAGCGTTACAGCTTCTAGAGCCGGCTGCCAGTGCCGGCCATATCCGGGAACGTGTGCATTCCACTGATCTATCCACGCACCCGGCCCACAAGTCAAAATCCCACGGCTTCTGGCGGCACCAGCACAATAACCGTCCAACCAGGCCGTGGCTCCAATACACGCCGCTCCACTGCCACACGCAGCACGTGTTTTTCATCCACCCCAAACAGCAGCAACGAATTTGAGCCATATTGCTCAACAAAATGCGGCCAGTCGAAGGTTGTGGTCAGCCCAGTGGATTTGATACGCCAACCGCGTATCAGTAACTCCGCAAATCGGGCATGTGTCATGCCCTCTTCAAACAGCGCGGGCACTAGCAAACGATCGCTCAGCGCCTTGCGATGATTGGTATCCTGCGGTGCCAGGTTGCGTAGCCGATACACTTTCTCGCGCCCGAATTCTTGCTGATAGTGCAGACACGCCAGCGAATTGCGCTCGCGCTGCGTGCAAAGCCCCAGCATTTGCCCGATGCCGATCAGATCTAGATTGAGATCGGCATGCGCCGAAACCGGATTGCCATAGAACGTGCCAAAACCTTCCATTCGTGCACGACGAATACCGTCCCAATCATCATCTGCCAGCAATACATGAAAGCCAGCTTCCTTGAGGGCTCTCCCGATCGCACGAGCGACAGCATCGGAGCCGTAGATCAACACGCCATGTGGTTCCGGCTCGGCAACTTTCAACCAACGCGCCAGCGGGCGTGAGGTGGCGCTTTGCAGAATCACCGTACCGATGATGAGGATAAACACCAGCGGCACCAGCAGCTCACTGCCGGACACGCCAAGATGCGCCATGCGCAGCGAAAACAATGCGGAAACCGAAGCGGCCACAATTCCGCGCGGCGCCACCCATGAAATAAGTGCGCGTTCGCGCCAGGTCATGCTGCTGCCGATACTGGAGACGATCACGCTGATTGGACGTACGACGAATTGCGCCGCCAGGAAGATGGCAATACCCGCCCACAAGGTTCCGGACGGTAAAGGCCAGCTCAATCGTGCCGCCAGCAGGATGAACAGCATCGATACCAGCAATATGGTGAGATGCTCTTTGAAATCCAGGATGTCGTCGATATGCACATCGCGCATGTTGCACAAGGCTATGCCCATCACAGTAACTGCCAGCAAACCGGAGTCATGGGCAAACTCGTTTGACAGCGTAAACGACAGCAGCACCATGGCCAGTGCACCGAAGTTTTGCAGGTACTCGGGGATAAGCTGGCGGCGCAGAAAAAAAGCCAGCACCAGCGCCGCAATACCACCACAAGCAACACCGACAAGCACCGTGGTGAGGAACACGCCGATCGCGTGCCCCTGATGACGCGACACGATGGCTTCGTAGATCAACACGGCGAACAGCGCGCCGAGCGGATCGATCACGATGCCTTCCCAGCGCAAGGTATTGGCAATGCGCGCATTCGGCCGCAGGGTGCGCAGCATCGGCACGATGACGGTGGGGCCAGTCACGCAGGTTAGCGCACCAAAAAGCAGCGCCAGATCCCAGCCCATGCCGGCGAAGTAGTGCCCGGCAACGGCAAGCAGCAGCAAGGCTACCACGGCACCATAGCTGACCAACCCGCGCACGACATGGCTGATGCCCGACAATTCGTGGAAACGCAGCGTCAGACTACCTTCGAACAGGATCAGCGCGACCGAGAGCGAGACAATAGGAAACAACAACTGGCCAAGCAGCTTGTCTGGATCCAGCACATGGCTGACCGGCCCTAGCAGGATGCCGGCCAGCAACAGGAACAGAATGGCCGGAAGCTTTACTCGCCACGCCAGCCATTGTGCGAAGAATCCAATGGTTAGCATGCCAGCTAGCATCAGTCCAAGTTCGATACTCATGCGCGCACCCCTCGCGGCACATCCGGATGGCCGTTTTGTAACATAAACATAGGGGAAGGTTCGGGTCTAATCTGAGAGCAGGGACAAACGCCGGTACTGCAAGGACTCAGCCAGATGTTGGCGATCAAGCGCGGCAGCGCCGTTGTCTAGGTCGGCAATCGTACGGGCAACGCGCAGTGTCCGGTGGTAGGCACGTGCCGACAAACCTAATCGTTCGAGCGCGCCATCGAACCAGCGACGCTCGGCCGGGCCTAGCGCACAGTCGCGCTCCAACTCCCGAGTACTGATTTCGGCATTTGGTCGGCCGGCACGCGCAAGTGCATGCTGGCGCGCGCGGATGACGCGTGTGCGGATGGTGGCGGAATCTTCGTCCTGGGTGGTACGCGGGGAGCTTAATTCGCTTAGCGGCACGATGGGGACTTCCATGCACAGATCGATGCGATCCAGCAACGGCCCGGAAATACGCGAGCGGTAGCGCAAGACTTGGTCCGGCGTGCAGCGGCAGCGCTGACGAGTATCCCCTGCATATCCGCAGGGACAGGGATTCATGGCCGCAACAAGCTGGAACTGCGCGGGGAAGCTCAACTGGCGCGCCGCACGTGAAATAAGGATATGCCCAGATTCCATCGGCTCGCGTAGCACTTCCAGCACGTGACGGCTGAACTCGGGAAATTCGTCAAGGAACAGCACGCCGTTGTGCGCCAGTGAAATCTCGCCCGGCCTGGGCTGCGAGCCACCACCTACCAGCGCTGCGCCCGATGCTGTGTGATGCGGCGCACGAAAGGGGCGGCGTCGCCATTGCGCAGGGTCAACAGGCTGGCCGGCGACAGACATCACGGCGCAAGTTTCCAGCGCTTCGGACTCGGTCATTGGCGGCAAGATGCCTGGCAGTCGCTCGGCGAGCATGGTCTTGCCCGTGCCAGGCGGCCCCATCAGCAACAGGTGATGACCGCCTACTGCGGCAATTTCCAGCGCACGGCGCGCTTGTAACTGACCACGTACATCGATCAGGTCGAGACTGGCGTTGTCACTGGTCAGGGTGAAGGATGAAGTGGGCTGCGGCAGTTCCTGCGCCCCCCGTAGCCAGCTGCAGACATCGGTGAGCGTGTCCGCCACGCGGACGTCGACCTCGGAAATCAGCGCAGCCTCATCGGCATTGGCTCGCGGCACGACCACCCGTCGCCCGCGAGCCCTTGCCCTAAGCAAGGCGGGCAGCACCCCCGAAACCGGCCGCAGCTGGCCGGAAAGAGCCAGTTCGCCGAGGAATTCGCAATCGTCGAGCTTTTCGCGCGGTACCTGGTGACCAGCCGCCAGGATACCCAGGGCGATGGCCAGATCGAAACGACCGCCATCCTTGGGCAATTCGGCAGGGGCCAGATTCACCGTGACCTTGCGGTTGGGGTATTCGAATGCGGCGCTCTGGATGGCCACCCGCACGCGATCGCGCGCCTCGCGGACAGCCGCCTCGGGCAAACCAACGATATGGGTACTGGGCAAACCACCAGAAAGATGCACTTCCACCATCACCTGTGGAGCTGCGACGCCCTCCTGGGCACGACTTAGCGTGACAGCCAAGCTCATCTGGAACGGGGACGTTGCATGCCAACGGAGTCGCTGAGTGATCGGTCCATCGCGCGACTCCCTGGCAATCAGTGCGGAAGAAAAACGGCCGCCCCCGACTCCTTGGGGTGATGGTGACGAATCGGGGGCGGCTACCGGAACTGGGGCTATGCCCCTTGAGGTGGCGCGCCAGCCTCCAACTCCGCTACGCGCCTCTCGAGTTCCTCAACCCGGGCGCAGGTTCGCGCCAATACCTGGGTCTGAACGTCGAACTCCTCTCGGGTAACTAGCTCGAGATGGCGCAGTCCCTGCGCCAGGATATCGCGAAAATTGGCGCGCAGATCCTTGTGCGCGTCTGCCAGCCCTGGCGGTACCAACGAAACAAGTCGAAGGGCAATTTGATCGATATCCTGCCTCCCCATCATGGTAGGCACCTCGAACTCGTCGAATGGAAGTCTATGAAGAATCTAAAAAGGGGCGCCATCGGTAAAATCCATCAAAATATGCAGGCATATTCCTACAAAAGTGGGACAGGCTGCTTTCAGCTAGGCAGAATGTATGCTGCGCATCGCAAAACCAGGCCATTTGGGTCTGACGAGGAAATTCCATGAAATGGGTTGTGGCAGTGATCAAGCCGTTCAAGCTGGACGATGTCCGTGAGGCCCTGGCCGAGATAGGCGTACAGGGCATTACAGTAACCGAGGTCAAGGGTTTCGGACGCCAGAAAGGTCATACCGAACTTTATCGCGGAGCCGAGTATGTGGTCGATTTCCTACCCAAGATCAAGCTGGAAGTGGCGGTATCGGACGATCAGCTCGAGCGAGTCGTGGAGGCTATTACCCAGTCGGCCCGCACCGGCAAGATCGGCGACGGCAAGATTTTCGTCAGCCATCTGGAACAGGTGATCCGCATTCGCACCGGCGAACTGGATCACGACGCGTTGTGAGTCACACGGACTCTACGCAACAAACGCTGGTGATGAATGAGCATGCCTGCGAAATAGCAGATGCTGAGGTGAGGTGCCATGCTTGCTACGCGTAGCGTGAGAATGTCACTGGCAGCTTAGCAACTAACTGGCCCGATGACAGGCGACTGACGCTTGTCATGCATTTCGTACGGGATTACTTGGCCTTACCCTGATTGGCCACCGCAGCCATTTTCGCTGCAATGGCAGCGGCATCACCCAGATAATAATGGCGCAGCGGCTTGAGCTTATCGTCGAATTCGTAAACCAGTGGTACACCGTTAGGAATGTTGAGCTCGACGATGTCCTCATCAGAAATACCATCAAGGTATTTCACCAGTGCGCGGATCGAATTGCCGTGCGCGACCAGCAGTACGCGCTGACCAGCGCTGATTACCGGTGCTAGCACCTCATTCCAGTACGGCATGACGCGGGCCACCGTATCTTTTAGGCATTCGGTATCCGGAATCAGCTTGGGATCGAGTTCGGCGTAGCGCGGATCGCGCAATGAAGGGTTTGCATCACACCCCAATGCCGGCGGAGGAATGTCATAGCTGCGGCGCCAGACCTTCACCTGATCCTCGCCGTATTTCGCAGCCGTTTCGGCCTTGTTGAGACCGGTCAGGGCGCCGTAATGACGCTCGTTGAGACGCCACTCGGTCACCACCGGAATCCACATCAGATCCATCGCATCCTGCACATGCCACAGAGTGCGTACGGCGCGCTTGAGCACCGAGGTATGCGCCACATCGAACTGATAGCCATCCTGGACCAACAGCTCACCAGCCTCACAGGCCTCTGCCGCCCCCTGTTCAGTGATATCGACGTCGGCCCAGCCGCTGAAGCGGTTTTCGAGGTTCCACTGGGATTGGCCGTGACGGATCAATACGAGCTTGTGCATGGAGTCGGTTCAATGAAAGACGGGATAAGTGCGGAATGGTGAGGCCCCACCCTACCCCCGTCAATTCCCGATCCTGTCGAAACCTTCCATGGTGCAAATCCATCCATGTCATGCCGCTTTTGCGAAACGGATTCAAACCCAATCGCGCGGCTTGAGGTACTCCGCAAGCCGCGCTTCAGCCGAACCCTCCTCCGGCTGATACGCATATTCAAAACGCACGCGCGGCGGCAAACTCATCAAGATGGATTCGGCGCGTCCGCCCGATTGCAAGCCGAATAAGGTGCCACGGTCGTACACCAGGTTGAATTCCACGTAGCGACCGCGCCGGTAGAGTTGGAATTCACGCTCGCGCTCACCATACGGCGTGTCCTTGCGGCGCTCGACAATCGGCAGATAGGCATCCAGAAAACCCTGTCCCACTGCCTGCGTGAAGGCAAAGCAGCGCTCGAAACCACCTTCGTTGAGGTCGTCATAGAACAGGCCACCGACACCACGTGTCTCGGTGCGATGCTTGAGATAGAAATACTCATCGCACCATTTTTTGTACCGCGCATAGACATCTTCACCATATGGCGCGCACAGGTCTCGCGCCACGGCATGCCAATGCCGCACATCATCGTCAAAAGGATAGAACGGTGTAAGATCGAATCCACCGCCGAACCACCACACAGGTTCGACCCCAGGCTTGCTCGCCTCGAAATAGCGAACATTGGCATGCGTAGTGGGCAGGTAGGGATTGCACGGATGCAGCACCAGCGACACACCGATCGCGACAAAACTTCCGCCCGCCAGCTCAGGCCGATGCGCGGTAGCGCTAGGCGGCAACTTGTCGCCGTGCACCCGCGAAAAATTCACCCCGCCCTGTTCGAACACCGTGCCATCACGCAAGACACGGGTACGACCACCACCACCCGCGGGACGTGTCCACACATCCTCCATAAACCGAGCCTGCCCATCGTTTTGCTCGACCGCCTGGCAGACCTGATCCTGCAAACCCCGCAAAAAGTGCTCGGCCCGCTCGACTTGGTCGCTGCTCATCATTCCTGTCTATCAGCATAAAATGTTCGTAGAGAGCTTAACAAGGTCACATTCGCATGAAGATGCAGTGACGTGTCACGTATAGCGTGAACACCAGCCACTGCGGGTTTGAGACGCCATCTAGGCAAGCCCCAGAGTCATCGCTAGGCTCATGACATGCGTGTGACATCTTTCCCTCTCGCAGTCACGGCCTATACAGCCACTTCCGCATTGGGCCGTGGCCTAGACGCCCATTTACAGGCACTTCGACAGCAGCAGAGTGGACTCCATCCTAACGCTACCATTTCCACCGCATGCTCTTCCAGTGCGTTGGCCACGGCTGCGGATCCCCCTAGACATTCGCTGCTACCGGCTGCCTGTGACACCTGGATACGCATCAATCCATCTGCAGCTTGCCTGCCGCTACTGGCCATGCTTGCCAAGGGTGGAGGTGAATGCATATTGGCAGCTTCCGAAAGACTGGGCCTGCGAGTAAAGATGGAGGGCATTGCGTGAACGACGTGCCGCGCTGGTGTGTGCTGATTCCTTGCCTCAATGAGGAAAAGGCAATTGGTCACGTAGTGAAATCAGCCCTGGGGCTTGGCGTTCCGGTGATCGTCATCGATGACGGCTCGAATGATCGTACACCTGCGATCATCCGCACATTGCCAGTGACTTTTCTGCGCCATTGCCGACGGCAAGGCAAGGGTGAAGCATTGCGCACGGGTTTTCGCGAAGCCTTACGCCAGGGATTCGACGCTGTCGTGACCATGGATGGCGACGGCCAGCACTTAGCCGAAGACATTCCACGCCTGGTCGATGTCGGCAAGCGCTATCCGAATCACATCGTCATTGGCGCGCGCCTGCTGCAGCGCGAACAGCAGCCGAAGGGCCGTCGTCGTGCAAACGCCTTTGCCGACTGGGGTATCTCCTGGGCCTGCGCGCAACCGGTAGCCGATACCCAAAGTGGTCAGCGCTGGTATCCGCGCAGTGCGCTGGATCTGGTGGAGTTGAACGCCGAGAATTTCGTGTTTGAAGCCGCTGTACTCATCGCGGCGTCACGCGAAAAGGGACTCGGGATTGTCTCGATCCCGATCGCTTCGCGCTATGAAGGCTTGTTCCGGCTCAGCCATTTCAACCCCGTGCGCGATGTGTTGCGCATTACGATATACACCGTCGGTCGGGTCTTTCATTACGGCAGTATCTTTGCCAGCTATAACCGCTCGCGCGCCCAGCCGCTGGTGATTGACGATAGCTATTCACAACGTACCACCTAGGGCGTCAACATCCACTGTACATCACAGCGACGCGCCCGGATGCAAGCGTTTGCCCGCACTGATCGACCCTGAAGGCATACTGCGCGCCGCGTGCGTCAGCAAACAAGCATTCCGCAAAAACATCCAGTCGACCCTTTGAAAGATCGACGTATTCGATGGTCAACCGCACGTCACGGAGACTGACGAGCCGGCCTGATCGCACGCGGCTTTCATCGGCATCCGTTGCCAGCAAGGCAGCATGAACGGCCGAAGCCTGAGCGCCGTATTCCGCCAAGTGCACCGCGTGCAACTTCCTGGCATCGCGCAAGGGATGATCATGCGGACCATGCCTTTCAGCGATGGCGTGCACGGCCTTATCGCTCCAGTCCATCACGCGATCGAGCAAGCGCATGTCTCCGGCATGCGGAATCAGCTCGGACCAATGTGGCTGCACCAGTGTGCTCACGACTCAGGCACTGTGTTTGCACGTGGCAGCGCGACCTGCGCTTCGTCCTGCCGCCAGAAGTCGTAAAAGTTGAACCAGTTGTACGGCTCAAGGCGCGCGTAGTGCTCAAGACGCTGTGCGTAACGCTGAAGCACCACGTCGAGCGCATGATGTCGGCCATCCCGCGGAATCTCCACGCGCTCGGCAAACAGCTCGAAGCTGAGTGCGTAGCGGCGCCCCCCGCGATAAAGGCCAAAACAAAGCACTACAGGTACCTGCAGTGTATTGGCAAGCAGCCAGGGCCCGATAGGAAACGGCGCGGGTTTCCCGAGGAAGTCCGCCTTGCGCAGGACTTCGTGCGCGCGGCCTCGATCAGCCAGCAAGGCCACCATGCCACCGGCCTGGCACGTCTCTGCCACGGCAAGCGTGATGGCGGCACCGCCACGCGAAACATCAATCACCGCTTCACCTACTTTGGGGGCAAGTGCTTCGAACAACTCGGTCATCGCCGGCGTCTTCTGCTTGTCCAACAAGACGCGTAGCGGCACTTCCGGGCTACGCCCGCTGAGTGCGCGCAATACTTCGAAACTGCCTTGGTGCGAGCCGACCAGCAATACACCGCAACCTTGCGCGACGCATTGCTGAAGCTGCTCAAGCCCGTGGACTTCAATATCGAAACCCTGCTCACCCCCTGCCAGCAGATAAATGCGGTCCGCCATGGTCACGGCAAAACAATGCAGGTGCTTGAGTACCTGCCAGATCGAAGCTGGTCGGCCAAACAAGCGCGTAAGATAGTCGCGCGATGCGCGACGCTCCGGCCCACGCTTCAGGAAGTAGTAGAGCGTGATCGGGTAAAGGCACCACTGGATGAATCCACGACCGCAACGCAGGGCGACACTCATTAACAGGCCGATGGAAGCCCGGCTACCACCTTCGCGTTGTGCTTGCCAATGCGTGCTCATACCACGCCCTCGATCAGACCACGCGACAACACCTGACCATCACTCAAGATCTCAAAACGAATACGCCCAGCATTTTCGTCCAGTATCAGCTCCGCCCGTTCACCCGGATGCAACGGCGCCATGAACTTGGCTTCCAGCACGCGGACAAGGCGTTGGTCGCGCCAGGCACGCAAGGCCTTGGCGACATACTCCAGCAACACGACGCCAGGCACCAACGGCTGGCCTGGGAAATGTCCGGGCAGGCATGGGTGTTCCGGAGATACGCAGAGCACCGTTCGATAGCGGCTGTCGCTCACCTTGTGCTGGTCCACGTGAAGATACCGGTGGGGATACGCTGCTGATGATGCTGAGGACACCTGTCACGGGCCTTAAGGCAACGCAGAATCAGACGGTTCGCTCCTGTTCGATATGCGCGGACAGCATCTGCAAGTTGCTGAAAATGCGCTGGTTGTCCGGATGATCTGAACGTAGTTGCATGCCGTAGCGCTTGGAGACAGCAAGGGCGATTTCCAGGGCATCAATCGAATCCAGCCCCAACTCGCCACCGAACAACGGCGCTTGCGGATCGATCTGCGCGGGATCGACCGTCTCCAGGTTGAGGGCGTCCACGATCAGGATGGCCAGTTCGTGTTCGGCGGCGGTCTGCATGGGCATGGGCATGGGCATGGGCATGCGCGTTTCGGTGCTCCGGCTTGCATGGCCAACCCCGGCTGGGGCGGCCGTCCAGTGTAACATAGGGTCCATATGGTCCCCGGTTACAAGCATGGCTCAGGCAAGCGAAAATCTGCAGGTCCAGACAGGCCTGATGCGCAGTCCACGCGTCACCTACCGGATGGCCAATCCACAGGCACCGCTGGCCGAACCTGGCACCCTGGCCGCCTTCGGATTTGGTTCCGGAGCGCCCGACTGTAGCGACCCACGCTGGCTGCAAGTCGCCCTCGAGTGCTTCGATGCCCCCGCTCCATTTGAGCTGTGGCAGGTAGACGGCGAAGTCATCTGCGGCCGCCAGGACGCCGTGCGCTGGTCCGCCGGTGGCGGTTGGCTGTTCGTCGCCATCGAGCTGGACGAGCGTGATTTCGACGATCCCGAAACCACCGCGCGCCAGGCTTATGCGACGCTGCGTCAATTCATGCAGACACGCAACGAACGCTGTGTGTTGCGCATCTGGAATTACATCAGCGATATCAACGATGGCGAAGGGGACGCGGAGCGCTACAGGCAGTTCTGCGACGGCCGCGCCGCAGGCCTCGGTGACTTCTTCACGAATGGTTTTCCAGCCGCCACGGCAATCGGTCATCACCAGCGCAGGCACCTGCTGCAGATCTACTTGCTGGCAAGTACTGAAGCTGGACTGGCTATCGAGAATCCACGCCAAGTGAGTGCTTGGCGCTATCCGCGTCAGTATGGCCGCACGTCACCTGGCTTTGCGCGAGCCATGCTGATGCCCGCTCGTGATGCCCTGGCAATTTCCGGCACCGCGGCCGTGGTAGGCCATGCATCGGCGCACGAAGGTGATCTGGAAGCACAGCTCAACGAGACGCTGACCAATCTGGAAGCATTGCTCGCAACGGCGGACATGCCAGCCGGCTTCGATACCCATTCACCACTCAAGGCATATGTGCGCCATACCGTCGATGCGCCACGCGTGCGCGACATCCTGCATCAACGTCTGCCGGGAGTGCCGGTGCTGCTTATGCACGGCGACGTTTGCCGTCGCGAGCTGCTGGTGGAAATCGACGGCTGGCGCTTTGTCTGAAAACGTGGCTTGATCAGCGTGTCGACGTCGCAGCGTGCAATGACTGATGTAGCCCTCCGGACCGATATCTCCCACGACAAGACCTGCACGCATCAGCGCCTGTTTATGGTATCGATGCGAAGATGCATGGCGTTGTATCGGCGGGCAAGCTTCCGTGCAATGGACGTCTTGCCGGTTCCTGGCAATCCACCCAGTGCGATCAATATACCTGCTGCGTGCGGCATCAGGGTGACTTGGTTTTTTTCAGCGGACGCTTCCAGTCCGGAAACGTGACCTGGCGAGCTCGCGCAACAGTCAACTCATCGGCTGGCGCATCTTTGGTAATCACCGAGCCTGCGCCGATCGTTGCTCCGGCGCCAACCGTCACCGGCGCCACTAAAGCCGTGTTGGAACCAATGAAAACGCCATCCTCGATGGTCGTGACAAACTTGTTCACGCCGTCGTAATTACAGGTGATGGTACCTGCTCCAATATTGACACCGCGACCGATCACCGTGTCGCCAAGATAGGTGAGATGGTTGGCCTTGCTGTCTTCACCAATGTGTGTTTTCTTGGTTTCCACAAAGTTGCCGATATGCACACCGGAGGCCAATTCCGTACCCGGACGTAGACGGGCAAACGGACCGATAATGCATGGACCGTGAGTGATAACGCCCTCCAGATCACAATGCGCGTGCACGACCGTACCTGCTGCGAGCCGCACGTCTTTCAGGCGTGTGTAAGGCCCGATGCGCACATCCTCACCGAGTTGCACACTGCCCTCGAAAACCACATCGATATCTATCTCCACATCGGACGCCACGTTGACATCACCTCGCACGTCAACGCGACGCGGGTCGGCCATTCGTGCGCCAAGCGCCATCAGTGCATGCGTGGTACGTTGGCGATAAGCATCCTCCAGTTCGGCCAATTGCCAAGGATTGTTGGCACCCGCCGCTTCCACTGGATCCTCGCATTCAATGCTTTGTGCGGCACGATTTTCCACTGCCGCCTGTTTGAAGATATCCGTGAGGTAATACTCACCTTGCGCGTTGTTGCAATTCAGGCTGCCGATCCAGCGTTTGAGTGAAGCGGCTTCCGCTGTGAGGATGCCGGTATTGATCAGATTAATAGCACGTTGCGTTTCATCTGCATCCTTCTCCTCGATCACGGCTCGCACATAACCATTGCCATCACGCAGCACACGGCCATAGCCATGCGGATTGGCAACGCGTGTCGCCAACATGGTCAGACTGCCTTCCGTTTGCACCAACCGCTGAAGTGTTTCCGCACGGGTAAGCGGCACATCACCATAAAGCACCAGCACTTGCGCGTTATCCGCTACGTTACGCAAGGCCTGGCCCACGGCGTGACCGGTGCCGAGTTGCTCCGCCTGCAAGGTCCACCGCAGGTCCGGCTGACCATCGAACGCTGCCAGCACCTGTTCGCCGTGGAAGCCATATACCATGTGGATGGCTTCCGGTCGCAATACTCTTGCCGTCGCCAATACGTGCGCTAACAGTGACCGGCCAGCCAGAGGCATCAGTACCTTGGCCTTTTTTGACTTCATGCGCTTGCCCTCGCCGGCAGCGAGGACGATGACATGGAGGGGCAGGCTATTCATGGCTTGGAAGTCCACAGATCGAAGCGGACAAGCTTAGCAGCCAAACGCTGACAGGCGGCCTCCTAACTGGGCCATGCAAGGGCGCTTGAAAGTCATGGCCGGATGCATGACCACGGCCATAAAAATGGATACCGTCCGTAGGCATTTTCACTAAAAAATAAAAGAAGTGCCAATTTAGGCGCTGTGCTACTTGTCCGACAGGCACAATGATTTCCCCTCCTTGTCGGGTTTCGATCATGACCAAGACGTTTTTCATTACAGGCGGCACCAGTGGTATTGGCGAAGCGACTGCGCGACTTGCCGTGGCGGAAGGCCATAAGGTCTACATCACAGGCCGCAGCCAGGATCGGCTACGTAGCTTTATTGAATCTTTTGGCGCGACAGCAAGCGAGCACGTCGCTGGCGACATTGTCGATGCGGGTTCGTGGGAAGACACGCAACGTGCGGTGGACGCGTGTGTAAAGCGCTTCGGCGGCCTGGACGTTGCCTTCGCCAATGCCGGCTTTTCTTCGCGCGGCAACTTGGTCAGCGGCGACCCAGAAAGCTGGCGCGACATGGTCATGACCAATGTGCTCGGCCCGGTGTTGTTGATCAAGGCCACAGTGCCGCATCTCACGCAAAGCCGAGGGCATTTCTTGTTCACCGGCAGTACGGCCGGGCGCAAGGTCTATCCGGGCAATCTTTACACGGCAACCAAATGGGCCGTAACAGGCTTGGCAGAAAGTCTGCGGCAACAGGTGGTGGGAACCGGCATACGGGTCAGTGTGATTTCACCCGGTCATGTCGACACACCACTATGGGCTGCAAAGGAGACGCACATGATGTCGCCCGACGATGTCGCACGCGCCATTATGTGGATCCTCGCTCAACCTGAGCACCTGGACATGAGCGAGATGATCATGAGGGCACTCGGACAGGAATTCTGAGCATCCACATTAATTTACATCGGGCAGGGAGCCGGTAACCTGACCACTCCCACCCCTGTACGTGCGGCTCCGCATACGGCGGCTCATACCAGACGCCGAAGATAGCGAGCGACGCTGGCTAAACTGACCACGCCCAACCCATCGAAGAAGGCTTTTGGAAAAGCGAGATTCAATAGGCAAAGCGTCACCGCAGCCGGCCTCCGCTTTGTGCAGCGTAACGCGCAACAGCGATCAAGCACTAGCTAAATGGCGCGCCCGGAGGGATTCGAACCCCCGACCAATGGCTTCGGAAGCCACTACTCTATCCAGCTGAGCTACGAGCGCATGGTGTGGAAACGCGCTGAAACAAGGCATTCAAGGAATGTGGACCAGCGGCGAATAAGAAGTATAGCGGAGTTGCGCGGTCACGCCCATGGATGAGTTTTATGGTAAGCGTGACCTCTCACTACACTCCTCTTCCTCACTCCTCAAAGCGGTGCTGTCCATGGCACCTTCCCGTGTCCCCGAAGGAGGGAGGGATAAAAGCGCAGAATCAGCGCGCCTTAATGAGCTGGCTCAGCATATCCGGCTTGCTGGTGTCGCGCTCTAGGTGCGGATACTTCAGGCCACCGTGGTAATCGATGCGCACGGTCTTGTACTCATCGAAGTTCTTCATCAGTAGTTCGATCGGCTGACTGGTGTCCTTAGCGGCAGTTATCGCATCCTTGATCGCATCGGGATCGTAGCTGTGCCCGTTCACCGCAACGATCGTCATGCCAGGCGATACCCCAGCGTTGAAGGCCGGACCATCCCACAGTACATCGTTGATGGCGCCGTCCTTGCCGACCGAGACGCCCAGCGAGAAGGTGAGATCGGCGGTGTGGCGGAACGCTTCCATCGCTTTGATCGCGTCGGATGGTTTGTCGTTGTAGACCAGTTTCCAGCCGTGCGAGGCCAGACCACCAATCAACGGGCCATGACCATCCAGGCGCGTGCGCAGGTAGCTCGCCCAATCATACGGTGCAATGTCATTGAGCGTTTTGACCACATCCTCGAAGGTGTAGGGGTCCACGTCCCATGCACCGGGATTCACACCGAAGAATGCTTTGGCGAAATCGTCGATGCTCTTCTTGTTGCCGGTGAGTTCGCGCAGCTTGCCGTCCACATCCAGCCAGATCATCTGGCCCGCCGAGTAGTAATCCTCGCTGCCCTGGTAGTTGCGATACGGCAGTGGACTGCGTTGGGCGATGGTCGGGTCGTTGGTGGTGTCCTGCACGTTGCGCCAGCTCGCCAGACCCGGACGACCCTTGTCGTAGGTGGCAGCGACGAAGGCGAGCACCTCGTGGAATTGATCGCTGCTCCACAATCCCGAACGCGCGGCAACCACGTGACCCCAGAACTGGGTCTGGCCTTCATACACCCACAGTAGCGAATCGCCCATCGGCACATTGAAGTTCGGCGTGGCTAGGTCGGCGCCGCAGCGGTATTTTCCGTCCCAGGAATGGTTGAACTCGTGCGAGAGCAAGTCACGCATCAACCAGTTCTTGTCCCATTCGGTGAAGTAACCGGAGGGCGTACCATTTTCACTGGACCGGTGATGCTCCAGGCCATTACCACTCATCTTGTCGCTGAGCGAGAACAGGAAGTCGTAATGATCGTAATGATGCGCACCGTACAACTTATACATCTGCCGAATCAGTTGCTTGTGGACCTTGATCTGCTCGGGCGTGATTTGGAGATACTTCGGATCGTCCGCGACCAAGTCCATGTGCACCGGCGTGCTGGCGCCCGGATCAAGGTCGATGCGCTTTAAGTACTTGCCAGCATAAATCGGCGAATCGACCAGATCGTCGTAGTTGATCGACTTGAAGTGCGTGGTCTGGCCATCTTGTGAGGCGACCTCCAACGCTGATCCAAACTGCCAGCCTACGGGAAGCTTCACGCTGGGCTCGGCTTGAATCTGACGTGCGAAATAGCCTGCTGGATACAGGGAAACCGTGTTCCACTGCAGGTTGAGCATTTCCGGCGTCATCACCACGCGGCCCTGGCGGGTGTCCTGCGGCGAGAGATACTGGAATTCGACCTCCACGGCATTCGCGCCCTGCGGTACATCCACATGGAAGGCGTAGACGTTGTATTCGTCACGCGTCCACGACAGCACCTGACCGTTGGCTTTCACCACCAGGCCGGCGAACTTGTCGACCGGGCCGCTGGGCGAGTGATGGCCCGGAATCCATTGCGGATACAGCAAGGTGAGCGGACCCGGCGCTGCCGGCACCACTTCGTGCACGCGGAACACGCGATGGGCGACACCGGTGGCATCGACATCGATCTTCAGCGTACCTGCGCTATAGGGCACGTTCTGCGGAGCAGGCACATCGTCGGCATGAACAGCGAAGGCGGTGCATCCCAGCGCGGTGGCGAGCATGACGGCAGTAAGTGGATGTCGTTTCAAAGTGTTCTCCTGGAGCGGCAATTGGCTGCGGGTCACAGCGTGCTCGATCACGGACGTGTTTGATCACGGACGTGCTCAATCACAAAAGTGAACGCGGCATAAGTGCCCGATGCTAGCTATCCGCATGCATCGCTCTCTCCTGCCAGAGGTAACGGGCTAAAACAGGATTTGTTGGTTTTCGGCGCTGTGCAAGAGCGCGGCCTGGATCAGCAAATTCGTCAATTTTCGTAAGAGATCACGTAATTGTTTGTGACGGTTAAAACTGAACAGTAGCTTCCGCGTAGAAGGTTGCAGAAAGTTTGCGGTAAGAGAGATGTTACAATGTCGTTACATCGCGTATCCCCGCGCGATCCGCACTGTGACATCCCCATCACTAGTGTCGGCCAATAAAAAGAGATGGAGTCCTCCATGAACAAGCTAGCTCTCTCGGCCGCTGTGGCCGCCCTTGCCCTCTCCCCCGTGCTGAGCCAGGCCGCCCCCGCGGACGACACCAGCACCGCCACCTACGGCGCCAACGTCAACCCGAATTGGCAGGATAATTTCTTCGTTGCCGGTAACCTGGGCCAGACCCAGGCCCGTACCAGCGAACTCGACCACAAGAACAGCGTGTTCCAGAACGTGCGTTTCGGCTGGCGCTGGAATGGCATTATCGGTCCAGAACTCGGCTACGTGTACCTCGGACGTCCCAAGGCCGACATCGGTAACGGCTTGGCCTCGCTTTCGGCCAAGCCACAGGCCGCCACGATCGGCCTGAACGCCAAGTACAACTTCTACCAGGGCTGGTATGTGACCGGCCACGCAGGCTACCTGCGCTCGCGCACCAAGGCGACGCTTACCAGCGGCGACTATCAGTTCCGCGATCAAACCTGGAACAACGGCCTGTACGCTGGCCTGGGTATTGGCTACGACGTCACCAAGAACGTCAGCGTGGCGTTGAACTACGACGATTACCGCATCCAGACCGGCAACAATACTGACACCAATCTGCTGGGCCACAGCCGCACCAACATCGCTGCGTACTCTGCCTCGGTGGAATACCGCTTCTAAGCGAGTGCTTGACCACCATGCTCCGGCATGGTGGTCACCCTCAAAAATCCCCCCTCGTTTCTTGATCACATTGTTTGATCCATGGCCCGCATGGCGAGTTCATAGCCCGCCAGGCGCTCTTGAAGTCGAAACCAGCCATGCTAGATCGTGTCCCATTCGGGACGACCCGTTCGCTTGGTGTCGGGTTACATTCAGGCGATGCCCAAGAGAAAAATGGATGCTCCATCGCGTCAATGAAACGTGAAGAAGATCCGCTACTATCTACCTATCAAACATTTGCGCACGTATGCAAGACACTACTCTTTTGCACACATTTCCCCTGCTACATTGTTGCTTCCGGTAGGCAACTACCATTTACAAGGGGAAATCCCATGCGCACTAAAGCAAATTTCATTCGTAACGCCACACTGACCAGCCTGTTTGCTCTTTGCGCAAGCTCGACAGCCTTTGCCCAGACTGCCACGCCCTCCACCGGGCTGGGCCAAGCCTGGCCGAACGCTACCGACGTCAGTGCCAGCCCGAACTGGCACGTGTATGTGTTCGTACTCAACGGCGTGAAGTACATTCAGGTCAATGATTTGAACGGTACCGTGCACGCGGCGGTTGCTACCGCAAACGGCACGCTGATGGCACTTCCCGTGGGCGTGGACGCTCAGAATGTCACAACGACAACGGCAGCTCAGTCCGTGTCTTCGACAAATTCCGCCACGCAGACCGTTTACAACGACGGCACTACAGCCATCACCGCAACACCGCAGAGCAGCGGCGCCACGCAGATCAAGGTAAAGACAAACGCTTGCCCCACATTGGATTGCAGTGGTGGCTCCATCATGAGCGGTGGTTCGCTGTAATTGTTATTTCACCCAGAGGCGCAGAGGTGCGGAAGCCGGTTTTGAGCTCCGCACCTCTCGTGCTGCGTCATGCAGCAGTGCGGTAACTTGCAACTTGTTCCCAGGCGTGCGCGTATGCAGCACACCATCAAAGATGCGCACTTGATCGCGCATTTCTACCACGTCAAGCGCACTAGCTCCTAGCTTTGAAGCCAACCGCTGGCGCTCCTCGGACAGATAGACGGCGTTGGCGACGCCAGTTTCATCCAGGGATCCTTCCACACGTAGCACCACCCAACGCTTTCCATTGGTTTCTCCGCCGCGAAGCACCAACTTGACTCTTGTGCAGGCAAGCCGAGAGCTTACATAGACAACTGCCTCGCACGCCGTACGGTAGGTTGCGGTAAGCACAGCTGGCGCCAGACGCGTAAACCCACGCCCGGTGATTTCGCAGCGATAAGCAATGCCCGCTTCATCAAGTGCGCGCGCAATGGTCTCGTTCAATGCCGCCGGCAAGCCCCGTTCGCGCCACGCAACCGGGTGCATGCTTTCCGCGAGCTGATAGACCTGATTTTGCGTTGCCATTGCCTGTTTATAGAACGCATGGCTTTCAATGTTCGGCACGATACGCCGCATCTGCTCAAGCAGGCGCCCATTGGTGATGTGCAAGGTACCCGCAAGGTACTCCAGCGCCTGTGACGTCTGCCGCATGCGTTGCTCGCCAAGCTGAAGGCTTTGCCTTGCGATGCGTTGCACATTCAACATGCTTTCCCGTTCACACTCTTCTTGCATTAGCTGCGCACTGATACGCGCGCCCAGCGCAAACAGTCCCGTAACCGCAAGCATCAGAAATGCCTGCGGTGCATACATCCTGACATCCGGCTCGCTGGTGTATGACAAGGAAACGCAAGCAATGGCCAGTGGCGCACCCATCCCTACTGCCCGCCAGCCATATTTAAGCGTAAGCCAAGCTAACGGAATAAACATCGCCATGGGAGCTATTTGCTTAATTTCGTTACCACCCGAAAATTCCAGCCAAGCAAGAACAGCCAATGTAGGCATGAAGATAGCGACAATATCCAACAGCAATTTGCTGCGTAAAATCTGGTGCACTTGCTCCTTCACATGACCTGCGCGGTAATCCAGCTTTGCCATCACTGCCCATGGCATGACAGAAAGAATGGCCAAGTAAGGCCCCATGAAGAAAGCCGCAACGATTAAGGGATCCGAGGAGATCGGATGGCTTTGATCGATACTCAGCGAATAAACAATAGAGCTGTTAGCCGTGCCTGCCACGGAAGCGAGCAAAACACAGGCAATCAGTGCCCTGATATCCACAAGATGTTTGGAGGGGAAAGGAGGCATCCAGGTACGACACCACCAGATGACTGGCATCACCAACAACGAAGGTGGAACCGCGCGAGCCAACACCCAATTCAAGCCCTGAGAATCTAGGCATGCATAAGCGTTGTACGCATTAGGCAGTGCCTCACCCAACAGAAAGGCCGGCCAAAAGCGGTAAGGAAGCAACAGCAAGCCGACAAAACGCACGCCGGCAACGATTGGCCAATGCGCGGTCGAATAAGGGTGAAGGACGACGTAAAGCAAGGCATAACCGACAGTGACGCCGATCTGCGCCAACCACTCGTTTTTCCACAATACCTTTCCCATGCTCAGCGCCCCTTCTCGAACCACTTTTTGCGCCCGCCGCGTAGCTATCAGTATGCCTATAAAACTAATGAATTATGAAACAATTTCCGGCGTGAAGTCGGCGTGAGCCACACTCGGCGGCCACAGCCCCGTTCATAGTGTTGCCATCCTATACATATCAATGGGTTAACTGCATTACGCTATAACTTTCCAAGTTTAGACATTCATGAATGACCCACTTTGCTGCAGCCATCTATCCATACTTTCCGGCTCCGGGTTGGCTCGGATCTTTTCGACTGGCAACACCTATCGCGAGATGTCACGATCATGTGAATTTCAGCAGCACGACTCCCGCCATGATCCATGCCAAACCCAGCCATCCCGAAGCTCGCAGGCGCTCCCCAAACAGGGTGATGCCGAAGACAGCCGTGGCAATCAGACCCACGCCACCCCAGATGCCATAAGCCACTGAGAGCTGGATGCCTTCGATCGCATAGCTCAACGCCGTGAACGCAGCCAGCGCACAAACAATCGCCGTTACGGCGGGTAGCTTGCGCCGGAAGCCCACGGAAAATTTCATCAGCACGTTGGCGGCGATTTCCAACGCTATCGCGATGGCAAGGTAAAGCAGATGGATGGGCGCGAAATCAGGCAGCATGATCGCCTCCTGTCGCCATGGCATGCGACTTTTCATCGGTACCATGCTCCAGCAGCACGATGCCCGCGATGATTACAATGATCGCAACGATCTTAAGCACACCCAGCGACTCGGCAAACAGCCACGCGCTGCAAAGTGTGATCAGCACCAGTCCCAGGCTTTCCCAGGCGCCATACGCCACCGCCAGCGGAATGCGCGCCACCGCCAGGGCGAGTGTGGTGTAGGAAAGCACCAACATCACATACATCACGCCAAGGCCAAGCAGATGGGCGTTGTGGCTGGCGCCGTATTTCATGGCAAGGGTACCGATGACTTCGGTGAGAATGGCGCAGGCCATGAATAGCCAGTGACGCATGGGTCGACTCCTTATACCTGAATCAGGATCGCTTGCATCGATCATATCGACTTGCAATCAACGCTTTACACCAGAACGCTTCGATCATCAGTGCATGGCAATCAATGTTTCTTGCGCCTTGAAATGAACGCGACAGTTATGCATCCCGTCACATTTATGTCATAATAGTACGAATTACCCTCATCATTAGAGCTTTTTTCTTGGAAAAGATATCGCACGGACGCCGTTGTATTGCAGCTTGCTGCATGTTACTCGGCACAACCATCGCTTGCCCCGTCCAGGCCAGCAACAGTCCTTATTTATTGGGTGACTGGAACGGTGAACGTACTCACCTTTCCGATCAAGGCATTGATTTCAACTTCGGCTACACCAGCGAATTGGCGCACAATTTCAACGGTGGCACCCGACACCTGACGCGCTATACAGATCAGTGGAACTTCGGCGCCACGTTTGACCTAGACAAGCTGTGGGGCTGGAAAGGTAGCCGTTTCCAGATCATGGTGTCCGAACGCAACGGCCGCAATCTCACCGCTGATGCGCATTTGCCCGTGTATCAGCAGGTGCAAGAGGTGTATGGCCGCGGTCAGACCTGGCACCTGACCATCTTCGCCTTCAACCAGAGATTCTTCGGCGACAAACTCGAATGGAGTATCGGCCGCCTGCCGGTGGGCTCGGATTTCGACAGTTTCTCCTGCGATTTCCAGAACCTCACGT
This sequence comes from Dyella sp. M7H15-1, assembly GCF_004114615.1. Classification (NCBI taxonomy): domain Bacteria; kingdom Pseudomonadati; phylum Pseudomonadota; class Gammaproteobacteria; order Lysobacterales; family Rhodanobacteraceae; genus Dyella; species Dyella sp. M7H15-1. The sequence goes on from NZ_CP035300.1 coordinate 2,367,504, forward strand.
TCTGTGGCTCGCCGCCCGGCAATATCGCGGGTGACTACTGGATCAACTGGCCGACCAGCCAGTGGGCCACTTGGCTGAAGTGGAACACCACTGAGCAGACTTACATCAAGCTCGGTGCGTATCAACTCAATCCCAAGTACATCGACAACGACTGGGCGCGTACCAATGGCTGGAAACTCAATTTTCCCGGCGGCACCACCGGGGCGCTGATTCCGCTTGAATTCGGCTGGACGCCCAGTGTCAATGGCCTGCCCGGCAGTTACAAAGTGGGCGGCTGGTACAACAACGCTGGCGGCTCGGATCTCTATTACGACATCAATCGGCAACCGATCGCCATCACCGGCGAAGCGCCTTTGCAGGATAGTTCGCGTTACGGCGGCTATCTGGGTTTTCAGCAACAGATCAGCGGTATCGCTGGCGGAAACGGCGTAACGGTGTTCGCCAATGCCACCATGACTGATGCGCAGACATCGCCAACGGATCGCCAGTTCGCCATCGGCGCCGAGTACAAAGGACCGTTCAATCGCGACAACGACATGATCGGCTTCGCTGTCGGCGCCACCCATGGAAGCAGTCGCCTCGCGGCTTACCAACGCCTGTATAACCAGCTCAATCCGAACAATCCGGTACCTGTGCAAAGCGGCTACGAATACGCTGCCGAACTTTTCTACAGTTGGTCGCCGATCCCATCGATCCAACTGCGACCCAACTTGCAGTACGTAGCCCATCCAGGTGGCACCAGCCAAAACGGCCACGTGTTCGTGCTTGGCCTGAAGAGCATCATCGCGTTCTGACAAGACAGGGCCCAGTCTTGCGCCTGGGCCCTGTTGCACATCAAAGATGCGCATCCATGCGCATCACAACACACTCAGAAGTCCAGACCCCAACTGTTCAAGGTACCCGTGGTGCGCGAACTGGAGTTATAGATCTCCAAGTCCCAGGTGCCGTTGGCCCCTACGGCAGAGGCATTCACCGTCCAGGTGTTGTTGCCATGGGTGTTTTGCACCGGCAGTTCTGCATAGCCACCGTTCGGCGCCACGATGTAGACCGACAGCCCGTTCGCCGATCCGCCGTAAGTGATGTTTGCACTTACCTGAAGATTGGACGGCGCCTTGCTCGCCTGACCCGACACTGCGATGCTGCTGACGGCCCAGTTGTCGCCAGTGATGGCTACCGGCGTGTTGTTGGAGAACACACCTGAACCGCCACTACTGCTCACCGTTACCGATTGGCTGGCGCTATTACTGGCACCGGTGTTATCGGTCACCTGCAGTGTCACTGTGTAGGTGCCTGCAGCCGAGTAGGTGTGGCTGGGACTGGCCGACGTGGATGTGCTGCCGTCACCGAAACTCCATGCATACGAGCTGATCGTGCCACCCGTATCCGTAGACGTGTTGGTAAAGGCCACGGCCAAGCCATTTACACTATCGGTGAAGCTGGCCACCGGCTTGCCTGTAGCACCCGACGACACGGTCACCGAACCCGTCTTGGTATTGGTGGCACCGGTGCTATCGGTCGCTTTCAGGCTCACGGTGTAGGTGCCGGCCGCTGTATAGGTATGACTTGGACTGGCCAACGTTGAAGTGCTGCCGTCACCAAAGCTCCATGCGTACGATGTGATCGTGCCACCCGTATCGGTAGAGGTATTGGTGAAGCTCACTGTCAAGCCGCTCACTGTATCGGTGAAGTTGGCAACCGGATTTCCGCCCGAAGAACTGCCACCACCAGCAAGGCTGCTGAACTGACCCACGATCGCGCTACCCCAGCCGGTGGTGTAATCCCAGCCGGGACCGGCGGTTTCACCACTATTGTTACCCGAGGTAATGTCGTGGAAGGCGTTGGCGTAATTCGTCGACGAGGACTGCGCCACCTTATAGATCACCGGGGCGGCGAAGCCTAGACTGGTGCCATTGGCTTGCAGCACATGCGCCCAAAAGCCGACCGCCAACGGTGCCGCAAGGCTGGTGCCGCCGATCTGCTGATTGGCCTGGCCGTCCACTGTCACTAGCGCGCCGCTAACAGGGCTAGCATCGAAAGCGATATCCGGTACGCCACGGTAGGTCTGGTTGGTGATGCCGGCTACGCCTACCTGCCAGCTCGGGATCGGCTCGAAGGTACTGGGGCTGCCGCCGGTAGCACCTTCGTTTGCGCTGAGGTTGTTCCACACCGTTTCACTAGTCCAGGTGGTGGTACCCGTGGTGTACAGCTCCGTGCCACCCACTGCTGTCACATACGCCGAGCTGGCCGGCCAGCTCGGCGTGATGCCGCCGGTACCGCATTCGTCCGCACCGGAATCGCCGGCAGAGACGAAAAACGTCTGACCCTGAGCAACGGCTTGCTTGAACGTCGTGTCGTTCGATGCGGCAGAGCCGCTGGACTGCGCGTCGGTTTCGCATTCGCCCAATGACACGTCGATCGCCTTGAGCGAGTTATCCGAGACGACTTTCGCGTAATCGGTCTGAAGATCCGAATCATTCAGCGAAGCAGCATTGTAGAAGTAATACTGCTTGACACCCGTGAGCGCGATGATGTCCTGACTATCTAGATCCCATTCGCCATCACCGCTGTTGCTGCCAGTGCCGGTGTCGTTGTCATTATCGATGGTAATCGTAACACCCGAATCCATCGACTTCAGGTCGCTAAGCACATTGCCCATCGGACCGGAGGATATCGAACCCACCGGCACTGTCGTGACATTGCCCAGACTGCCAACACCATAGATCGCCGAAAAATCGGATGGCTGATGCCCCTCTGCGGTGCCGGATGCATCTGGATGCGTCGCCAATGCATGCGCAGCGATCGGATCGTGATAACGGGCAAAGACATTCGCGCGGTGCACGTTCTGCATGCCGAGTACGGCTTGCACGACCCCCTGCAGGCTGGCTGGAATCTGCACGGCACTGCTGTTGGCATACGCATCACGTCCGTCATGCGTCTTTACATGCACGAAGTTTGTGCTGAACGCTGCCTGGGCCGTATCAGCATGGCCATCTGCTTCAACCAGCGCGTTGTTGGCCGCAATCGTCACGTTGGTGAAGCCAGCCTTGGTCAGGTAAGCCGCTACCGACTGCGCCTGATCCGCGGTAGGCGCGTATTGCGCATTGAACTGTGCCGAGGTCAGCGGCGTGAAGCCGGGCTTGGCAATGTACGCATCCAACTGCCGCTCATTGCGCAGTTTCAGCGTCACAACAACATGGATCGGCTGCGTAAACGCCAAAGGCCCTACCACGTTGTCACCCTTTCGCAAGGCCACGGCCGGGTGCAAGGTCACCAGCGAGGGGCTGGCAACAGCAGCCACAGCATTGCTGGCTGCCGGCTGTGCCACGATACCCATGGAACCGCCTAATGCAACAAGACCTATAGCCACAACAAGGGCTTTCACACGGAGATTGCTTGGCATTTCTAAACTCCTCAAGAATTGAGGACAAACGACCTCGTTGAGGTCGCAAGTACCCCATGACAGTAAAGTCGCGTATCAACGCGACACCGTTGTTTCAATAGAGATTGCCCAGCGATTCCCTCGAGCCTCGGTGTATTGCCGTTCCCCTCTGTTTCCGGTGTGGGCAGTGCCGACGCATCGCTCGAACAACGCATAGTCCCCAGACAGTGGCGCCGTTGCGGAATCATTCGCCGCATGCTCCTCGCGACGAATGCGATCGAAATTATCTGTCGAACAAATCTTCGTCAAGCCACAAAGATAGAGCCCATTCGCAAAAATTCATGACATTTCAAGGCCCATAAAAAGGCCTATTCTCTTCACAAAAATTAATGAACGACCGTGGCGCATGAACTTGCATGATGTTATCGATAGTAGTTTCGATGCTTGCAAAAATCGCAAATTGCCATCCGCTGTGAAGCACGCTGCGCATCAACGTTTATGGTGTCGATGTGCCCTGAAGACGAAGATGTCTTCCACGCAAGATATTTCGGAAAATGATCATGGACAACGTGCGCACGCACGGCACACACCATCGACCGACAGCCACGTGTAAGCAAGCATTGCATCAACTGTCATGTAGCATGCTTCCGAATTTCACGTTTGCTCGATCTAAATAATCAAATGTTTCGATGGATTGCATGGCACATCGCATCAAAAGCATGAACGGATGCTGACAAACACACTCCCACCCATGAGTGATTTATTAGGTGCCGCGCGGTTTAGCACGATGCGTAGGCGTGGCCGTCCACGGATCATCCGGCCAAGGATGCTTGGGATAGCGCCCCTTCAATTCCTTTTTCACTTCCGGATAAGTGCGTTCCCAAAAACCTTTCAGATCCTGCGTGACCTGGATGGGACGCCCTGCTGGCGACAGCAGATGCAGGGTGACCGGAATACGGCCACCCGCCACCGACGGTGTGTCGGCAAGGCCGAACAGTTCCTGCAATTTCACGGCAAGCACCGGTGCCTCACCCGGATGGTATTCAAGCCGGCGCGTCTGCCCACTTGGAACCGTCAGGCTGTCTGGCACCTGGGCATCGAGTTGTTTGCGCTGCTCGTAGTTGAACAAAGCTGACAGTGCCTGTGACAGATCATCTTGAGACAACGCATCGAGCTTGTGCTTGCCTTGCAGGTAAGGTGCAAGCCAGTCCTGCAGGGTATCGAGCAGATAGGCATCGGACACATCAGGCAGGCCCAGCTCCGGCATCCACTCGCGCAAGGACTGCATGCGCATGCGCAAACGCCGTGCTGCTTCACTCCATGGCAAGGCATCCAATCCACGACTGCGGATAGCTGCCAACAGCGCTGGCATAGCATCTTCGGCTTGCACGGGTACGCTACGGCGTTCGAGTACAATCGCGCCGAAACGGTATTCTTCAAACGCCTCCACGGCGGCACGTTCGTCGCTCCAGCGCATATGGCGGGCACGCTGGAATTGATCCGGGTAATCCTCTTCCAGCACACGCGGGTCGAGTGGCGCGGCGGAAAGGATTAGACTGTCGCGCGCTTCATGTCGCAGATCCAGCACCACCAGCCATGACTCACCCAGCAGGGCGGTCTGTTCGTGCAAACGCGCACCACGGCCATTGGCCAGGGTGTAGCGCAAGGGATGGGTGTCGTCCTTTCGCGCAATGCGATCAGGAAAGGCATGCAACAGCACATCGCCGATCGCGTGACTGTGAGGCACCCCGCTCGCGGCATTGCGCACATTCAAACGGCGACGCCAACCTTTGCTGGTCTGCTCGATGGCTGCCAGCGCTCCGGCATCGGCGCCGCCATGATGTCCTGTGGCACTGCGTCGGTCACGCCAGGCGTGCAGCGCATTCACGCGCAGGCGAAAATCGTCGCTGCGTGCCTGCTCGCCGCGCATAGGTGAGCGTGCTTCCATCAAGGCGAGCAAGTCGGCGATCAACGCATGCAAGGTTTCCGGTGCGCGCATGGCTGCTGCGCCCAGACGCGGTGTCGCGCCAAGCTCAAGCATGCGTCGCCCTAATGGTGTGATGCGCTGCTGCACATCCAGTGCGCCGAGGCGCGTCAGCAGTTCTCGCGCCTGCGCCAAGGCACCGGTGGGCGGTGCGTCCAGCCAAGGTAGTTCGGCGCTGCCCCACGCAACCAATTCCAGCACAAGCCCAGACAGTTCCGCCTGCGCGATTTCTGCCGAGCGCGAGGGATCAAGCCGCCGGCTCTGCGGCCACAAGCGATACGCCGTGCCTTCGGCCACGCGACCGGCACGGCCGGCGCGTTGGTCCGCCGAGGCTTGCGAAATGGTTACCGTCTCCAGGCGGGTAAACCCCGAGTTGGGATCGAACCGCGGTTCCCGCGCCAAACCTGTATCGACGACTGCCCGAATGCCCGGCAACGTGACGCTGGATTCAGCCACGTTGGTCGCCAGCACCACGCGGCGCATGCCTTGATCGGCTGGAGCCAGTGCGAGCTGTTGCTCGGCCAGTGACAGCTCGCCATGCAAGGCCACCCGTTCTACATCATCCGGCAAGGTTTGCGTGAGCAAGCTTTGCACGCGAGCGATTTCACGCCGCCCCGGCAGAAAGACCAGTACGTCACCGGCATTTTCATCCAATGCCTGCTTTACTACGCGCGCAAGATGATGCTCCACGCTTTCTTGTGTGCGCGCTGGCGGATAGTCGACACGCACCGGAAAACTACACCCTGGACTACTGATGCGCGGCGCGTCCAGCCATTGCGCGATACGTTCGCCATCCAACGTGGCGGACATGATCGCGATGCGCAGATCCGGCCGCAGCGTGGCCTGGATATCCAGTGCCAGCGCCGCGCCGAGATCTCCCGCAAGATGCCGCTCGTGAAATTCATCGAACAGGATCGCGCCGATACCAGACAGCTCCGGATCATCCTGAATCAAGCGCGTAAGAATGCCTTCGGTCACCACTTCGATACACGTAGCTGCGCTGACTCTCGATTCGAAGCGAATGCGATAGCCCACCGTCTGCCCGATCGGCTCACCCAACTGCTGCGCCATGAACTGCGCTGCCGCGCGCGCCGCGATGCGCCGCGGCTCCAGCATTACGATCTTTCTTCCCGCCAGCCAAGGTGCTTCGCGCAAGGCCAGCGGCACTTGGGTGGTTTTGCCAGCGCCAGGTGGCGCCTCCAGTACCAGGCGGGGGCGCGCGGCCAGTGCGGCGCGGATATCCGGCAGCAAGGGAGTGATCGGGAACATCGGCGCATTCATACGCGTGACACCAAGAGCTTCAAGCCGCGTCATGGTCTGCACCCTTTCTGTGGTGGTCGAGTCTTTTCAGACACCCGATAAGCCCGCTCATGAAATTAATAAATATTCCATCAAGGCTTAACGCTATGTTTGCCTGGCATGCAGTAAGAAATACAACCTAAATTGCATCGCCCCATGCCAGATCGGGAGCTACCCCGGTCAATAACTATCCATCAGCGCGGACCCGAGCACGATCGCAAGCACAAGCACAAGCACAAGCACAAGCACAAGCATCGTGTTCCACCGACGCCAGGCTGTTGTGAATGAGCGGTTCTTGCATGGAGCAGTGACAAGGCTTCAGGTGAAGAAAGCGGTGTGTCGTAAGGGGCGACCGCCGTCATGTGGTGTGCATCGCGCCACGAACGATTGGCCATCCAACCACCTATAACGAGCCCCCGAATCGGCTCGCGGGGTGATGTTGTCACCAATACCATCGCAAGTTTACCCCTGTGGGAGGGTACGGTTTATGAAACGTCATGCTTTGGTTCAACCGCGCTGGCTCGCGCTGTGTGTGATGAATGCGTTGTGTCTGGGCGTAGCGCCGCTCGCGCTGGCTCAATCCACCCCGCCGGTGCCCTACACCTTAACCTGGATTCCGAATCTGACCGGCACCAGTGACGGTTCGGCCGCCGGCGTGAACAACGCCGTCCAAGCTATCGGCAGTCTGCGCAACGCCTCTGGCACCTATGCCGCGTTCCTGTTCAACAATGGTGCCCCCGCACCGCTCGAACTGACGCCCTTGTCGGGCACGCTCTCCAGCGTGGCGGCGGGGATCAACAGCGCCAGCACCGCGGTGGGCACGCGCACGTTATCCGTCGCGGTGTCACGCAAGTCGTCTTGCACGATCACGCATGCGTTTGTCTATACCAGCCAGATGGTGGACCAGGGCGATCGCGCTATGTTGCGCCCCCAAACAACAGCCCGCATCGATATTCCAGGTTGGCGAAAGCCTTCATCTTTCGGCGGCGCATGCTCAATTTGCTGGAGGGATCTCGTCGCAGCAGATTGAGTGCGGCGCGACGGATAACTCCCAGGTTGGCGGCCGCTCGCCGTCTCGGCTCCCCCGTAACGTCTTCCCATCAATGGCCACCTGTTTGCCGGCGAGCGCTGGCAGGCCGGCACTGACCCATTCGGCAAACGCCACAGCAAAGGCTCGCCGGTCTAGGCGACCGATCACGTCGCTCAATGTGTCGTGAGAGGGAATGCCGTGGGGCAACTCCAGAAACTGGCACAGCCAAGCCTCGTTCTCGCAGCCAAAATCCTCTATCCCCACCCAGTCTTCCACCCCGCACACGACTGCGCATAGGGTAATCATCAGTATGTCGCTGAGCTTGTGCAGCTTATTGCGGGTCTGCCGACGTGGATCGGCCAGGTTGCTGAAAAAGGGCATGGGATTTGGCAGCATCCCCATACTTTCGCCGATTGTCGCCACACTCCACCACCGCCTACCTGGGGAGATAGCGCGATCGCCCTGCCCTCACGCGAGCCTCGTAAGACACCAGTGTGCAAAAGCAGCGATGCTTTACAGCAGCGAAGCTGGTCAATGACACGCATGAGAATGACGACACTCTTTCCTCGCTTGAGAAAAAACTGAAACAGTTCGCACGCCAACAACGCAGTAGTCACAAACTAATTGTAAAATTCCCCTTTCGCCGCATCGGGCTGGTGACATGCTGTCGCTAGCATCTGTTGTAAGGAGTTGTCATGAAGATCAGGTTTGCTTTCGCATTGTCCACGGCCCTACTGCTTGCCGGTTCGGTTCACGCACAGCACGCGTGGCAAGATCAGCCCACGGGTGACCTGGTGCCGCCAACCCGTGCCAGCGATTTCACCGCCAGCCAGCTCGATGCGGTGCTAGCCGGTTCCTGGCGTTCTGCCACCAACAAGGCGCGCGATATCTATCGCCATCCCAAGGCCACGCTGCGGTTTTTCGGTTTGCAGCCAGACCAGACGGTGATCGAAATTACGCCAGGTGGCGGCTGGTACAGCGAGATCCTGGCGCCGTTGCTGCACGACAACGGTCACTACATCGCAGCCGTGCCGGGCGGCGACGGCTCTGAACAGCGGCAGGATGCTGCCACATTACGTACAAAGTTCGGCGCGGATGCTACGGAATACGGCAAAGCAAGCATCGTTACCTACAATCCAAAAGCGCCGGTGTTTGGCGCCCCCGGATCAGCCGACATGGTGCTGACCTTCCGCAACGTGCATAACTGGGCCATGGCCGGCACGGCATCGGCCATGTTCAAGGCTTTTTATGCGGTGCTCAAGCCGGGTGGCACGCTGGGCGTGGTGGATCACCGCGCTGCAGAAGACGCCCGTTTCGATACTGTCAAAAACAGCGGCTACCTGCCCACCGACTACGTGATCAAGCTCGCTACCGATGCAGGTTTCAAGCTAGATGCGCAGAGCGACATTAACGCCAATGCCAAGGACACCAAGGATTATCCGAAGGGAGTGTGGACCTTGCCGCCCAGGCTGACCCTAGGGGTCCAGGACCGCGCCAAGTATCTGGCCATCGGTGAGTCCGATCGCATGACCTTGCGTTTCGTGAAAGTGGCGAAGGCACCCGCTTCGATTTCCTCCGCGCCTGCGAAACCCACGGCCGACTAAGGCGAGCGAATGCCATGCTTGTTGCGCTGAACAAGCCGTTCGGCGTCCTGTGCCAGTTCACCACCCACGACGGCCGGCCCACGCTGGCCGATTTCGTGTGGCAGAAAGACGTGTACCCAGCCGGTCGCCTCGATCACGACAGCGAGGGTTTGCTGTTGCTTACGGATGATGGTGCGTTGACGCATCGGCTGACCGACCCCAGACACAAGCAGCCGAAGACGTATCTGGTGCAGGTGGATGGTGCAATCACGGATGAAGCGATCAAGGCGTTATGCCGCGGTGTCATGTTGAATGACGGCCCAACCCTGCCCGCGCAGGCCGAACACGCTGACGAACCGTCATGGCTGTGGCCACGCGATCCGCCGATACGATTTCGCAAGAGCATTCCCACCCGTTGGCTGTCGATCACCTTATGTGAGGGGCGCAATCGGCAGATCCGGCGCATGACGGCGGCGGTGGGTTTTCCGACCTTGCGTTTGATACGGGTGCAGATAGGCGCTTATGCGCTGGATGGATTGGCCCCAGGCGAAACGCGCAGGCTGTTGTAGGTTAACCCCACCTACCCCGAATGATTCAAATTTCCGGCAAGCCAAAAAATGCCCTTGCCGTCGCCACACTGTTTGCTGCCGTCACTTCCACCGCCTCGCCGCGATCCCGCGCGATCTCCTCGCAGATATGCTTCAAATACATCGGCTCGTTGCGCCGATGACTTGGCTGTGGCCGCACTGTGCGCGGTAACAGATACGGCGCATCCGTTTCAATCATCATGCGATGGGCGGGAATCTCGCGTACGAACTCGCGCAAGTGCGTGCCACGGCGCTCATCGCAGATCCAGCCGGTGATGCCGATATGGCAATCCAGTGCCAGGTAATCGAGCAGCGCCTCGCGCGTGTCGGTGAAGCAATGCACCACCACCGCAGGAATCTTGTCGCGATAGCGCTTGAGCAGGGCGAGAAAGTCGTGATGTGCATCGCGCTGATGCAGGAACAGCGGCTTGCCGACGTCCACGGCGATCTGCAATTGCTGCTCGAACACCTGCAACTGCACATGGCGCGGTGAATAATGGCGGTGATAATCCAGGCCCGTTTCACCGACCGCGCGAACTTCCGGCAATCGCGCCAGTTCGCGCAGGCGGGCGTCAGTCACATCGCTGTAGTCGATGGCGTGGTGCGGATGCACGCCAGCCGTGGCATACAGTACACCGGGATGGGCGCGGGCTAGTTCCAGGGCATGTTCACTACCCGTATGTGACGCACCCGTAACGATCATATGCATCACCCCGTGCGCCTTGGCACGGTCGAGTACGGCATCGAAATCGTGCCGGAAAGATTCGTGGGTAAGATTGGCCCCGATATCGATAAGCTGCATAGAGAACCCTTTTTAAGTTTTTATTGTCCCATTCATTGAGCATCATCTCCCAGTCCATCATGGCTGTTGACCTGTAGTCGCCGGGCATCTGCCAAGCAAAGCTCGCCAGCCGCTTTGTGGATGTGTTAACTATGGAACTTGCCTGTTCGACGTCAGGGAACACAGGGTAGGGGTAGGCAAGGATTTGTTTTGACGAAGTAGTCATGAGCGGGGTGTACAGCATGTCGACAGTCGTAAAGCCGGCATCCGTGGGACCCGCAAGGGCCGCGGATGACCATGAGTCGGCGGTGTGCGCGCTGCTGGTGGCGCGTGGACGCCTGAAAGACAACGATTTGGCACGTGCCAGACGCCTGCATGAGGAGGCCTCCGATGGCACCCTTACCACGTTGCTGGCCCGGCTGGGTCTGGTTTCCGAGCGCGATCTGGCCGAAACCTGGGCGGAGCGCCTGAGTGCTCCGCTATTGGTGGTCAGGGACGTGCCGGACATGCCGCCCGCCGAAGTCGATATTTCGGTGCGGTTCCTCAAGCAGCAGCATGTTGTGCCGGTGCGCTATGGCGAAGACGGGTTGAGCCTGGTCGTGGCTGACCCGGCCGACCCTTACCCCTTGCATGCGGTACGGCTTGCTTCGGGCAAGGCGGTTTCGCTGTGCATCGGGCTGCGTTCGGAAATCGACGACCTGATCGAACGCTATTACGGCCAAGGGCGTTCGGCCATGGGCACCATCGTGGAAAATCTCCATGGCGCCGCTGCGGAAGAGGATGACGTGGAACACCTGCGCGACCTCGCCTCCGAGGCGCCAGTGATCCGCCTGGTAAACCTGATCCTGCAGCGCGCCGTGGAGCAGCGCGCTTCGGACGTGCATATCGAGCCGTTCGAGAATCGCCTGAAAGTGCGCTATCGCATCGACGGCGTGCTGCACGAAGTGGAGGCGCCGCCGTCCAGTTCCACCGCGGCGGTGATCAGTCGCGTCAAAATCATGGCCAAGCTCAATATTGCCGAGCGCCGCCTGCCGCAGGACGGCCGCATCCAGTTGCGCGTGCAGGGCAAGGAGCTGGACTTGCGCGTGTCCAGTGTGCCGACCAGCTTCGGTGAATCGGTGGTGATGCGTATTCTCGATCGCGAAACAGTGGTGTTCGATTTCGCCTCGCTCGGTTTTACCGACGCGTTCCGCGCGCGCTTCGTGGAAGTGCTGCAACGTCCGCATGGCATCCTGCTGGTCACCGGTCCGACCGGTTCGGGTAAAACCACCACGCTCTACACGGCGCTGTCGAAGATCAACACACCCGACGTGAAGATCATCACCGTGGAAGACCCGGTTGAATACCAGCTCGAAGGCATCAACCAGATCCAGGTGAAGCCGCAGATTGGCCTGGATTTCGCCAACGCGCTGCGCTCGATCATGCGCCAGGATCCGGATGTGATCATGATCGGCGAAATGCGCGATCTGGAAACCTGCCGTATCGCCATCCAGTCCGCGCTTACCGGCCACTTGGTGCTATCCACGCTGCATACCAACAGTGCTGCCGGCGGAGTCACACGCATGCTCGACATGGGTGTGGAAGATTACCTGCTTGGTTCCACCGTCAATGGCATCCTTGCGCAGCGACTGGTGCGCCGTCTTGACCCGGAAACTGCGATTCCCTACGACGCGCCGCCGGAAGTCATCGAGGAATTCGAGCTGGAGAAATACACCGATGAACGGCCGATCCGCTTGTGGAAGCCAGGCAGCAGCACCTCCAATCCCACGGGTTACCGTGGTCGTCGCGCCATCATGGAGTTTCTGGTAATGAGTGACCCTTTGCGCCGCCTGGTAATGCATCGCGCCGATGCCAGCGAAATCGAGAAGCAGGCTCGCGCTGAAGGCATGCGCACGATGTACGAGGACGGCATCGCCAAGGCGGTGGCAGGCATCACCACTATTGAGGAGGTGTTGCGTGTTACGCAAGAGGGCTGACGTCGCTCGTAGGTTGGGGTGCAAACCCCAACTTTGCCATTTCCATACGGATCGCCATGTTGGGGTTTGCACCCCAACCTACGCGCTGCAGTCTTACGTCGGAGCGTGCTTCGATGCGGCCTCTACGCAAGATTGGCCCCTCACCTCAATCCTCTCCCCGAAGGGGAGAGGAGGCGAACGCGAAGAGCTGTTCTTTCTATGAGTCAATTCCGCTACCGTGCCGTCAGCGCCGCCGGTGAAATCTTGCAAGGACAGATGGAGGCGGCCAGTCTCGACGAAGTGATCGTGCGGCTGCAGGATCAAGGCTACACGCCGCTGGAAGCCAACTCTGCCGATGCGGGCGGCGAGGGTCATGGTTTTACGGGCCTGTTCAAGCGCGGACCTTTCAATGGCGATCAACTCGCACAGTTCACACACCAACTCGCCACCTTGCTCGGTGCGGGGCAGCCGCTGGATCGGGCGCTGGGCATCCTGATGGATCTGCCTGAAGGCGAGCACGCCAAGAAGCTGATCGAGCGCGTGCGCGATCGCGTGCGTGGCGGCACGCCTTTGTCGCAGGCATTGGACGAAGAGCATGGCGTGTTCCCAAAGCTTTACATTGCGCTGGTGCGCGCGGGCGAAGTAGGTGGTTCGCTGGAAGATACCCTGCGCCGTCTCGCGGATTACCTGGAGCGCGCGCAGCAACTGCGCGGCAGCATCATCAACGCATTGATCTATCCAGCCTTCCTGATGGTGGGCGTCTTCGGTTCGCTACTGTTGCTGCTGACTTACGTGGTGCCGCAGTTCGTACCGATCTTCCAGGACATGCAGGTGCCGATTCCATGGATCACCCGCGCGGTGCTGGCGCTGGGCACCACCTTGCAGGATGGGTGGTGGCTGATCGCGATGATCATAGGCGGTGCCATTTTCATCTGGCGTGCACGCATGCGAGATCCCGCCTTGCGCATGGCCTGGCACGAACGCTTGTTGAAAATGCGCATGGTCGGCCCGCTGGTATTGAAGGTGGAAACCGCACGCCTGGCGCGTACGCTTGGCACGCTGGTGAAGAATGGCGTGCCCTTGTTATCCGCGCTTGGCATTGCGCGCATGGTCACTTCGAACAAGGCCCTGGACGAATCGCTGATCCAGGCCACCGAGATGGTCAAGGGCGGTGACGGTCTAAGCCTTGCACTAGCGCATTCGCAGCGTTTTCCGCGTCTGGCCATTCAAATGGTGCAAGTGGGCGAGGAGGCTGGCCAGCTTGATACGATGCTGCTCAAAGTAGCCGATACCTTCGAACTGGAAAGCCGGCGTTCCATCGATCGCCTGCTGGCCGCCCTGGTGCCCGCGCTCACCATTGTCATGACAGTCTTTGTGGCCACCATCATGGCGGCCATCCTGCTGCCACTGCTCAGCCTTACCAGCAGCATCCAGTAATCGGTGTTGCCTGACCTACATCCTTTCTTGGTCCACGCATAAAACGGAGAACCCAGCCCATGCAGTACAGATATCCCCGAACCCGGCAACTGCGCCACCCCCATCGCAGCGCCGGCTTCACTCTGCTGGAAATGCTGGCGGTGATCGTGCTGATCGGCATCGTCGGCGCCATCGTGGTCCGCCAGGTCGGCAGCAGCGTGGACAAGGGCAAATACGGTGCCGGGAAGGCGCAGATCACCACCCTCAGCCAGGCCATCGACAGCTATGCCCTGGACAACGGCTCGCCGCCGGCGCAGTTGGCTGATCTTGTCATCAAGCCGGCCAACGCCAGCAACTGGCAAGGCCCGTACGTAAAACCTTCGCAGCTCAAGGATCCTTGGGGCCATGACTTTGGCTACAAGTACCCCGGCGAACACGGCAATTACGACCTGATTTTCTATGGACGTGACGGCAAGTCCGGTGGGGAGGGTTATGACGCGGATGTAGGGAACTGGCAGTAATGTGTTTGCGTGAATCGTGAATCGTGAATCGTGAATCGTGAATCGTGGCAAGCAAAGCACTTGCGGATCGGGCAATACCGCCCCGAGATGCCGTATGGCGCTTGCGATTCCCGATTCCCGATTCCCGATTCCCGCCAGCAGGGCTTCACCCTGCTGGAAATGCTTGCCGTCATCATCCTGATCGGCATCGCCGCGGCGGCAGTGTCGATATCCGTGGCGCATGGCCTGGCGAGTGCACGCATCAACGCGGCAGCCGGCGAGCTTGCTGCCGCATTGCGCGCTACTCGTACGCAAGCGATCGTGCATGGTCAGCAGCGCATCTTTCAGCTCAACACGCGCGACGATACCTATCGCGGAGCTGACAAGCGCGATGTGCGTTTGCCCAAAGGATTGCAGCTGTCAGTCACCAGCGCGACCAGCGACCAGAGCAACGGTGATGTCGCGCGCATCCGCTTTTTCCCCGATGGCAGCTCCACCGGGGGGCGCATCACCATCCGCAGCGGTCAGCGCGAATGGCACGTCAATGTGTCATGGCTGACCGGTGCGATTACCTTGTTCGACACGGCCGAGCACTCATGAAAGCCTCGGCTCGCCCCGCACGTGGATTCAGCCTGCTTGAAGTGATCGCCGCCATTATGTTGCTGGCCATCACCTTCGGTGCGCTGATGGAAGTGGCGGGTGGTTCGATCCGCCTTTCGGAAAATGCTTCCGAACACACGCAGGCAGCATTATGGGCGCGTTCGCTGCTAGATACGCGCTTTGCACTGGACCCCATGCAGCCCGGCGTCACCGAAGGGAAGTTCGACAATCGTTATCGCTGGCGCCTGCAAGTTACGCCGTGGACAGCGCCGGGCGTCAGCCTTGCAACCCAAGCCAACGCCCTCCAGATGTATCGGCTTGACCTGGATGTGATGTGGGGTTCAGCACCGTTCGAGCGCAAGGCGCATTTCAGCACGCTGCGCATCGGCAACCCCAGCAGTGCAACACCTTCGCTATGAAGCGCGCAGCCGGCTTCACCTTGCTGGAAGTTCTTGCTGCGCTCGCGCTGCTGTCGCTGCTGTTGCTGGGTGTCTATTCCGGCGTGCGCTCGGCCACGCACACGGTCAAGGCGGGCACAAAAAAAATCGAACAGCTCGACGATGTGCGTTCTGCGCAGATGTTTCTGCGCCGCGAGCTAGAGCAGGCAATGACACAAGCCATCGCGCGCGACGAGAACGGCAATAATATCTACTTCATCGGCAGCAGCAACGAGATGCGCTTCGTTGCGCCATTACCCGGCTATCTTGGCCAGCTCGGGCCGCAGCTTGTAGACGTGAAACTGGTTTCCGCCGGCGACAAGGGCAAGCAATTGGTGGCGAGCCTGGTGCTGCTGCCACCGGATGGCAGCAAGCCCAAACCACTGGGTGCGCCACAAGTGCTGGTCGATGGCGTGATCGATGGTGGCTTCTCCTACCGTGGCTTGAATCAACAAGGCCAGCCGATGGATTGGCAGAGTGATTGGAAATACATGGGCAACATGCCGAACGTCGTCACCATCAAGCTGGCGCTTCAGAACGGTCGCGAATGGCCGCAACTCAGTGCACCACTGCGTGGGAATGCTGCTGCATCGCAAGGCCCGGGTAACTTGTTGCGTGGCTTGCGTGGTCCCGGAGTTGGGCCATGAAGAGTTGGGACTTGGGACTCGGGACACAAGACTCGGGAAAGGCGGTCGGCGGCAAGCAAACCGCTTTGCGTGCCGTGTCACGCTTCAACGTTCGATACGCAGCGTCACAAGCGTCACACGGTGGCTTCGAGTCCCGGGTCCCAAGTCCCGGGTCCCACGCTACCCAGCGCGGCGTCGCGCTGCTGCTAGTGATGTGGGCCTGCACCTTGCTCGCCATCCTGCTTGGCGGCTATGCCGTGCTCGCGCACACGGAAAGCTTGCAGGCCAGCTACCAGTTCCAGCAGACGCGCGCTCATTACGCTGCCGAAGCAGGCATCATGCGTGCCATCTACGCATTGCAGGCTCCGAACCTCCAGGATCGCTGGGTGGCGGACGGCCGGATTTATCCGTTTGCCTTCGAGGATGCGAAGGTCGGGGTATCCATCATCTCCGAAAGCGGCAAGGTGGACCTCAATGCAGCCACGCCGGACGTGCTTACCAACCTGTTCCGCAATGTCGGCGTCGATCCACAGCATGCCGCGGCGATTGTGCAGGCCATTATCGACTGGCGCAGTTTCCCCATGGGGCAGCAACAGGCCGCGCAGCGTGCCGCAGTCTACACGGCGGCCGGTCGCGATTACGGTCCACGCAACGGTCCGTTCGCCAGCGTGGAGGAACTGCAGATGGTGTTGGGCATGAATCCAGATTTGTACGGAGCCGTCGCGCCCTACGTCACCATCTGGTCAGGGCGCACCAGTCCGGATCCGAATACCGCACCGCTACTTGCGCTAGCCTCCATTCCGCCTGGCATGGATCTGCAACATGCGGCAGCCATTATCGCCGCGCGCCCGGGCAATGCTGCCGCCAATGCGGGAACAGGGCTAGTCGTCAACAATGGCATCACGCATAGTATTCGCTCAGAGGCTGTGCTTGCCGATGGAACGCGGGCGGTATTGCGCGCCACAGTACGTCTGCAAGGATTTCGGCCCGGTTCGCAAGCTTTTGCGGTATTGCGCTGGCAAGAGGGAGACGGCGAGTGAATTCGGTTACGCAGACACTGCGACCGCAACTTGAACGCGCACGCCGCGCATGGCGCGGATCACCCTTGCCAGGTTTCATGGCCTGGTGGGGTGGTGAATTGCGCGCTTTGCTGCCGGTGCGCTGGCAGGCGTTTTTTAGCGG
Organism: Dyella sp. M7H15-1; assembly: GCF_004114615.1. NCBI lineage: Bacteria > Pseudomonadati > Pseudomonadota > Gammaproteobacteria > Lysobacterales > Rhodanobacteraceae > Dyella > Dyella sp. M7H15-1. The sequence goes on from NZ_CP035300.1 coordinate 2,384,863, forward strand.
CGGCAACGTGTGGTGCCTGCTGCGTCACGAAGACGGGCAGTGGCACGTCCTGCGTAGCGGCGAGCCGCAGACCACCGCATTGTGGAGCGATACACTGGACGCCGCCGAGCAGCAGGCCATGCTCAACGTGGCGGTGGCCGGCGTGGATCGCCAGGACCTGCGGCTTGCCTTGTGCCTGCCGCATGAGTCGGTGTTGCGCCGCTACCTGTTGTTGCCGGAGGCCGCGCGCGACAACCTGCGCCAGATAGGCGCCTTCGAAATGGACCGGCAGACGCCATTCCGTGTTGATCAGGTGTACTACGACCTGCGCGAATTGCCGGGATCAGCACCGACAGGCCGCATGGCCGCAGAATTGATCGCGACACCACGTGCGGTGGTGGACACCAAGCTTGACCACTTGCGTCACGCAGGCATTGCCATGGATGCGGTAGACCTTTACGACGGCGACAAGCGGCTCGGCGTGAATCTGTTGCCGCCGGAGATGGAGCGCGTGCATCGTAATCCGCGCCGCCGCCTGAATGTCGCGTTGGTAGGTAGCGCGGCGTTATTGCTGTTGCTGTGCCTGGGTCAATGGTTGCACAACCGTACGGACGCCCTGGCGACCATGCAGGCGCAGGTTGATGACATGCATGCGGACGCGCAAAAGGTGGCCGAGCTGCGCAAGCAACTGGAAAACAGTGTGAACGCGTCAGGCTTTCTGGCCCGCCGCAAAACCGAATCCGTCGCAGTCGTGGATGTGCTGCAGGATCTGACCGCACGCATTCCCGATGACACCTGGCTGGAACGCTTTACGGTGGATTCCAGCGGGCGCGTTGGCATGCAGGGGCAAAGTGCCAAAGCGGCATCGCTGATCGATGTTTTGCAAGGCAGCAAGTTGCTGACCGGCGCCAATTTCCAGGGCGTGATCCAGCGCGATCCGGCTACCAACAAGGAACGTTTCTACATGGATGCGCAATTGCGCAGTCCCGGCAGCGCCAAGCCGGCTTCATCCGGCAGTAGTGCGGGAGCCGCGCGATGAAACTTAGGCCGATGAAGCCGCTGGAAAGCCGCATCGCAGCCATCGGGCTGCTGGTACTGCTCGCGCTGCTGGCCTATTTCGTGCTCTTGCACTGGTGGTTTGTGGCGCCGTTACGCGATATCGACAGCCAGATGAATGACTTGCGCGACACCCAAAGCCGCTACGCTGCAGCGATCGCCGAGAAGCCGCAATTGCAAAAACGCCTGGCCGAACTGGGACATGATCAGGCCGACAGCAGCACCTTCCTGCCCGAAACGGATCCCAATGCCGCTACGGCGGGATTGATGCAGCGCGTGGTCGATGATGCTGCCGCCCATGCACTGGAAGGCAGTTGCGAGGTGACCCAGAAAATGCCGGTATCCAATCCGGCAATGGCGCCCACTGATCCCTATCGAAAAGTAGTGGTAAGCATCAGCCTGCATTGTGATATGCAGCCGCTAATCGGTTTGCTATACACGCTGGAGAAAGGCAAGCCGTATTTGTTCGTGCAGGATTTCAGCGTTTACCGTAATCCTCTTCTCAGCATGCAGAAGACAAGTGTCGCGCCGCTGGAAGTACAGTTCACACTCGCCGGATATCTCCATGCCGCCGCGCAGACGGCGGAAGCTAACAGTTCCAATCCGGATACATCAAACCAGGCGCAAGGAGGGGGCAACTGATATGAACGCCGCCGCCCAGCGCCGTCTTACTCCGGTTTTTGCCGTGGCTGCCGCCGTCCTCGGCATCATGTTGCTGGCCCTGCTGTTTGGCGTGGGGCGCGGCGTGCGATGGGATCCACCACGTGTCACGCCACCACTGCCTGCCATACATAACGCGGCCTTGCCCACACCACCGGCCTTGCAAAGCTTCACGCAAGTGTGGGAGCACCCGCTATTCAGCAACGATCGCAAGCCGTTTGTGAGCAGTGGCGGCGAAGCCGGTGGGGTGAGCCTGGGTGACCTGCAACTTACCGGCGTGATTCTCACCTCCACCCTGCACATGGCCCTGCTTAGCCCCGCGCAGAACAACAACCAAAATAACAATCAAAATAATAACCAAAATAACAACAAGGCCAATGACGGGCAGGAAGTGCGTGTGAAGGAAGGCGCCAATGTACCGGGTACGTCCTGGGAGCTGATCAAAGTGCTGCCACGTTCGGCGGTTTTTGCATCGCCCAGCGGACGGACGGAACTAAAGTTGCCGGCGGGTGCACCTATAGATCAGCTCGAATCGAACCCCGCTCCACCCCATGCGATATCGATGAGCGGGCCGTCTGGCATGCAAGTGCAAAACCACGCCACGCCACCGCCACCAGGCGGACCTATGCTGCCGAACGACCCGCAAGCTCAACGATTGCAAAAACTCAGGGCTGCCATTCTTAAGCAGCGTGCCGAGCAAGCCGAAAACGCTCAGGGAGAACATTAATTCATGTCACACACGCGTATGCACCTTTACCTACGCAACGGATTGCAGACAGGCGCGATCGCGCTGGCAGTCTTCCTAAGCGGCTGTGCTTCCAATCACCCGCGGGCCAAACCCAATCTTTCACTGGAACGCGAAGCCGTTGCCGGGACCGAAAAGCCGGCGCCACGACCGCAGGCACTGAACGAAAACCTCAGTAACGCCACGCCGGCCCCTTCCGTCGCCAGCATCTCGACGGGTACCGGACAGTTCGTCAGGCCCACCGAGCTATCCAAGCCCAGGCCCGCTGCAACAGGCAGCAATGCGGTCACCTTCAATTTCGAAAACCAGCCCGTACAAGCCGTCGTTAAGGCGATCCTGGGTGATCTGCTGCAACAAAACTACACCATTGTTCCGGGTGTGCAAGGCAACATCTCTTTCTCCACCTCCGAACCGGTGGACCGTAATCAGGCTATGCCGATCCTGGAAACGCTGCTTTCCTGGACGCATAACGCACTGGTCAAGACTAATGGCCGCTATGTGGTCATGCCAGACAAAGATGCCGTACAAGGCAACGTCGCGCCGAGTCTAGGTGCAGTGGCGCCCGCCGGCGGTTTGCAGGCGCGGTTGTTCCCGCTGCATTACATCGCCGCCGATCAGATGCAGAAATTGCTGAAGCCGTTTGCACGGCCGGATTCGATTCTGCTGGCGGATAACGCGCGCAATGTCATCGTGGTGGCAGGTACGCCCGATGAACTGGAAAACTACAGTCGCACCGTGCGCACGTTCGACGTGGATTGGCTGCGCGGCATGTCGGTAGGTGTGTTCAATCTGCAGCACGCAACGATTGAGGACCTGATGCCGCAGCTCGACGGCATGTTTGGTCCCAAGGGCGATACCCCCTTGGCAGGCATGCTGCGCTTCATCCCGATCAAGCGTACCAATGCACTGGTGGTCATCAGCACACAGCCGAATTACCTCGGTGAAGTCGGCAATTGGATCGCCAAGATCGATCTGGGTGGCGGTAACGAACCGCAGCTATACGTCTACGATGTCCGCAACGTCAATGCGTCGGACTTGGCGCACTATCTGGCGCAGATTTACACCGACAATGCTGGCGCTAGCAGCAATGATCGAGGTGGCGCCGTTGCGCCCGGTGCAGGTGGCTCCACCACGTTGGGCGTTGGCAACAATGCCAGTGGTTCCGCCAGTGGCATGGGCAGCACCGCGGGCAGTTTCGGTAGTTCCACCACCGGCGGATTGTCCAGCGGGCTCGGTGGCAGTTCCGGTACGACGGGCTCGTTCCCGTCGACATCGACCTCGTCGACCGGCGGATTGGGCAGCACTTCGTCCGCAGGCGGCACGGGTGGCATTGGTGGCAGCACCGGTGTCAGCGGGGTTGGCATGAATGGTGGCCTGTCCAGCAATAACAATCAGGATCAAGGCTACAGTTCGAAGGATGGCAGCGTCCGCATCAGTTCGGTGGATGCCAATAATCAGTTGCTGGTGCGCGCGCGGCCCGCCCAGTGGCAGGAAATTCTCGGCGCCATCAAGCAACTCGATGTGCCTCCGTTGCAAGTGCAAATCGAGACGCGGGTTTTCGAGGTGGATCTGATCGGTGATCTTCAATACGGCGTGCAGTGGTATTTACAAGGATTGGCTCGCACCACTTCCAATAATGGCACCTATACCCCGGGCAATCCGGAGGCACACCGCATGATTGGCCTTGGTGGCGGAAGTGGCAGCAATTCGACCAATACGTACAGCGGGCAACCATTTTTCTATTCTTTCCTGAGTTCGAATGGAAAATTCCAGGTTGCCCTCAATGCGCTGGAAAGCAACGGCAGTACCAAGACGCTGTCGGCGCCTTCGCTGGTTGTACTCAACAACCAGGTGGCGCACATCCAGGTGGGCAATCAGATTCCCGTCAACCAGACCTATTACACCGGCCTGGGAACCAGCACCACGGCGACCACCGTAGGCCAGGTGGCATATCTTCCCACCGGCATCATTCTCGATGTGCAGCCGCGCGTGAATCCAGGTGGGCTGATTTATCTCAACATCGATCAGCAAGTCAGCGATCTTGGGGCGCAGAATGCGCAAGGTAACTACACGATTATTCAGCGCCAAGTCGCCACTCAGCTAGGTGTGCAGAATGGGCAGACGGTGCTGCTAGGTGGATTGATCCAGCAAACCAATACGGATACCAACAGTGGCGTGCCGGTCTTGAGCGATATTCCCCTACTGGGCAAGTTGTTCGGCTCAACGGGCCGGAACAAGAGCCGCACCGAGTTGATCGTGCTGATCACGCCGCGTGTGATCACCAATAGCGACGATGCCAAGCAGATTACGGACGATTATCAAAACGGCTTCGAATCGCTGGCGCCTTTGCGCACGCAGCCTGTTCCGTCCACGGCACCGCCACGTGCAGCGCTAACCTCTCCGCTCAAGCAGTAACTCAGTATGGAGGTAAGCCATCGGCTTTGCCGGTGGTGATATAACAATGAGGCATCCCTCTCTCCGAATGGAAAAGGGATGCCTCTTCAGTCGTGCGCCCAACCGGGTAAGGCGGTGCCTTAGCCCAAACGGCTTTAGGGCGTGATCTTAAAGACCGTGCCTTGTTGTTCGACGCCACCATTAATTGTCGTGCCATAAAGATTGCCACTCGTGTCTTGGATGACTCCCGCATAGGGCAGAGCGCCATCGTTCCCTCCCATAAACGCATAGAGCACGTTTTCCGTATACCCGCCCGAACCATTGGGAGCGAGTTTGAACACCGTGCCTACGTTACTAGCACCACCTGTGTATGTAGTGCCATAGAGATTGCCGCTCTCGTCTTGGAGGAGTCCCGCTAGGGGCTGATTGCCATCGCGTCCTCCCGTAAACGCATGGAGTACGCTTTCCGTGTACCCTCCTGAGCCATTGAGGGCAAGTTTGAACACAGTACCATTATTACTAGCACCACCTGAGAGTGTAGTGCCATAGAGATTGCCACTCGTATCCTGGATGACTCCCGCTGCGGGGGAGCTTCCATCGCTGCTTCCCGTAAACGAATAGAGCACGCTTTCCGTGTACCCGCCCAAGCCATTGGGAGCGAGTTTGAAAACCGTGCCAGAGTTAGTGCCAAGGTCACCACCTAGGGATGTGGTGCCATAAAGATTGCCACTCGTGTCTTGGAGGAGTGTTCCGCGTGGGCCGCTGCCATCGAGTATCAAAAACGTATAGAGCGTGCTTTCCGTGTACCCGCCAGAGCCATTGGGAGCGAGTTTGAAAACCGTACCGGCGCCATCGCCACTGTCACCACCGACACTAGCCGTGCCATACAGATTGCCATTGCCGCTCGCGTCTTGGATCAGTCCGCCATAAGGGAAGGCACCAGCGTTGCCGACGTACGAAAACGTATAGATCACGCTTTCCGTGTACCCGCCAGAGAGATTGGGAGCGAGTTTGAACACCGTGCCGCTGTTGTTACCGGCACCACCTCGGTATGTGGTGCCATAGAGATTGCCGCTCGCGTCTTGGATGACTCCTGCAGCAGGATTAGCGCCATCATTTCCCCCTTGGAACTGATAGAGCAAAGTTTCCGTATACCCCCCCGAGCCGTTGGGAGTGAGTTCAAACACCGTGCCATCGTTCTTGTCACCGCCGTCATAAGTCGTGCCATACAGATTGCCGCTCGCGTCTTGGATCAGTCCGCCATAAGGGGCGACGCCATCGTTGGGGGCGCCCTTAAACGCATAGAGCACCTGCTCGAGGGGCGTGGGCATCACATATGTGTACGTCACCGCGTTGGTGGTGACTGATGCATTGGACACCGTCACGGCATAGCTACCGGCCGGCTCCGCCGGCGGGACGAAGCTGATCTGGGTGCCGTTGTTGCTCACGCTGAAGTTGGTGACCGACGTGCTGCTGCTACCCAGGGTCACGTTCACGCTGGTCGCCCCGACAAAGCCATCGCCGGTCAGGGTGACAGCGGGGAGATTGCTGGTATTGGCTGCGCCACTGTTGGGACTGATGCTGGTGATTTCAAACGGTGCGGCGATAAACCCTTCCGTCACCCCGTTGGCGAGCGTGCCGGTCCCGCTGATATCGCCGTTGTTATCGATCGCGTAAGCGGTGGTCAAGACACCACCGTTGAGCTGGCTCGCGGGCATCAGCGTGTTAAGGTCCGTCATCGCGCCGTTCTGGTACACAAACGCATGCTGCGCATTCGGGTTGCTGGTACTCCAGGAGCTGGCGCCGACAATCTGGTTGGCATTGTTGATCGCATACGCGGTACTGGATACCGTCACGGCCTGGCCGGCGAGCGTATACAAATCCTGTCGCTGGGTGGCGCCATACGGCGATACGGTGAGAAACGCGTGCGATCCCTGCAAACCCTTCAAGGCACTGACGCCCACCACCGCGCCGCTGTCGTTGACGCCGTACGCCACCGCCACACTGCCGCTGCCCAAGGCGCCTAAATCCTGCATATTCGCCGCGGCATACGGGGCGGAGGTCAGGAACGCGTGCGCGGCTGGGGTTTTCGTACCGCCGGCCAGGCTGGTACCGACCACTTGTCCGCTGCTATTGATGCCAAAGGCCGATGCTTGGCTCAGTAATCCGGAGGGGCCATTGAGGGTGCCGAGGTCTTGCATGGTGCCGGGGGTGTACGGTGCGCTGATCAAAAACGGATGCACATTAGTGCCCGTCGAACTCGAGCCGACCACTTGTCCTTGGCTATTGATGGCAAAGCCGGCACTGCGATTGCACGACTGACTGTTGTTCAACGTGCCTATGTCCACCATCTGGCTGGTATAGACAAACGCATGCGTGATCGTGCAAGACGACTTGCGTGACACCGCGACGGATAACGTGCGCGTGCCCACCGCGGTGCTGGCGCTGTTGATCCCCGCCGCCACGCTGGAGAGCGTGCCCGATAAGGGCGTCAGTTCGAGCGGTGCGGGGGCACCATTGTTGAACAGGAAGGCGGCATAGGTGCCAGAGGCGTTGCGCAGACTGCCGATGGCTTGGACGGCGTTGTTCACGCCGGCGGCCGAACCGGCACTGGTGCCGGTCAGATTCGGAATCCAGGTTAAGGTGTAGGGCACCGGCGGGGTGGATTGGGCCAGCGCGAGCGGCGCTACGCCCAGACACAACGCATTCATCACACACAGCGCGAGCCAGCGCGGTTGAACCAAAGCATGACGTTTCATAAACCGTACCCTCCCACAGGGGTAAACTTGCGATGGTATTGGTGACAACATCACCCCGCGAGCCGATTCGGGGGCTCGTTATAGGTGGTTGGATGGCCAATCGTTCGTGGCGCGATGCACACCACATGACGGCGGTCGCCCCTTACGACACACCGCTTTCTTCACCTGAAGCCTTGTCACTGCTCCATGCAAGAACCGCTCATTCACAACAGCCTGGCGTCGGTGGAACACGATGCTTGTGCTTGCGATCGTGCTCGGGTCCGCGCTGATGGATAGTTATTGACCGGGGTAGCTCCCGATCTGGCATGGGGCGATGCAATTTAGGTTGTATTTCTTACTGCATGCCAGGCAAACATAGCGTTAAGCCTTGATGGAATATTTATTAAGGCAATGCCGAAAGAGTTCCAACAAGTGGCAACATAGGCCATGCCTCATCCGCGCGCGACTCATGAAACAGCAAGCGCTATCGATGGCCGCCGATCAGGCGGCCGAATTCGAAAAACACTGCCGCCGCACCCGGCGAAATGTGTTGCCTCAAAACGGGCGCGGGCAAACCGACTGCAAGCCGTCGATGTGTTCGTGCAGATCCGGCGCAATACCTTGCCACATCGGGTCGAGGATGAAATCGATGCCTTCGTAGCGCGCCAGCTTGGCTGCCGGAATGAAGTCGGCGTCGCCGGCCACCAGGATGATCTGGTCCACTTGCTTTTTGTAAGCCAGTGCAGCGATATCGATACCGATCTTCATGTCCACCTGGGTCTGGCGCATATCTGGCTCGAAGTGTTCGTCGCCTAGTTCCTCCCAAAACAGAGTCTCATCGCGCAATTGCTGATAGGCCTGGTACTTGAGCTTCCACTCGCCGCGATCGGCCAGCCGCCCCAATCGCAGCGCCATCTTGCGCTGACGACGTAGCTGATCGTGCAGGTCGCGCCGGAAACTCGCGGCAGCCGTGCGCGAGAAATCCATGTTTTCGCCGCTGATCGGCTTCACCAGCACCTTTTCCAGAGGTGGGCAGTCGTAGAAGAAAATGCGATACAGCGCCTCGCGCGGCCGATCCAGCACCTTCAGATGCTCCAGGGCCATACCGAAAACGGTCTTGGCAACGGTGCGCGCGTCATTGGCGTCTCGATCACCCCAGACCTTGCGATAGCGTGCAAGGAAAAAAGCGCCGTCGACGAGGATAGCGGTACTCGGCATAGGAAATCCTTATAAATGCCACGAATGAGATGTAGGGCCGATAGACAAAGGCCAGCCATCCGTATTTTATGCCAAGTAGCCGACCATTCGTCATCGGCATGTCTTCCTGCCATCACGTCATCCGAGGATTTCTCCATGCAACGACGCCAACTGGGCCATTCCGGCCTGTCCATCGCCCCCCTTGCCTTCGGCGGCAACGTGTTCGGTTGGAGCGCGGACGAACAACGCTCCTTCGATCTGCTCGATGCCTTCGTTGATGCCGGCTTCAACCTGATCGATACCGCCGACGTCTATGCCGCGTGGGCGCCCGGCAATCGTGGCGGCGAATCGGAAACCATCATCGGCAAGTGGCTCAAGCGCAGCGGCAAGCGCGACAAGGTGATCGTCGCCACCAAGGTCGCCAAATGGGTCGAGCATCGTGGCCTGTCGCCGATGAATATCAACCAGGCCATCGAAGGTTCGCTCCAGCGCCTGCAGACCGATCATATCGACCTGTACCAAGCGCATGAGGACGATGCCAGCGTGCCGCTGAGCGAAACGCTGGGCGCCTTTGGCGGGTTGATCGAGCAAGGCAAGGTCCGCGCGATTGGCGCGTCGAACTATCATGCCGATCGACTCGCCGACGCACTCCAGATTTCGAAAGAACACAACCTGCCGCGCTATGAAAGCCTGCAGCCGGAATACAACCTGGTCAGCCGTGCCAGTTACGAGCAGGAACTGGAACCGCTGATCCGCCGGGAGAACATCGGCGTGATCAACTACTACGCCCTGGCCAGCGGCTTCCTCAGCGGCAAGTACCGCAGCGAGGCAGATCTTTACAAGAGCAGCGCGCGTGGTAGCGCAGTAAAGAAATACCTCACCCCGCAAGGCATGAAAGTCCTTGCCGTGCTGGACGAGATCGCCGCCGCGCATAAGGCAACGCCCTCGCAAATCGCCCTGGCGTGGCTGACGGCCCGCCCCGGCATTACCGCACCTATTGCCAGCGCTACCCGCGTGGAACAGTTGCACGAGTTGCTAGGTGCCGCATCGGTGTCACTCGCAGCAAGCGAAATATCCGCCCTTAACGATGTCAGTGCTGGTTTCTAGACACTGGGTGTGGCGGTGACGAAGGCCGTCATAGTCGTCGTTGCGTTAGTTGTCTCTTGATCCATCCATTATCGAGTGAATCCATACACCCCGAGGCGACTGTAGTAAGGACAGGATTATCGGTATCTGTAAGGATTCATGGGGTCTGCTCGTCAGGGGCTTGCACCGTATAGCCCTTAGCTTTCAGATAGGCGAGATAACCATTCGGAGACAGCACATCCTCCATCGACAGCAGGGCGAAGGTCTGGGTGTTATGCGCCATGGCTTCTTGCGCGGCATTCAGCCATGCCAGCTCCATACGCTGAGGCAAATCCTGCACGCCAAGTTGCTGGGCAAAGTCGGCATTGATCACTGCCATCACGCAGGATTCGTGGCGATCGCCCAAAGCAAAGCCTTGCAGGGCTTGGATATCCCCGGTTGACCACGCGTTGGCCCGTTCGGTTAGCCCGCCCATGCCATCCTGCACTAGGGTCAAGGTTTGATTGAAGCAACTGATATCGTGCAGGTGGGTCTGCTTGATGGCGTTCAATGCATCACGCGGGTGCTCGATTACCACTTTGTATTCCACCGGTATGCGTTTGACACCATGCTGATCGGCCATCTTGAGCACGGCAGAGCTGACATAGTTATTGCTGGTCAACCCTGCCTTATCCAGCGCCCGGCGGTAAAGCTTCAACGCGACCATGATCGGACGCCAGTACTCGACACCGCGATCGTTGCCGAAATACTGCTGCTTGAGCACCTCCCAACGCGCATACATATCCGCGGGAAGTATTTGCTCAAGGCTTGCGCCACCGGGATTTTTGCGCGCGCTGTAAGCGGAAGGAAGCAGGGCGAGCTTGCCGAAAAAACCTACATCCACACTCAATTTGGCGGCAGGCTGCTCCAGCACAGCTTGCGACTGAGCAAGGGTCTGCTCCACTTCCGCCGAGTGCCATTGCATATTCCTGGGAAGCGGCGTGAGAATTCCGAGCACCCACATCACGTGATCGCCCTTGCTCACTTTCCACAAGCCCGGACCTGGCTGTACGCCCGTGACGGTTATCGCTTGCAGCAAAGGCGCATTGGCACTGGATGATGTTGGAGCGGCGCCTGAAACGCCCGGAACCGTTTGCGTCCATGCAGGCGTCACCAGGAAAACGATGAGCAAACCAGCAAAAATGCGCATGCGTAATGGTTCCTGGATGACAGAGATAAGGTCGCCGCGATAATCGGCAGATTCTAACTGACCCGGTGGAAAGCATAGGGTTCCGGCTGGATCATTCCCCGCAAAAAGGGCCCCGAACAGGGGCCTTTCTTGTTGCACAACCATCCTGCTTACAACGCAGCCAGCGCCGCATTGAAGGTTTCGCTGGGCCGCATCGCCTTGCTCACCCGCGTCACATCCGGGTGGTAGTAGCCGTGGATGTCGTTGGGCCTGCCTTGCGCGCCGTTGAGCTCACCAACGATCTTGGCTTCGTTTTCGGTCAACACCTTGGCCAACGGGGCGAACTTGGCCTTCAGCGCCGCATCGTCATGCTGCTCAGCCAGAGCTTGCGCCCAATACATGGCGAGGTAAAAGTGGCTGCCGCGGTTATCCAGTTCACCAACCTTGCGCGCGGGTGATTTGTTGTTGTCGAGGAACCTGCCGTTGGCCTGGTCCAGCGTTTTGGCCAGCACTCGCGCCGTAGCGTTGTCGTAGCGGTTCGCCAAGTGTTCAAGCGAAGCGGCCAGCGCCAGGAACTCACCCAACGAATCCCAGCGCAAGCAATTCTCTTCCAGGAACTGCTGCACGTGCTTGGGCGCGGAGCCGCCAGCACCGGTTTCGAACAGGCCACCGCCCGCCATCAGCGGCACGATGGAGAGCATCTTGGCACTGGTGCCCAGTTCCATGATCGGGAACAGGTCGGTGAGGTAGTCGCGCAGTACGTTGCCGGTGACGGAGATGGTGTCCTGGCCCTTGCGGATGCGCTCCAGCGAAAACTGGGTGGCAGCCACCGGCGACAACGTGCGGATGTCCAGACCACTGAGATCGTGATCCTTCAGGTAGCGCTCGACCTTCGCGATGATCTGCGCGTCGTGCGCACGGTCCTTGTCGAGCCAGAACACGGCCGGCGTGTTGCTCAGGCGAGCACGGGTCACGGCCAGCTTCACCCAATCCTGCACCGGGGCATCCTTGGTCTGGCACATGCGCCAGATGTCACCGGCCTCCACGCTCTGTTCCAGCAACACGTTGCCGCTGGCATCGGTAACGCGCACCACGCCATCGCCGGCGATCTGGAAAGTCTTGTCGTGCGAGCCGTATTCTTCGGCAGCCTGCGCCATCAGGCCGACATTGGGCACACTGCCCATGCTGGACGGATCGTAGGCGCCGTGCGCTTTGCAGTCTTCGATCACGGTCTGGTAAACGCCTGCGTAGCAGCGATCCGGAATCACCGCCTTGGTGTCCTGCAGCCTGCCTTCGGTGTTCCACATTTTGCCGGAGTCGCGAATCATCGCCGGCATGGAGGCATCGATGATCACGTCGCTGGGCACATGCAGGTTGGTGATGCCCTTGTCGGAATTGACCATGGCCAGCGCGGGGCGCTTGGCGTATTCGGCGTCCACATCGGCCTTGATCTCGGCCTGCTTATCGTCCGGCAGTGAACCGATACGCGCATACAGATCACCCATGCCATTGTTCGGATTGAAACCGATGCCCTTGAGCGTGTCGGCATGCTTGGTCAGCACATCCTTGTAGAACTCGGTGACCACGTTGCCGAACATGATCGGATCGGAGACCTTCATCATGGTGGCCTTAAGATGCAGCGAAAACAGCACACCCTGCTGCTTGGCATCGTCGATCTGCGCGTCGATGAAACTGGCCAGCGCCCGCTTGCTCATCACGGCGGCGTCGATGATTTCACCAGCGGTAAGGCTGATCTTTTCCTTTAGCACGGTACTGCTGCCATCCTTGTCAAACCATTCGATCTTGGCGGCCGTGGGCTGCTCAACCACGATGGATTTCTCGCTACCGTAGAAATCGCCGCCGGACATATGCGCTACGTGAGTTTTGGAGTCGGCGCTCCATATACCCATCTTATGCGGATGCTTGCGTGCGTAGTTCTTCACGGATGGCGGCGCGCGACGGTCGGAGTTGCCTTCGCGTAGCACCGGGTTCACCGCACTGCCCTTCACCTTGTCGTAGCGCGCACGCACATTCCAGTCGCTGACGCCCTTGGGTTCTTCCGGATAGTCCGGCAAGGCATAACCTTGGCCCTGCAATTCCTTGATGGCGGCTTTGAGCTGCGGCATCGAGGCACTGATGTTGGGCAGCTTGATGATGTTGGCGTCCGGCGTGGTAGCCAGCTCACCCAGTTCGGTCAGGTCGTCGGAGACCCTCTGGTGGTCTTTAAGGATATCCGGAAACTGCGCCAAGATGCGGCCAGCAAGGGAGATATCGCGCGTCTCGACAGTGATCCCCGCGGTGCGCGTATAGGCATCGATGATCGGCAGCAGGGAGTGCGTGGCGAGATACGGCGCCTCATCGGTCAGCGTGTAAATGATCTTCGGCGTTTGTGACATGGTCTGCATGGGCCTCTGTGGCTACGACGTATCAATGAGGGTCGCGGCCGCCTGGTGTTACCGGGGAAGGGCATCCGCGAAAGCCGCCCATTGTCGCGTTTTCATCCTCGAGGTGAAAGCGACTGGTCTTGTCACGACGAATTTTCAGGGCGAGCTTTCACATTGGTAACCGGCTCCATGACGTGCTCGGCCTTATGGCACGACGAACTTTTGTGCATCGACCGGATAAGTCGACGTCGCGAGAGCGACCCAAACCGCATAAACCGGCAGGGTACAAGGCATGTTGAAGGTGGCTATGCATTAACTTGGGTAGATTGAGTACGCAAGGCACATTACAAATTCAACCGATTTAAAGAATCCCGCGCATGAATGCGTAATTAATTAATTGTTACCGAATTTTTCGACGTCAAACCCATTATCCAACCGCGCGCGCATCGACGTGTAGCACGCACACGTCGAATGCATTATTTACACCGCCGGCCATCACCTTTGCAAGCGACTGATTACGCACAGGAATGAGCAAATTCGTCGCGCACAAGCCCACATACCTGACGCGTATAAATTATGTGTCACACATTATCTCCATGTCTGGTTAATAGACATGTCGCGTGACATCCCGCAACGCGATGCACACATTTTCATGACCAAGCGTCACTTTATACTCGGCGCGGCGTTAATATGTCCTTCACGCATTGCGTACACCCACGCTACACAGCGCAGTGCCACAGGGGCGCTACCAAGGGTAGGAAGTCAAGCCACGCTGTAATCACACAGTATGACTGGGGAGTACGACCTTGAACATACAGCATCAAAAAATCGCGCTTGCGATCCGTGCGGCATTGATATGGGGCAGTTGTGTACTGACAACGACCGTAGCTGTAGCACAGACATCTACGTCTACTCAGCAAAGCCCCGCCGATCAGACAACGGCAACGCCGTCCCAGACCACCCCACCATCAACAGCCACACCACCGCCGCCACCGTCGAACAAAACGGTGACGCTGCAAGGCGTAACCGTTACCGGTTCGCTGATTCGCAATGTGGATGTGGAAACGGCACAGCCCGTGACCGAACTCTCACATGAAGCGTTGCAACAGCAAGGCTTCGTGACGGTTGGCCAGATTCTGCAAAACGTGTCTTCCGTTGGCTCGTCGGGTACCAGCAACCAGAGTGCCCTGGGCAATATCATCGGCCAGTACGCCAGCCTTCGCGGCCTCGGCGCGCCGCGTACCCTGATCCTGGTCGATGGACAACGCTACACCACCGATATTTTCGGCCAGACCGACCTGAGCACCCTGCCCAGCTCGATCATTGATCACGTCGAAATCTTGCAGGACGGTGCTTCGGCCATCTATGGTTCCGATGCCATCTCCGGCGTGATCAATATCATCACGAAGAAAGACTTCGATGGTGTACAGATCGATACCTACAACAGCGTTTATTCACCCGGAAGCGATGGTCGCACAGGACAGTTCAGCCTGACCGCAGGCAAGAAGTTCTCGCGCGGATCGTTCGTGTTCAATGCCACGATGCGGGACCAGAACGCGCTTAATGCACCGGATCGTGCTTACAGCCGGTATGGCTTCTTCACTTTCGGCCCTAATTACCCGCAAGCGGTGGGCCCGTCGGATTATGGCCAGATCACCGGCGCACTCAATCCAGCGACCGGTCAGCCGGTAAACATACCCGCTCTAGCTAATTCGATGGTCGCAGGCACGCCGGCGCCGCTGATCGTCAATGCCGGTGGCAATGGCATGAACATCGCCGACTACCATCCCGATACGTTCGGCATCATCTACCCATCGCCGACGTTCAACAATGACTACTTGAACTCGGCGTTTCTCAATACGCTGATTCCGAACAACCGCTTGCGTTCGTACACCTTGAAAGGCGACTACAAGCTTACCGACCACATTACCGCCAACTTCACGGGCACGTACAACACCAACTACTCCTATGTGATGATCGGCGGTTATCCGTTGAGTTCGGCCACGCCGATCAACGGCAACAATCTTGCTGCGGCGCTGGGACTGCCTGCAGGCAGCTTCCCTTCCACCTATTTCCCGGTGCTGTCTTCGCAGAGCTATTACAATCCGCTGCCCGGCAACAATCTGCAATTCACCTTGCCGCTGCTCTATCCCGACCGCGCCCTTCCTAACAAGGTCAAGCAGGCCGGCTTCCGCGTCGGGTTGGAAGGTGATTTCTCGATAGGCGAGCGCCTGTTCAACTGGGATGCCGGTTATAGCGACTACCGTTATGTGCAGGATAGCTTCGGTTACGGCAACCTCAATCTGGTCCATGTATACCAAGGACTCGGGCCATCGTTCATGGAGCCCAATGGCCAGGTGGTGTGCGGCACGCCAGGTAACGTGATTGCCGGTTGCGTGCCGATCAATCCGTTTTCCGGCGCTGGCGGCCTCACCCAGAACCAGATCAACTACCTCAACATTCTTGCTGGCACACATTCTTTCAGCGAAGCGCGCAATCTCAGCGCCAACCTGTCGGGCGACATGTTTACCTTCCCTGATTCATTGGGTTCTGGTGATGCTACGTTCGCGTTCGGTGGTGATCACCGAGATATCTCCGGCGGCGCCACGCCGGACCTCTATACGCAGGAAGGCCTGAACACGAATCTGCAGCAAAACCCGGGCCGTGGTTCGTATGGCATCAATGAGGCCTATGCCGAGGTCAATTTTCCGCTATTGAAAGACATGACGGGTGCGCAGTTGCTGAACTTCGACATCGCACACCGCTTTTCGCATTACACCAATTTTGGTGATACCAACAACAACCAGTACAAGATCTCGTACAAGCCGATCGATGACCTGCTGATCCGCGGCAGCTACGGCACCGGCTTCCGTGCGCCATCCATTGCCAATTTGTACGGCGGTATGATGCAGAGCTTTACCACCTACACCGACCCCTGCGACGTGAATTTCGGCCTTACCGGCAACTCGACCGTAGCCTCGCGCTGCCTCGCCGGCTTCGGCGGCATTCCTGCGGTCGGCCCGGGCTTCACGCAGCTCACCGCCTCCGGTGTGCCTGTCCCAGGCCCGAACAGCACCAGCGCCACGCCGTTCTTTACGGGTGCGAATGCCGCCCTGCGGCCCGAAACATCGAAAAGCTATACCGCAGGCCTCGTCTACAGCCCGAGTTGGTTCAGCGGCTTCAATATCACTGCGGACTTCTACCGTATCCGTGTCGACAACGTGATTACCCTGCCGACAGCCAGCAGCATTCTCAACAACTGCTACCTGCTGGGTGAACTGCAACAATGTGCACAATTCCAACGCAACGCCGCAGGCCAGGTCGTCAACCTGCTGCAAGCCTTGGTCAATCAAGGTTTCCTGGATGAACGCGGCGAGGACTTCACCGCGAGCTACTTGTTCCCGGATACACCTGTCGGCAAGTTCAAGATCGACACCAATGCCACGTACATCAATTCGCTGAAAGAACAGCAGGTCGCTGGCGGCCCCGTTATCTCCAACACGCTGGGTAGTTACGACACCGTACTGGGTGCGGTGTGGCGCTTCCGCGATACCACCAATATCAACTGGAGCTACCGAAGCTTCGGCGCAACGTGGACGATCCGTTATTATTCCTCGCTGACCGAATCGTGCCATCCCAACAACGTGGCGCTGAATGAATACTTCCCCTGCAATATGCCTGATGCGGATCTGGTCAACTCGCCCACCGGCCTGCAACGCCAAGGCGCACTGGCCTTCAACGATCTGCAGGTGAATTGGGATGCGCCATGGAAGGGCCGCATTGCTCTAGGTGCTACCGACGTATTCAATCGCAAGGCGCCGCTGTCGTATACCGGCGTATTCAGTGTGGCAGGCCCGCTGGGGCCGACAGGTACCGATGGCTACAGTCAGTATCCCTATAACCCGACGTACGACATCGGTCGCGTGATTTATCTGAAATACGAGCAGAAGTTTTTCTGATTAGCAGCGGGGGTCCGGCAGGATGTTGCGCAACATCTTGCCGGACATTCACCATGTAAAAAGCACGGTGTCGAAAGCACGGTGTCGAAGTCTATTGTCCTCGCTAGCGGCTCCACTCCACTTATCCCCATCTGTCATCCTGTACCATGGCGCCATGAGCGAACAGCCCACCACCCACTTCGGTTTCCGCGACGTTCCTGTAGCGGAAAAGCAAAAGCTTGTCGGCCAGGTGTTTACCTCGGTTGCCCGCCATTACGATCTGATGAACGACCTGATGTCGTTCGGCATCCACCGCTTGTGGAAGCGCCATTTTGTGGCGATCAGCGGCATCCGCCGCGGCGACCGGGCGCTGGATCTGGCGGGTGGCACCGGTGATATCGCCGCGCTGATTAAGCCGATGGTCGGTGAGGAAGGCGATGTGGTGGTGGGTGATATCAACGCCGCCATGCTGACGGTGGGGCGCGACCGACTAACTGATCGCGGGATGGTATCCGGCCTGCGCTGGGCGCAGTTGAACGCCGAGATGCTGCCCTTCTCCGACAACAGCTTCGATGCGGTGACCATGGCCTTTGGCCTGCGCAATGTCACCGACAAGGACAAGGCGTTGGCGGATATCCGCCGCGTGCTCAAGCCCGGTGGCCGCGCCTTGGTGCTGGAGTTTTCCAAAGTGCAGAGCGAGCTTTTCAGCAAGCTCTACGACTTTCACTCCTTCCAGGTATTGCCGAAGCTGGGGCGGTTGTTCGCCCGCGATGCGGATAGCTATCAGTACCTGGCCGAATCGATCCGCAAGCATCCGGATCAGGAAACGCTCAAGGGCATGATGGAGCAGGCTGGCTTTGGCCGAGTGGAAGTGCGCAACCTCAGCAACGGGATCGTGGCGATCCATCGGGCGTACAAGCTCTAGGGATGCTCTGCACACACAACTTTCCTCTCGAAAAGTGCAACGGTTGTCAAACATCCGAGATATGACTCATGGTTCGCAAGTCGGCTTGGACGCCACTGGCGCCATGGGTGTAACCGATACGCGCCGCGAATTGGCTAACACCACGCCACCCACCGTAATCACCCCGCCGACAAGGGTGAGCCAGCCTGGCTGTTCATTCAGCCATACCCAGCCAATGAAAACAGCAATCGGCGGCGAGAAGTAAATGAAGCTGGAAACCTGCGAGGCCGGAGCACGTCGCAGTGCTGCATTCCAGGTGAGATAACCCACGAAGCTGGGTGCAATCCCCAGCCACAGCAACGCTGCACTATGCGACCAAGGCGCCAGCATAAGTGCGTGGGGCAGGCCCAGCCCGAACGGCACAGTGCCCAAGGTGCCTGCAAAGAATCCGAACGCCGTCACCCCGATCACGTTGTTACGGGCAAACAGTGATTTCTGTCCAACGAAGAAGATAGCGGACGCGATCACACTGATCAGCACTAACCCAACCATGGGCTGGAACGTCACCTGCTTGCCGCTAGCCAGCACCACCAGCACCACGCCAAGCAATGCCACGCCCAGTCCCAGCATGCGACGCGGGCTGAGGTGCTCGCCGATCCACCATGCTGAAAGCGTAGCGGTGGCTGCGGGAACCAGCGAAATGATGATGGACGCCGTGCCGCTGGCGATGCGCGTTTCGGCGTAGTTGAGGCACAGGTGATAGACCGTCAGGCCGAGTACGCCCAATACCGTAAGCTGCAGCCAGTCACTGCGCTGCGGCAGTGGCACACGCTTGACCCACACCAGCAGAGCAAAACACAACGAACCGATGGCAAGCCGCGCCAAGGCCACCTCGCCTGGCGTAAATGAAGCCAGAGCGTAGGCAATGGCGGCGTAGGCCGACGACCAGGTGATCAAGGCGATGCCGATATAAATCAAAGCGCGCCCGTCGAGGTGCTCGGAGCTGTTCACGAATAGATTCCTAGGGAATAGGAATAATAGCCCTTTCAGCGCCAGCGAGTTGCCGTAACGAACCTTCGCCATGGGCCGGGAACCGGGCTGGAGTGGCATACTCGCCGCTCTTGAGTCCCACAGGAAGCCGCAGATGCTCCCGCTTCGCACCCTGGCCCTTGGCGCACTGGTCCTGCCCCTGGCAGCCCGTGCCAACGATCCCTATTCCTATGCCCAACCGGATGAGGTGCGCGTCACTCATCTGGATCTGAAGCTGAAAATCGATTTCCCACAGCGCCAATTGAATGGCCAGGCGACGCTCACGCTGGACTGGAAAGATCCCAAGGCCACTGATCTGGTGTTGGACACACGTGACCTGAACATCGCCCGTGTCGAGTCGGTCGATGCCAGCGGCAAGACCGCATCATTGCAGTACGCATTAGCTCCACGCGACCAGCAGCTCGGCAGCAAGCTCACTATCAAGACGCCGCAGCATCCGCACGAGGTGCGCATTGCCTATACAACGTCACCGGGGGCCAGCGGCCTGCAATGGCTGCCGCCTGCGCAGACGGCGGACAAGAAGCAGCCTTTCATGTTCTCGCAATCCGAATCCATCCATGCGCGCTCCTGGGTGCCGCTGCAGGATTCGCCAGCGATTCGCTTCACCTATGGCGCGCATGTCACGGCGCCTGTTGATACGCGCGTAGCGATGAGTGCACCGAATGATCCGAAGCATCCCTTGAACGGCGACTTCGTCTTCACCCAGACGCATCCCATTCCGTCTTACCTGCTGGCGATTGCGGCGGGTGATCTCACGGTGAAGGAAACCGGCCCACGCTCGGCGGTTTACGCAGAACCATCGGTGGTCGGCAAGGCGGCGCATGAGTTTGAAGACACCGAGAAAATGATCCAGACGGCGGAAAAGCTGTACGGTCCGTACCGCTGGGGCCGCTATGACATCCTGGTGCTGCCGCCAAGCTTTCCATATGGCGGCATGGAAAATCCCAACATGACTTTCGCGACACCCACCGTGTTGGTAGGCGACAAGAGCCTGGTATCACTGGTCGCCCACGAGCTGGCGCACTCATGGTCAGGCAACCTGGTCACCGCCGCATCGTGGCGCGACATCTGGCTTAATGAAGGCGTGACCACTTACGTGCAGGGCCGCATCACCGAAGCACTGTACGGCAAGCGCCAAGCCAATGAAGAAGACCTACTCAGCATCCAAAGCTTGCAGAAGGAGCTGCCAACGCTACCGGAGAATGCACAGCGCCTGGCGCCAGAGCCGAGCAACATCAGTGCCGATGATACGCTTTCCGACGTTGCCTACAGCAAAGGCTCCTGGTTCCTGCGCACGCTTGAGCAGCGCTTCGACCGGGAAACTTTCGACCATTACCTAAAAAGCTACTTCAACCATTTTGCCTTCCGAAGCATCACCACCGAACAGATGCTCGACTTCCTGAAGCCGAACCTGATCGACAAATATCCCGGCAAGATGAGTTGGAGCGAAGTGCAGGACTGGGTCTACGGCACCGGCGTTCCGAAAAATGCACCCGTGCCCGATTCGCCAAACTTCGCCACCATCGACAAGGAACGCAGCGCTTTCCTCACAGGCACGTTGACCGCGGACAAGCTCGATGCCAAGGGCTGGAATACGCAGGAATGGATGTACTTCCTCGACGGCCTGCCGGATGCGCCACCGCTCGCCAAGATGCAGCAGATCGATGCGGCATGGCACCTCACCGGCACACCGAATGCGGAAATCGGCATGCGCTGGTACGTGCATGCGATCCATGCAGGTGATAAGGCTGTATGGCCGGCTGCAGAGGAACATATGACACGCATTGGCCGTCTGTACCTAACCATGCCAATCTATACTGCACTGGTGAAGACGCCCGATGGCCTTGCCTTTGCCGAGCAGGTGTATGCCAAGGCGAAGAGCGGCTATCACCCGCTTACCCAGCAAGCGGTTGAAGCGTTGTTTGCAAAAGCTCAAGCTGGCAAACCATAAATACGACTGCAACATCATGCACCATGTGTGCGCAAAACCTCCCGTCGTCCCGACGAAGACCGGGACGACGGATCGGCGAGCTTGATGCATCTGGATAGTTCGCCGCCCTCTCACCGTGGCAAGTCACCCACGGGCCGAGTGCGGAACACCGTCTACCGCGAGCAACGGAAATGAATACACCCGCAAACACCAACACCCGCCCCTTATGGCAGCGACTGCTGATCCGCCGCCTGAAATTCCTCGGCATCATCACCGCGCTGCTGATCGTGCTTCTGGGCGGCAGCTACCTGTTTGCGCCACGCTGGCTACTCAAGGCCAATGCGATGCGCGAAGCGCTGGCCGCAGGACTGGAAAAACATTCGGTGCAGGCGGGCGACACACGGTGGGTGTATTACGAAGGTGGCCAAGGCCCCACCATCGTCCTGCTGCATGGGTTTGCCGCCAACAAGGAAGTCTGGCTTAAAGTGGCACCCATGCTGACCGCGCACTTCCACGTGATCATTCCGGACCTGCCGGGCTGGGGCGAGTCCTCACACATTCCCGGTGCTAGCTACAACATCGACAACCAGGCCGCGCGCTTGAATGATTTCGTGCAGACCTTGCACCTGCAGCACTCGCTGATCGTGGGTCATTCGATGGGTGGCGCCATTGCCGGCATGTACGCCGCCGAACATCCGCAGGATGTTGCCGAGCTTGCACTGGTCGACTCGTTCGGCTTGAAGTTCAAGGAAAACGCATTTACCAAGGAGGCGATGGCGGGCACGAATCCATTTATCTATGACGATCGCGCGGGCTTCGAACGCGCTATCGCGCTCGCCTTCGCGCATGTGCCCCATATTCCTGGCCGCTTCATCGACGTGTTCGTACAGGAAAACATCAAGAACCGCAGCTTTCTTGAAAACACCTTCAACGAATTGCGCGAGCCATCGCAAACCACCTCCCTGCAGGATCGCCTGGACAAGCTGACCATGCCGACCATGGGCCTGTGGTGCCGTGATGACAAGATCATCGACGTTTCCGCGCTGGACAGCCTGCGCACCGGCCTCACCCACGCACCGGCCATTAGCACCAGCATCCTCAACGGCTGCAATCACATGCCACAAATGGAGAAGCCGCAGGAATTCTCGCAGGTCCTGACCAGCTTCATTCTCCAGCACTGACTTGATCCAAAGTCACAGCCCCCAGGGAATCAGCGCCTTCACACGCGCCATGTAATCGCGATACTGGTCGCCAAACAGTTCGCACAGCCAGTGCTCTTCCAGCCGCAATTTGCGCCAAAACGAAACCCCCACGATCAGTAAGGCGAGTAAAGCGCGCCACTCACCGACAGCGAGTGCGCTGCCCAGGAGAGCCAGCAACAATCCGGTATAGATCGGGTGACGCACGATGCTGTACGGACCGCGCACGATCAGCTCGTGATCTTGTTTCAGTTGCACGACCCCGCTCCAATTGCGGCCGAGGATCACGCGTGCCCAGCAAGTGAAGGCCAGGCCAGCCACGGTGAGGAAAAAGCCCAACCACACCCACCATCGCTCATTTGGCACGAAGCGTTGATCAAGAACGGTTCCACGCAACCAGCCATGTGCATCCCATAGCAAGAGTACTGCGATGATGAGGGGCAGCATGTATTTGCCGAAACGCGATGCGCCGGATTCGACCCGCACCGCCGGCTTCACCCCCATCGCACTCACGCACCAGTAAAGCAGCCACAGCAACCAGACACCACCGAACAACTCGCCGAACGGAATCGTCATATACGTTCCCCAACGTCGAAGATCACAGATCATGGCTGATGAGGCAAGATGGCGCCCATCGGATGCATTTTGAAGTGACACCTGTAATCGATCTTAGAGGAAAGACGACCGGCAGGGGTGATGTGAAGAAGAAACGATTATTGTGGTTGACGCCTCTTCCATGCCACCAGACATGCCGTCAATCGGCAACATCAGCGATCAGTCGATCCAGTTCCGCTTTCAACATAGCACCGTTCTGGCGCAACCCGTCGCGCTGCTCACGCCAGTCCGGAAAAATAGACTCCACATGCGCCCAGAAACGCGGCGAGTGATTGCGAACTTTCAGGTGGCAAAGCTCATGCGCAAGCACATAGCGCAAGGCAGCGGGCGGAGCCAGCGCCAGGGCGAGATCCAGATTGATGCGATCACGCGTATCCAGGCTGCCCCACAGACTTTTCATGGGACGAATGCGCAACGCCGTGGGCGCCAAGCCAAGCTGCGGCACGTAGCCGGCAAGCCAACGCGACACATCGCGGCGAATCTGATTTTCGAAATACGAAGCAAGCAAACCACGCGCAACCGGGAGCGCGCGGCTGTGCGGACGAGGAATTTCCAGCGTGAGGCCGCCTTCATAAGCAACGACGCGCGGATACGCGCCTTCGGCCCAGTCCAACATGACGATTTCGCCGCGCAGCGGAAACTCGATCGGCGTTCCTACACGCAACGGCGGCAACGGTTCGACGACCAAGTTCAGTTCGTCTAGCTTCTTCTCCAACCAGTCCGCGTTATGACGAAGAAATGCGTTGACCTGTGACGGGTGCGTGCCTTGCGGATAGGTGAGGCGCGCACCTTTCGGCGATACGGTCAGACGCAACCGCCGCGCACGCGGATGCGATGCTTTGAGCACACGGATGGTATTGCCGCTGGGTGTTGCCAACTCCAGCCAGTCGCCTTCAAGGTGCGCCATGATCCTGCCTTCAAAACTACCGCCGGGGGCCGAAGCGCCCCCAGGCGCAAGCAGGATGTGGGGCGCCGGGGGCCATGCGCAAGAGCCTTTTTGCCCCACCCCCGGGAAGCCCAGCGTGGTGCGCGTCTCAGGAGCTCGTGGGACGAGGAAGGCCGAACCATTCTTCCCATTTGACCAGCAAACGCTCCAGTTCCAGGGTCAGGAGAGCGAACCGGGCGTCCATCTCGGCGGCGGCGTCCTGCTGGCTATCGCCCAGTTCATCGAGCACCGCATCGAGGAATTTCAGCTTGCGCACCACCAGATCTTCGCCCAGCACGAAGCTGATGCGGTCATCGAATACCAGACCAAGCTGGAACACCTGCTTGCCGTTGCGCAGGTGTTCTTTCACTTCCTCGGCTTCGAGGTCCTGGCGGCGACAGCGCGCAATCGCGCCGGTCGCGGTGGCTGGGTCGCGCAGTTCGCATTCATCACCCAACGCAAGACCGCCCGGCAGGTTGCCGTTGGTGAGCCAATCGGTCATCAGCACGCGCGGGCCTTCTTCTGGCGCCAATGGCACGGCCGGAAAACTGCCGAGTGCTTCGCGAACTTGCGTCAGCGCGTTTTCCGCCGATTTGCGGCTGGACGTATCCAGCACCAGCCAGCCGTTCTTGCGATCAACGTAGGCAGACATGCGCGAGCTGCGCACGAAAGCACGCGGCAGTAGTTCGGTAAGCAAGTCTTCCTTGAGGCGCTTGCGTTCGCGGCCACCCACCTTGCGGCCTTCTTCTTCGGCGATCTTTTGCACCTTGCGCTGCAGTTCGTCGTTCACCACAGCGGAAGGCAACAACTTTTCCTCGCCACCAACGGTGATGAGCGTGCAGGCATTCACCCCATGTGTCATCGGCGCATCATCGCCACGACCGACCGGCGGCACGAAACCGCGCGTGCTCATTTCCAGTGGGCCGCAGGGACGCAGGCGATGTTCACCCAGCGCCTCTTCGAGGCGTTTCAGATCTTCGGCAACGGCGGGGGAAAAGCGGAATAGCGTGAGGTTGCGGAAAAACATGGAGGATCCAGTTCACAAATATCCGTCATCCCGGCGCAGGCCGGGACCCAGCGTCTTGATGCAACAAGCCACTGGGCCCAGCCTTCGCCGGGGCGACGATGTTGGGAGTGTCAGCGGATAACAGCGGTGACAGCAGCCACGACGTTATCGAGATTACCGCGATTGAGCGCAGCCACACAGATGCGGCCAGTGCCAATGGCGTAGATTGCGTGTTCTTCGCGCAGGCGATCCACTTGCGCCTTGTTCAAGCCCGAGTACGAAAACATGCCTGCCTGCTTTTGGATGAAACCGAACTGCGGCGCACCGTTGGCAGCAAGCTTTTCCACCATGCCGGCACGCATCGCATGGATGCGTTCGCGCATGCCGGTGAGCTCATCCTCCCACAATGCACGCAGCTCTACGCTATTGAGCACGCCGGCGACCAGCGCGCCACCGTGTATGGATGGGCTGGAATAGATCGAACGGATGATGCGCTTGACCAGCGACTGCACACGCAAAGCTTCTTCGCGGTTCGCACCGACGATCGACAGCGCGCCCACGCGCTCCCCATACAGCGAGAACGACTTGGAGTACGAATTGGCGACCACGAAAGATTCAATACCGGATTCGGCAAACAAGCGAACCGCTGCGGCGTCCTCGTCGATGCCCTTGTCGAAGCCCTGATAAGCCATGTCGATGAAGGGCAGCAGACCACGCTCCTTCACCAGCGCCACCACTTGCTTCCACTGCTCGACGGTCAGGTCGACGCCAGTGGGATTGTGGCAGCAGGCATGCAGCAGTACGACCGTGCCCGGCTCCAGCTTGCCGAGATCGGCGAGCATGCCCGCGGAATCCAGGCCATGCGTGACTGCATCGTAGTAGGCGTAATCGACGACCTCAAAACCGGCGGCATGGAAGACCACGCGATGGTTTTCCCAGCTCGGACGGCTGATGGCCACCTTAGCCTTGGGCAGCGCCTTGTGTAGCAAGTCCGCACCAACACGCAGCGCACCGCTGCCGCCCACCGTTTGCGATGTCGCCACGCGGCCGGCAGTCAGTAGCGGAGAGTCGGCGCCAAATACCAGTTTCTGGGTTGCCTGCGTATACGTCGGTAAGCCGTCGATCGGCAGGTAACCGCGCGGCTTGGCTTCGCGCGCCAGCGCTTCTTCCACTTCGCACACAGCGCGCAGCAGCGGGATGCGGCCCGTTTCGTCGTAGTAAATACCCACGCCAAGATTGACCTTGCCGGGGCGGGCATCAGCCACGAAAGCCTCGGTAAGCCCCAGGATCGGATCGCCTGGGGTCATTTCAACGGATGCAAAGAGGGACATTGGAAGCCTAGAAGTAAGTAAAGAGGAGTGAGAAGTGGGCGAAGAACCCACTCAAGCAAAAGGGAGACGCGTGGAAGTAAAAAAACGTACGAAGAACAACCGTCGCACAAGCGATAGGTTTCTCTCTCACTCCTTTTCACTCACTCCTTTATCCGCAAGCCAACCATGGACATCGGCTCGCCGGGCACCTTCGCGGGAACCTAGCGAAGCAAAGTCGAAAAACTGGCGATCCGCCAATTGCGAGGGCGCCACGTTGCCCAGCGCGTGAAACATGCTTTCGCTACGCCCAGGATGCTGGCGCTCCCACTCGTGCAACATGCGGTTTACGGCCTTGCGCTGCAAGTTTTCCTGCGAACCGCAGAGATTACAGGGAATGATCGGAAACTGCCTGTGCTCGGCATAGTCCGAAATGTCACTTTCCTTGCAGTAGGCCAGCGGACGGATGACCACGTGACGGCCATCGTCCGAGCGCAACTTCGGCGGCATGGCCTTGAGAGCGCCCTGATAGAACAGGTTGAGGAAAAAGGTACCGAGGATATCGTCGCGATGGTGGCCTAACGCGATCTTGGTTACACCATTGGCCGCGGCCCAGGCATATAACGCGCCACGGCGCAGCCGCGAACAGAGGCTGCACAGGGTCTTGCCCTCAGGAACCACCCGGGTGACCGTGCTGTAAGTATCCTGCTCAAGAATATAAAAGGGCACCCCGCGTTCAGTCAGATACTGTGGCAGCACATGCTCCGGGAATCCGGGCTGCTTCTGATCCAGATTCACCGCAATCAACTCGAAACGAACCGGTGCTTTGATCTGCAAGCAAAGCAGGATGTCCAACATGGTGTACGAATCCTTGCCGCCGGACAGGCACACCATCACCTTGTCACCATCTTCGATCATGTTGTAGTCGGCAATCGCCTGACCTACCTGATGGCGGAGGCGCTTGGCCAACTTACCGGCCTCATAGGCGTGCTTGCGGGCGGTTTCTGGCAGGGGTGCAGACATGGTGACGACATCGGACGACGGGCAAGCGCCTATTGTACCTATCCCACCTACCCCATTCCGACGCGCTACAATCACGGCTCTATCGCCGCCCTTTACGATTGCCCGCCATGCAGGCCCAGGATCCGACCCAGATCGCCCATCTACTGGCCGAACTACGCCAGGAGCATCGTGATCTGGATGTCGCCATCGAACAACTCATCACCTCGATCGGCTGCGACGAACTCCAGATCACCCGCATGAAAAAGCGCAAGCTGCTGCTGAAGGACACCATCGCGCGGCTGGAAAGCAAACTCATTCCCGACCTCGACGCCTGAGCCTCATGCCCATCCTTACCCCGGCCGCCCTGCAGGACGAGCACGTCCTGCTCGAACCCCTCGGCCCACGCCACGCGCCCGCTCTTGAAGCCGCTGCCGCGGATGGCGAACTCTGGAAGCTGTGGTTCACCAGCGCTCCGGAACCTGGCCAGGCCAGGGCGTACATCGACAAAGCGCTCGATGGCCTGGCTGCCCATACGATGCTTCCCTTCGCGGTACGCGAGAAAACCAGCGGCCAGATCGTCGGCGCCACACGTTTCTATGACTTCGTCCCGGAATTGCCACGCATCGCGCTTGGCTACACCTGGTACGCCAAGCGCTGGCAGAAGAGCCACCTCAATACCGCCTGCAAACGCCTGCTGTTGAAGCATGCCTTCGAGGTACTCAATTGCGTGGCGGTGGAATTTCATACCGATCATCGCAACCTGGATTCACAACGCGCCATCGAGCGCCTGGGTGCGCATAAGGACGGCGTGCTTCGCGCCCACAAGCGTCGGCCGGACGGCACGCTGCGCGACACGGTGTGTTACTCGATCATTGCCAGCGAATGGCCGGATGTGCAGCGTTGGCTGGATATGCGGTTGGCGCGGCTGACATCGCTGGGGTGCAAACCCCAACATCGCGATGCGCGGCTGTGACGATGTTGGGGTTTACACCCGAATGGCGCTTACTTAAGCCCCTCTCCCTTTGGGGCTGGGGGTGAGGGTACGGTCGGAGTGCAATGACAAACACTTGTACAAGAAACGATCCCCGCGCTCCGCCCGAACCCTCACCCCCAGCCCCTCTCCCGAAGGGAGAGGGGAGTGTTCCGCGCGCATTGCAATCGACGAGCAAGCGTTTAAGTAAGCACCATTCGGTTTACAACCTACGCCATTTTCGTCGAAACGCCGCATGGTTTCGAATGAAACAACATCGTTGCGCATGAAACCAAACTACTTGCGAGTGCTTGATTCATATGGACGTTTAGCCATCCATACGCACGCGAATCGACAATTTGGAAAATTTCTCAAAAAATAGTTGACACATCTACACAACATACCGTACGGTCGACGATATGCCGCAACGCAACAGCCACCGCGAATTCATCGCTGCGATCCGTCCACCGACGTTGATCGACATGCTGCCGCTTACCGGCCTCCTTCTTATTTCCCTTGTACTCGTACTCCTTATTACCCACGGAGGTGCGGGCTGAAGGCGCGTGTCAAGGTAAAGCAAAACTAACCTAGATACCCCAAGGAACCCCGCATCCGACCAGGATGCGGGGTTTTTTATCGCCCTCGCCATCACCTAAACGGAGCCAGGCCATGACCAGCGAAACCCCACAACCGAACGATCCCGACGAAGCCGGTGACAGCACCGAAGATCGCGTACGTATTTTCGATACCACCTTGCGCGACGGCGAGCAGGCACCCGGTTTTTCCATGGATCGGCGCGCGAAATTGTGCATGGCACAAGCGCTGGAAACACTAGGCGTGGACATCCTGGAAGCCGGTTTTCCACAGGCATCGCCGGATGATTTCGCTGCTGTCGACGAAATTGCGCGAACGTTACGCAACACGACGGTCTGCGCACTGGCGCGATGTCAAACCGGCGACATCGACACCGCCGCCCGCGCACTGGAACGCGCCAGACGATCACGCATTCACCTGTTTCTCTCCACCAGCCCACTGCATCGCGAACACAAGCTTGGCATGAGCAAGCAGCAAGTGCTGGACACCGCCGTCGCCTCCATCCAGCACGCACGCAAGTACTGCGCCGACATCGAATTTTCGGCCGAAGATGCGATGCGCACCGAGCCGGAATTCCTGGTTGAAGTCTTCAGCACCGCCATCGCCGCCGGCGCCACCACCGTCAACGTTCCGGACACCGTGGGGTACACCACGCCCGCTGAAATCTACGAACTGTTTACCTACCTGCGCCAAAACGTGCGCGATGCGCACAAGACGGTGTTCTCCTCCCATTGCCACGACGACTTGGGCATGGCCGTGGCCAACAGCCTGGCCGCCGTCAGCGGTGGCGCGCGTCAGGTGGAATGCACCATCAACGGCATCGGCGAGCGCGCCGGCAATGCCGCATTGGAAGAAATCGTGATGGCGCTGAAGGTACGCGCACCACGCTTCGGCTTGCGTACCCACATCGATACGCACAAGCTTTTTCCCACGTCACGCCTACTGAGCCAGGTCACCGACCAGGTAGTACAACGCAACAAGGCCGTGGTGGGTGACAACGCGTTTGCGCATGAGTCGGGCATCCACCAGCACGGCATGCTCAAGCATCGCGGCACTTACGAAATCATGCGACCAGAAGACGTCGGTATTGCCGAAACCACGCTGGTGCTGGGCAAGCATTCTGGTCGCCACGCGCTGCGCCAACGCCTGGAAACACTGGGACACGCCTTGGACGACGAAGCGCTGGACAGCGTGTTCAAGCGTTTCAAATCGCTGGCTGACCGCAAGCGCGAAATCCGCGATGAAGATCTGGAAGCACTGGCCTTGAACCAGGACCCGGATGCCACCGGTCCGTGGCATCTCACCCAACTCAACACTAACTCGCACCTGGGCGGAAGCGCCTCGGCCACGGTGAAACTGAGCCACGAAGACGGCCGTGAAATAGGCGAAGCCGCCATCGGCGACGGCCCCGTCGACGCGGTGCTGCGTGCCATCAAGCGAGCCACCGGCACCGACATGGTGCTGACGCGCTTTCAGGTGCGTGCCATCAGTGAAGGTGGCGACGCGCAAGGCCATGCGCAACTCGTCGCGCGCCACGCCATGCGTGACTGGCACGGCAGCAGTGTCAGCACCGACATCATCGAAGCGACCGCATATGCCGCACTCGCCATCGTCAACCGCATCGAGCGGCAAACCCGCGACAACAGCGCCGATGCATCTGCACTCCAAGGAGCCACCGCATGAGCGCGCGCACACTATTTGAAAAGATTTGGGACGCTCACATCGTAGCGCCCGAAAGCGCCGATACGCCGACCGTTTTGTACATCGACCTGCATCTGGTGCACGAAGTCACTTCACCGCAGGCGTTCAGCGAATTGCGTTCGCGTGGCTTGAAACTGCGTCGCCCGGATCGCACGCTGGCGACGCTGGACCATTCCACGCCGACCTTGCCCGTGGCAGCGAACGGCGAGCGTCCGTATGCGAATGCGGAAGCAAAAGCGCAGGTCGCACAGTTGGAAGCCAATTGCCGTGAATTCGGCGTGCCGTTGTACGGCTGGGACAGCAGCGACCGTGGCATCGTGCATGTGATCGGTCCCGAATTGGGCGCCACCCAACCAGGCATGACCATTGTGTGCGGCGACAGCCACACTTCCACGCACGGTGCGTTCGGTGCACTAGCGTTCGGTATCGGCACCACGGAAGTCGGCCACGTGATGGCGGCGCAATGCCTATTGCAGCGCAAGCCGAAAACCTTCGCGATTCACGTCGACGGCAAACTGCCGCGTGGCGTCGGCGCGAAGGATCTGATCTTGCACATCATCGGCGAGATCGGCGTCGACGGTGGCACCGGCTACGTGCTCGAGTACCGCGGCGAAGCGATCGAAGCACTGTCGATGGAAGAGCGCATGACGGTGTGCAATATGTCGATCGAAGCTGGTGCACGCGCAGGTTTGATCGCGCCGGATGAAACTACCTTTGCCTGGTTGAAAGGCCGCCCGCGTGCACCGCAAGGCGCTGCGTGGGATGCAACAGTGCAACGCTGGTGCGGGCTGCGCAGCGACGAAGGCGCGAAGTACGATCGCGAAGCGCGTATCGACGCCAGCCAGATTCGCCCCACTGTCACCTACGGCACACATCCGGGCATGGCGATCGCGATGGACAAGCCGGTCCCCGTCGCACGCAATGCGGTCGAGCAACGCGCGCTGGATTACATGCAGGCGAAGGCGAACCAGCCGATGCAGGGCACCGCGGTGGATGTGGTGTTTATCGGCAGCTGCACCAACTCGCGTCTTTCCGATCTGCGCGAAGCCGCCAACGTGATGCGCGGTCGCCACGTTGCCAATGGCGTGCGCGTGCTGGTCGTGCCTGGCTCCGAAGCGGTGCGTCGCGATGCGGAGAAAGAAGGCTTGCACGAAGTGTTTCTGGCCGCCGGTGCGGAATGGCGCATTCCCGGTTGCTCGATGTGCATCGCTATGAATGGCGACTTGGCACAGCCGGGGCAGCTGGTGGTGAGCACGTCGAACCGCAATTTCGAGGGTCGCCAAGGCAAAGGGGCGCGCACCGTGCTGGCCAGTCCGGCTACGGCTGCCGCTTCTGCGATTGCCGGCGCGATTGCCGACCCACGCGAATACCTGACGGAGGTGGCTGCATGAACGCCACACACTCGCGTGAACAGTCCCCTCTCCCCTCCGGGGAGAGGGCTAGGGTGAGGGGCGAATCTCGCCGCGCGCTTCATGCGAAGCGCTCCCCCTCACCTCAATCCTCTCCCCAAAGGGGAGAGGAAGCCTGCTTCGCTGGAGTTTTGCTATGAAACCTGTCACCCGCATCCACTCGCGCACCGCTGTGCTGCTCGACGAAAACATCGACACCGACCGCATCATCCCCGCGCGCTTTCTCACCACCACCGAACGCGCTGGCCTGGGCAAGTTCTGCTTCAACGATTGGCGCTACGCCCAAGATGGCAGCGATAACCCGGATTTCCCGCTCAACAAACCCGAAGCGAACGGTTGCGCCATCCTGGTCGCGGGCCGCAACTTCGGCTGCGGCTCCTCACGCGAGCACGCACCGTGGGCGCTGCTGGATGACGGCATCCAGGCCGTGCTGTGCAGCGAGATCGCAGACATCTTCCGCGGCAATGCATTGAAGAACGGCCTGCTCGCCATCGTGATCGATGAAGCCGAGCACCGCTGGTTGCTGAATAATCCGGGCATCGAACTATCCATCGATGTGCGCGAACAGGCCATCCAGCTTCCCAATGGCGGACATATCCGCTTCCAACTGGAGCCGTTCGCACGCCATTGCCTGTTGAACGGCGTCGATCAGCTCGGCTTTCTGCTTCAGCACCATGACGCAATCACCCAATACGAACACCAACAGGAGAAAGCGGCATGAACGCTCGCATCGTCACCCTGCCCGGCGACGGCGTAGGTCCGGAAGTTACCGACGCGGCAGTTGCCGTACTGAAAGCCGTGGCCGAACGCAGCGGCCACACGTTTGAATTCGAAACGCATCTGATCGGCGGCTGCGCGATCGATGCCACCGGCGAGCCGCTGCCCGCGGCGACATTGGAAGCGTGCAAGAAAGCCGACGCGGTGTTCCTGGGCGCCGTCGGCGGTCCGAAGTGGTCCGATCCGCAGGCCAAGGTGCGCCCTGAACAGGGATTGCTGGCGCTGCGTGCAGCCTTGGGCGTGTTCGCCAATCTGCGTCCATTGCATGTGCATCCGGCACTGGCGGCACTGTCGCCGCTGAAGAATGAAAAACTCAAAAACGTCGACGTGCTGTTCGTGCGCGAACTAACCGGCGGTGCGTACTTCGGCGCCAAGACCCGTACCACCGACACCGCGACGGATGAGTGCAAATACACCGTGGCCGAAATCGAGCGCGTCACCCGCCGCGCGTTCGAACTGGCGCGCGAGCGCAAACAACACATCACTTCCGTCGACAAAGCCAACGTGCTGGAAACCTCGCGCCTGTGGCGCAGCACGGTGACGCGTGTCGCTGCCGAATATCCGGATGTGAAGCTGGAGCACCAGTTGGTCGATTCGATGGCGATGCTGTTGTTGACCCAGCCGTCGCGCTACGACGTGGTGGTCACCGAAAACCTGTTCGGCGACATCCTCACCGACGAAGCCGCGGCCTTGGCCGGCTCGCTCGGCTTGTTGCCATCCGCCTCGCTGGGCGAAGGCAAGGTCGGTTTGTACGAACCCATTCACGGCTCCGCGCCGGATATCGCCGGCCAGAACGTCGCCAACCCGCTGGGCGCGATCCTGTCCGCCGCGCTGCTGCTGCGCCACTCGCTGGGCTTGGAAATCGAAGCCGCCACGATCGAAGCCGCGGTAGCCCACGTATTGAGCAACGGCCCGCATAGTTGCGATATCGGCGGCAAAGCTTCCACCCGTGACATGCGCGATGCCGTGATCGCCGCGCTCGACGACGTTGCCACGCCCGCCTTCCTGTGCGGCCTGCGTGCGTGCGGCTGAGCGAGGCGACGCGTTGCAGACGCTCGGCCTGTCGCCGATGGACTTCAACGATATCCCGGCCACGCATGAGATGTTGCGCTGAGCGGACACTCCCCCGCTTTCGGCGCAAAGCTGGCACGCTACACTTCCTCCCATGACCCTGACTTCCCGCAAGCGCCCGCGGCGCAATCCACCCGCGCCCGCCACCCACCGCCTGCGTCCTGCCGCCTCTGCGCCGACCATGCCGACCATGCCGACGAGTCCTGCGGACAGCTCGACCCGCGCTACGCGTGTGCTGGACTGGCTGCTACGCGGACTGCCGGATCGTCAGCGCCAGAAAGCGCATGACATGCTTGTACTTACCCGCATGGATCGCCCCATTGGCGCCCTGCTCCTGCTATGGCCGACCTGGTGGGCGCTTTGGCTCGCCGCCGGCGATTTTCCACCGTGGAAGCCCCTGATCATCTTCACCCTCGGCGTGTTCGCCATGCGTGCTGCGGGTTGCGCGATCAACGATTACGCCGACCGCAAGCTCGATCCGCAGGTAACGCGGACTGCCGGGCGCCCGATCGCCTCGGGCCGGATCACGCCGCGAGAGGCGCTGATCGTCTTCGCCTCGCTGCTGGGGTTTGCGTTCGTGCTGGTGCTGTTCACCAATGCGCTAACCATCAAGTTGTCGTTTATCGGCGCAGCGCTCGCGGCCATCTATCCCTTCACCAAGCGCTATACCGATCTGCCGCAGGTGGTGCTCGGCGCGGCTTTTGGCTGGTCGATCCCGATGGCTTTCGCCGCTGTGCAGAACACGGTGCCAGCCGTCGGCTGGGTGCTGTTCATCGCCAATATCCTGTGGTCGGTGATCTATGACACGGAATACGCGATGGTCGATCGCGATGACGACATCAAGGTCGGCGCACGCTCCACCGCCATCCTGTTCGGCGACGCCGATCTCACCATCATCGGCGTGCTGATGGGCACCTTCATCACCGCCATGGTGATGGTCGGCACCCGTGCGCATCTGGGCTGGCCTTATTGGCTGTCCGTCGTCGCCACGGCCGGTTTGTTCGGCTGGCAGCAGTGGCTGATCCGCAACCGCGAACGCGATACTTGCCTTGCGGCGTTTCGGAACAACAATGGGGTAGGCTTAGCGTTGTGGATCGGCATAGCGCTGGCGTTGGCGATTCGCTGACGCGCTCCGCTTTTTCATATTGCCGTCACAAGGCAGGATCGATCCTTCCCTTACCTGCCGCTACCAGGAATCGGCGCACGTGCAAGCGCCCATGCATCCACGCGTACCACTCCCGCGCGCTTTAAGGTGCGCACGCACTCGGCAAGCGTGGCACCTGTCGTGAATACGTCATCAAGCACTGCGACATGCGTAGGCAATGGCACAGCATTGCGCAGCACAAAGGCGCCACGAAGATTGCGTCGACGCTCCATCGCGTCCAATCCTGTTTGCGCATCGGTATGGCGAGTGCGTATTAGCACATCATGTCGACAGGGAATGCCAAAGATGCTCGCAAGGGGTCGTGCGATTTCCACCGCTTGGTTATAACCCCGTTCGCGCAGCCGACGATGGTGCAAAGGCACCGGGATGATCATCCGCGGCAACGTGACAGGACAAGCTTCGCGTTGCCACAGCGTCGTCAGCGCGCGTCCCGCGGCAAGATCTCGACTGAATTTGAAGCGCGTTTCCAGCCAATCCAGTGGCCACGCGTAACGAAATGGCGCCCAAGCGGCATCCCAGGGCGGAACTTTACGCTGGCAGCGGCCGCATAGCGGGACCGACATGGGAAGCGGCAACGCGCAGCGCTGGCAGCAGTGCGTGTTGCGCGGCAATTCCGCCGCACAGTCGGCACACAAATCCATGCCATTAGCATCGGCATCGCCGCATAGCAGGCAACGCCAGGGCAGCAGCCAGTGGTGCAAGTGGGAAAGCCAGCGAATCGGCGCGTCCATGCGTAATGTTTCGGTCAGTGGTTGGGTTTGAACATCGCCGCATCGAGGATCGACCACAAATGGATAATCCAGCCCATCCAGAACACCCACAACACGCCGGCCAGCACGAACATCAGTACGGCTTTCAGGAAACGCCCCTGCACCAGTTGGCCCAGTCCCGGGATGAACAGACTGCAGATGGCGGCGATCACATTGCCGGCACTACCTTGACCTGCCGCATTCATGGCGACTCCTTCGATGGATGATGGGTCGATGTTAGCGGCCCGCGCCTCCATTCCGTCAACTATTCGCGCGCGAATCGAGTTGACAGTCCACCGGGTGGCTCCCACACTGTGCGCCGGTTTCCCGGAGCCTTCCCATGACTGCAGCCGCGCTTCGTCACGACTGGACCCGCGACGAAGTCGTCGCCCTATTTGCCTTACCCTTCAATGAACTGCTGCACCGGGCGCACAGCGTGCATCGCGCGCATCACGATCCGAACGCGGTACAGATATCCACTCTGCTGTCGATCAAGACCGGCGGCTGCCCGGAGGATTGCGGTTATTGCCCCCAGGCCGCCCGCTACCACACCGGGGTGAAGGCAGAGAAGCTGATATCGATGGAAAGCGTAGTCGCCCGTGCGCAGGCCGCCAAGCAGGCCGGCGCCAGCCGCTTCTGCATGGGTGCCGCGTGGCGTAGCCCGAAGGACCGCGACGTGGTCCAAGTGGCGGAAATCGTTTCCGCCGTGAAGGCGCTGGGTCTGGAAACCTGCGCCACGCTGGGCATGCTCAGCGGCGAACAAGCGCAGACGCTGAAGCAGGCCGGTCTCGACTACTACAACCACAACCTGGATACGGCGCCGGAGTTTTACGACCAGGTCATCCACACGCGCCAGTACCAGGATCGCCTGGATACCCTGGAACAGGTGCGCCAGGTCGGCCTGAAGACCTGCTGTGGCGGTATTGTCGGCATGGGCGAGACGCGCGATCAGCGCGCTGGCTTGCTGCAGACGCTGGCTAACCTGCCGGAGCATCCGCAATCGGTGCCGATCAACCAGCTGGTGCAAGTGCCAGGTACGCCGCTGCATGGCACGCAGGCGCTGGACCCGTTCGAGTTCGTGCGCACGATCGCCGTGGCGCGCATCCTGATGCCTCAGTCGATGGTGCGCCTGTCCGCCGGCCGTCAGCAGATGGACGATGCCGTGCAAGCCTTATGCTTCTTCGCCGGCGCCAACTCGATCTTCTATGGCGAAAAGCTGCTGACCACCGGCAACCCGGATGTGGAACATGATCGCGCGCTGTTCCGCCGCCTTGATTTGCATGCATTGGAAGTGGTCGAGGAAATCGACACCGTGCACACCGACATCCTTGAGACGGAAGCCGTCGGAAGCTGTGGCCAGAGCTGTGGCTGCGCGGCCTGACTTGCTCGAGCGTCTGGCCGTCCAGACGGCCGAACGCGCACAGGCACAATTGCAACGCCGCCTGCACACCATCGATGCAAGCCATAGACCCTATGTGGAAGTCGGTGGGCAACGCCTGCTGGCCTTCTGCACCAATGATTATCTTGGCCTAGCGCAAGATCCGCGCTTGATTGCCGCCTTGAAGAAAGCCGCCGATACATGCGGTGTCGGCAGCGGCTCGGCGCATCTGATCTGCGGCCATCATCGCGAACACGCCGCGCTGGAAGAAGCGTTGGCCGAGTGGACCGGGCGCGAACGCGCACTGCTGTTTTCCACCGGCCACATGGCCAACCTCGGTGTGATCCAGGCACTTCTCCAACGTGACGATCTATGCGTGCAAGACAAGCTCAATCACGCCTGCCTGCTGGATGGCGCGCAACTGGCCGGCGCCGTGTTGAAGCGTTATCCGCATGCTGATGCCAACGCCGCCGCTCGCCCATTACAGCGCGCCGCGAACAGTTACGCCCTGCTCGCCACCGATGGCGTATTCAGCATGGATGGCGATATCGCCCCGTTGCAGGCATTGGCGACTCTGTGCGCAAGCGAGCGAGCCAGCTTGATGGTGGATGACGCACACGGGCTGGGGGTATTGGGACACGACGGCGCCGGCAGCGTCATGGAAGCAGGTTTGACCGAACGCGACGTGCCGATTCTGATGGCGACGCTAGGCAAGGCGCTCGGTTGCGGGGGCGCATTTGTTGCCGGCTCCGCGACGTTGATCGATGGCTTGACCCAATTCGCGCGCACCTATGTTTACACCACAGCCATGCCCCCGGCTCTTGCCGCGGCAGCCCATTGCGCGGTCACGTTGGCCCGCAGTGAAAACTGGCGGAGGGAAAAGCTCAACGCGCTGATCCAGCGCTTCCGCTTCGGCGCGAAACAACTCGGCTTACCGCTGATGCCTTCGCGCACGGCCATCCAACCGCTGATGCTGGGTGATGCCCAGCGCGCCGTGGACACCTCCCGCGCCCTGGAGGCCCAGGGCCTGCTTGCCGTCGCCATCCGCCCGCCCACCGTCCCTCATGGGCAGGCGCGCCTGCGCATCACCTTGTCGGCCAACCACGAGGAAAGCCATGTGGATAGGCTCTTGCAGGCACTTGAGTCCCTGCGTCTGGCGGATGCGTCGGTATAATTAGCGTTCTCGCACTCCCCCTCCGCCTATGTCGATCCTCAATATTTCCGCTTACCGCTTCGTCAGCCTGGACGATCTGCCGGCGTTGCGCGAACGGGTGTTTGCACAGTGCGAGGCGCTGGCGCTGAAAGGCACCATTTTGCTGGCACCCGAGGGGATCAACCTGTTCCTGGCCGCTCCGCGCGAAGCGATCGACGCCTTCATGGCGTGGCTGCATCAGGATTCGCGCTTTGCTGGCCTTGAGGCGAAAGAATCGCCCTCCGACCAGGTGCCGTTCAAACGTATGCGCGTGCGTCTGAAGAAGGAAATCATCACGCTGCGACAACCTACCATTCGCCCCGAAGGTGGACGCGCGCCCGCGGTGGATGCGGCGACGCTCAAGCGTTGGCTGGATCAGGGGCACGACGATCGCAGCCGCGACGTGATTCTGCTGGATACGCGCAACGCCTATGAAACCGACATAGGCATGTTTCCGCAGGCTGTCGATTACCGCATTGCCCGTTTTACCGAATTGCCCGGCGCACTGGCAGCCGATCAGGCGCGCTACCACGGCAAGACGGTGGTGTCGTATTGCACCGGTGGCATTCGTTGCGAAAAAGCAGTGTTGCATATGCAAGACATCGGCATGGAAAACGTGTACCAGTTGGAAGGCGGCATCCTGAAGTATTTCGAGGAGGTCGGCGGCACGCATTGGGAAGGCGACTGCTTTGTCTTCGATGAGCGAGGCGCCGTCGACAAGGCACTCGCACCCCTGGATTTGCTCCCTCTCCCCTATGGGGAGGGAGCTGAAAGCACATGAGCCTGCATATCGAGGTCCACGGCAGCGGCCCGATGCCGCTGGTGATGATCCACG
Organism: Dyella sp. M7H15-1; assembly: GCF_004114615.1. Taxonomy (NCBI): domain Bacteria; kingdom Pseudomonadati; phylum Pseudomonadota; class Gammaproteobacteria; order Lysobacterales; family Rhodanobacteraceae; genus Dyella; species Dyella sp. M7H15-1. The sequence continues at coordinate 2,423,987 of NZ_CP035300.1, forward strand.
GCTGGGCGATGCACGGCGGCATCTTTGCGCCGCTGGTGGAAGCCTTGCGTGAACGCTGCACGATATATCTGGTCGATCTGCCCGGTCACGGCTACTCGCGCCACTGCGGCCTGCCACTGGATCCATCGCCATGCGCACGCGCCATCGCCGACGCCACGCCGCCAGCCGTATGGATGGGCTGGTCGCTCGGCGGACTGGTCGCGCTCAATGCAGCACTGGAGCTTCCGCAGCACGTTCGCGCGCTGGCCATGTTGTGCGCCACGCCGCGCTTTGTGGTCGCTGAAGATTGGCCGCACGGCCGGGATGCTTCACTGGTGCAACAACTCGCCGCCGATTTGGAAACCGACTACCACGCCACCATTGAACGTTTCCTGGCACTGGAAGTGATGGGTAGTCCCGATCCGCTCGGTGATCTACGCAAACTACGCGCCGAAGTGTTTTCGCGTGGTGAACCTGATTTACGCATATTGCAGGAAGGCATTCGCATTCTCGACCAGACCGATCTGCGCGCTAGCCTCCCGCAACTGAAAGCAAAACCGAGTTGGTGGAGTGCCGGGCGACTGGATCGTCTGGTGCATCCGGCTGCGATGCAGACATCTGCGGATGCGTGCGGCGGCGAATGTCACGTCATTGCGCGCGCCGGACATGCTCCGTTCCTGAGCCACCCTGATGCCGTAGCGCAGATTTTGCTGCCCTGGCTTGAATCCCTTCGATGAGTGATTTCCAAGTCGACCATCGCCGGGTGCGCGCCAATTTCAGCCACGCTGCCGAGAGCTACGAGCAACACGACGCCTTGCAGCGCGAAGTGCAACAACTTCTGCTGGAACGGCTCGATTTCTATCTGCAGCAACCCGAGCGCGTCATCGATGTCGGCGCCGGCACCGGTCGCGGCAGCGCATTGCTGAAAAAGCGCTACGCCAAGGCACAGGTGATCGCCGTGGATGCTGCTTTGCCGATGCTGCGCACGGCCAAGTCCCACACACGCTGGCTCAAACCGTTCCTGCGCGTATGCGGTGAAGCCACGGCATTGCCCCTGCCTGATCACAGTGTCGATGTCTTGCACTCGAATCTGTGTTTCCAATGGATCGATGACCTGCCCACGCTGTTCGATGAATGCGTGCGCGCACTGAAGCCGGGTGGCATGTTGCTGTTTTCCACCTTCGGCCCGGATACCTTGCGCGAACTGCGTGCGGCATGGGCATCGGTGGATCAGCACTCACATGTCAGCCGCTTTCTGGATATGCACGATCTGGGCGACGCCATGATCAATGCCGGCCTGCGTGATCCGGTACTGGATGTGGATCGTTACACGCTCACCTACAGCGAACCGAAAGCATTGCTGTATGAGCTCAAGGGACTCGGAGCTACTCACGCTGACCGTGTCCGCAAGCGCGGACTGACCGGCAAACACCACTTTCAGAGCATGCTCGCAACCTACGAAGCCATGCGCAAAGACGGCCGCATTCCCGCCACGTGGGAGGTGGTGACCGCTCACGCTTGGGGTCCACCGCCCGGCCAATCGCGTCGCACCAAGGATGGCGGCGAAATCGCCAGCTTCTCGATCGACAGCCTGCGCGGGTCGCGGCGGCGCTAGCCCGACTTTCGGGTTAGCTTAGGGATACCTGAGCAGTCTGTTGAGAAACTTACGCCGAAATCGCCAACCGCTCCGAGCGATAAACCTTCGCCGTCACCAAGGTAACCAGCAGCGCCACGACCAGCCCAGACACTATGCAGGCGGCCATCTCACGCGGGGCAATTTCACCACCGCGCAGCAACTGCGTAATGCCCACTTGCTGACCAAGCAACGGCACCGCATACATCCAATCCACCACTTTCACCGGTAGCACGCTGAGCAGAATCGACGGCAACGCCGGCACTATCATCAGCACGCCCAGATAGGTCTGCGCTTCGCGATAGCTCTTGGCGAACGCCGCCACCAGGGTTTGCAGCGATGCCAACAAGATAATCAGATGTTTTCGCGTGCGGTGAGGCGCTTGTACAAACCTCTCGCATCAGGAAACACTCCGAGTTGACGACGCACCGCCGCCGCGTTACTCGTCGCATCAATACCATCGACCAGCACTTTCCCCTGATCAGGATGCATCAACGTATACAGCATGCGCAGCGTGGTGGTCTTGCCGGCGCCATTGGGGGCCAACAAGCCTGTGATCTCACCGTCGCGCGCCTTGAAACTGACTCCATCGACGGCTTTCACTGTGCCGAAGCAAACATGCGCACCACGCTGGCAAGCGAAAATTCGCTCAATGGGCGCTCGACTGTCTGATGGGTCTGTGGATCGCGGAAGCTGACCGTATGCGGATTGGCGCGCAGCGCATCGCGCAATTGATACAAGGTTTGCATGATGTTTCATGGGAGTCTTCCTTGGCCCCCTTGCAACTCAGCGGATGGGAGCCACCCGTACCACGCTGATCCAACAGCACTACATCGTGATGCTTGAGCACCTCGACAAACGCAGGCGCTTCCAGTACCCACGATTCAGTCGCCGCTTCGCCCGGGCCACCGGCCGGCAAAACGGTCATGTTCGGATCGGGCACCTGTGCATCGCTGCGTGCAATGGCTAGCTTCAGGCCGATGCGGCGGCTGTGCGGATCATCGCGGTTTTCCGGCGCGTCGAACGTCGTGCACCAGGCCCCGGCGGTCACGCCACTGCCAGGACGCCCCCATTCACAGGGTTTGAAGGTCAACGCGCCGCGGTGCCAGATGCGCGCAGCGGGCGCCGCCACCTTGCCAGATGCGGCTGTCAACGAGGCGGGTGTCGACGTGGTGTTTTCCGGCACCACGTGCGACGACTTATCCATTCGCCAGCACGGATAGGCGAGTGCACTGATAACCACTGTGACAACAACGATGCGTAACACGGTTCTGGATGGCATCCCTACGCTGCTCCGGGTACGAAGATCATTTCGATCGGACCTCATCGTGACGTCCGATTAGGTTTCTTCGTTGTGATGTTCCTCTGCCACCGCAGCGCGGGATCTTGGAACAAACGCTTTGGCCGCTACATTCCATTGCCCCGGTGGAAGTGGGTGATGCGCGTTCCCTGCCTTCTTCGTGACCTGCACGTAGGGTTGGTTTTCCTGGAACGCATAGGTCATGGTGTACCCCTCACCCTTAAATTGACTCAGCGCTAGTTCCGCGCTTGCACGCATCTTCCCTTTGTTCGCGGCCAGATGACGCGATGAACCATAGACGACCCGGAGGGTGTCGCAAGAGGGTAGTAGCTGATGGAGCGCCATGGTGCAAAACGCGTGACCTAACTTGTGTGACAAGTAGTGAAGATCCACTGCAAATAGGTGACCGTGTCGGGGATCAGGATGAATGTGTCGCGGGTTGTTTAGTAACCGCCAAAGCGTCCTGGAATAGGTCCCAGGCGTGAGGTCCTGCGGACGGAGCGGCAGGTTCAATGAGCCACTGATCTGGGTGATTAAAGATTTTGTCGAGGGATGGGTGAGATGGTTTCTTACGCTGAAGATACACTCCGCCAGATAGGTTGCCGGAGGAATACCTGTCTTGGTGACGTCGTTAGCGCTGATGCGTGCTGCATGCACGACCAAGGCATCCAGCACCGCGTGAGTGCCCGCCGTCGGCGGCATGTTTTGCAGCCCGTACAGGGCGTTGCCGATTTCTTGGGCAGATAAGGGGGGTGCCTCGGAAATGTACGGCGCTATGGCCTGCAGCACCGCCTCGGTGCCCGCCGTCGAAGGCATGTTCTGCAGCCCGTACAGGGCGTTGCCGATTTCTTGGCCAGATAAAGAGGGGGCCTCGGAAATGTGCGGCGCCATGGCCTGCAGCACCGCCTCGGTGCCGTCCGTCGAAGGCATGTTCTGCAGCCCGTACAGGGCGTTGCCGATTTCTTGGCCAGATAAAGAGGGGGCCTCGGAAATGTGCGGCGCCATGGCCTGCAGCACCGCCTCGGTGCCGTCCGTCGAAGGCATGTTCTGCAGCCCGTACAGGGCATTGCCGATGGCTTGGGCATCTAAAAAGGGTGTCTTGGAAATGTGCCAGGCCATGGCCTGCAGCACCGCCTCGGTGCCGTCCGTCGAAGGCATGTTCTGCAGCCCGTACAGGGCATTGCCGATGGCTTGGGCATCTAAAAAGGGTGTCTTGGAAATGTGCCAGGCCATGGCCTGCAGCACCGCCTCGGTGCCAGAGGTAGATGGCATCGCCTGCAAGTTGTAAAGGAGGGTGCCCGCAGCCTGAGGTTTCAATCCTTCTGGTAGGTCGTTCAACCAGTCGACCATGGCGTGCAATAACGGTTCCAACTGCTGCCTGCCATGAGGGTCGTTCCCGACTTTTAGAAATAGCGAGCTCCATTGGGCATACGTTTGCTCATTCAATATGTACCGGGGTGAGTTGCGTACAAGCGTGGGGAGCTGCTCCACGAGCAACTTGAGATCATCCGGCGTAGGCCGATCGAAGTGTTTCATCATTTTGAACCAGCATGCACACGTCAACACATTTAACCGGCACGGTTGCGCTCGCAATGCCGCGCGCAGTGCGCCGGCTGATTGGATCGGTGCAGCCGGTGCTTTGCCCTTAACGGCCGGCCTCCCATCCACCGGCGCTGACTCTGTGTGGATACCTGGGGCCGCATTGGGCGAGAGAGGCGCACCGCGACCTGACGAAGGAACCGGTGCCGACGTGTGATGGTTACCGGTGGCCCAAGGCTGGCCTCGCCCGCTGAACCCGCCGCGAGAGCGATCGCCGGTGCCTCGCCTATCCCGAGCAGGTGGCGCATCTAAGACTTGGGCACCGTGAAAAACACCTCCTTCGGCGGGCGTTGGTGCATCACTGGCAGGTGATTGCGAGGTATCCGACACAGATACCTCACGTTGATAAGGATTAACGCGTTGATAAGGACCAACATGCATGAGGCTATTCCTAATTAGTCATTAATGAGTGTGCGGAGACTGGTCTGTGCAACAACGCGACAAAAAGTGGCTGGCGTTGCACTATTGAGCTTTTCATCATTCACAACATGCGCTCCGCGTAGATCAGAACTCCACGAACTTCAACATCGCCGATTCGTTATCCCAGCTTTCGCTGGGATAACGATTCTGCTTCCAGGCATCCGATTACACAAATCTTTCTTCGATGTCAGGCCAGGTGAGCAAAGTGTAATCGGATGGGTTTGGCCGCTACAGAATAAATCAGAACTTCCAAGATGGTTGACAGGAGTCGCATAGCGAAGCGGTTCATGGCCTACCCTGCCATCAAGTTCCAGTTTGCGATGCTCTGCGTACTCAGTCCCAATCGTCATCAGACGGCGAGATTGGACCTGTTAGCCTGATGGGTGGTACCCCACGCCAAAAGGACTATGCTGATTGGCCTGCCACCAGGTTCCGTACACCACGCTGAAAGCCAGAATGATTGTGTTGCGGATACCCCAATGCAGCAGGCATGGCCACAAGCATGGAATCGCATGCCGGTGGCGCGTCTGCCAGGTTTACATGCGGCCGCGAGCGATATCGCGGTCCTATCGAATATTCGACTCATGTCATCAGGAGTACTGCAATGGAACACCCAACCCGCACGCTCAATGGACTCGGCCAGAGCCTTTGGCTGGATAACATCACGCGAAGCATGTTGGGCGACGGTACCTTACTAGGCTACCGCGAGCAAAAGAGTGTTACCGGCCTGACCTCCAACCCCACCATCTTTGCCCAGGCCATCAAGTCCGGTAAGGACTATGACGCGTCGATCCGCGCTGCCGGGCAGGTGGAGCCGGAAACGATTTTCTTCGGCTTGGCCATCGACGACCTTCGTCGCGCCGCCGCCATCTTCGAGCCGGTCTATCAGCATACGCATGGCGTGGACGGATGGGTGTCGCTGGAAGTTTCGCCGTTGCTGGCGGACGACACCGCCCGCACCGTCGAGCAGTCGGTTGCACTGCACAAGCAGGCCGCGGTGCACAACCTTTTCATCAAGGTGCCGGGCACGCCGGCCGGCATCGGCGCCATCGAAGAACTGATCTTCCGCGGCGTGCCGATCAATGTGACCCTCCTGTTCTCGCCCGTGCAATACCAGGCGGCGGCCGATGCCTGGCTGCGCGGCCTTGAACGTCGTCATGCGGCAGGATTGGATCTGGACGTGGCTTCGGTCGCGTCGATATTCATCAGTCGCTGGGATGTGAAAGTGGCCGACAAGGTATCGGCTGAGCTGCAGAATAAACTCGGCTTTGCGGTATGCGGACAGATTTACGCTAAGTACCGCCAGCTACTTGATTCGCCACGCCTGCAGCGCCTGCAGAACGCCGGGGCGCGCGTACAGCGCCTGCTCTGGGCCAGCACGGGCACCAAGGATCCGCAAGCCAGCGATGTGCTTTACATTGAAAACCTGGTAGCGCCGCTGACCGTCAACACCATGCCGCAAAAGACCCTGTTGGCCTTCGCCGATCATGGCAAGGCTGCGCATCTGATGGCCCTGAACGACCCGAGCGTGGCCAGCACGCTGGCGAAGTTCGAGGCTGCTGGCATCCTGGTCGAGCCGCTGGCGAAGACACTTCAGCAGGAAGGTGCCGATACATTCGTGAAGTCCTGGCGCGAATTGCTGGATACCATCAGCGAGCGCATGGGAGCCACCGCATGAGCGCGTTACGCGAGAAAGCGGCATGGCGCGCACTGGAACAACATCAATCCGAACTGGCCCGACACCATCTGCGTGATCTTTTCGCGATGGATCCCGGTCGCGCCGAGCGCTATCGCGCCGAGGCCGCGGGCTGGAAGTTCGATTATGCACGTCATCGCATTAACGACCAGACGTTGGAACATCTGTTTGCGCTAGCGCGTGAATGTGGACTGGAAGCCCGCCGCGACGCCATGTTCGCGGGCGAAAAGATCAACATCACCGAACAGCGCGCGGCCTTGCATGTTGCCTTACGCGCACCGGCGCGCAATGTGATCAAGGTCGATGGCGTCAATGTAGTGCCCCAAGTGCACACGGTGCTCAGGCGCATGGTCGAATTTGCCAACGATATCCGCGAAGGGCGCTGGCTTGGCTTTACCGGCAAACCGATTCGCAACATCGTCAATGTTGGCATCGGCGGATCCGACCTCGGGCCGGTGATGGCGTTTGAAGCCTTGCGTCACTACAGCGATCGCAAGTTGCAGATGCGCTTCGTTTCTAACGTGGACTACACCGACTTCGCTGAAGCGGTGATTGATCTGCGCCCCGAGGAAACCCTGTTTATCGTTGCCTCCAAGACCTTCACCACACTGGAAACGATGACCAACGCGCACAGTGCGCGCGACTGGTTGATGAAAGCAGCGGGTGGCGACAAGAAAGCAGTTGCCAAGCACTTTGTCGCGCTATCCACCCATGCGAAGGCGGTGGAAGAATTTGGCATTTCCGCCGATCACATGTATGGCTTTTGGGATTGGGTGGGCGGCCGTTATTCGATGGATTCGGCCATCGGCCTGTCCACCATGATGGCGGTCGGCCCGGATGCTTTCAGCGAAATGCTCGCTGGTTTCCACGCGATGGATGAGCATTTCCGCACCGCGCCATTGAAACGCAACCTGCCGGTCATCATGGGCTTGCTGGGCGTGTGGTACACGGATTTCTTCCATGCCGAAACCGTGGCCGTGCTGCCGTATGAGCAGTATCTCAAACGTTTTCCTGCCTATTTGCAGCAGCTCACGATGGAGTCGAATGGCAAGCACGTCACGCTGGAAGGTGCCAGCGTCGATTACCCCACTGGCCCCATCTATTGGGGCGAGCCAGGCACCAACGGGCAGCATTCGTTCTATCAACTTATCCATCAGGGTACGCGGCTGATTCCTTGTGATTTCGTTGGTTTCGCGCAGTCATTGAATCCGTCTGGCCGCCATCACGATCTGTTGATTGCCAATGTCATCGCACAAGCGGAAGCTCTGGCTTTCGGCAAGACTTTGCAGCAAGTGAAAGATGAGGGCATCAGTGACGAGCTGGCGCCGCACCGTGTGTTCGAAGGCAATCGTCCTTCCAGCCTACTGCTGGCTGATCGTCTTACGCCGGCTGTGCTGGGCAGCCTAGTTGCCCTTTATGAGCATAGCGTGTTCACGCAAGCGACGATCTGGAACATCAACCCTTTCGATCAATGGGGCGTGGAACTGGGCAAGCAACTGGCTCTGCGCGTAGTGGACGAGATTGAATCGCCGCGCAAGCCACTCAATCACGACAGCGCTACCAATGCGACAATTACGTGGTATCGCAAGACGCGTCGCAAGGTATCGATCGAAGCTGCCGCGCCTGTATCTGCAGTCAAGCCGCAGCGCGTGCTGGTGATCGATATTGGTGGCAGCCACGTCAAGGCCATGCTCAGCGGCAATCCACGCGAAGTGGAGATCAAGTCCGGTCGCTTGCTAGCGCCGGAAACGATGATCAAACAATTGCGCCCGACGATTCGGGGCTGGAAATACGATGCAGTGACGATCGGTTATCCCGGCCCGCTCCTGCACGATCGCATTGCGCGCGATCCGTACAACCTTGGCAAAGGTTGGGTGGGTTTCGATTTCGCCAAGGCGTTCGGTTGCCCGGTGAGGGTTATCAACGATGCAGCCATGCAGGCATTGGGTAGTTACGAAGGTGGTCGCATGTTGTTCCTTGGCCTGGGCACTGGCCTGGGCACGGCGTTTATCGTCGACGGTGTCATCGAGCCGATGGAGCTGGCACATCTTCCGTATAAGAAAGGCACGTTCGAGGACTACGTTGGCACGCGCGGCCTGAAAAAACTCGGCAAGAAGAAATGGCATGCGTATGTCTTCGATGTGGTCGAGCAATTGCGCGCGGCACTTGAGCCCGATTACGTCGTGCTTGGCGGTGGTAATGTACGCCACCTCATCGAGTTGCCCGAAGGCGTACGCCGTGGCGACAACCGTAACGCCTTTATCGGCGGATTTCGCTTGTGGGAGAACCATGCATGAGCGCAGCAACATCACGGAAGGAAACACTGCAACTGGGTTTTGTTGGTTTGGGACGCATGGGGCTGAACATGGTTCGCCGCATGCAGCAAGCGGGCATCGATTGCGTGGTATTCGATACGAATATCGATGCGCGCAAAGAAGCTGCCAGCTATGGCTCGACCATCGCCGAATCGATTCAGGACTTGGCCGGCAAGCTTGAAGGTTCACGAGCCGTATGGCTGATGTTGCCGACGGCAGTGGTCGATGCGGTGCTCGATCAGCTTGTGCCGCTGCTATCTGCTGGCGATATCGTCATCGACGGCGGCAACTCGCATTACGTGGAGGACCTGCGGCGCGCTGAGGCGCTCAGCAAGCATCGGATCATGTACGTTGACGTCGGGGTCAGCGGCGGCGTGTGGGGGTGCGAGCGCGGTTATTGCCAGATGATTGGTGGCCCTGAACAGGCTTACAAACGGCTGGAGCCTGCTTTTGTTGCACTAGCGCCTGGCGTGGGAGCAGCGCCGCGCAGCGAAGGGCGCACGGGTGATCCGTCGCCGGCTGAAAACGGTTATCTGTATTGCGGCCCTAGTGGTGCCGGCCACTTCGTAAAGATGATTCACAACGGCATCGAATACGGCTTGATGACCGCTTATGCGGAGGGCCTCAACGTGCTGAAGGGTGCCAATGCCGGCAAACACAAGCGCAGTGCCGATGCCGAAACCTCGCCGCTGGAGCATCCGGAACGCTATCAATACGACTTCCCCATCAGCGAGATCACGGAACTGTGGCGTCGCGGCAGCGTGATCGGCTCGTGGCTGTTGGATCTCACGGCTACCGAACTGAACCGCGATCCCTCTTTGAAGGATTACACCGGTCGTGTTTCCGATTCCGGCGAAGGGCGTTGGACGGCACAAGCCGCAATCGATGAAGGCGTGCCCGTACCGGTGCTTACGGCAGCACTATTCGGTCGCTTTACTTCACAGGGCAACGAGCTTTACGCGAACAAGGTGATGTCCGCGATGCGCCATGCTTTCGGTGGTCATCATGAAGTCACGACCGACAACAAGGATTGAGCCATGACCGCCGCCACGCTCGTGATTCTTGGCGCCAGCGGCGATCTCACCAAGCGGCTGTTGATGCCGGCGCTGTATCGCCTGCACGCGCTAGGCTTGACCCCGGATTTGCGCATCGTCGGTTATGCCATGGAACCATGGAGTCGTGCGCATTTCGAGCAGCATATCCATGAAGCGTTGCAAGCCTTTGCGATGGACTTCAAGCCAGCGCAGTGGAATCGCTTCCGTCGCCAGCTCGATTATGTAGGTGGCGAATTGAAAGCGGATCAGCTTGTCGCGCTCAAGGGCAAGCTGAGCCCGGCCACCATGTTTTATCTTGCATTGCCACCTCCGTTGTTTGGTGTAGCAGCCACAGCGCTCGGCGAAGCCGGTTTTTCAGAGAGCCCGCGCGGCGGTTGGCGGCGTCTGGTAGTGGAAAAGCCGTTCGGCACCGATCTGGCTTCCGCCGAAGCCTTGCGCGGGCAGATGCATACGTATTGGGAAGAAGAACAGATCCTGCGTATCGATCACTTCCTCGGCAAGGAAACCACCCAGAACCTGATGGTGTTCCGTTTTGCCAACCGCTTTCTCGAACCCATCTGGAACGCACAGAACATTGCGCAAGTGCAGATCACCTACGCCGAAACCCTGGGCGTGGAACAGCGTGCCGCTTATTACGACAAGGCGGGTGCCTTGCGTGACATGTTGCAAAATCATCTGATGCAGTTGTTCAGCCTTACTGCGATGGAACCGCCTTCGAGCTGGGATGCGGAAGTGCTGCGCGATCACAAGGTTGAAGTGTTGCGCTCCGTCACGCCAATCACTGCAAAGACGATCAACAAGCATGCTGTGCGCGGGCAATATCGAGCCGGCAAGCTTGGGCGCAAAAAAATGATCGGTTATCGCAACGAGCCCGGTGTGAAACGGGGCTCCGACACGGAGACTTTCGCTGCCTTACGACTGGAAGTGGACAATTGGCGTTGGCGTGGCGTGCCGTTCTATTTGCGCAGCGGCAAGCGGTTAGCCAGTAACTACTCTGAAATTGCCGTGCAGTTTCGCGAGGTGCCGGGTCCGATTCCGCATGCTGTGCATGCGGGCAACAACTGGATGATTTTCCGTATTCGTCCAGTTGAACGCATGGATTTGCTGGTGACCGCCAAGCAGCCAGGCGTGAAATTGGCAGGACGTCCGGTGACGTTGACGGCGCCTTATGCAACACCGAACGATCGGGAATTTTCCGCCTACGAACAGTTGCTGGTGGATGCGCTAGGCGGCGATCGCTCGAACTTCCTGCGTTTTGACGAAGTGGAATGGGCGTGGCGAGTGCTCTCGCCTGTGTTGAGGGCCTGGGAGAAAGGTGCGCCGAATTTCTATCCGGCAGGTTCCGAAGGTCCTGATACGCAAGCGCGATTGCTCGATCTCGGTCATGACTGGCGGCCGATCGCCCTGGATGGGGATGGCTGAGCCGGGGCCGCAGCGGCCATCGCTGCGACCCCGCAAGGCGCAGCGGTAGAATGGCGTTATGCATATCTTCAAAGTTTTCCAGATCGAGGCTGCGCATCGGTTGCCCAATGTTCCAGTCGGGCACAAGTGCGCGCGGCTGCATGGTCATTCATTCCGCATCGAAATTCATCTGCGCGGCGAGCCTGATCCCAAGCTGGGCTGGGTGATGGACTTTGCCGATGTGAAGATGGCTTTTGCGCCGCTCTACGACCGGCTGGACCATCATTACCTCAACGACATCGAAGGGCTTGAAAATCCTACCAGCGAAATGCTGGCGCGCTGGATCTGGCGACATCTGGAACCTGTTCTGCCGGGGCTGAACAAGGTTGTCGTGCATGAGACCTGCACATCTGGGGCATCCTGTACCCGGGATAGCTTTTGACACAAATTTGACGCGATGCAAAATTAATTCTTTGTTACCAGTTGATTGTGTTTGTTGAAGATTTTGTGAAGTGTCGAATCTTTTTTAAAAAAAGATATTGCGCCGCACAAAAAGCCTTGCTAGTCTTTATCCCACTCTCCCACTTCCCGTTGAGGGACAAAGTCATGACCCAGCAACTGAACTCCCAGATTTTTGCTTATGCCAAGCAGCTTTCCGACAATGCATTTAAGGCGCACGCCCTGACCATCAGAGGTCTAGAGCAGGTCGCCGAACTGCAGCTCGCAGCCCTGGAAAAGCAGGCTCAGGTTACCGCTGACTTCATTGCCCAGGCGGCTGAAGTGCGTGACATCGAAGCCTTGCGTGGCCTGTGGGAAAAGGGCACGTCCCTGGGTCGCGAACAGGCTGAGAGCGCTGTGGCCGTCACCAAGGAAGTGGTTGCCGTAGCCCAGAAGACCGCCGAGTCCCTCAACGCGCTCCTGCAGGAACAGCAAAAAGCTGCCAACGAGGCCGTGGCCGCTCCAGTTGCTGCCATCAAGAAGGCCGCTGCAGCCGCTGCCAAGTAATCGTCTTCCTGCCATCGCGATTCCCTTGCGATTTGCCATTGGGCCGGGCCTCTGCGTCCGGCCCTTTTCTTATCAGCACGTCCTTATCAGCACGTCCTTGTCCGTACAGCCCTCGTGAGGCGGCATGTCGCACATGGGTCAGCTTGCTGGTCCAAAAGTCACGCTGATATACTTTTCCGGATTGGATCGTGGCCCGTGGCGTGTTGAATGCCTGGTGCGGAAACCGCAGGAACCTCACGTGCTCAACAGTCTTGCTTCCGGTCGACGTCTTGCGCTGCGATTACTGCTTTGGCAGCTATTCGCGGCGCTTATTGTGGGCCTCGTTTTTGCGACGTTGGGACTTCGCGAAGCGATAGCGGCAGCGGCGGGGGCAACGATCGTGGCGTTGGGAACCGTGCTGCTTTCGCTGAGGTTCTTTAGCCAGGTAAGCGGCGCCGGCATTGCGCTGGGGCACTTACTGATAGGCATGATCCTGAAATGGATCGTGATCATCGGGGGGATGATCACGATCATGTTTCAATACAAATTGCCGCCGTTAGCTGCCATCACGGGGCTGGCGGCTGCTTATGCGGTTAATCTGCTGGCGTTCAGATTTAAGGGTTAAAAGATGGCAAGCGAGCCGCAGGGCGGTCTTACCGAATACATCACGCACCACTTGCGCCATTTCAAGCCGGTGCAGATTAGCGAAGGCGGCTTCTGGTCGGTGCATATCGACTCGCTGACCGTATCGTTGGCGTTGGGCGTGGTGTTCTGCCTGTGGTTCTGGGCCAAGGCTCGCAAGGCCACGTCTGGCGTTCCTAGCAAGGGCCAGGCCTTCGTCGAAATCGTGCTCGAGTTCGTCGATGGTCAAGTCAAGGACGTTTTCCACGGCGATCGCCGCTTCCTCGGCCCATTGGCGCTGACCGTGTTTGTCTGGGTGTTCCTGATGAACGCCATGGATCTGCTGCCGGTTGATCTGCTGCCCTGGATCACATACCAATTCGGCATCGGCCACTTCCGTTCCGTGCCCACCGCCGATCTCAACCTGACCTTTGCGATGTCGATCACCGTGTTGTTGCTGGTGATTTTTTATAGCTTCAAGGCGAAAGGCTTCAGTGGCTATACACACGAACTCTTCACAGCGCCGTTCGGCGCCCATCCGACCCTGTGGATTCCCAATTTCCTGTTGAACATCGTCGAGCTGCTGTCCAAGCCGGTCAGTCTGTCGATGCGATTGTTCGGCAACATGTACGCTGGCGAACTGGTGTTCATGTTGATCGCAGGCCTGTTCAGCGCCGGTAGCTGGGTGCTTTATGGCATGGGCGTGATCGGTTATGCGGTGTGGGGCATCTTCCACATCCTGATCATCTCGATTCAGGCCTTTATCTTCATGGTGCTCACCATCGTGTATATCTCGATGGCCCACGATCACCACTGAGTCATTCACTTTGTTTGTAAGAACAACTGCTTTTCTTTTCTTGAGGAGAACACCGTGGAACTAGTTGCTCACCTTGCCCAAGTCCAGGGCTTTACCGCTATCGCCCTTGGCCTGATCATCGGTTTCGGTGCGCTTGGCGCCTGTATCGGCATCGGCATCATGGGTTCGAAGTTCCTCGAGGCTGCCGCCCGCCAGCCTGAGCTGGTGCCACTGCTGCAAGGCCGCATGTTTCTGCTAGCCGGCCTGATCGACGCGGCGTTCCTGATTGGTGTGGCGCTGGCAATGTTCTTCGCGTTCACCAATCCGCTGCTGAACGCGCTGAAGACTGCCACGGGCGGTTAATCCCGTCTGGTAGTCCATTTCCGGGTGCAGCCGTGATCGCACGGTTGCATCTCTTAGCCATCCACATGTACAGGTAACGCAGCGATGGAATTCAACGCGACCTTGATCGGCGAAATGATCGCATTCGCCATTCTGATCTGGTTTTGCGTCCACTTCATTTGGCCGCACATCACCAAGGCCATCGAAGAACGCCAGCTAAAAATCGCTGAGGGCCTCAATGCCGCCGAGCGCGCGCATGCCGAGCTGAAGGAAGCCGACAACAAAGTGGCAGCCGAGATCAAGCAAGCACGCCAGCAGGCTGCCGAAATCATCGACCGCGCCCAGCAGCAGGCCAACCAGATCCTTGACAAGGCCCGTGCCGACGCGGTGTCCGAGATCAACCGCCTGAAAGCGGTCGCGCAGGACGATATCGCTTCGATGGCGCAGCGCGCCCGCGAAGATCTACGTGAACGCGTCGGCGCACTGGCTGTTCAGGGTGCATCGAAGATCGTGCAGCGTGAGATCGACCCGGCGGCACACAGAGCGTTGCTCGACCAGCTCGCCACCGAGATCTGATCGATGGCAGCCCAGGCAATCACGCTTGCTCGCCCCTACGCCCGTGCCGCTTTCGAGTTGGCGCAGGCGGATGGTTCACTCGCCGACTGGTCGCAGGCGCTGGCTTTCGCCGCGGAAGTGGCGAAAGATCCGCGCGTGACCGCGCTGAGCTCCGACCCGCGTGTGCAACCGAACCAACTGGTTGCGTTGCACCTACCCAATGGCGACAAAGCCGAAGGTGCCTTCGGCAAGTTCCTCGGGGAATTGGCTGAAAAACGTCGCATGACACTGCTGCCGGAAGTGGGTTCGCTCTATGAAACCTACAAACGCGAAGCCGAGTCGCAGTTGCTGGTGAAAGTCACCAGTGCCATACCTCTGGATGCTGCGCAGGCTGAACAGCTCAAGGCATCGCTCAAGCGTCGCTTCAAGCGCGAGATCGAACTGGATACCCAGGTCGATCCTTCGCTGCTCGGCGGCGTGCTGATCGATACAGGCAGCGAGGTGATCGACGGCTCCGTCCGCGGTCGTCTGCAGCGCCTGGCTTCGGCTCTCACAAATTAGTTTCACGCGAAGTCCTCTTCGCGAAGAGCAAAAACCTGCCATCCATGGCCGGACTCTTAAAGAAAAGCATACACATTCAGGATAACGACCATGTCTAGCACCACCCTGAACCCGTCAGAGATCAGTGAACTGATCAAACATCGCATCGAGCAGTTCAAGCTTGGCGCGGAGGCCCGCAACGAGGGCACGATCATCAGCGTGTCCGACGGCATCGTGCGCATCCACGGCCTGGCCGATGCGATGCAGGGCGAAATGATCGAATTGCCGGGCAATTCGTTTGCGCTGGCCCTGAACCTTGAGCGCGACTCCGTTGGCGCGGTAGTATTGGGTGAATACCAGCATCTGCGCGAAGGCGACGTTGCCAAGACGACCGGTCGCATTCTTGAAGTGCCGGTTGGCCCAGAAATGCTCGGCCGCGTCGTCGATTCACTGGGCAACCCCATCGATGGCAAGGGCTCGATCAATGCCAAGCTCAGCTCGCCGATCGAAAAGGTTGCGCCTGGCGTGGTGTGGCGCAAGTCAGTCAATCAGCCGGTGCAAACGGGCTACAAGTCGGTCGACTCGATGATTCCGATCGGCCGCGGTCAGCGCGAACTGATCATTGGCGACCGCCAGACCGGCAAGACCGCGCTGGCCGTCGATGCGATCATCAACCAGAAAGACTCCGGCATTAAGTGTATCTATGTCGCCATCGGCCAGAAGCGCTCGTCGATCGCCAACGTGGTGCGCAAGCTGGAAGAGAATGGCGCGCTGGCCAACACCATTGTGGTCGTTGCTTCCGCTTCCGAATCGGCCGCGTTGCAATACATCGCGCCATACTCCGGTTGTGCCATGGGTGAATACTTCCGCGACCGCGGCGAAGATGCGCTGATCATCTATGACGACCTGTCCAAGCAGGCTGTGGCCTACCGCCAGATCTCGCTGCTGTTGAAGCGCCCGCCGGGACGCGAAGCCTATCCGGGTGACGTGTTCTATCTGCACTCGCGTCTGCTTGAGCGTGCTGCGCGCGTGTCCGAAGAGTACGTCGAAAAATTCACCCACGGCGAAGTGAAAGGCAAGACCGGTTCGCTCACCGCGCTGCCGATCATCGAAACGCAGGCTGGCGACGTGTCCGCATTCGTGCCGACCAACGTTATCTCAATCACTGACGGCCAGATCTTTCTGGAAACCGACCTGTTCAACGCTGGTATTCGTCCAGCCGTGAACGCTGGCATCTCGGTATCGCGCGTGGGCGGCTCTGCGCAGACCAAGATCGTGAAGAAGCTGTCCGGTGGTGTGAAGCTGGCGCTTGCTCAATACCGTGAGCTGGCGGCATTCGCACAGTTCGCTTCGGATCTCGACCCAGCTACGCGTGCCCAGCTCGATCGCGGCCAGCGCGTCACCGAGCTGATGAAGCAGTCGCAGTATGCGCCGCTGTCGATTGCTGAACTGGCCTTGTCCGTGTACGCCGCTGAGAAGGGCTACCTGGACGATCTGCCGGTGAACAAGGTGTTGCCGTTCGAAAAGGGGTTGCATGCCTTCTTCCATCAGAACTACGCAGATCTGATCAAGAAGATCGTGGCGACCGGCGACTGGAACAACGACATCGAGGCGAGCTTCAAGGCCGGTCTTGACGAGTACAAGAAGACCGGTAGCTGGTAACAAGAGCAGGGAATCGTCAATCGGAAATCGGGAATCGTCAAAGCGCATTGTGCATTTGCTGCGATTCCCGATGGATGATTTCCGATTCACGACATAGCAAGCATAGCGAGCGAAGCACATGGCAGGCGGACGTGAAATCAAATCCAAAATCAAGAGCACGCAAAACATGCGTAAAGTGACGCGTGCGCTTGAAATGGTCTCGGCCTCCAAGATCCGCAAGGCGCAGGATCTAATGAAAACTTCACGTCCCTATGCGCGTTCCATGCGCAAGGTGATCGCTCACGTTGCGCAGGCCAGCACGGACTTCAGTCACCCGTTTCTCAACGAACGCGAGAAGGTCGCGCGCGTAGGTTACGTGGTCGTAACGACCGATCGCGGCCTCTGCGGCGGCCTCAACTCCAACCTGTTCCGTCGCTTGCTGCCCGCCATCCGCGAATGGCAAGACAAGGGCGTGCAAGTTGACGTGGTTGCGATTGGACAGAAAGCAGTGCAATTTTTTCGGCGCATCAAGGGTGTGAATCTGGTCGGTAGCGTCACGCATCTGGGTGAGCGTCCGAAGGTCGAGCAGCTCATCGGCGTCATCAAGGTGGTGCTGGATTCGTATTCGGAAGGCAAGCTAGATCGCGTTTTTCTGGCCTACAACGACTTCGTCAACACCATGACGCAGAAGCCGTCCATCGACGCGCTGCTGCCGCTGCCCGCGGTGGCCGCGGAGCTGGAAGCACAGCACGTGAAGGGTGTTGCGTTGGAGCAGTCGCATGACTGGGATTACATCTACGAACCCGATGCCGCTACGGTGCTTGAGCACGTCCTCGGCCGTTATATCGAGTCAGTGGTGTACCAGGCCGTGCTGGAAAACCTCGCCAGCGAACACGCCGCTCGCATGGTCGCGATGAAGTCCGCGTCGGACAACGCTACCAAAGTGATCGGCGAGCTGACGCTCAGCTACAACAAGGCGCGTCAGGCCGCGATTACTCAAGAAATTTCTGAAATCGTAGGTGGTGCCGCAGCTGTATAAGTGCGGTCATCCATGACCGCGAAGATTAAAAAGCTGCCTTCCATGACAGCACTTTTAAATTTGAGAGCGACGCCCAGGCGGCGCTTTGGCAGTAAAGACCAAACACTTTTTTAAAGATCCATCCGGAGCACATCCATGAGTCAGGGCAAAGTTGTACAGATCATCGGCGCGGTTATCGACGTCGAGTTCGCACGCGATCAGGTGCCGCAGGTGTATGACGCACTGAAAATCGACGGTACCGAGATCACGCTGGAAGTCCAGCAGGTGCTCGGCGACGGCATCGTGCGTACGATCGCCCTCGGTTCCACTGACGGCCTGAAACGTGGCCTTGTCGCGCGCAATACCGGTGAAGGCATCAAGGTGCCGGTCGGTAAGGCCACCCTCGGCCGCATCATGGACGTGCTCGGCAATCCGATCGATGAAGTCGGTCCGATCAAGGCGGAAGACCATTGGGTCATCCACCGCGAGGCCCCGGCTTACGACGAACAGGCGCTGGCCAACGAGCTGCTGGAAACCGGCATCAAGGTGATCGACCTGGTGTGCCCATTCGCCAAGGGCGGCAAAGTCGGCTTGTTCGGCGGCGCCGGCGTGGGCAAGACCGTGAACATGCTTGAACTCATCAACAACATCGCCACCCAGCACTCGGGTCTGTCGGTGTTCGCTGGCGTGGGTGAGCGTACCCGCGAAGGCAACGACTTCTATCACGAAATGCAGGACGCCGGCGTCGTGAAGATCGACAACCTACCGGAGTCGAAAGTGGCGATGGTGTACGGCCAGATGAACGAGCCGCCGGGCAATCGTCTGCGCGTGGCCCTGACCGGCCTGACCATGGCCGAATACTTCCGCGACGAGAAGGACGAACACGGCAAGGGCCGTGACGTGCTGTTCTTCGTCGACAACATCTACCGCTACACCCTGGCTGGTACCGAGGTGTCCGCACTGCTTGGCCGTATGCCGTCCGCCGTGGGTTACCAGCCGACGCTTGCCGAAGAAATGGGCGTGCTGCAGGAACGCATCACGTCCACCAAGACCGGCTCGATCACCTCGATCCAGGCCGTGTACGTGCCCGCGGACGACCTGACCGACCCGTCGCCAGCCACCACCTTTGCGCACTTGGACTCCACCGTGACCTTGTCGCGCAACATCGCGGCGCTGGGTATCTACCCGGCCGTGGATCCGCTGGACTCCACCAGCCGCCAGCTCGATCCGCAGGTGGTGGGTCAGGAGCATTACGACGTGGCCCGTCGCGTGCAGGGCATGCTGCAGCGTTACAAGGAACTGAAGGACATCATCGCGATTCTCGGCATGGACGAACTGTCCGAAGAAGACAAGCAGGTCGTGTACCGCGCACGTAAGTGCGAGCGCTTTTTCTCACAGCCGTTCCATGTAGCCGAAGTGTTCACCGGCTCACCGGGCAAGTACGTGACGCTGAAAGAAACCATCCGTGGCTTCAAAATGATCGTCGACGGCGACGTGGACCATATTCCGGAACAAGCGTTCTACATGGTCGGCACCATCGACGAAGCCATCAAGAAGGCAGAGGAAATGGCTGCCAAGAAGGCGGCCTGATTAAGCTGGGAATCGTCAATCGGGAATAGGGAATCGACAGAGCGCCTTTCGCGGTTCCCCACTCCCGATTCCCTTCGAGCGAAGCGAGAAATTCTATGAGCACCATTCGTTGCGACATCGTCAGTGCCGAGGCCGAGATCTTTCATGGTGAAGCGGTGATGGTGGTCGCCACCGGCGAGCTGGGCGAGTTGGGTATTACGCCCCGTCACGCGCCGCTGATCACCCGCCTCAAGCCGGGCCACATTGACGTGGTGCTGGAAGGTGGTGAGCGCCAGCAGTTCTACGTTTCCGGCGGCATCCTGGAAGTGCAGCCGCAAGTGGTAACGGTGTTGGCCGACACGGCCGCTCGTGCCGCCGATCTGGACGAAGCCGCGGCGCAGCGTGCCAAGAAGGAAGCCGAAGCCGCGCTGGCCAATCGCACCGATGCCGTTGAAGTGGCTGAGGCTCAGGCCAAGCTGGCCCAAGCACTGGCCCAGCTTCAAGCGCTGGAGCGCTTGCGCAAGAACCTCAAGCACTAAGGCCCGGAACCTTATGCAGCAAAACGCAAGCTCAGCTCCTTATCTTTCGTAGCGAGCGGTCGTCGGGAAAAGCTCGCTTGTGCAGAAAACGTTTGCCCGCTGTAACCACGTTGCTCATCGTGGACCTCGCAACAACGACACACACAGACACCGTCGCAACGCTCATAAGCGCTGCTATGAGAGTCTGACAAATTTTAAACAATCTTTGAACTTCTCACAGTTCACATTGGCAACTAGGGGGCATCCATTGCTCATGCAATAAGTGGGAAGGGCTTATGCGCACGGCACACTTGTTTGGCTTCGTATTGGCGTCATGGGTGGTTGTACTGCTGACGCTTGCACCCAGATTGACCCGGGCCGCCGACAACCCGCCATTGAGCGCGGAGGAGCAGGGCTTTCTGATCCAGGCTATGTCGGACAACGCCGCGCAGATCACCATGGCGAAACTGGCTTTGCAGAAATCGCAAAACCAGAAAGTCATCGGCCTTGCCAACACGGTCATGCATGAGCGCATGGACCTCGATGCCAATCTCGTGCGATTGCTAGCCACAGGTGTAGGCAGCATGAAACCTGCCGCGAACAACGAAGCATCGATGACCTCGCTACAAGCGTTGAGTGGCGATGCTTTCGACAAATCCTATGCCGGTCTGCTGGTGCGAGATCACAACAGGATCATTTCCGCATACGAATGCAGCAAGGCCAATTCCACCAACCTCGCGCTGCATAACATCGTGCGCAAAGCCGTACCTGAGCTGCAAGGCAATCTGATGGTGGCGCTCACAGTACTGCGTTCGTCGGATTGGGCGCCGGCAGCACATCAGCAGGTATTGACTGCAACGGATACCCGCTCGAGCAAAGCCATGATGTTCATGGGTGAGCCGCTTACCTCGATCGTTACGGCACCGTGGTGATGCGCTAACGATCAAGCTCGACTGTTGCTGTCGCAAGTATTCGGTCTGCACTTCAGCATGGGCACGATCTTGGTTGCCCACGGCAAAGTTGGATGATCATTGACAGCCGCATCGACACAGGAGGAACCCAGCCTGCAATGTGGATGGTTGCTGGCGTCTGCGCCATCCATGGCGAAGACGTCGGGGACAAGCTGCCAATCAGAAGCATGGATGTTCGAATGGCACTCACATCCTCTTGCGAAGAATCCGTTACGGCGTGCGGCTACCGGAGTTAACGGCAGGCGCCGGTTCCAGATTGAACGAGATGGTAGTGATCTTGGCATCCAGACCCTGCACCACGGCTGGCGTTAGGTCGTTGGTCATGTTGCCGCCCAGCACCACGGCGCGATCCAGCAGCAAGCCGCAGTTCTTGCTGTTATACGCACTGACGATCACCGGTTGTGTGTATTGTGCGATCTGGTCCATCGCCTTGGCGCGGGTGGCCTCCAACTGCCGCCCTTTGGTCTGCTGATCGGTCTGCACGGCTTGCATGCGTTGTGCCAGAGCCTGTTCCTGCGATTGACGCTGATCGGCGGAGAGCGACGAGGCTTTCGCACGGTACGCCTGCACGTCTGCATCGAGCGGCTTGCGCTCGGCATCAATCTGCCTCTGTGCTTGTTCGGCCAACTGCTTCAAGCGTGCCGAAGCGGCCAGGCCGACCTTGGCATTGGCGAAGATCGCCTCGCGGGACAACAGGCAGATGCTGGCCACCGCAGGGCCATTCAGCGGCATGTTGCCGCCGGTGCTGGCCTGGGCGTGCGCGGCAGTGGCTGGCATTCCGACCAGAGCAACTACTGCAAGAGCCATAAGGGTTCGGTCGATACGCATCGCGATTCCTTTATTGGGTGAAGTGCGAAATGAATAAGATCGCATTAATGCCGGCGTTTTGCACCGGGCACGGCGCTTTTAGCGCTGCGGCATCCTGCCAAGAGCCCGATTGATTCTTTGCGCTCCTGTTCAAACTACGCCTTTTGCATCTGCCACTGGGCCTGCTGGCCTTGCAAATCCTTACTGGCCGAGTGCTTACCACTCGGCCATGCTGCCGTCACTATGGCGCCAGATCGGATTACGCCAGCGATGTCCCACCACCGCACGCTCGGCGACATAGGCTTCATTGACTTCAACGCCCAGGCCCGGTCCGCCCGGAATGGTGACATAGCCGTTCTCATAGGCGAACACGCTGCGATCGGTCACGTAATCGAGCAGATCGTTGGCAGCGTTGTAGTGAATGCCCAGGCTTTGTTCCTGGATAAAAGCGTTGTGGCAGATCGCATCGAGCTGCAGATTGGCCGCCAGCGCGATCGGGCCGAGCGGGCAGTGCAGGGCGAGCGCGACGTCGTAAGCCTCGGCCATGGTGGCGATCTTGTGGGTTTCGGTAATGCCGCCGGCATGGGACGGATCAGGCTGGATGATGTCCACGCCGCCCGTCTCGAACACGCGTTTGAAGTCGTAGCGCGAGTACAGTCGCTCACCCAGTGCAATCGGTGCGGGGGACATCGTGGCGAGTTCCGGAATGGCTTCCAGGTGATCCGACAGCACGGGCTCCTCGATAAACATCAGCTTGAACGGCGCCAGCTCGCGCATCAGCACCTTAGCCATCGGCTTGTGCACGCGGCCATGGAAATCGAGGCCAAGACCGATATCCTGACCCACGGCATCGCGCACCGCCTGCACGTTTTCCAGTACGCGTTGCACTTTCGCATAGGTGTCGACGAAGTGCATTTCTTCGGTGGCGTTCATTTTCACGGCGGTGAAGCCACGCGCCACCGCATCCTTGGCAGCCTTGGCCGTATCCGCCGGACGATCCCCGCCGATCCACGAATACACGCGGATGCGTTCGCGCACCGGTCCACCCAGCAAGGTATGCACGGGTACGCCAAGGTGCTTGCCCTTGATATCCCACAGCGCCTGATCGATACCGGCGATGGCGCTCATCAAGATCGGGCCGCCGCGATAGAAGCCGCCGCGATACAGCACGTTCCAGTGATCTTCGATATGGCGCGGATCCTTGCCGACCAGATAATCCGATAGCTCATCGACCGCCGCCGCCACGGTATGCGCGCGCCCCTCCACCACCGGCTCGCCCCAGCCGCTGATGCCCTCGTCGGTATCCACCCGCACAAACAGCCATCGCGGCGGAACCAGGAAAGTGGTGAGACGGGTGATCTTCATGTGTGAATTCCTTGAGAGCCTTCCTTCCAGGCTCGTGCAAAGGCGCGAGCGCGGCGACCGATATCGTCAGCGCTGCGGCCAGGGACGTAGAGCGCGGAACCAAGGCCAAAACCGTTGGCGCCAGCCGCGATGTAGGGCGCCATCGATTCAGGCGCGATGCCACCAACCGGCAGCACGACGAGATCGCGCGGTATCACAGCGCGCCAAGCCTTGAGCGCGGCCGGTCCCAGTTGTTCGGCGGGAAACAGCTTGATGGCGTCAGCGCCGGCCTGGATCGCCGAAAACGCTTCAGTAGGGGTGGCAACACCCGGCACGCAATACATGCCGGCGCGCTTGGCCTCTGCGATCACGACGGTGTCAGCGTGCGGCATCACGATCAGGCGGCCACCGGCGGCGGCAATCTGCGCAACCTGCTCGACACTCATGACGGTGCCTGCGCCAATCAGAAAGTTGTCACCCAGTGCGGAGGACAGCAAGCGAATGCTTTCGAGCGGTTCCGGCGAATTCATCGGAACTTCGATCACGCGAAAACACGCGTCGGCAAGCGCACGGCCTACATCCAGCGCGTCCGACGGCCGTAGGCCGCGAAGGATGGCTACCAGAGGAAAGGGATCCAGCCAAGTGCGGATCATGCGTCGGCTCCCGAATAAGAATGCAGAACAGCTTGTTCAAGCAAGCCGGCCACCGAGGCCAGTTGCCAGAGTCCCTGCGCGGCGGCATCGTCGATCACCGACGGTATGGGATAGCCAAAGATCGCCGCAGCACTGAGGTAACGCTGGCACAGCAAAGGTTCGCCGATCAGGCAAAGCGGTGCGATACCACCATCACGCAACAGAGCGATGCGGAATTCTTCGCCGATCAGCAAACCGGAAAGGAAATCCAGCAGGTCGTCGAACGCAAGCTGGCCAGCCAGCATCAAGGCGCGTGTCGAGAATAGGCAACTGGAGAGACCCGCTGCACCACTTTCCTTTATCGCGCGCAGGCCACGCACAAAGGCGACATGCGAGAAGGGGTGGGTGGACTCGGCGGAAGCGCCCACCCCCAGGATGGAATGTTTCATCAGCAAGGCGTACAGCTCGCCGGTCATCACCGTATCGAAGGCGACGATGCGCCCATCGTTGACCGTGGCCCATTTGCTGTGCGTTCCGGGCAATACGAAGCGTGCGTTGTTCCGGTAAGCCGGATGCTGCGCCAGGGTACCGATGATTTGTGTTTCCTCACCACGCATCACATCGGCAGGACGGACCCTGCGCAAACCGGGTGCAATCCATAGCGCATGGCTGGTACAGGCTTCAACACGCACCATGCCACGTGCGATAGCCTGCGCATCGGCGGGCAAGTCGACATAGGGCGCCTCGCACCAGCCCTGCCGACTGCCGACCATGCCGGACGCGACGATGGTGCAGGGCGGCCAGCCCGACGTGATCGCACGCAGCGCTGCGGGATAATCGCCTTCCGGCAAGTGACGGATACCCCATGCATGCTGGCGTGTGTCGACCACTATGCCGCCGGCATCAAAGAGATAGGCACGCAGACTGCTGGTACCCCAATCCAGACCGATCAGCCGTGCTCGGGTAGTCATGCGAATTTCCTGCTGCGCGGCTTACCGGTGATATGAGCGCGCGAATCGAGAATCATCCGTTGCATGGCGCGACGTGCCACTTCAGGCTGGCGCCGGCGGATCGCTTCATAGACCTTGCGGTGACAAGGCAATGAATACTTGAAATCGTTGCTCTTGCGTGCCGAGAGCACAAAGTAGGAACCGAGCGCGGTTTCCACCACGGAGAACAGCGAAATCATCAACTCGTTGTTGGTAGCGACCAGCACGGCCTCATGGAAGGCCAGGTCGGCTACCGCCCATTCATCGCTATTGCACGAAGCCTCCATCGCCTTGTAAGCCGTTTCGATGTGCTCGAATTGATCGACATTGCGGCGGCGCGCTGCCAGAGCGGCTGCGGCGGGCTCGAAAATCTCGCGCATCTCCGCTAGCTTCTGCACGAAATCCGCGGTGGGCATCGAGGCGCAGCGCCATGCCAGCACCTCGGCGTCGAGCTGTTGCCAGTAGCGTTCCTCGCGCACACGCGTACCGACTTTCGGCCGCGCCTCGATCAGACCCTTGGCGGAAAGTACGCGCATCGCTTCGCGCAGGGCCGTGCGGCTCACCGCCATCTGCTTCGCCAACATTTCCTCGCGCGGCAACGCCTCGCCCGGTTGGAGTGCGCCGTTGACGATACGCACACCAAGCTCCTGGATGACGTGGCCGTGCAGGTTGCGGGCGATCGGGGCTCTCATAAGGGTCTAGAGATGATGAAATCGTTCGTGGATATGGCACTTCCTGCCGCAACTGCACCATCTGAAGCAGTGCCGGACTTCGTTCGAATATAATCATACAATATGCGCAGATGCGAGTAGCCAGGCCGGACCCATTTTGTAAGGTTTCTGAGTAAATTTGTAAGGTGCCTGACCGGCCCTGTGAACAACCCGTTCTTCTTAATGACGAGGTCGATGCGCAAGATTGGGACACGATCTGGCATAGCTGGTTTCGACTTCAAGAACGCCAAGCAAGCCATGGATCAACCCATGTGATCAAGAGACAGGGTCTGCGCCGAGGCGACGGCTAAAGCGGCAACCCATGCAGCGGTTTCGGGCCGGCTCTGAGACAATAGCCAACCGTTCCACCTGCCCCGCCCCGCATGCTGCGACTGACCGATATCAAGCTACCGCTGGACCACGCCGAGGAAGCGCTGGTAGCGGCTATCCGTACCAAATTACATGTCGGCTCTCAGGCTATTCGCGGTTACCGCATCTTTCGCCGCGGCTATGACGCCCGCAAGCGCGGTGCGATCCAGCTTATCTATACGCTGGATGTGGAGGTGGCTGATGAGGCGAAGCTGCTGCTGCGTTATACGGACGATCCACATGTACGTCCAACACCCGATACGAATTACCGTTTCGTGACCCGTGGAACAAAAGGCATGATCCATCGACCGGTGGTCATCGGTATGGGCCCTTGCGGTCTATTTGCCGGCCTGATCCTGGCGCAAATGGGTTTTCGCCCTATCATCCTGGAGCGCGGCAAGGCGGTGCGCGAGCGTACCAAGGACACCTGGGACTTGTGGCGCAAGCGCAACCTGCATCCCGAATCCAACGTGCAATTCGGCGAAGGTGGCGCAGGTACGTTTTCCGATGGCAAGCTCTACAGTCAGATTTCCGATCCGCATCATTACGGGCGCAAAGTGCTTGCCGAGTTCGTAAAGGCGGGCGCGCCGGAAGAAATCATCTATGTAAGCAAGCCGCATATCGGCACGTTCCGCCTGGTGACGATGGTGGAGAGCATGCGCAACACCATCGAGTCGCTCGGTGGCGAGATTCGTTTCGAGCACCGCGCGGACGACTTGCACATCGAGACCGATGCCCAGGGTATCCGCCATGTGCGCGGCGTGGTGCTGGCAAATGGCGAGCAGATCCGTACCGATCATGTGGTACTGGCGTTAGGCCATAGTGCACGCGACACCTTTGAGATGCTGCACAAGCGCGGCGTGTATCTGGAAGCGAAACCCTTTTCGATGGGTTTCCGCGTCGAACATCCGCAATCGATGATCGATCGCGCGCGTTTTGGTCCGCAAGCTGGCCATCCGCTTCTTGGCGCGGCGGATTACAAGCTGGTGCATCACTGCCGTAACGGCCGTTCGGTCTACAGCTTTTGCATGTGTCCTGGCGGCACCGTGGTCGCGGCAACCAGCGAGCCAGGACATGTGGTGACGAACGGCATGAGCCAATATTCACGCAACGAGCGCAATGCGAATGCCGCCATCGTCGTGGGTATCGAACCCAGTGATTTCATACCCTACGATGGTAGCGGCAGTCCGCTGGCGGGTATCGCGTTGCAACGTCACTGGGAAAGCCGTGCGTTCGAGCTTGGTGGTGGCACCTATGAAGCGCCAGGGCAACTGGTCGGCGACTTTATCGCCGGGCGTCCATCCACCGCCTTTGGTGAAGTGCAACCTTCCTACCAGCCCGGCGTGCATCTGACGGATTTGACGAGTGCCTTGCCCGATTACGCGGTGGAAGCCATACGCGAGGCGATGCCTGCGTTCGACCGCAAGATCAAGGGTTTTGCCCAGCACGATGCTATCTTTACGGCCGTTGAGACACGCACATCCTCACCGGTTCGCGTGCGTCGCAACGATGTCGACTACCAGAGTCTCAACACGTGCGGACTGTTCCCTGCCGGTGAAGGAGCAGGTTATGCGGGTGGCATTCTTTCCGCGGGTGTCGATGGCATTCGCGTGGCGGAAGCGGTGGCTTTGAGCATCGTCGGCATGCATCAGGAAACCTATGCTCACTGACGCACTCAAGGACAACATCCGCGAGGCTTACACACGTATCAAGGACGGGCTACCCGGTTTCCGCGCGCGTCCCGCGCAGTTGCGCATGATTGCCGAAGTAGCCAAGGCATTGGCTCAATCCGGTGGTGCGGCGGTGATCGAAGCCCCTACTGGCACCGGCAAGTCGATGGCCTATCTGGTCGCCGGTGCGGAAGTGGCCAAGGCGCAGAAGAAAAAACTGCTGATCGCAACCGCCACGGTGACTTTGCAGGAGCAGTTGGTCGAGCGTGATATTCCGTTGTATCTGAAGCTCAATGGTAGTGAAGCAAAAGTTGCGCTGGCCAAGGGCCGGGGACGCTATCTGTGCCCACGCAATCTACACATGGCAGCCGGCAGTATCGGCGAGAACAACCAGATGGGCCTGGGCTTCGATGCTGATCTTGCCTTGTGGAGCAAACCACCGGCGGAACGCGACAAGCAGGTGATACGCAAGCTCACCGATGCCTTCGATCGCAACGAATGGAATGGTGATATGGATGCCGCGCCAGAAACACCCGGCGATATGCTGCGCGCGCTGATCACCACCAGCGCCGGTGGCTGCACGTCGCGCCGTTGCGGACACTTCATGATCTGTCCGTTCTTCGCCGCGCGTCGCGCCGTTGCCGATGCGGACATCATCGTGGCCAATCAAGATCTGGTGCTTTCCGATCTCACCCTTTCCAGCGGCGAAGAAAGCTGGGGCGGTGTTTTCCTGCCCAAGCCTGAAGAAACTGTCTACGTGTTCGACGAAGCGCACCACATGCCCGACAAGACCATCGATCGCGGCGCGTCGGATGTGCCGCTGGGTTTGGCCGTGCGGCAAATCAATCGTCTGACTCGACAGGTGCACGCCGCTTATTCGTTGACCGACAAGGAAGTGATCGGCAAGCTCACGCTGGGCGCCGGCGACGAAAAACTGCAGGAACTCAGCGACGCGCTGGAGGCCCTGGAAAAGGACATCCGCCAATCCTGGCTGCCCGATCCGGGCCAAACCGAACCCATGTATCGCGGATCGCTGGGGCAGTTGCCGGAAATTTGGTCTCATCACGCCGGCATGCTGTATGTCTACACTGCGGAAATACAGCGCTGGCTGACGGCTGTGCGGCGAACCGTTACTGAAATGAGCGAAGGTGGCCCCACGCAGGAAGCCTTGTCGCGTGAACTGGGCATCGCACTGGAGCGTATCGATCGCCAGGTACGCACGTGGCATGCCTGGTCCAGTGATGATCCTGAGCATGCGCCGCCGCTCGCGCGCTGGGTCACGCTGTCGCCGGATCAGCAACTCGTTTGTCACGCTTCCACCGTTTCAGCCGGCGACTTGTTGCGCAATATTTTGTGGGACAACGCCAGTGCAGCGGTCATGACCTCAGCCACCTTGAGCGCAGGCGGCAATTTTCGCGGATTTGCCGACGCCGTGGGCCTGCCGGACGATGCGGTGACGATAAGCCTGCCTTCCCCGTTCGACCTGAGTGTGCAGGCACGCCTGGAGGTACCCGCCTTGTCCGCACTGCCCGATACACGCGAACAGCACGCGCAAGAAGTGACGGATTGGCTGGCGAAACACCTGGATTGGGATGCCGGCAACCTGGTGCTGTTTACCTCCCGCGCGAAACTCGAGCGCGTCTTGCAGCGCCTGCCTATCGACAAGGTGCGCAGAGTGCGTGCGCAAGGCTCGCTGGGCAAGACGCAATTGATTGCCGAGCACACGGCCGCTATCGAAGCAGGCAAAGGCAGCACCTTGTTCGGCCTGGCATCGTTCGGCGAAGGCCTCGATCTGCCTGGCAAGTTGTGCGAGACGGTGGTCATCACCCAATTGCCATTTGCGGTGCCAACCGATCCAGTAGGCGCCACTTATGCGGAATGGCTAGAATCGTGCGGGCGCAATCCGTTCCTGGAGGTCGCCGTGCCGGAAGCCACGCGTCTGCTCACCCAGTACTGTGGGCGCCTGATCCGAAGCGAAACGGATCGCGGGCGCATCGTGCTGCTGGACCGGCGCGTCGTCACACGGCAATACGGCAGTCAGATGCTAAAAGCATTACCCCCTTTTCAGCGCGTGATCGAGCGAAGTACATGAGCATCATCCGTCTTCGTGATTGCCCAGCCATGCCGTGGAAAAATGGCATGGGTCGTACACGTGAGCTTGCCGTCCATCCGGTCGGTGCCGGCATGGATGAATTCACCTGGCGCGCGAGCGTGGCGGAAGTCGATAGCACAGCACCGTTTTCCGCGTTTCCAGGTATCGATCGTCACATCGCTCTACTTGAAGGCGCCGGGTTCATCATGGCCCTGGACGATGGACGCACCCATGCGCTGACCTCGCCCTTCATGCCGTTTACATTCCCTGGCGAAGCCCAGGTGAGCGTAACCTTGCGTGGTGGCCCGACGCGCGACTTCAACCTGATGCTGCGCCGCACACGAGTGCATGGCGAGCTGGTAGTGTGGGACGAACCCGGTCGGCAAGTGGTGGATGATGCGGTGGCCTTGATCTATTGTGCGCAAGGCCACGTCGATACGGCGGACGGGCGCCTGCAAACAGGTGATGCGTGGTTGCCAGGGCTGTCATCGACTGGGCGTATCGCACTGGATCCTGGAACATTGACACTTGTCGCGCGAGTGGAATCGCGCGGAAATTAGCCATTGCTGGCGTTTCTTCCAAGGGGTCTCCACTATGATCATGTTGGTCTTCGGTCTTATCGTTTTCCTCGGCTTGCACTCCCTTCGCATCGTGGCCGACGACTGGCGCAAGCAGCAGATCGCGCGCATCGGGCTGCATCGCTGGAAAGGCTTCTGCTCCATAGTCGCGCTCATCGGTATCGGGTTGATCATCTGGGGGTTCGGGCTGGCGCGGCAGCATCCGGTGCTGGTTTACGCGCCACCGCTTTGGCTGCGCCATCTCAACAGTTTGTTCATGCTGGTGGCACTGATTTTTCTTGCGGCAGCGCGCGTACCCCGCAACCATATCAAGGCGAGGCTGGGTCACCCTCAGGTACTGGCGGTGAAAACCTGGTCGTTCGGCCATCTTCTGGCGACCGGCATGTTGCACGACCTGGTGTTGTTCGCGCCGTTCCTGGTCTGGTCGGTGGTGTTCTTCATCGTGTCGCGCAGGCGCGACCGCCGGGACAGCACGGTTTATCCGGCCGGTACGGTCAAGGGTGACGCGCTCGCGGTGGTGATGGGGGTGGCGGTCTGGACGCTGTTCGCATTCTGGCTGCATAACCTGCTGTTCGGCGTGAATCCGTTGACCTGAATGGTTTTTAGATAAGTCACCTGATGACATCGTCCAGGGTGAAAAGAGGGATGCGGCTATGAACGCCAAGCTTATTGCCCCTCCACCACCGGCAAGCTGATAAAGCTCGCATGATCCGGGGTATGCCATACCCGTTGCGTAGCCTTCACATAATCCGACGCTTTCGCATCAAAGATGTTTGGCACGAAGGTCTGCGGATTGCGGTCATATAACGGGAACAGGCTGGATTGCACCTGCACCATGATGCGGTGTCCCGGTTGGAATACATGGTTCACGGTCGGCAAGCGGAAGCTGTAAAGCAACGGTGCATGGGCTTCGATCGCCTGCGGATGCTCAAAGCTGGTGCGATAGCGGCCGCGGAAAATATCCAGCGAGATCGGCAATTCATAGCCGCCCATGCTCGGGTTGGACGGCACAGAATCCGGGTATACGTCGATGATCTTCACCACCCAGTCGCTGTCCGTACCACTGGTTGATGCCACCAGGTTCACTTGCGGTGCGCCGCCCAGATGCATCGGTGTGGTCAGCGGCTCGCTGACATAGGTGAGTACATCCGGCCGACCGTCGACAAAGCGCTGGTCATTGAGCAACCAGTGCGTCCAGGCTTCGTGATCGGAGCCCACCACCGGACGCGGCTGATATGGCACCGGCTTGGCCGGATCGGAAACGTATTCGTCGTACTTGGCATCACTGGCTGTGGGCGCTTCGAATGACAGGCGACCATCTGCTTCGAGGTAAATCGGCTTGGGTTTCGATACACAGCCGTTGTCACATGATAGCGGCCAATGCGTGTAACGATCCCAATGGTTCTCGCCCGTGTTGTAGATGAACACCGGCGGCGTGTTGGCCTTCGGCGCGCCATCTTTCAGGTATTGATTGAAGAACGGCAGCAATACGTCGCGGCGGAATTGCAGTGCGGTATCGCCATCCCATTTCATGGGACCGAGCGTGCTGCCATCGTAGTTCGCCTGGCTGTGCCGCCACGGGCCCATCACCAGGTAGTTCTTGGTGTGGGTGATGTCCTTGGGTTCCATGACTTCGTAGCTATGGATGGCGCCCCACATATCTTCCTGATCCCACAAGCCCTGCTCCCACATGGTGGGCACCTTCAGCGGTTGGTTGACCAGGATCTGGTCCAGCGCCTGATTCGACCAGAATGCATCGTAGGCCGGGTGCTCATGGATCTTGCGCCAGAACGGCAGTGCATCCAGTCCGTTGGCATGCGCGAAGTCACCGGCGGAGCCCACGCGCAGGAAATTGGTGTAATCGTCCAGACCCTGGCGCGGGATCATGTAGCCCGTGCCTTTCTTGGTGGTCTGGAAGGTGATGTAGTCCAGGTCGTTCTGACGGAAGGCGCCGTAGTGGAACCAGTCGTCACCCATCCAGCCATCCACCATCGGGCTTTCCGGCGCGGCGACCTTCAACGCCGGGTTCGGGTTGATCAGCGCCATCACCACGGTGAAGCCCTCGTATGACGAACCGAGCATGCCGACCTTGCCATTGGACTCGGGAATGTTCTTCGACAGCCAGTCGATGGTGTCGTAGGCATCGGTGGATTCATCCACCTTGCCGTGATTGAGCGGTCCGCGCAGCGGCAAGGTCATCACATAGTCGCCTTCGGAGCCGTACTTGCCACGGATGTCCTGGAACACGCGGATATAGCCTGCTTCCACGAATACTTCGTCACCCTGTGGTAACAGATCCAGCATGTGCGGCGACAGCGTGCGCTCGGTGCGGCCGTCCGCGTTGTAGGGCGTGCGCGTCAGCAAGATCGGCGCATTGTGCGCACCCTTCGGAATCACGATGACCGTGTGCAGCTTTACGCCGTCGCGCATCGGAATCATCACCACGCGCTTGATGTAGTCGTTGGCATCGGTCGGCGCGGTGAAGTTCACCGGAATATCCGGCGTGAGCGGCGCGGTCTGGGCATGGATGCTCGCAGCGGACAGGGCCATTGCGAGTGCCGTAGCAAAAAGCAGGGAACGAATCGGATACATGAGGATCTCCACAACAGCCGCCCCAACCCTAAGGCAGCGGGTGCCATCGATGTCTGGAAAGCTGCTCTCCCGGCAGCATGGAGACTTTAAGACAACGCTGATGGAAAGCCATGCATGACTTTTTGCCTAGTGACCCCTTGCATTTGCTAACCGCAGGTGGAGGATGGAAGGCTAGCCCATCGGGGAACCTTCATGAGGTCAGCCGCTTTGTGCGACGAGCGAAGTCACTGGGTCCCGGCCTGCGCCGGGACGACGAGCAAAAACCTGTGACTTTGACGCTTCGACGTCGCCTCTCGTTTTATCAGCCACTTTTTTCCAAGTCATGCCGCGCTAACCCAACCTGCGAATGACCTTCCGCAGGGCTGCGGATTCAAAGGCCACTCGGTCTCGCCAAGGAAACGGCCCATCGGCCCGAAGCGGCGTTCCACGATGCGTCCCCGGCCCTCGTTATCGATCGCCACGACGGTGCTGGCGCGCGTGCCGTAATACTCGCCACGGATAAAGGCGGAAGACAGCCAGCGCTCACGCTCCAAGCC
The DNA here is from genome assembly GCF_004114615.1 of Dyella sp. M7H15-1. Taxonomy (NCBI): domain Bacteria; kingdom Pseudomonadati; phylum Pseudomonadota; class Gammaproteobacteria; order Lysobacterales; family Rhodanobacteraceae; genus Dyella; species Dyella sp. M7H15-1. The sequence continues at coordinate 2,457,259 of NZ_CP035300.1, forward strand.
AATGCCCGTATCCGGTAACGTCTCATCAGGCGCCTGCTGCTCGTTGGCCAGCGCGCGGAACAACGGTGCGAAATCCACTTCATGGCCGGCATTCATCCAGGCCTGCAAGCGCACCATCAAGGCCTTGGTCTTGGGCCAGGGCGTATTGAAGTCCGCATTGGAAAGCCCATGCACACCGGGCTCGATCCGTTGCACCTTCGCCGTTGGGCGATTGCCGATGTAGAAGCCGTGATCGACATCGAAAGTAAGCAGATTAAACGGTCGATAGCTGGCTGCCGTTGCCATCACGTTTTGCGCATGCTGGGTGGCGTCGTCGGGGCCAGCGAGGTAATCCGTGGCAAGCAGACCGCGCGACGTGCCGTGCTGCGGATCGCGCGGATCGCGCATGTTGGTGACGACACAGCATCGGCCCGACTCGGTGACACCTAACCACGTGCCGCCGGCTTCCCGATCACGGCCGCCAATGATCGCCAGATCTTTCCAGTGGCATAAAGGGTTGCTTGGCCGCGCATGGAATTCATCGCGGTTACCCGCCAGCAGTAGACGCCAGCGTGGGTGGCTATGCCAAGCGAACGCGATCAGGCACATAGAGGCATGGATTCTAGCTCATCGGCGGGACGCGCGCCGCCGTACCGCCTCCGCCCAGCGAACAGCCAGCCGTGGCGCCGTCATAAAAACTGTTTCATCCGTTATCGTATTGCTCCATTTGAATACTGCCCAGATCTACCACCATCTACGTCAGTTTTCACGGCGGCGTGCCTTCGGAAAAACGCCCGGCCTTGGTGGAACGCTTTCGCAACGATCCTGCATGCCGCGTCTTTCTTTCCATCGATGCCGGAGCCACAGGGCTCAACCTGCAACACGCCTCCGTACTGGTGAACATGGATCTGCCGTGGAATCCGGCCACCGGAGCACAACGGCTCAATCTGCCGTTACCCTCCGGGGAAACCGCCAGCAAGCTCGCTGATGCTTGCGCATTATTAGCGGAAACCTTGCGAGGGAGGTCTTGAAGTCAATAAGGGATGCAGTAGCGGCTGCTTTGTTCACCGGAGCCAGGAATTCATGCAAGCGCGCCAGATCGGAAAGAGCCTTACCGGTCCACTTCAACTCCATCAACGAGGCACCGGGAGTGTCTCGTCGGTGCCAAGGCTATCTGCCCACGCTTGTACGGCCTGATGGTCGATGACGTGACCTGCGTCAACGTCGGCCAATGCCTCTCGGGTCAGGCGGTCACGCTCTTCCTCTTGGGCAATCCAGGCTGTGAGCGCCTGCTTCAATATCCAGCCACGTGGACGCTCAAGACGATCGGCCAAGCGGTCGACTTGCTCGGCTAGCGAAACCGGTACGTGGGCGGTGAGAACACGGGTTGCAGCTTTCGTCATGGCGACCTCACGATCAATTGACACGGCACATCCTTGCGATCTGATTCAGATGTAATCTGAATGATTAAATCCGATTACATCAATGAAAGCTGGGATTACATCCCAGCGGCAGCAGCCCCTTGCGGATACCGCGACGACAGCTGCGGCCGATTTCCTGTCGATCCCCCTTCGACACGCGCTAACAGACCACTCCGGCTAAAATGTCCGTGAGGCCGCGCCAGAGCGCCATCCGTGCCATCTCGCCGGAACAAGCCAGCTCGGACATAATCAGCTTTATGCCGACCTATTCCAACGCCTTTCACCCACTTTCAGCCGCCCTGATCGCCTGCGCGATCGCCTTTTTCGCCATCGTCCCCATACCCGTCCGAGCCGCACAGGACGGCAAGACCCAGGCCCAACAGGCCGAGGCCAGGCAGCAGTTGGCCGACTTGCGTACCAAGATGCAAGCACTGACCAAGGAGCAGGCGGACACCGCCGCGCGCCGTGATAGCGCCAACGCTGCCCTGGCCAAGCAATCCGACGCCGTCGCCAGCGCGGCCAGAGCCGTGCACGATACCGACGCGCAGATCGCCGCCAAGCAGCAACAGCTCGATCAGTTGCAGACGCAACGAAATGCCCTCAACCAGCACCTGGACAGCCAGCGCGCAGCGATTGCCGATCTGCTGCGCGCCACTTACACCGTCGGCCAGGGCTCCGACCTGCGCTTGCTGCTCGGTGACGAGGACATCGCCCGGATTGCCCGCTCGCTCGCCTACTCCAAGTATTTCCAGCAGGACCGCGTGCAAAAAGTGCAGGAGCTAATGACGCAACTCACCCAACTGCAGGACCTGGAAAACCAAGTCGCCACCGATCAGCAAGCCCTGCAAGCGACACGTACGCAGCGCCAGCAGCAGGCCAGCGCGCTCGAGCAACAGCGCAAATCGCAGCAGCAACTCGCCAGCCAGATCGATGCGCAATACAAGAATGAAGCACAGAAGCTAACGGCGATGAAGCAGAACGAGCAGTCGCTCAATGACTTGCTGGTCAAGTTGCAAAAGGCGATCGACGAAGCCGCTCGCGAGGCGGAGCGTAAGGCACGCGCCAACCCGACCGTACCTGGCGCCAACACCGGCAAGGCGCTGGCCAATATTCGCGGAAACTTGCCGTGGCCGGCTGCCGGGCCGGTGCACAGCTTCGGCAACGGCGTGTTGATCAGCGCACCGCGCGGCAGCGAAGTGCATGCGGTGGCGGCCGGCCGCGTGGTCTACGCCCACTTCATGCGCGGCTACGGCCAGCTCATCATTCTCAGCCACGGCAATGGCTGGCTGAGCATGTACGGCAATAACGAGACTCTGCTGCACGGAGTGGGGGACGACGTGGCATCGGGCGAGTCGCTTGGCACGGCCATGCTTGTCACCAGCGACAGCAACGGCGTGTATTTCGAACTGCGCCACCATGGACAGCCGGTCGATCCGCGAACCTGGTTGAGCCAGAAGCGATGACCTCTACCCATGCGATAGCTGCTTCCCCCACGTGCAAGGGAGCCATGTCACGAATGTGCAGGTCCTTACGCCAAGACCAGCCAGACAACGCCATCGCAACAAGGATCGGCGTATTCTGTGGCGACTGAATTCGGACGGTGCCGAACAGTCTCAACATTGCCGTCATCTCTTTTCCTGTGGAGTTTGCCCCATGCGTTTCCCCCGTCACTGCCTTCTCGCCCTGCTGCTGGCGACGCCTGTGCTGCATGCACAAGTGGCGACTGATACGGGTGCGAACGCCGCGATCGATAACGGCAGCACCCCTGCCAAAGCGTCCAGCAGTGCCACCCCGGCAGACCAGGTCAACATGGACGACGTGAGTAATTTTGCGCACGTGTACCAGGTCATCCGCCAGGCCTACGTGGAAAAGGTCGACAACAAGACCCTGATGAACGATGCGATCAAGGGCATGCTCTCCGGCCTTGATCCACATAGCGCCTACCTCGACAAGGAAGGGTTGCAGGAACTCAACGAGGACACCACCGGCCAGTATGGCGGTCTCGGCATCGAGGTGATGGAGGACAACAGCCTGTTGCGCATCGTATCCCCGATCGACGACACGCCCGCTTCACGCGCGGGCATCAAGCCGGGGGACGTGATCACTTCGATCAACGGCAAAGCGGTGACCCCCGACAACATCGACGACATGTTCAACGCCCTGCGCGGCGATCCCGGCACTAAGATCTCGCTAGGCATCCTGCACGAAAAGTCGGAGCAACCGGTCACCATGACCATGACCCGCGAACGCATCTCGATGACCAGCGTGAAGGTGCGCGAACTGGAACCGGGTTATGCCTATATCCGCATCAGCCAGTTCCAGGATGACACCGCCGGTGATCTGGAGAAGAAGCTGGGTGACCTGTTGAAAAAGAATGGTACGCAGAAAGGCGCCGTTCTCGACTTGCGCTCCAACCCGGGCGGCCTGTTGACTGCTGCCGTAGGCGTTAGCAGTGACTTCCTTGATTCCGGCGCCATCGTGACCACGCATGGCCGCCTGCCGGATTCCAACCTCACCTTCACGGCCCACGCCGGTGGCGACTTGTTGAACGGCGCACCGATGGTCGTGCTGGCCGACAACGGCACGGCCTCGGCAGCCGAGATCGTTTCCGGCGCACTGAAAGACAATCATCGTGCACTGATCGTCGGTCGCCGCACATTCGGCAAGGGCGTGGTACAGACGGTGCTGCCGCTCGATGCCGATCACGCGGTGAAGTTGACCACGGCTCGCTACTACACCCCGAACGGCACCTCGATCCAAGCTGAAGGCATCAAACCGGATATCGCACTGGCGGATTTGACGGTCGCCAAGGTGGACAACTCGCAGGAACCCATGAGCTCGGAAGCGGACCTACCGCATCACTTGGCCAATGAAGCTGCTGCGGTGGCCGGTGGCAACATCAATAACGATGGCAGTGCGGAGAACGCCAAGCTGGCGACCACTGACTATGCGTTGTCGCAGGCGTTGAATATTTTGAAAGGGCTGGCGCTAAGGCGCGATAGTGGGACGCCCGCGGCCAAGGCGCAATAACGCACACACTCACCCCTTGTCATCCTGGCGAAGGTCCACTGTTAGCGGAAAATTCGCGGCACGGCACTCCTCTTCCCAGAAGGGAGAGGGAAATGCCAGTGTAAGACGAACCTTAAAAATCCTTCTGCAACGTCAGGTACACCCCACGCCGCGGCCCATATTGCGGCGCCCCCACGCCCACACCGGTACCGCTACGCAGTTCATACGTGCGATCCAGCGCATTGATCAGCGCAAGCTGTGTATGCAGCTTGCCGAAGCTCTCAAAGTTGAAGTCATGCGAGACATTGAGGTTTAGCTGGAAGTAGTACGGCAGCGAAAGACCATTCGGCGTGAGGCCATCCTCGCGCAGGCCGCTGCCGAAAATGTAATCAGCGCCGACCTTGGTGGCATCGGTGATAGCGTAGTTGATGCCACCGGATGAGGTCAGCTTCTGATCGTGGTCGAGATGGATCCAATGATCCGCGATATAAGCCAGTTCATCCGGACTGAAGTTGTACTGGCTGGTGATCACATCCTTGCCCATCGCGCGGCTGTAGGCAAAGTTGAAGTACGCGGACAGCGGCCCCTGGTTGTAGGTCAGGCTGAACTCGTTGCCGCGCACGCGACCGTACTTGTAATTGAAGGTGGAGTACACCAGCGCCGCGCCGAACTGACCCTCATCCTGCAGACGATCCACCTGGCGGTAGTAGGAATCGAAGCCCAGGGTCCACGCCGAACCGATGTTCTGCGAAATGCCGACGTCGAAGTAATGGGAGCGCTCAGCCAGCGGTGTGTTGTTGCCGTAATTCTTCACCGCGTTGGTGGTGCCAGCGAATGCCTCGATGTTTTCGGTGGAAATCAGCTCGGTCTGCGGCGGCGTAAAGTAGCGCGAATAACCAGCGTGCACCGTGGTGCTATCGGTCGCCTGCCAGACCACGCCAACGCGTGGGCTCAACTGGCTTTCCTCGCGGAATGCCTGATAGCGATCACCACGCACGCCATAGTTGACGGTCCAGCTATCGTTGATATCCCACTGGTCCTGGACGTAGGCAGCCATAGTTTTAGCGAGGATGCGATCGCCAGTGAAGATGCTGAAAGGCACCGTGCTGGTCTGGTTGCCTGCGTCATCGGCCGGGAACACTTGCGAATAAGTATGGGTGTAGGCGCGATCGAGTTCGCCGTACAAACCGTAGCGCAAAGTGTGATTGCTGGCCCACGGCATGGAGAAGTCCGCCTGCAAGGTCGTGGCGCGGTCGCCCTGGTTGATCTGTCCGGCTACGCCGTTGAACATCAGGTCGCCGATGTCATCGGGGTAATACTGCAAACCGCTGTAACGCTGACCCACCGATACCTGGTAATGGGTGTCGGCGAACTTGCCCTGTAACGCCAGCGCGCCGAAACGCGTTTCTTCGTCCTGACGTTCGTTCAGATCGGCGGAGTTGAAGGTGGTGATATCCAAATAACCGAACTGCGGCACCTGGCTTGGATTGTTCGGAATCTGGAAACGATTGTTGGTCGAGCCGAACATCAGGCTCAAACGTGTGTCGTTGTTGATCAGGTACGTGACATCACCGAACGCCTTGATCTGGTTGGTATGATCGTGGATCGGGTCGCGGCTCGGAGTTGGATTTTCGATCCCGATGTTGTTCTCCAGATAATTGGCCGTGAAGAAATAACTCCAATTGCCGCTGTGCCCCCACAGCGAGGCATAGGGATTCACGGTACCGAACGAACCACCTGTGATACCCACGCTGCCACCGTTGTTGAGGTCGGAGCCACTTTTGGTGTTGATGTCCACCACGGCCGCCGTGCGCTCCCCATATTGCGCTGGCAAGGCGCCGTCGAGCAGGGTGACGCTCTGGATGGTTCGCGGATCCAGCGACTGACCGAAGCCGGAGATCGATTCCGGAATCATCACGCCATTGATGCGGTACTGCAGATTGGCGTGGTCGCCGCGCACATGAAGCTGGCCGTAGGAATCCTGTACCACGCCCGGCGCCTGCAGCAGCACCTGGTTCATCGGGGTGGCATCGCCCAGCGGCAACGCCTGGATGTTCTGCGCGGTGATGACGTACTGGCTGCTGCCCGTATCCGGCGACAAACCGTTGCGAGCCTGGTCGAGCGCTGCGGTCACGCTTATCGTGCCTAGCTGCTGGACCTTGGAGGGGCGCCGATTGCGCGAGCCCGCGGCACCGCTTGTGTCATCGGCATTGCTGTCCGCCGGTTGTTGGGCAGTCGCGGCCGACGAGGCGACGGCGGGGGTTGTACCAGGGATATCCAGCGTGGGAATCGCTGTGGCTGCATAACTGGAAACCGCATATAGCGCGAGGCTGAGTCCAAGAGCGAGCGGGGACAATTTCATGCAGGGGTTCCGGACGAGTGTGGTTTGGGTCGGCCGATCGGAAGGGGGCTAATTTCGATATGTTATAACATTTCTATCGCATCCCGACATCCCTCCCAGAAGTCATGCCCGTCGGAATGGGAGAATTGAAGAACCACACGCGCACGGCGGGTGGTTTGCGCCAGTCGCCCCTGCGAGGAAGATGGAGTTAAAATCCCGCAGTTCCGGCAGGGCGCACCGCATGATCTCCGTTTGGACAGCACTTCAGTGACCGCATGCAGGTCCCGAAATCCGATATACGACGCGCTCCCCCCACCCGCATATACCGTGCACCCCCGAGTGCGCAAGGTGCAGTCATGGTGGCGCCGGCACCGCCCAGCTATTACGAGGAACACAGGTTTTGAATACAGCGAATGATACGGCAGCACAACAGCGTAATCCTGGCGTGAGTGGCATGAGCCTGTACGTGCCCCAGCCTCGCGTCCCGCTGCAGGACTGGTGCGCGTGGACGGGCAACTCCTGGGATAAAGTGCAGGCCGTGGTCGGGCGCAGCTTCCGCCGACCGGCGCCTTATGAAGACGCTTACACCATGGCGGCGACCGCCGTGCTGCGTCTGATTCGTCACTACAACGTCGATCCGCGCAATATCGGCCAGCTCGCGCTCGGCACCGAAAGCAGCAAGGACAATTCCGCTGGCGCCGTGATCGTGCGTGGCATGGTCGATCGCGAGCTGGAGCGCCTGGGGCTGCCGCGTCTTGCCCGTCAGCTTGAAGTCCCCGAATTCAAGCATGCCTGCCTCGGCGGCGTGTACGCGCTGAAGAGCGCGCTGCGCTACGTCGCCTTCGACGCTAAGGGCAAGCAAGCCATCGTGGTGTGCAGCGACATCGCCGAATACGAACGCGGCTCCAGCGGCGAGCAGACTCAGGGCGCCGGTGCGGTAGCCATGCTGGTCGAGGCCCATCCGAAGCTGTTCGAAGTGGACTTGGCGCACTCGGGCAGTGCCTCGGATTACCGAGGTCCGGATTTCCGCAAGCCGTTTGCCCGCCATTTCGACCAGGACTATGGCCAGCGCAGCAAACGTGCGCATGATTTCCCCGTGTTCAGCGGCAAGTACTCCACGTTTGCCTACCTCGACGAAACCGGTCAGGCGGTGGATGCGATGCTGGAGCGCCTTGGCGTTTCCGACGCGGATTTTCTCGCTGGTGCGGACGGTCTGTTCTTCCATCGCCCCTACCACATGATGCCGCTGCAGGCGCTGGCGTTTATTTACGCCCGCGCACTGGCCCGCTCGCCGCAACCGAATGCCGAATTTCAGGCGCTGTGCGAACAGGTTGGCGTCTCGGCAGAAGGCGTAGTGGAGGAATGCCGCAACAAGCCCGATCTGTTCGGCGAGTTCGTGCGCCTGGGCGGCGGCGCCGATGCCGCACAGGAACCGCATCCGCTCACCACCCAGCTATCTGGCGTGGTGCGCAAGAGCCCTAAGTTCCAGAAGCTGCTGGCCGAGCGCGTTAACCTTGGCACCGACTGGGCGATGGAGTTGGGCAACCTGTACACCGCCGCGCTGCCGGCATGGATTGCCGCCGGCCTTGAGCAAGCATTGGAACACAACGTGGAGCTGTCGAACGCCAAGCTCTATGCGATCGGCTACGGCAGCGGCGATGCTTCCGAAGCGATTCCGCTGAAGGTGGTGCCAGAGTGGCGTGAAGCAGCCGGCAAGATCGGCTTCCGCAAGGCACTAGCCATAGCTTCCGACCTGTCGCAGCAGCAATACGAAGCGCTGCACGACGGCAAGCATGCGGAGCTGAGCTGCCCACCACGGGATCAATTCAAGATTGCGCGTACCGGCAACACGTACGAAACCACGTTCCAGGACCTTGGCGTGGATTACTACGAGTTTGTGCCCTGATTTTAGAGAGGATGCACGCCGCTCAGCCGCTACAATGTTCTAGATGGATGTCTCCCACCTGATCGACTCGCTCAACGATGCGCAGCGCGAAGCCGTCTGCGCACCACCCGGCCACTATCTAGTCCTCGCTGGCGCCGGTTCCGGCAAGACGCGCGTGCTCACTCATCGCATCGGCTGGCTCAGCCAGGTCGACCGCGTGCCACCATGGGCCATTATCGCGGTGACCTTCACTAACAAGGCGGCCGGCGAGATGCGTACGCGCCTGGACAACCTGATTCCTGGCGGCGCACAGGGCCTCACCGTAGGCACGTTCCACGGCATCGCCCACCGCCTGCTGCGCCGTCACTGGCGCGAAGCAGGTTTGCCGGAAAGCTTCCAGATCCTGGATGCCGACGACCAGCAACGCCTGATCAAGCGCGTCATGGCCGGTCTCGGCCTGGACGAAGCACGGTTCCCGCCACGCCAGGCCACCTGGCAGATCAATAGCTGGAAGGACGAAGGCAAGCGCGCCGAGAACATCGAACACGGCCAGCATCCGGTCACCCGCACCCTCGTGCAAATCTACCAAGCTTACGAAGATGCTTGCCGTCGTGCGGGCCTGGTCGATTTTGCCGAACTGCTGCTGCGCGCACATGAGCTCTGGCTCAAGCAACCCGCCATTCTGGAGCATTACCAGCAACGCTGGCGCCATCTGTTGATCGACGAATTCCAGGATACCAACGCGCTGCAATATGCGTGGATTCGCGTACTGGCCGGACAGACCGGGCAAGTCTTCGTGGTCGGCGACGACGACCAGTCGATCTACGGCTGGCGCGGCGCCAAAGTGGAAAACGTGCAGCAATTCCTGCGCGATTTCCCCGGTGCCCGCACGATCAAGCTGGAACAGAACTACCGCTCCACCTCCAACATCCTCAAAGCCGCCAACAGCGTAATCCAGCGCAACGGCAACCGTCTCGGCAAACAATTGTGGACGGCTGGCGAGGAAGGCGCGCGTATCGCCGTCTACGCGGCCTACAACGAACAGGATGAAGCACGCTTCGTGATCGAGCGTATTCGCGAATATATCGCCGAGCATGGCGACGCGAAGGATTGCGCGATTCTTTATCGCTCCAATGCGCAGTCGCGCAATTTCGAAGAACAGCTTATCCAGCACGATATTCCCTATCGCGTGTACGGTGGCTTGCGTTTTTTCGAGCGAGCTGAAATCAAAGATGCGCTTTCCTATCTGCGCCTTACCGCCAATCGACACGACGATGCCGCGTTCGAACGCGCGGTGAATACGCCGCCACGTGGCATTGGCGATCGTACCCTGGATGTGTTGCGCCGATGTGCGCGCGGCGAAGGTGTGTCCATGTGGGACGCTGCATTGAACGAGCTTTCCACCGGCAACGAACTAGCTGGACGCGCCAAGAATGCCGTGAAAAGCTTTCTTGGCATGATCGATGAAATGGCGCGCGTTTTTTCGCCCTCTCCCCTCCGGGGCACGCGGGAAGAGGAGAGGGTTTCAGAAGTTCTGCCGTTGGCCGAACAAATCGACCACGCCATCGTCCAATCCAGCCTGCGCGACTTCTACGAAAAAGACAGCCGCGGCAATGCCGAATCGCGGGTGGAAAACCTGGATGAACTGGTCAATGTCGCCACTCGTTTCGAGATGACGCCGGACGATGTCGATGCCGGCCTCAGCGAACTCTCCGCCTTTCTCTCGCATGCAGCGTTGGAAGCCGGCGAAGGCCAGGGTGAATCCTGGGACAACTGCGTGCAATTGATGACGCTGCACTCGGCCAAGGGCCTGGAATTCCCGCTGGTCTTTCTCGTCGGCGTAGAAGAAGGCCTGTTCCCCAGCCAGCGCTCGGTGGAAGACGAAGGCCGCCTGGAAGAAGAACGCCGCCTCGCCTACGTGGGCATCACGCGCGCACGCGAACGGCTGGTGATCACGCATGCCGAATCGCGTCGCATGCACGGTGCGGAAATGCTTGCCCGCCCCTCGCGCTTTCTCGGCGAAATTCCGCCATCACTGGTCGATGAAGTGCGCCCACGCGTACACATCAGCCGTCCGTTGTACGCTGGACGCTTCGCCGAGCCAGCACCTTCGCTGAAAGAAGACCTGTCGGTAAAACTCGGGCAGCGCGTCAACCATCCGAGCTTTGGCGAAGGTGTCGTAGTTAGCGCGGAAGGCAGCGGTGCGCATACGCGTTTGCAGGTCAATTTCAAAATAGCCGGCAGCAAATGGCTGGTCGCCGCCTACGCCAACCTCACACCGTTATAAATGATGCGACACGATGAGCGAAAAAGCAGTTTTTTCGTGCGGGAACACTCGCCATCTGGCGATCAGGCTGCGACGGCTTCTTGCTCTTCCACGGGCAGACGGATCAGGTAATCGAACGCACTCAGTGATGCCTTCGCACCTTCGCCCATCGCAATCACGATCTGTTTGTACGGCACGATCGTGACGTCACCAGCGGCGAATACGCCCGGCACCGACGTTTCGCCACGCGCATCCACATCGATCTCGCCACGCGACGACAGTTTTACCGTGCCCTTCAGCCATTCGGTGTTCGGCAACAAGCCGATCTGCACGAAGACGCCTTCCAGCTCCACGCGATGGTCTTGGTTGCTGGTGCGATCGGTGTAGACCAGGCTGGTCACTTTCTGGCCGTCGCCCGACACTTCGGTGGTTTGCGCGCTGATGATGATGTTGACGTTGGGCAGGCTGCGCAGCTTGCGCTGGAGCACCTCATCCGCACGCAGTTTGCTGTCGAATTCCAGCAAGGTGACGTGGCCCACGATACCGGCAAGGTCGATCGCCGCTTCCACCCCGGAGTTGCCACCGCCAATCACTGCCACACGCTTGCCCTTGAACAGCGGACCGTCGCAGTGCGGGCAATAGGTGACACCCTTGTTGCGGTATTCCTGCTCGCCCGGCACGTTCATGTTGCGCCAGCGCGCACCGGTGGAAAGGATCACCGATTTCGCCTTGAGCGAGGCGCCGTTGGCCAACTTCACTTCGATCAGCCCGCCTTCTTCGGCTGCTGGAATCAACCGCTCGGCACACTGCAGGTTCATCACGTCCACATCGTATTCGTGCACGTGCTGTTCCAGTGCCGTCGCCAGCTTCGGACCTTCGGTATACGGCACCGAGATGAAGTTTTCGATCGCCATGGTGTCCAGCACCTGGCCACCGAAACGCTCCGCCGCCACGCCCGTGCGGATGCCCTTGCGTGCGGCATAGATGGCTGCCGCGGCGCCCGCCGGACCACCGCCGATCACCAGCACATCGAACGCGGCCTTGGTCTTGATCTTCTCGGCAGCGCGCTGGGCGGCACCGCTATCAAGGCGGGCAGCGATCTGTTCGATCGACATGCGGCCCTGGTCGAACGGCTCGCCGTTGAGGAACACGGTCGGCACGGACATCACCTGACGTCGGTCCACTTCGTCCTGAAACAGCGCGCCATCAATCGCCACGTGCTTGATGTTGGGATTGAGCACGCTCATCAAATTCAGCGCCTGCACGGTATCCGGACAGCTATGACAGGACAACGACATGAAGGTTTCGAACACATATTCGCCTTCAAGGATGCGCACCTGCTCGATCACTTCGTCCGACACCTTGGGTGGATGACCGCCAACCTGCAGCAGCGCCAATACCAGCGAAGTGAATTCGTGACCCATCGGGATGCCGGCAAAGCGCACGCCGACATCCGTGCCGCTGCGGTTGATCGCGAATGACGGCTTGCGCGCGTCGTTACCGTTGAGGCTCAGCGAGATGCGATCGGACAACGCTTCGATATCCTGCAGCAGCGCGCGCAGTTCTTGCGACTTGGCGCCATCGTCGAGGGAGGCCACCAGCTCGATCGGATGAACCACTTTCTCCAGGTAAGCCTTGAGCTGGGTTTTCAGGTCGTTATCCAACATGGGTGACATCTCCTTGGCATTTTTTAGGGTGAGCGCCACCGCATCCGCCAGGGCGAATGGGACGACAACTCAGGGATAAGGTGGGCCTGCCAAGTTGAACAGGCCCAAGCGGTTCCGCAGGGGATAGAACCGCAAAGCGAAGCAAAACTTAGATCTTGCCGACCAGTTCGAGCGACGGCTTCAGGGTGCTGGCGCCTTCCTTCCACTTGGCCGGGCACACTTCACCCGGGTGGGAGGCGACGTACTGCGCAGCCTTCACCTTGCGCAGCAGTTCGCTGGCGTCACGGCCGATGCCGTTGTCGTGGATTTCGCACAGCTTGATCTGGCCTTCCGGATTAATCACGAAGGTGCCGCGCAGGGCCAGGCCTTCTTCTTCAATCATCACCTCGAAGTTACGGGTGATAGCACCGGTGGGATCGCCGACCAGCGGGTACTTGACCTTGCCGATCGCGTCAGAGGTGTCGTGCCACGCTTTATGCGAGAAGTGCGTGTCGGTCGAGACACCGTAGATCTCCACACCCAGCTTCTGGAATGCGGCGTAATGATCGGCGAGATCTTCCAGCTCGGTCGGACAGACGAAGGTGAAATCAGCCGGATAGAAAACCACCACCGACCACTTGCCTTTCAATGTGGCTTCGGTGATTTCGATGAACTTCCCGTTCTTGTAAGCAGTGGCTTTGAACGGTTTGATTTCGGTGTTGATCAGCGACATCTATATCTTCCGCATGGTTGTGGATGAAGTCGCAAAGACTAGAGACTTTAGGGCGAAAGAGCTAATTGATTGTCGAGATAGGTTTGATAAATGCCATCTATGGGATGAGCTGGCATTATGCATACATCAGGGTGGGGTTCGCGCCACGTTGGCGTTGCGATCATGCCTATTTCAGCGACAGTGCACTTTCCCATTGGACGTGAGCCCCCGCTTCGGCCTTGCGCCACCAGCGTTCACCCGTATGCGGCGACGCGAGATCCAGACACTCGCCCATGCGCGGCGTGGCCAGCGGTATGTCGCACTCGGCCGCCAGGGCAAGAACACGCTCGAACGGCTCCTGCCAGGGATGCATGGCTAGGTCGAACGTGCCGTTGTGCACCGGCATCAACCAGCGTCCGCGCAGATCGAGATGAGCCTGCACGGTCTGTTCCGGCTGCATATGCACATAGGGCCATTGCGCGTCATAGGCCCCGGTTTCCATCAACGTGACGTCGAACGGCCCCAGACGTTCACCGATAGTCTTGAAACCGTCGAAATAGCCGGTGTCGCCACTAAAGAACAAGCGCAGGTCGTCATCGACGATGACCCACGATGCCCACAGCGTGAGGTTGTGGTCGAAAAGAGTGCGCCCGGAAAAGTGCTGGGCGGGCGTGGCGGTTAGGTGCAGTCCGTCGATCTCCACGCTTTGCCACCAGTCGAATTGCTGCACTTTGGCGGCCGGCACGCCCCATTCGATCAACCGATCGCCTACACCCAGCGGCGTCAAGAAAAGCTCGGTAGTGCTGGCCAGGTACTGGATGGCCTGGCGATCGAGATGATCATAATGATCGTGCGACAGGATGACGCCACGGATCGGCGGCAGGTCGCGAAGGGCAATCGGTGGTTGATGAAAGCGCTTTGGCCCCATCCACTGGAACGGGGACGCGCGTTCGGCAAACACCGGATCGGTTAGCCACCAACTTCCGCGCAGCTTGATCAGCATGGTGGAGTGGCCCAGCCGGAACAGGCTGCGATTCGGTGCTGCATCCAGTTGTACGCGACTGACAGCCTGCACGGGCACTAGGCCATTCGGCACCGTACCGGCAGGCTTATTAAAGAATGCGTTCCAGATAATCCGCAGGTTTTTGCCAAGGCTCTGGGCCGGACGTGGCGCCGGGTTCTGAAAATGGCCGTCGCGACGCTGCGGCGATCTCTGGTACTTGTCGGCCATTGCAGACCGGGGCGGTTTGGAAGAGCGGACAACCATGACAGGCTCCCAGGCCGGATCACGGCCAGCATTGATATAATGCACAGTATAGTTTTTCCTATAAAAGTAAACCAAAACGCGCACACGACCGGCTTGTATGCTTTGGTCACGAAACATCCCACCCACTGCCTGCCGTACAAGCGGCGAGCCGGACGATGGCAACGAGGTAGACGACATGCACAGCGATGTCCTCATCACAGGCGCCGGCCCTACCGGCCTGGTGCTGGCCTTGTGGCTGACCCGGCTTGGCGTGAAGGTGCATATCATCGACAAGACATCCGCGCCCGGTACCACCTCGCGTGCACTGGCGGTGCAGGCGCGGACGCTGGAGCTTTACCGGCAGCTCGATCTGTCCGATGCGGTGATTGAAAGAGGGCATCAGGTACCGGCGATCAACCTTTGGGTCAAAGGTGAAAAGACGACACGATTGGCGATCGAAACCATCGGTTCGGATCTCACGCCATATCCGTTCCTGCAGATTTTTCCGCAGGACCAGCATGAGATGCTGCTGGTCGAGCGGCTGGAAAAACTCGGCGTAACGGTCCAGCGGCAAACGGAACTGCTCGGCTTCGATGATAGCGGCGAGTGCGTGCTGGCCCGCCTGAAGGGCCCGGACGGCAGCGAACAAAGCTGGGAAACCAGCTATATCGCGGGCTGCGATGGCGCCCGTTCGCGGGTGCGTGAAGTGATCGGCACGGGATTCCCCGGCGGAACCTACCGACAGGTTTTTTATGTCGCGGATGTCGAAGCGGTAGGGCCTTCGATGAATGGCGAATTGAATATCGACCTCGATGAATCGGATTTCCTCGCCGTCTTTCCACTGGCCGCAACAGGCCAGGCAAGGTTGATCGGAACCGTGCGCGACGAACGCGATGAACACTTGGAAACGCTCAAGTTCGAGGATGTCAGCCATCGCGCGATGGAACACCTGAAAGTGAAGGTGAACACGGTGCATGGGTTTTCCACCTACCGTGTGCACTATCGCGTCACCGAGCATTTCCGCAAGGGCCGCGCGTTTCTGCTTGGCGATGCGGCGCATATCCACAGTCCCGCTGGCGGCCAGGGTATGAACACCGGCATTGGCGATGCGATCAACCTGGCCTGGAAGCTGGCCAGCGTATTGAAGGGTTGCGCGACGGACAACCTGCTCGACAGTTACGAAGCCGAACGCATCGGCTTCGCGCGCAAACTGGTGGATACAACCGATCGCGTTTTCAGTTTTGTCACTGCCGAAGGCCGGATTGCCGATCTCATACGTACGCGCATTGCACCGAGGCTGATCCCCACCGTCGCGCGCTTTGACGCCGCGCGCGAGTTTCTGTTTCGTACCGTGTCGCAGATCACCTTGAACTATCGCGGCAGCCCGTTGAGCCAAGGGATGTCCGGTCACGTCCATGCGGGCGATCGCCTGCCGTGGGCCGTAGCGGGCTATAAGGATAATTTTGCCAGCCTGTCGCACATGGATTGGCAGGTGCATGTGTACGGTACGGCACAGCCGGAGTTGATCGACTGCTGCAAGACGCTTGGATTGATGCTGACTGTATTTGATTGGCAACGCGAGTACGAAACGGCTGGACTGACGCAAAATGTGGTTTACCTGTTGCGGCCGGATACGTATGTCGGCATGGTGGATCAGACTGGCAACGGGGAGATATTGGATCATTACTTTGCGTCGCGCGGGTTGGCGCCACTGCAGCGGATATGGTCGTGATGTGCCAGAAAAAACCCTCCATGCTGCTCGCCGGCATCGGCGCCCTGGGGGTGGTGTTCGGAGATATCGGCACCAGCCCGCTGTATACCTTCAAAACCGTGCTGGACATGACCGGTGGCGACAACGCGCACACCATCTACGGCGTGATTTCTCTGTTGATCTGGACGCTGATCGTGGTGACCACGATCAAATACGCCGGCTTCGCCATGCGTATCGACAACGACGGCGAAGGCGGCATCCTGGCCCTGATGGCCTTGCTGGGAGTGAAGCGGAACAAGCGTCCGCTGATCGTGGCAGCGGGATTGTTCGGCGCGGCGTTGATCTATGGCGATGGTGCGATTACCCCGGCGATTTCGGTGCTTTCCGCGCTGGAAGGCCTGAATATCGTGAAGCCCGCACTACAGCACTATGTGTTGCCGCTGACAGTGCTGATCCTACTGGCTTTGTTCGCGTTCCAGTCGCAAGGAACGGCCAGGATCGGACGAGCGTTCGGGCCGATCATGGCGGTGTGGTTCATCACCATGGCGATCCTCGGCATCTGGGGCATCGTGCAGCATCCGGCCATTCTCGGGGCACTGAATCCCTACTACGGCCTCGCTTACCTGCTGCACAGCGGTGGCACCGGTTTTCTGGTGCTGGGCGGCGTTTTCCTGTGCGTGACAGGCGCGGAAGCGCTGTATGCCGACATGGGGCATTTCGGTGCGGGCCCGATCAAGCTGGCTTGGTCCGGGCTGGTTTTTCCAAGCCTGGTGCTGAACTACGCCGGCCAGGGGGCGATCGTGCTGGCGGGTGCGCCAACCACCGGCAATATTTTCTATCGCCTATGTCCGGCATCGCTCACCTTGCCGCTGGTGATTCTGTCAACAATCGCCACCATCATCGCCAGTCAATCCATCATTACCGGCGCCTTTTCGATGACGCGGCAGGCCATCCAGCTCGGCTGGATGCCGCGACTGAAAGTGTCGCAAACCTCCGAAGAGGGTTACGGCCAGATCTATGTTGGCGCGGTGAACTGGCTGTTGATGCTGGTGACGATCGGCCTGGCGCTGGGTTTCCGCAAATCCGACAACCTCGCCGCCGCTTACGGTATTGCCGTGTCGGCCACCATGCTGATGACCACGATGTTGCTGTTTATCGCCATGCGCGAGATCTGGAAGTGGCGCTTGGCGGCAAGCGCGATAGTGGCCGGTCTGTTCTTCGTGGTGGATGCCTCGTTCTTTGCCTCGAACATGACGAAGCTGCTCGATGGCGGCTATGTACCTTTGCTGCTGGCCTTGCTGGTGTATGGCGTGATGTACGTGTGGCATCGCGGGATCGTCGCGTTGGCCATGCGGCTGACCGAAGATCCGGTGCCCGTTGACACCTTCCTCGACGAGCTTACCCAGACCGGCGTGGCACGCGTGCCAGGCACGGCGGTGTTTCTGACCCGCGCCCAAGCGACCACTCCGCCGGTGATGCAGTTGTACGTCAAACACACCTTGGCCTTGCACAAACGCGTGCTGGCCGTGACGCTGGATATCGCATCCACACCTTACATCGCGGCGAGGGATCGATTAGCCCTGTCGGAAATCGGTCCCAACTTCTGGTCGATCACCGCCCGCTACGGTTTCATGGAACGGCCGGACATGCCTGCATTGATGGCGCAGATCGCCACGCACGGGTGCCCGATTGATCCGAAGAAGCTCACCTATTTCATCGGCATGGAAAAAATCGTGGCGCGCGAGGGGCCGCATCGCGTGCCGCGACTGATACGCGCGATTTTCACCGTGATGCTGCGCAACTGTACGCGGGTGACGGATTATCTGCGTATTCCAGCCCATCAGGTGGTGGATATTGGCAGGCAGGTTTCGATTTGAACTGCTTCATCGCCATTGGCCGGCTTCGCTGTTGAAAAGCGCTTCGGCGAAGACCCGCTGCTTTGCGCTCGTCATCCCAGCTTTCATTGGGATGACGGTGTCGCAGGAATTAGGAGAGCGGCGGAGAATCTGCGCACCCTTGCGTGTGCTGCCGCTGACATTGCCCAGCACTTCACGCATGATGCGTCTCCTTCCATATCGATGATCGTGAGCTACTATCGCGCGATGAACCGTTTCCTCTCCCCTTCGGGACATGGGGAGAGGGAGTAATCGCGCCCGTCCTCAGGTAGCACACAACGGCGCCACGAATCCCTTGGACAACCTGCGGCGGGGTACTCTCAGACATGAGCCTGTTGTACGACCTGTCAGCCCATGCCGTGCGCCGCATCTATGACGCACGCATCAATACCCCTCCGGTACTCGATACCAGCACTTACTTTCCCCAGGCCGCCAGATTTGCCGCCGGATGGTCTTCGATTCGCGATGAAGCGCTTGCCGTGGCGGCGCAACGCATGCAGACCATTCCGCGCTTCCATGAAATCATGCCGGCGCAAGCTTCGCTCTCCGCCCATGACGGCAGGGACTGGCGGCTTTTCATATTGAAGGTTTACGGTACGGAGGTCGAGCGCAACATGGCGGCTTGCCCAACGCTGGCGCAGCTTGTTTCGTCATCGCCGGATGTGCTGTCGGCAAGTCTTTCTTTCCTTGCTCCGCGCAAACATATTCCATGTCATCGTGGTCCGTTCCGCGGGGTGCTGCGTTTCCAGCTTGGTCTTGCCGTACCGATCGACACGGAAGGCCGCCCGGCGGCGGTGCTGTCGCTCAACGATGAAGAACACCGCATTGGCAGTGGTCAGCACCTGCTGTGGGACGATACCTATCCGCACGAGGTATGGAACAACAGCGACGAATTGCGTGTCGCCTTGCTGCTGGATGTGCGCCGGCGCCATATGCCGATGGATATGCAGTTGCTCTCGAGCGCCCTGATTGCCTCGGTGGGCATGGTCGCGCGCTTACGTGGCATGGCTTGAGCGAGCTTGCACAAGGGGCAAAGAGCGCAATGGTCATGGTCTTTTCCCTCCGATTAGACCGCGAAGACAACGGCAACGCGCCCGGCAGAAGCCGCACGTCGAGCCGGGCCGACAACGATTTGCACGTCACGGCCTAGCCGCGCGAGGCAATCAAGCATCTTCGTTTCACTGATGCCGCGAAACTGGCCGCGCAGCATCTTGGATAGCTTCGGCTGAGGGATGCCGAGAACATCAGCGGCTTGCTGCTGACTCCACTTCCGGCCCTTGATGATCTCGCCAATCTTGCTGGCAAGTTGGGCCTTCACAAGCATTTCTTCGGCATCAACCATGCCCAGATCGGCATAGACGTTGCCCGTGCTTTCTTCGATCTTGGTCATTTGGACTCTCCTTTGGCATGCGCTTCCGCCGCCTTCAATCATTCCCGAATCAAATCCATGTCCGGCTTCGGCGTGGCTATGCCATGCGTCGATTTCTTCTGAAAGCAATGCAGGACATAAACCGCGTCGACCAACTTGACGGTGTAGACGGCGCGGAACGTACCGCCGCCGGAGTCTTCAACCACCTCAAGGACACTTGCCGAGCCGAACCCCTTCAATGGTTTCGTCTGTTCGTACTTCTTGCCAACCTGCGCCAGATGCAGCGCATAGCCGAAAGTGTCTTGCACCTCTTCCGGCATCGCCACCAAGTCTTTCTTGGCTGACCCGATCCAGAACAACTTCTTCATTTGTGGATCCATCAGCACACTATACCCAAATGGGTCTAACAAGACAATCCGCTAAACGTTCGTTTCGCAGGCAGGCATACACCTTGATATATGCGCCGCATTGGCATGTCCTGCGATATATGCCAACGCCTTCATCGGAGAAGAATCGTGAGTCACGTTGCCAAGCTGTTTATCAATGGCCGCAGCCAAGCCGTCCGCTTGCCTGCCGCCTACCGCTTTACCGAGAAAGAGGTTTTCATTCGCCAAGACCCGGAAATCGGTGACGTCATCCTGTCGCGGAAGCCTGCAACGTGGGAGGATTTTTTCGCAGCACTCAAGGGTGCAGACGTGCCGACTCATTTTTTGGATGCAGCCGAGCGCAATCAGGGCACGCAGGATCGTGATCCTTTTGCGGGATGGCAGGAATGAAACGCATCGATCCGTAGCAGCGCAGCCCGATTGACGCAGTACAGCTTTGGCATATACAATATGGCATATACATTGGAGAGCAATACCATGCCTATCTTATCGACGCCATCCAGACCCAAGGAGGCCAAGCTGTTTCGCAACAACCGCAGCCAGGCGGTGCGGATTCCTGTGGAGTTCGAGTTGCCGGGGGATCGTGTGCTGATCCATCGCGAAGGCAGCAAACTCATCATCGAACCAGTGACTCGGCCAACGAACATCATCGAACTGCTGGCCGAGTGGAGGAAAGAAGCGCCGCTTGGGCCAGAAGATCAGTTCCCGGCCATTGAGGACATGCCCGCCAAGCCAGAGGACATATTTTGAGCGGATATCTGCTGGACACGAACATCATCAGCGATGTGATCCGCAGCCCGAATGGACTTGCTGCACGCCACATTGAGCAGGTCGGACCGAAGGAGATTTTCACCAGCATCATTGTCGCAGCCGAACTGCGCTATGGCTGCGCAAAGAAGGGCTCGCCCAAGTTGCTCACCAAAGTGGAGGGCATCCTTGAAACGATCCCGGTGCTACCGCTGGATATTCCGGCTGACGCTGAATATGGCGGCATCCGCGCCGAACTGGAAGCGGCTGGCCAGCCTATCGGCATGAACGACCTGCTGATCGCCGCACACACCTATGCGCTTGGCCTCACGCTAGTAACGGACAACACGCGCGAATTCAACCGCATCCGTGGCCTCAACGTAGAGAACTGGCTGGAAAGATAGCCGGCCCCTCTTGTAAGAAAGACGGGGAAAGACTGAGACCCAACGTTCGGCTATTTCTTCATCCGACCAGTCGTTGACGACCTGCGGGTCAGCATGTGCAACACAACGTGCACGTGATTGCTCATGACCGCATAGGCATACAGCCCCACTGCGAAACACTCCGCCAGCGCCATCCATCGTTCTTCCACCCAAGCCTTTCGGTGCTCGTAGGAGCGTCCGCTATACGCATCTTCGCCACACAGAAAGGCGCGGCGCACGCAGCGGGAAACGCAGTGGAAGAAGCCGGCGGCTTGCGGATTGACGATGTGATGGCGGGGATAGGTCATGGGGCCAAGTTAGCCCCCATGGCCGTCCGCCCACATTAGTCGATGATGCCTTTGCTTGCCGGCGAAGGAGTATTTCATGGGTGTCCCAAATCAACCTTTGGGTGTCCCAAATCACTCTACAAATCACTCGAATAAACCCTTCTCCTTTTCTGAACTCTCGGTGGCGCCCCTTCTATAAGATTTATGCCCTTCTTATTCTCAGTCACAGTCAAATTAGCTCCTTCGCCACTTTCGTTCCCAATCTTGTCACCTTTCAGGTTTTTTTCTTGGGTGTCCTCATTCGCGTTCCCCCAAGTGTTTCCATTAATGTCAAAATCCATTGATTTTGATTTAAATAAATTATCTAAACATATATCGCTGATAAGAGTCTGATCGTTCAAAAATGAGGGCTCAACGTAGCTAGTATCCGAATAAAAGAGATCTTCAGTAGAAGCAGTGTTAGTAGCGATGCTCTGGTCGTCCATATCTACCGTGGTTACATCACTATCCTGGCCGTCGTTATTCGTTCCATCGGTCTTGCGGTTGATAAGTACTTTTTCGCTAGATTCAGATGAATCGGCTTCGCTTTCGCTGCTTTCGCTTTTGCTGACCGAGATCTCAGACTGGCTGGATTCGCTTGTCGAGGGAGGCAATTGGATAACTCCGGCTTCTTCGTACGACGTAGTGTTTGACTGATGGCACAAGCCCGAAGTGTTCGATTGATTCGCAGCGTCTTGTTGTTGCGTGTTGCTAGGAACTGTTCCATTAACCGGTAGTGTCTGCTGAGATCCATCCGTCGAGGAAGGAACATTCGATCCGTTATCCACCGCAACCAGATTAGGACGACGCCTAAGCTCTTCAATTTGACGGTCACGCTCTTCAATTTGACGCTTTAGATCGTTTATTGAGTTATTCAAATTCGTAAGCTGATTTTGCCATGGCGTTGCGTTGAAATGGTTGGATGCCTCGTCAGCATGTTCGGTCGCATTCGAGTAATCCGCGAGCAGGACGGCCAGCCCTGCCGCGGCCACCGCCAGCCCTGCCCCGGCCAGCCCTACGGGATTTGTCACTACAACGGCTGTCACAACGACAGCCGCTGCTATGGTTACAACGGTTTTGAGTATCTGGCTGGCCTTGCCTGGTTCGTCGGAACCGAAATGCTGGCTAATCTGCTGCGACAGTTGAGTCAGTTTTGTATCAAGTTGATGGAGTAGATTGCCGCTCTCCGCCGGATTGCCGCTGCCCATCTGGTTAGTGGCTTGGATAGCGGTTTCTTGGAGATCGGACACTGTATGGGTTAAAGCGTGCTGGGCGTTGCTACCCAGGTTTGAGCCGTGGATCGCCTGCTGAGCTTGGCCACCATTAACAGCAATACTCGCGCGCGCTTGAGATGCGGGGTTGCTCGGGCTGCCCATCCCGGTCACAGGAGCACCGTTAGTTGATGCAATGCCGGGTGTGGGTGTGGGTGTGGGTGTGGATAGGTTACCGTGCATTTCCGATTTCAACCATTGATAGAGAAGTTACGAATTCCAGGAAACATATGCATTTTCCCGGGGTTATTTTTGTTGGGGTTATCCCGATTATGGCCGTCATAACTAGTGTAGATATGACAACCATGCAAGCTCGGCGGTAACGCGCGGATCCTCACTTTGCTTGATAGCAGATGCGGTAAGCCCCTCTCCCTCCGGGAGAGGGTGTCGGCAGATGGGTGAGGGTCCGGGCGAAGCGAGCGCTTCAGTTACTGTACATGTCGTTCTCGCACAAGTCTTTGTTTTCGCGCCCTGGCCGCACCCTCACCCCAACCCCTCTCCCGGAGAGAGAGGGGCTCACGCCCTACTCACCCGGCCTGACATCGCAAAAAGATGGGTGTAATCGGATGGGTTAGTGGGTGCACGGTCCGGATGTCGGCGAAGGAGACGGCCCCGTCTGGTAATTGCATACCGTACCATCGGAAAACATGCTGTAGCGCCCCGTTGAGCTGTTGTTTTGATTGGAATAGGGGAAACTGATGATCACCCCATTGCTGTCGCTGAAGGAGGGAATGCCGGCGTAGCTGCCGCCCTTATGGATGGTCGGCACGTCGATGTACTCCTCTTCGGAGCGGCCTTTGGGCCAGTCTGCCGTGACGATACCCATGAATTGCTGGTGACCGTTGTCGGTCGGATCCCTGGCGATGTCCTTTTTGATGGGTTCGTCGTTGTATTCAAAGTAAAGCGCGCCCAGGTTGTGAACATTTTGCGAATGTTTCAGCAGATAGGCCCACTCGTTGTTGTACCAGTTGGGCGAAAACTGTTGGTTGTCGTACTGGCCGGTTTCACCGATCGCAAACGGAATCTGATAGGCCGTCGTCAATGCCTGAATCTGCTGGAAGAGCGTGTCATACGCAGATAGACCGCCGTTACCGTCGTTGCGGTATTCGTTAACCATAAAAACGTCGACGCCTTTGCCCTTGGTATGCTTGCTGTTGCCCAGCAACTCCAGCGCCGGACTGATACCTTGCGGGTTGATAATCCAACTGTTGCTGCCGCCGGAGATATCGTCGTTGTCGGTGTAGCTCACCAGAGCACCCGGGCACTCGCGGCGCACGATGCTGATGGCGGTGTGGATATTGGCGACCGTCTGCGCGTCACTGAGCGGCAATTCGTTGCCTACGTTATAAGCCAGGATCGCGGGATGGAGGGCGCCACTAGGGCAGGTCTCATTCACCAGAGCAGTCACTGTGCCCGGCAGAGTGTCGGGATGGCTGTTGGTATAGGTGGTCAGGGCTGGGAAAATAACGCGAATGCCATGCTGCGACGCTTCATTCAAGAAATCGGTATGCTTTTTGAACTGGCTGGCCTGCACGTCATACAGCCGGATGGTGTTCACACCCAAGCGCTGCATGTCGCCCAGATCGCGATCCCACACTTGGGTCAGGGCGGCGTTGTAAGCCTTATTGTTGACCGTGGTGTCGGTGAGCTTTCCTGCTAGGTCGTTGTCCCCGCATGCGGACTGCCAGTCCCCAGGGCTGTACTCATTGGTTCCGGAGCATAGCCATGCACCGTTTTTGTGTTGCTGCCCTTGCGGCCCCACTGAAGTGAGCCCATTGCCAGGCCAGCCGCGCGTTTCCGGCGCATAGTTCATGCCGCGAATGAAATAAGGCTGGCCGTCGACGGTCAGTTGCAAGGTGTTGGGGTCGATGGCCGGACCCGCCGCATGCGCCGCGGCGATGCTGCCGCCTAGCAGCGAGGAGGTGAGCAGCCATTTCAATGTGTTATTCATCAAGGTTCTTTGGAATGAAAAGGTTATGCGAGGTGAGCCATAGGTTGCCGGCCGCTTCGGGTACCTTGGGTACCTGCGTATGGTGTTGCGGTTGTGGCTATTGTGGGTACTCGGGCATCGCGACCCTATCGGGTGAATACCTGAATAGTCGTTTAGGGTTTGGTCGGCTCGGCCATTCAGGTACCTGATCTTGCCTTTGAATCACAGACACGACTCGTCTCTTGCCTCTCACCCAACAGCAGGGGCACTGTTCTGAACTTAAGCGTCATTCCAACGTATCGTCATCCCAGCGAAAGCTGGGATGACGAGCATGGAATTTCCACCGTTAAGTTCGGAGCATTGATAGCAGGTTGTCTTAGCGGACGGGATGGGGCTTCACCCAGGTTTCGAACAGTTCATCTATGCGGCGATATTCGTCATACCACGAATCCGCATGCTCAAACTCGTGCCGCTCCAGCGGATAGAGTGAAATCCAGAAGTTTTTCTTGTGCAGCTCGACGAAACGCTGGTACAGGCGCAGTGAATCGGCAGCCAGCACGTTGTCGTCGATCAGGCCGTGGTTGATCAGCAACGGATCGCGCAGGTTGCTGGCGTACTCGATCGGCGAGCTGGTTTGGTAGGCTTCCGGATCGATCTGGGGATCGTTGAGGATGCTGGAGGTGTATGGGTCGTTATAGGTGACCCAGTCGGCCGGCGAACGTTGCGCCGCGCCAGCGGCGAATTCGCCCGGTGCGCGCAGCAAGGCCATTTCGGTCATGAAGCCACCATAGCTGCCGCCGTAGATGCCTACGCGTTTGGGATCCACGCCGTGGTTCTTTACCAGCCAAGCTTTGCCGTCAAGCAGATCTTCCAGTTCGGGATGGCCCATCTGACGGTAGATCGCGGTACGCCATGCGCTGCCGTAGCCTTCGGAAGCGCGGTAATCCATATCAAGCACGACGTAGCCTTGCTGCACCAACCGATTGTTGAACAATTGTTCGCGCTGGTAATACGAGGCCGATTCGCTCACATCCTGCAGGTAGCCGGCACCATGCACAAAAATCACCGCAGGGCGCGAAGCGGCTGCATCGGTTTCATGGGCGGGGCCGTAGTACTTCGCATAGATCACGCCCGCACCGTGCGAGGACGGTACCTCGACGATCTTCGGC
This sequence comes from Dyella sp. M7H15-1, assembly GCF_004114615.1. NCBI lineage: Bacteria > Pseudomonadati > Pseudomonadota > Gammaproteobacteria > Lysobacterales > Rhodanobacteraceae > Dyella > Dyella sp. M7H15-1. Next base: position 2,482,990 of record NZ_CP035300.1, read on the forward strand.
TGAATCCAGGCATGTGCCGTGAAGCCAGGCTTCATGGTGTGGGTGAGTTCGCGCGGCGTACCACCTTGGGCACTCTGCACGGCAAGCTGCGGCAGCACATACGCCGAGGAATGAAGCACGGCAAGCTGCCCGTCATCGGGCGACAGGGCGAATTGATCCATGCCGCCGTACTGGGTGACGCGGCTCAGGGTGCCGCCGTTCGACGGTATGCGATACATATCGTAGCTGTATGGCGCGACCTGGTTAGTGCGCAGGTAGAACCATTTACCGTCGTTGGAAAGCTGGGGTTGGCTGACTTCGAACTGGCCGGTGGTGAGTGCCTTCGCCGATCCGTCGACGGGCTTGGTGTAGAGCTGCGAGTAGCCGGTTTCCTCGCTGAGATACCACAGCGTGCGATGGTCCTTGAGCCAACCGACATCGTTGAAGATCCAGTTGATCCAGGCATCGTTATGCAGGCGGTGCTGCGGCACGAGCGTGTGTTGGGTGAAATCGATGGTTGCGATCCAGCGATCCTTGCTATCGATGGAGAGGAATTCCAGTGCGGCGTTGCGCCCGTCGTCACTCCAGGCGATGCCAGCACTGCCACTGTCCATGCTGTACAGGGTCACCGGACGGACGTCGGGTGCTTTCAGCGCCTTGGCTTCGTCGTCCTTGCCGGCCTTTTCCAGCGCAGCGACGGTTTTGGCGCGGATGGCTTTGAGTGGATCATCCTTGATGCCCGGCAAGTTGTCGGTGGAAAGCGGGTACTGCTTGTGCGCAGACAAGTCGAGCAGCCGTACCGACTGCGGCGCCGGATCGTTGCGGCCCACGTAGGTGCGTGCGTCTTCGGTTTCGGTGTAGCCGGAATCGGTGACGTAATGAATGACGTAGGGGGCCTTGCCGTTATCGCGGTGCGCAGGCTGAGTGACCACCAGCATCCAGCGGCCATCGGGCGACAACTCGGTGTCCACCGCCTGCACCTTGTCACCGAGATAGAACGGCAGCGGCGCGCGGGTGGGATCGGCCGCAGTCAGTGCTTGCTGAGCGGCGCGCTGGGCGTCCTTGTCGTCTTTGTTTTCGCGCAGCGCCTTGAACCGATCAAGCTGCTGCTGTTCCAGTGCGTCGGGCTTCTTCACCTGCGGATCGTCGGTGAACTTCAGCACCGCCGCGGGTGAGGTGACGCCACTGGCCATATCGTAGACGTACCAGTTGTTACCCTCGCGGAACTGCAGCGAGCGGCCATCGGCGGAAAATTGCGGCGACGATTCTGGCTGCGGACTGCGGGTCACTTGCGTACGCCGGCCGCTTGCCAGGTCCACCAGAAAAACATCGCCATGCAGAATGTAGGCGGCATGCCGGTGTGTGCGGTCATACACCGCCGGACCTTCCGCCTGCGCCATTGCCGACGGATCGAGCTTGGTGTTCTGTCCGCTGGCGGGATCGACGCGATACACGTCGCGTACCGAACTCCCATCGCGCTTGAGGCTGTAATACAGGCTGCGGCCGTCCACACTCCAGTAGGGATTTTCCACCGCGTGGCCCATCCAGTCCGGATGGGCCATGATGGTTTCCAGATCAAGCGGTTGTGCGGTTTCTGCTGCCACGGGCAGTACGGAAAGGGCGATAAGGCCGGCGAGCAGCAGTTGGCGCATGGGATGCTCCTTGATCGAAAACCACCCAGGATAGCCAAGCAGGCGAGCCTGGCAAGCACCAAGGATTTACTTCCGCGTCTTGCACAGTGGCAAAACATCCTATGGGAACGGCTGCTACGATGCGGCTCCGGTTCCTACTGTTGATGCCTCATGAGTTTGCTTCCCACCGTCGAAAACGAAACCGCCGCCAGCCCCACCTACAGCATCATCTGGCTGCATGGCCTGGGCGCCGATGGCTACGATTTCGCCCCGATCGTGCCGGCGCTGGTCTCCCCGCAGTGGCCGGCGGTGCGCTTTGTATTCCCGCACGCGCCGATGCGGCCGGTCACGGTGAACAACGGCATGTCGATGCGGGCTTGGTACGACATCTACGGTTTCGATCTGGTATCGCGCCAGGATGAGGCGGGCACGCGCCAGTCGATCGCCGACGTGGAAGCATTGATCGCCCGCGAACAGGAACGCGGCATACCGAGCGAGCGCATCCTGCTCGCCGGCTTTTCGCAAGGCGGTGCGATTGCGTTGGCCGCCGGCCTGCGTCATCCGCACCAACTGGCGGGCATCATCGCACTGTCCACCTATGTGCCGATGGCCGATTCACTGGCGGCCGAACGCAGTGCCGCCAACGCCTCGATCCCGATTTTCTGGGGACACGGCACATTTGATCCGGCGGTGATCCTGCAGCGTGGCCTCGATTCGCGCACTGCGTTGGAAGCGCTGGGCTATCACGTGGCATGGCACACCTACCCCATGGCGCATGCGGTCTGCCCGGAGGAACTCGCAGACCTCAGCCATTGGATCGGGCAACGGTTCCGCTGAAAGCTGAGCCGGCAGCGGGCATACTTGCACGCATGCCGGGAACTGCCGACAAAGCGCCAGCTCAACCGCACAGTCCGCTGCCGGATTTCTGCAGCCTGCCGGTGATTTCCGCCTTGCTGGTGGTGGGCGCGCTGTGCGTTACGCTGGCGTGGCTGGCCCCGGATAGCACGCATGGCTGGCGCGGCTACAGTGTAGGCATGTTGTTTGTGGAGTGGCTGGGGATGGTCATCGGCGTGGCACTGTGCAAGCTGCGACCGTGGTTGTCGCGTCTGCCTGGCCTGCTGCCTTATGCAGGCGTATGGCTGGTAATGGTGCTGATGGTAACCCTGAGCAGTCTGCTGGCGCAGTGGATGGACCAGATGCTGCAGATGCAATTGCTTGTCTCAGGGTCCCCTGTCTTCGTGCGCAACAACGCCATGATCGCCGCCTTGCTTGGTGCGGCGATGCTGCGTTATTTCTACGTGCTGGCCGAATGGCAGGCGCGGCTCGCCGCCGTTGCACACGCCAAAGTGGAAGCCTTGCAGGCGCGCATCCGCCCGCACTTTCTGTTCAATAGCATGAATACGGTGGCCGCCTTGGTAAAGGTGGATCCGGTGGCCGCCGAGCGCACGGTGGAAAATCTCTCCGAACTGTTCCGCGCTGCACTGGGTCAGCACGATACGCACACCAGTACCTTGGGTGAGGAACTGCAATTGGTTGATCGCTATCTCGCCATCGAGGAGCTGCGTCTTGGTGATCGCTTGCACGTGCGTCGCGAGCTCAACGAATTACCCATGGGTGCTTCGCTACCGCTGCTGCTTTTGCAGCCGCTGGTCGAAAATGCCGTGCGCCATGGCATACAACCGTTGCGCGAAGGTGGCGAAATAGTCCTGCGCGGCAAGCATGGGAACAACACGATGCTGATCGAGATCGACAACCCGCTTGCCGATTGCCCAAGCATCGGCGGCAGCGGTCATGGCCTGAACAATGTACGGCAGCGCGTCGCTTATCATTTCGGCCCTCGGGCACGCGTGGAAGCAGGCCCCAGGGACGGGCGCTTTGTGGTGAGGCTGCATTTACCCGTGGAGGTACGCCATGCGCGTGCTGATCGTCGATGACGAACCGCTTGCACGAGCACGTCTTGCCGCCTTGTTGAAAGAATGCGAAGACGTGGAAGTCGTCGGCAGCATGGCAGACGGCGAAGCCGCGCTGACGGCGCTGTCTGAAATCCGTCCGGACCTGTTGCTGCTGGATATCAACATGCCTGGCCTGGATGGCAAGGCGCTTGCAGCAAAACTGGCCAACCGCGCGCGGCCACAAGTAGTGTTTTGCACCGCTTACGAAGCCCACGCCGTGCAGGCTTTTGATCTGGGCGCCACCGACTACCTGCTCAAGCCCGTGCGGGTGGAACGTTTGCGCGATGCGCTCAAGCGTGTACGTCAACGGCTGGATGCGCAACCGCGCGAACCTACGGGGTGGCTGCACGCCCGCGTGCGTGGCGAACCGGTACGCATGGCGTTGGATGAAGTGGTCTGCTTGTTGGCGGAAGAGAAGTACGTGATCGCGCATCGCCGCGGCGGTCAGCTCTTGTTGGATGAATCGCTGCGGCAACTGGAAGAAACCTATCCGGACCAGTTGATTCGTCTGCATCGCAACTGCCTGGTCCCCGCCTATCGCCTGATCGGCTTGAAGACACTGGCCGATGGACGCGTGCTGGCTCGTCTTGCCGGCACGGATTTCAGCCCGGAAGTGAGCCGGCGCAATCTGCCCACCCTGCGCAAACTGCTACGCATGGGCTAAGGATGCTCCGATGCATCCTGCGCGGGATGCATCGGAGCATCCTTAAGTGCGCGACAATAGAGGCTGACGTCCATTCCCGGAGCCCTCATGACGCCGTCGATCCTGCGCATCGCCACACGCAAAAGTGCACTCGCGCTGTGGCAAGCCGAACATGTGGCAGGACTGTTGCGTGCTGCGCATCCGGGGCTTCATGTGAAGCTGGTGCCGTTATCGACACGCGGCGACGAAATCCTCGACAAGCCGCTCGCCACCCTCGGCGGCAAGGGCCTTTTCCTTAAGGAACTCGAAGTGGCGATGCTGGAAGGCCATGCCGACTTGGCGGTGCATTCGCTGAAAGATGTGCCCGCGGAATTGGAACCAGGTTTTGCCCTGCCGGCGATCCTGCCGCGGGCGGATGCTGCCGATGCCTTTGTGAGTAACGACTACGCGGACTTGATGGCCTTGCCGCATGGTGTGCGCGTCGGCACGTCGTCGTTGCGACGACAGGCGCAACTGCGTGCGATGCGGCCGGACCTGGCACTGCTCGACTTGCGCGGCAATGTCGGCACGCGGCTACAAAAACTCGACGCCGGCCACTATGAAGCCATCCTGCTCGCTTGCGCAGGATTGGAAAGGCTGGGTTTGCACGATCGTATCCGCAGCCGCCTGAGCGCACCTTCATGGTTACCCGCACCGGGCCAGGCGGCTATCGCCATCGAAGCACGCGCCGATCGGGTCCCCGTGCTGAAAGCGCTAGCAGTGCTTGATGACACCGACACGCGGCTGGCCGTTACCGCCGAGCGCGCTATGAACCATGCCTTGGGCGGAAGCTGCACGGTGCCCGTGGGTGCATGGTGCACCGTGACCGAGCGCGGACTGCATTTGCGTGGACTGGTCGGCGAAGTTTCCAGCGGACGCCTGCTGGTTGCCGAAGCGCGCGGTGATAACGATGATGCAGTGAGCCTTGGTAACAAGGTGGCGCAGGCATTGTTTGCGCAGGGCGCCGAGACACTGCTCAAATCCTAACCCCCCGTTTGCGTGGAGGGGCTTTCGCTGCGACGAAACCGTCGTACGGGATCAGAGGTTGTAGACCACGTTGGTCGTGGTAAGCGTGTCGGTGTGGCGGATGCCCGGCAGCACTTCGCTGTTATGACGCAGCTGGAAGCCGACCTTGATCGAGAGCTTTTTGGTCATGCCGACTGCGAGACCCGCATCGTTCTGCATGTAGGTGTTCTTGCCACCCGCTTCGGTCAGGAACGTGTCGTCGAAGGAGGTGTTGTCGGTGATACGGTATTTGTAGTTCACCAGGCCACGCGCCACCACTTCGCTCTGACGCGGTTCCATCAACGGCATCGATTGGCCGTTGATTACCTGCGTGCCGGTAGCCGGCTGGTATTGGGTGTAACCGGGACCGATTTCGAGCGAAAGCTGGGTCCGGTCGGTTTTCAGCGCCATGTAGCCATAGCCAACCGAGACGGTCCCCTGCCAACGGTTCGCGGCGAAGTCGTCGTGGTCGTAGCGGATGGCCGTTACCACGTAACTGCGCGGATCAAGCTTGTAACCTGCCGAGGCGCCCATGTCATAACGATTGGCGGTGGTGTCGAATTGCTTGTAACGGGTGCCGCCGGGACCGACGACCGTGACTTGGCCCTTGGAACGAAGTGCATCAAGGAAGAAGTTGTTCTTCCACTGATCGGTTTCCTGATTCAGAGTCAGCTTGGCGTTGACGTTCTGGGAGCGGGAGTTGCCGGTGGTCGACGCAAAGCCCACTTCACCCGAGCCCGTCCATTCACCCGAAGAGGTCTGCACGCCGGAGGAAGTGTCCTGGGCTTGGGCAGCGAATGTGGCCAGAGTGGCAAGCGCCAGACTGGTCAGCAGGGTGTTTTTCATGACTAAGTCGTCCTATTGTTAATAAATTGTTTGGCGCGTCACTTTAACGGCACGGCTTGAATCTTTTGTGAATGTTTAGATCGATCTTAGAGCGACTTAAGGGCAGTTATGTGGCCAAAGTGGGGCAGGTTCGGCCGAACGGGCGAGGGCGCAGCGGATCAGGGTGGACAGCCATAGCTCCAGACTTTTGCTGATGACACAGACCGTTGCAGCACAACAGGCCAGCCAGCGTCCGTCGGGGCACGGCCGTTTAAGCAGCAGGCTCACAGGATCACCCAGAACAAAGCGGCAAGAAACCGCTGGGACTAAAGGCTACGGGCCATTTGCCAGTACTCACCCTGATCCGACACCCTCAGCAACTGTCAGCTCAAGCCATCGACCAGCCGTTAACTGACTGCGATGGATGGGGGATTGATGAGCATAAGGACCGGGGAAAGTCCGCACGCACGCTTGCAGACGTCACGTAGCATGCTCATGCTACACAAGACCCTTCTGCCGAACATCGACATGGATCGCTACGAGCGCATTCTTACCCTGCACCGTCTGCTTAAATCGGCCCACTACCCGGTGCCGCTGCCAAGACTGATGGCCGAGCTTGAATGCTCACGCGCCACGCTGTACCGCGATATCGCCTTTCTGCGCGATGCGCTGGGAGCGCCAATCGAGAGCGCGGGTGGCGAGCACGCGGCTTTTCGCTATGAAGCCGCCGAAGGCCAGCGCTTCGAACTGCCCGGCCTGTGGCTGACCTCGGATGAACTAGCTGCCCTGCTGGCCCTGAACGAATTGATCGGACGCAGCGGCCCCGGCGTACTAGCCGGTGCGCTGGCGCCATTCAAAGCTCGCATCGAGCACCTGCTTTCCGACAAGGCCAGCGGCAAGGCGCTGCCGGTCGAACGCATCCGCGTGATTCCGTGGGGGGAACGCAAGCTGGATCAGCAGGCATTCCGCATCACAGCCGGTGCTGTGCTGGATCGCAAGCAACTGCGTTTCCTGTACCGTGCACGCACCACCCATAATGAAAGCCGCCGCATGGTATCACCGCAACGGCTGACGCATTACCGCGACAACTGGTATCTGGATGCCTGGGATCATGATCGCGAGGCACTGCGCAGCTTCGCGGTGGATCGCATTACCGAGCCGCACACGCTGGAAACACCTGCCACCCACGTGGTGGAAAACGACCTCAACGAGCTGCTGGCTTCCAGCTACGGCATTTTCGCCGGTAAGCCCAAGGCGTGGGCCACGATCCGCTTCTCGGCCCACGCCGCGCGCTGGGTCGCCGACGAACATTGGCATTCGCAGCAGAAGGGCATGTGGCTGCCCGATGGCCGCTATGAATTGCAGTTGCCCTATTCCAACTCGCGTGAGCTGTTGATGGACGTGCTCAAGTACGGCCCGGATGCGGAAATCGTGGCACCACTGCCATTACGCGAGGAAATGAAGATCCTATTGCAGCTCGCGTTGGGCGGGTATTCGTAGCATCAGATGGCTCCTCCCCTGCCCGTGAGGGAGTCGATCTGCACTATCTCTGATCTTCTCGCGCTACCATGCCTCGGATGGCTGTCATTGATCCCCTACCTGACGCTGCTGGCAAGGACTCCACGCGCAAACCTACCGTCGCGCTGGCCCTTGGCGCAGGCGGCGCAAAAGGCTTGGCGCATATAGGGGCCATCGAGGAACTGGAGGCACAAGGTTTCCAGATTGTCGCCGTGGCAGGCTGCTCGATGGGGGCACTGATCGGCGGCATCTATGCCATGGGCAAACTGGATGTTTACCGCGACTGGGTCTGCTCGCTGGACAAATTCGATGTGCTCAAGCTGGTGGACTGGTCGTTCTCGTTTTCGGGCGGTGGCTTGATCAAGGGCGAGAAAATCATCGGCACCTTGCTTGATCTGATTGGCGACACGCGTATCGAAGAGTTGCCCATCGATTTCACTGCTGTTGCCACGGATATCGAGCGCGAACGCGAGGTATGGCTGTCGCGGGGGTCGCTATTCGATGCGGTGCGCGCTTCCATCGCCGTTCCCACACTGCTCCGCCCGCATTCCATTGATGGGCGCCTGCTGGTGGACGGCGCCCTGCTCAATCCCGTACCCGTTACACCGTTGATACGCGATCCGGCAGATTATCTGTTCGCCGTGAGCATTGATGGACCTGCCGATACGAATACGCCCATTGAGATGACTGCCAGCGATGTATCCAGCAGGCGCCGTATCGGGCGATGGCTGAGTCGATGGCTGCCCGGCGGTGGCGAAGCGAAACCCAGCGAACTCAAAACGCAGGAACACGGTGCGCTGGAGTTGCTGGTGCAGTCGATGGATCTGATGCAAGCCAATCTTTCACGCTTGCGGCTGGCTGCCTATCAACCGGATTTGCAGGTGCAACTTGCGCGCAATGTGTCGAGCGACTATGCGTTCTATCGTGCGCACGAGTTGATCGAGCTGGGACGGGAAAAAACGCGTTCGGCGTTGGCAACGTGGAACCCCTCGCCGCGCTGACCCAAACCTCAAGCCTTCATCTAACGCAACCCGTTCGCTTTGATCCAGTTATCAAGGTATATCTTCAGCGCCACGGCTTGGTTATGTTCCTCATCCTTTGCACCGTAAAGCAACGTGACGCGATGCCGCTCAGCCTGGGTAAGCAGTGGTTGCCAGAAGGGTTTTCGTGCATCCAGTTCACTGGCGTAGCGATGGCGAAAGCCTTCCCAGCGGACCGGATCATGGCCGAACCATCGGCGCAGGGCCTTGGTGGGGGCTAGTTCGCGTGACCAGACATTGAGCGCGGCTTCTTCCTTTTTCAGCCCGCGCGGCCACATGCGATCAACCAATACCCGATAGCCATCCGACTTGGCGGCCGGCTCATAAACACGTTTTATAGCAATACTCACGGACAATCTCCCATACGGGACTACGACTTCCGAGCATACGCATCCGTCATTCAATTGGCGTGATGATCGTCACTATTCTTCGACGCGGGTCACTTTGGCGCGGCGCATCAGCCACGCAACACCACGCAAATCGGCCACGCCAACCCACAAGCGATCCAGCATGCCGTACTTGGATGTGCCCGCTGTTCGCGGGCGATGGCCCACCGGCACACTCTGGCTACGATAGCCAGCGCGCTTCACCAGCGCCGGCAGATAACGGTGCATGTGATCGAAGTACGGCAGGCGCAGGAACACTTCCCGCTCGAACAGCTTGAGGCCACAACCGGTATCGGGTGTGTTATCGCGCAACATGCGCGAGCGCACTGCGTTGGCGATCTTGGAGGAAATACGCTTGTTGAAGCTGTCGCGGCGCGTGGTGCGCCAGCCAGCAAACAACTTGAAATCGGGCTCGGCAGCGGCGCGTGCGGCGAGTAGCTTGGGGATGTCGGCCGGATCGTTCTGGCCATCGCCATCCAAGGTGGCGATCCATGCCGCACGCGCAGCGCGCACACCGTTCCACACCGCCGTGCTCTGCCCGCTGCGACTTACGTGATGCAGGACGCGCAATTCCGGATAGCTGACTTTCTGCGCGTTCAATACCGCACGGCTGTCGTCGCTGGAATCGTCGTCGATGTAGACGATCTCGAAATCCACCTTGCCACGCAGTGCCGTAGCGATCTCGGCGAGCAGCGGCGGGATGTTGTCACGTTCGTTGAAGACGGGCACGACGACGGAAAGTTGCGGCATGAAACGGTGACCTTGTGATGCGAGTGGGTTGTCTAAGCCCTCTCCCCAGAGGGGAGAGGGAGTAAGTCGTCAGCGCATCTTGCCGAGAATCCCTTCCAGCTCGTCATTGCTGTGGTAGTGGATCACCACCTTGCCACGGCCACCACGACCATGAGCCACTTCCACCTTGGTGGCAAAACGTTCGGCCAGCTCGCGCTCCAGCGCATCGATATTCGGGTCGCGGGCCGGCGTGCTCTTAGCCTTGCCCTTGGGCGCGGTTTGCGCTTTACGGGCGGCATCTTCCAGCTCGCGCACGCTCCAGTTATGGCGCGCAGCTTCCAGCGCTAGCGCTTCGGCCTGATATTCCGGCAAAGTGAGTAGGCAGCGAGCGTGGCCCATTTCCAGCTTGCCGTCGTCGAGCAGGCGTTTGATGGAGGCCGGCAGGTCGATTAGGCGCAGCATGTTGGATACCGCGGCGCGCGAACGGCCCACTGCATCGGCCGCCTGCTGGTGAGTGAGGTCGAAATCGTCGATCAGGCGCTTGATGGCGTCAGCTTCTTCCAGCGGAGTGAGATCCTGACGCTGGATGTTTTCGATCAGCGCCATCGCCGGCACGGCGACTTCCGGCACGTCTTTCACCAGCGCCGGAATCTCGCTGAGCTGGGCACGCTGCGCCGCGCGCCAGCGGCGTTCGCCGGCGATCAGCTCGTAGCTGTTCTTGCCCAACGCGCGCACCACGACTGGCTGGATCAGCCCCTGCGCCTTGATCGAGGCCGCCAGTTCGTCCAACGCCTCATCGTTCCAGTGTCGGCGCGGCTGGTATTTGCCGGGCTGGATGTACTGGATAGGCAGCGCGCGCAACTCGCCTTCTTGTTCGATCACTGACGGAGTGCCGGTGTCGCCACCGCCGAGCAATGCATCGAGTCCACGTCCCAAACCGCGCTTTTTAGCCGCTGACATGCTTATAGAGCCTCTATTCCTGATCCAGATGTGCCGAGGCTTCCAGCGTTTCCCCGGGGGCGTCACCGTGCATGGCGTGCAGCGCAGGCGCCGCAGCCTGCGAACCACGTTCGCGACGAATGATCTCGCCGGCGAGCCCGATATAGGCGATCGCGCCGCGCGAGCTGCGGTCGTAGAGATGAATGGGCTGGCCATGGCTGGGCGCTTCGGCCAGGCGTACGTTGCGCGGAATGATCGACCGCAGCACCTTGTCGCCGAAGTGCTGGGTGAGCTGTGCTGATACTTCGTTGCCGAGGTTGTTGCGCACGTCGTACATGGTGCGCAGCAGACCTTCGATTTCCAGTTGCGGATTGAGGTGTTGGCGCACGGCTTTCACCGTATCGAGCAGGCTGGACAGACCTTCCAGCGCAAAGTACTCGCACTGCACCGGAATCAGCAGGCCGTGCGCGGCTGTAAGCGCGTTCACGGTGAGCAGGTGCAGGGTAGGCGGGCAATCGACCAGGATGGTGTCGTACTTGTGGTCGATCTTGGCCAGTTGTTCCTTCAGTCGGTTTTCCCGCGCTAGCGCGTCCATCAGCTTGAGTTCGGCGGCGGTAAGATCGCCATTGCCGGGCAACAGGTCGTAATGCGCTTCGGTGGTGACGATAGCCGTTTCAATCGACGCTTCACCCAGCAGCACTTCGCAGCCGTTGGGTGTGGTCTCGTGCTTGTCCACGCCCGATGCCATGGTCGCATTGCCTTGCGGATCGAGATCGACCAGCAGCACTTTGCGCTTCGCCGCGGCGAGTGCCGCAGCGAGGTTGACAGCAGTAGTGGTTTTGCCGACGCCGCCCTTTTGGTTGGCGACAGCGATGATACGGGCCATGCCTTGTCCGGTACCGTGAGTATGGGTAAGAACAACTAGGTTACCAGTTTGTGGGTCCAAACCTCGAAAGCTCGCCACCCTGACAGCTTTTCGGGTCGGTGCGGATAGCGCATCCACAGCGCCGCTGTTCCCGCTTCTATTCGTTGGCACGCCCAAGCACGACGAGATGACGCTCCGCCGCACCCAATCCGGGCACGTTCAAGGTGTGAATGCCTCTTACCGTGAAGCCGTCCGGCACGCCGGGCAGCTCCTCGTCCGGCGCTTTACCCTTCATCGCCAGCCAGATGCCCTGCGGCGCCAGCAGATGGCCGCCCCAGACCAGCATGTCGGCCAGACTGGCAAAAGCGCGGGCGGTTATGCAATCGAATTGGCCCTCCACGTCTTCTACACGCGATTGCAGCGCACGCACGCCCTCCAGCTTCAGCGAGCGGATTACCTCGCGCAGGAAACGCACCTTCTTGCCGTTGGAATCAACCAGCAACACCTGACGACCGGGTGCAACGATGGCTAGAGGAATACCGGGAAGGCCAGGGCCCGTGCCCAGATCGGCCAGCGAATTCCCTTGCACGTAAGGCAAGATCGCCAGCGAATCGAGCACATGACGGCTGATCATCTCCGCTGGATCACGAATGGCAGTGAGGTTGTAGGTACCGTTCCAGCGCTCCAGCAGCACCTGGTAATCAAGCAAACGCGGCACCGCGTCAGCGGACAACCTCAGGCCGAGCGCTTCGATGCCCTGTTCGAGCCGGGTTTGCAGAGCGGAGCGATCGGTCATCGATAATCCGTGGCGTGAGACACCACACTAGCCTTGCACAAAAGAAGACCCGCCGAAGCGGGTCGATACTTTCTTAGGTTCCCCTGTGCCGGTGCTTTCTTGGGCAACCTGGCCAGTTTGTTGCTACTCAAGCGGCTTCCAGTTCCACACGGGTCACCATGACGCCACGCTCGCGCAGACGCTGGTTGAGGTTGGACTTCAGGCGGGCAGCCACTTCGCGGCGCGCTTCTTCCTGATTGGCGGCGGCATCGGCGTTAAGCGCATCGAGCACATTGCGGCGAATGAGTTGATCAGCTTGATCAATCACAGCATCCGCACGTTCGGGTTCAAGCACCTGCCAGTAGACCGTGCCATGCAACGACTGGGCTTCCGAGGCGTCGAAACGCAGCGTGCGGCCGCCCAGATCGATACGATGCCCTACCCGGTCTACCAGTGGCAGTACCACATGGGTGCCTGGTTGCAGCAGACGTACAGGCTTTCCACGGCGATAAAGACTATGAACCTGATCAGCCGGGACATGCTTCACCGCCACTACCGCGAGGGCAAGCATTGCAATGATAAGAACGAGCGCCAGGATAGTCATGGTCTGTTAAAACAATTGTTTAGCTGTGATTTCTGAAATTTTCACGAAGCAGGATTCTACAGGCGCATGACCCTGCTTGGATTAATCTTTATTTAACGGTGAAATTCCCCACGTCACCATGCTTGCTGTTAATCGTTTTTTCGGCTTCCGTTGACAGAGATGAAGCATCGTTCGTGCCATGAACACGGAACGAACATCGCCCTGCCGATATCACTATCGGCAGGGCGATGGATTAGCTGAAATGTTCGGAACGGTGACAACAATCCCTGACACCGGACCGACAGCGTCACCTAAGGACCCAGCGATGACCTTCACCGTCACCCCTTTGGCCAGGTACAGCACTGGAATCCGCTCCGGACCGATGTTCTGCTAGTGCGGCTCGGTCATCCTTATCTTTGGAAAGCTAAGTTCACCCAAAGCTGGAAACCCCACATCAGACCGTTTTAAGGTGTTTACCTGACATCAAATCCGCACCTCGGCCTTAACCTCAGGATCAAGGATCCATGGAAATCATGTTCGAATGATGACGTTGCATTGTCAGGCAATGGTTTCAACTCACCGTAGGACCTTTGTTACCCACTCGTCCCTAAGGAGAATGCATGAAAGCATGGTCGTTGTTGTTGTTGGGTGTCGCTTTGGTCGCACCCACTGTTTTTGCCGGAAACGCCGATGTTGCGCCGGACGCCCGTTACGCGCACGTTCTATCGCCATCCGGTCCGCTCAGTCGCGAGGAATTGCTGAAACAGGGGCCACCTAAAGCCGAATTGACCGCGGGTATTGCCGCGGTGCCTGGCCCTCCCACTTACACCTACGTGCGCTGCTATTACCGTACGGGCAGCAGTAATACACAACCAAGTACTGACTACGTATGGGCGCTTGATCCGTCTGGTGGTGACTATTACCGACTGAGCGGCAATTGGTGGTCCAGCAGCCTGGTCGATTGGAAGAACATGTTCTACAGCAACGTAACGCAAGATGCGTTGTACTCGATTTGTCAAAACACACTGGCGACAAAGGGCATTCAACAGCAGCCTGCCATGGTATTTGCTGCCGACAATCAGTTGTCGTACAACTACACGGTATGGAGCAACGACCCGCCAGGCGAGGGTTCGGCGATCAATAAGATTGTCGTGTTTGGCGATAGTCTGTCGGACAATCAGAACATCTATACCGGTTCGGTGTGGGGTCTTCCTAATCGCAATAGTTGGTATATCGGCCATTTCAGCAATGGCCCGGTGTGGGTGGAATATCTGGCTCAACAACTGCGACTGCCGTTGTATAACTGGGCGATAGGCGGCGCTGGTGTCACCACCCAGGACTTATTAATTCCAGGCGTGCAGCAGCAAGTGCAATCATGGCAGCAGTACATGCAGCAGGCACCCCATTACAATCCAGCCACCACGCTGTTTGCCGTATGGATAGGCGCGAATGATCTGATGAGTTATGGCAGCACACCCGATCAGGTAATTTCCGGCGAGCAACAAGCGTTGATTAACCTAATCAACACCGGCGCCCGTAACATCGTGCTTCTGAACCTACCCGATATATCGCGTGCGCCGGTGTACCAGATCAGAAGCGGCGGTGCTGCTCTAACGATTCAAGTATCGGAATACAATCAGAAGTTGGATGGGCTAGCGGTACTGCTGCGTCAGCAGTATGGCGTCAACATCCAGGTATTTGATGCCTATACATTATTCAACGACCTGTTGAATAACCCGGCCAAGTATCAGATGAATAACACGACCCAATCCTGCTTGGACATCAACACCGATTCGTCACTCAACTACATGCAAGCTCAGTCGCCGCGCTCCAATTGCAGCAACGCCGACACCTTCGTGTTCTGGGATACGTTGCATCCAACCACTCGCGCTCACCTGCTATTGGGTAATGCGGTGGCTGACTTCCTCCGCTCGACGGGTATGCTACCGATGACGATGCATGGATACGAGTAGGCTGCAACGGACGCTGCTTGGCTAATCGATCCTAACCACGTTCCATGGACACGGAACGTGTTCTTATGCCACCAAGATGCGCCATAACAAAGCGCAACAAAACTGCCTTGCACCGGTCTACTAAGATTTTCCCGTTCCCAGCATCCAATCAATGCACCCACTGCCCGCTACGCTGACGTGGCGGGCCAGTGGGACGTTCCTTGTTGGTTTCATTCGCATGATTGAGCGCGTCGATTTCTGCTTCGGTAGCGGGATGTTCGTACCAGTAGTGATTCACGGCTATCAATACGGCCGGAAGCTGCGCCAAACAGTCGTCGTACTCTTCTTCGCTAAGTTTTTCGAATTCGGCTTCGGCGCTGAGGATGCCTTCGTCCACCGCCAGGGCCATCACCGGGCCGAGCGTTTCCATCAGGGATGGATCGTCGGCTAGGCGTTTTTCCCACAGGCCTGCGCGCAGATCGATGCCACGACTGAAGCCTTCGCACCAGCCTGCCGCCGACAGTGCCGGACCGACTTCGGTCTCCACTTCACCCAGGATCGGCTCGTAGGCGTCGACGTCGAGTTCAGCACTGATCGAATCACTGAGCTTGGCCAGAAGGGCCAGCACGCGGTTGCCCTCGTTCTCGTTCTCGAACGGCTCGTGCAGCACCTCGGGCAGCCACTCTTCGGGCAGCACCTGTATCGGACCTACCGCGATCGCGCTGAGTAGGCCGTGCACTCCATCCAGCAACAGGTGGCCATCTTGGGTGTGCGCGCGCAGATAGTTGTCGAGCTCGTCGAGTTCGCTATCGTCCAGAGAACTGGGCCAGTCGGCCTTGGTATGGCTTGTCGTCATTAGATATCCAGGTCCACCGTGACCGGCGTGTGATCGGAAGGGCGCTCCCAGCGCCGCGGTTCGCGGTCGATGGCAGCAGCTCTCGCCGACGATGTCAGGGCATCGCCGAGCAGGATCAAGTCGATGCGCAAGCCCATGTTGCGCCGGAACGCGCCCTGCCGGTAGTCCCACCAAGTGTAGTGGCCGGCTTCCGTTTCAAAAAGCCGAAAACTGTCGTGCAGGCCCAGATCCATGATGGCTTTCAGGACTCCGCGCTCGGGCGGGGAGCAGAGCACCTCCTCCCCCCATCCGAGCGGGTCGTACACATCACGATCATCAGGAGCGATGTTGAAGTCACCCAGCACCACCAGTTTCGGGTGCCGCTGGATTTCCTGCGCCAGGAAGGCGTGCACCTGTTCCAACCAGTGCAGCTTGTAGGTGTATTTCTCGTCACCGACGGATTTGCCGTTGACCACGTACAGATCCACCACGCGCACCCCGCCCACGGTGGCGGCAAGGATGCGCCGCTGCGGATCGTCCAGACCGGGAATATCGGTGATGACACCCTCGAAACGCAGCCCGGTGTCATGGCGGGCCAGGATCGCTACACCGTTGTAGGCCTTCTGGCCCGCATAAACAGCCTGATAACCGGCGGCAGCCAGCTCATCGACGGGAAATTTGTCGTCTTCCAGTTTGGTTTCCTGCAGCGCCACCACGTCCGGCCGCGCATCGGACAGCCACTGGGTGAGGTGCGGAATGCGCACTTTGAGCGAATTGACGTTCCACGAAGCGATTTTCATCCGCCGATTGTAAGGGATGTAGGTTACCGCCAAGAACTACCACCACCACGGTTCCACGCATCGAGGCCCTGCTTACCTAAGATTAGAATAGCTCGCCTTGCGGCGAAGGCTTTCTTGGTGGAATAAAGCGTGTCGTATCCAGCAGCAATTCACGCGCACGTCCAAAGTTGTGACGACGACAAGCCATGTCGAAACGCCGCCGCAGCAAGTCGGCAAACACACCCTCACCGTGCATGCGTGTCGCAAAATTGCTGTCGTAATCGCGGCCGTGATTCATTTGTTGCACAAGGCTCATTACGTGTGCCGCGCGCTGCGGCACATGCAGCTCCAACCATTCGCGAAACAGCGCTTTCAATTCATACGGAAGGCGAAGTATCGTGTAGCCTGCGCATGAAGCACCAGCTTCTGCTGCCTGCTCCAGAACCGCTTCCATGTCATGCTCGTTCAGTGCTGGAATCATCGGCGCAACCAATACGCCTACCGGCACACCTGCTGTGGCCAGCACACGGATGGCTTTGATACGACGATGTGGTGCGCTCGCTCGCGGCTCCAGTTTCGCCGCGAGATGGTTATCCAATGAGTTGATCGAGACAAACACTTGCACCAGATGTTCGCGCGCCATCGGTACCAGGATGTCCAGGTCGCGCTCGACCAGAGCGTTCTTTGTCACGATGGTGCAAGGGTGATGACATTCGGCTAGCACCTCGAGGGCAGCGCGCGTAAGTCGCCAGCGCTGTTCGATCGGCTGATAGGAGTCGGTATTGCTACCTATGTTGATCGGGCTGACGATATAGCCCGGTTTCGCCAGGTCCGCGCGCAGCACTTCCGCCAGATTCGTTTTCGCGCGCAGCTTCGTTTCAAAATCGAGCCCTGGCGACAGGTTGAGATAGCTGTGGCTGGGACGCGCAAAGCAGTAAATGCACCCATGCTCGCACCCTCTGTAGGGATTCATCGCCTGGTTGAAATGAATATCCGGGGAGTCGTTGCGTGTGATGACACTGCGCGCGCACTCTTCGGTGACTTCCGTGCGGGGACGCGGACGCTCTTCGTCAAGCATGGTGTGTTGCCAGCCATCATCCTCCGCATGGTGTCGGATGGTTTCGAAGCGTCCCTCCGGGTTGGAAGCCGCGCCGCGTCCTTTAAGTGCGTGAGGAAGGTCAGCCATGTGCCTATGATGCGCTTGGTTGGTCTCATCCACCGCGACACTCAGGGTTGCATCGCATTGCGCAGTTGCCCCGCAAGCCAGTCCGCCATGACGCCAAGTGGATAATTCTGTTCAAGCTGCCGATGCATTTCTTCGAATGCCGGCGGAGAAATGGTCCAGCCCAATGGCAACGTGTAATTACCAGGACACAAACGCATGTGCCACAGGATGTCGCCATTGTCTGGGTCTGCCTGATTGATCTTTAGTGATGAAAGCAGTTCGGCGCGAGCGTATTCACCACGCGCTCCCCGAGTATCGAGTAGGGCAACGATCGGCGCCGTCGCTTCGCCATAGCTTGATCGTTCGGTGGGGCTTGGCTCACGCGGACACGCGGCCGAGTAGAGGGGCAAGGGCTGTTTCGCATTATGGGCGTCGACAAAGTCATGCAGACTTGGATCGTTGCTGATATGCAACACGATGATCTGCAAAGCTTGTCCCTGTTTTACGGCGATGGCGCGCAAGCGATGGATGATCTCGCGCAGGGTGGCGGCACCGGAATTTTCAAAGTAGCCGCCATCAACCAGTTGAAATTCCACTGGTGTTGGCGGGTTGGTTTGAATAGCTGTCTGCAATGTACCGGCTGGACTTAGATACGTGAAGCGAGCGCTGTTGAGGACGACTTCACTCAGCGGCATTCGCGGATCTAGCCAGTGCGAACCGTCGTACGCAGTGGTCCAGGGGCTATGGGTGAAAGGACGGAAGGGATCCTGCACGAATCGCCATCCCTGCCCCACCGTGGCGCTGTTAAGAAACAGCGCGGGTACATCCGCATTCACGCTGCCATCGGCGTGTTCATACAGTGTTGAAAAGGGCTGGGCCAGCGCGTTCATGCCTTGCTCCTGCGCTGCCTGTTCCCATGCGCGCGTCAGTGCACGACCGCGGTCGTCGAACAGCGCACCGGGAAGCCAGCGTTGGGTGAAGTCGACGAACCAGGCGTTGGCCATCACGGGGGCGAGAAAATCGTGGTTGAGCATGTGCTCGGTTCGCATCTGGACAGCTAGGCCCGTACGCGGGGCCACTTGCAGGGCGGCTACGTAGGCAGCCAACCCGAGGCTGCCGCCCGATACACCACTTCCCGCGAACAGGTAGCGCGTGAACACGGGCTCGCCACCATTGGGTGGCAGGATCTGGTCGATGAGGGCGGTGAAGCGGCTTAGCACCATGGTCGTCCATGCTGCGCTCCGCAGGCCGCCACCTTCTGTCGACACCATGATCACCGGACACGCGCGCTGAGGGATGCAGCGACTTTGCAACCACGTCGCGGCGTAGGCATCGAAATCCGGTCGATGATCTTCCGGCGGCGTGTCTGGCCGCTGATGCGTATTCATCGATGGGTACTGGCGCACGCGATGATTGTCGTTGAGATGCATCATGTGCAGGCTCACAGCTATCGCCGCTAGCAGGCTGAGCAGGGGCACGCCACGGCGATCGGCAAGCATGCACAGAAATCCGCCACTCATGCAGAAGAAGCTACCGGTGATCAGCAGCACAGCCAGCGAACCCATACCGTCGAACTGGCGTGGTTGGATCACCACCAGCACCGTGAGCAGGACATTCAGCATCAGCGTGGCAAGGAAAATCGCCAGCGGTACCATGCCCAGCACGGTGATCGACTCAATCCGCTGAGTGGCAACCTGGGTGGAACCGCGCACTCCAAGCAACCAACGCCGGCCAATGAAGAACATGAACATCATGGCGGCTTCTGCCAGCAGCCCGGCTACACGCAGATCACGGCGATGGCATTGCTCGCCGATGCTGCAGGTGGCGGGTGGGGCACCACGTAGTGTAAGCAGATAACCGAACAAAACCAGCAGAGGCACCAGGATACCTAGTATCCGCGGGATCCATTTACGCAAGGATGCGGCGCGCGGATCCTGCAAAGCGGGCCAACGCGGGTAGACCAGTCGATAGGCATTGCGGGCGGTGTACCAGATGGCCAACCCGGCCATGGCGCAGGTGACCAACAAGGACAGGTAACGAACCCTGCTAGGGTCAGCCCACATAGCGATCAGGAACAGTTCGCTGGCCTGATCAACGTTGCTGATCACGATGGTTGTAAAGGTAAGTACCAACAGGGAAACCCTGATCGGCTTACAGTGATCCAGCCCGATTGCCACCCAATCGAAAGCGATCCTCAGGGCAGAACGTGGTTGTTTCAACGCCATGGAATGCGCATTCCGACGAAATCGGCCACCCAATCCAACGCAAATCGGCCAGGTGTTCCGAGGCTAATCGGCCACCTCGGCAAGGTCATGCGTGGGTGGGTGGATTATGGCGTAGCCGAGGGGGTCGACGCCATGGGAGAGGAGGCACGTTTGTGCATGGACTCGCCAGTGAGGCGAGTCGGTAGCTGTTGTGGACGAGACGGTCGAGGATGGCGTCGGCAAGGGTGGGCTCATCAATGTAAGTGTGCCACTGCTCGATCGGCAACTGACTGGTGATGAGCGTGGATTTCTTGTCGTAACGATCGTCGAGGATTTCCAGCAAGTCACGTTTGTGCTGATCGCTGAGTGGTGCCAGGCCGAAGTCGTCGATGTAGAGCAGGTCCACCTTGGCCAGTTGGCGCAGGAACGCCGAGCGATTGGCCTGCGCGTGCTGACGGACCAGTTCATCGGTCAGGCGTGGCATGCGATAGGAGCGCACCGAGTAATCGGCACGACACGCGGCATGCGCCAATTGCACTGGCGATATAACTTTTACCGACGCCGCATGGTCCGGTGATCAACACGTTGAGTTTGTCCCGCAGCCAGGCAAGTGCGCCGAGGGTGGCGATCAGCTTGGGATCGAGGCCGCGCGCAGTGCGTGTATCGAGATCTTCAAACGTCGCGTCTTGGGGAAGTTTGGCCCAGCGCAAACGTTGCGCCAGACGCTTTGCATCACGATCGGTGATTTCGTGCTGGATCATCAAGCCTAAGCGCTCTTCGAAGGTAAGCGCATCGTGCGAGGTGCTGTACAGGGATTGTTCGAGCGCAGCGGCCATGCCACGCAAGCGCAGCTGATGAAGCTGCTGGATCATCGGTTCCATCAACATGGATAAAACTCCGCGGGTTAGTGGAAGCACTCAGGTCCGCGCACGTTGTCGTGCACAAGGGGTAGCTGGCGCGAAGCGCCAGATTCGGCGAGGTGTTCGCCGTTGATGATCAACTGGCGAACGCTTTGGTAGCTGAAGGTTTTCAGCGCCAGTGCGCACGTGCAGGCGTTGGCCAGGCGCTCGGGACTGAAGTCCTGAGCGAGGCGCAAGATGCCCTGGGCAGAACGGATAGCTTCCTCGGGATGCAGTCGGCGGCGAGATTGCTCGCGCAGCACATCGGCGACAGACGGAGCGATCATTTCGACACGCTCAATGAGTCGTGCGAGCGTGGTATCGATGACGGCGCAATGATGTGGCGGACGGTGCGCATTGAGCGTGATGCGCTCGCCACGCTTGGTGCTGCGCGGATGCGTGGCGATGCGCTTATGCTTCGCGAAGACTTCAATCATGCGCGCGGTCAGGCGCACATCTACGCGCTGACCGATGCAGGTGTAAGGCACCGAGTAATAGGCATGCTCCACCTCGATGTGATAATCGGGATGGACCTTGGCGTATTTCCATTGCGCAAACTCGTAGGGGTGCACCGGCAACGGCTTGAGTGCCGGTCGCTCGACGTGCAGGAATTGCGTGTGGCGCGATCCTGCGAGTTTCTGGAAAGGACGGTGATTGAGCTCATCGAGCAGGATGCGGAGCGCGGCATTGAGCTCGGTGAGCGAGAAAAATTGCCGATCACGCAAGGGCGCGAGAAGGGAGCGTTCGACGATCAGGACGGCACCTTCCACCTTGGCTTTGTCGCGTGGCTTGCGCACGCGCGCAGGAAGGATCGCTACGTCGTAATGCGCCGCAAAGTCGGCGTAGGAGCGATTGATCTGTGGCTCATAACGATCAGGGCGGTGCACGCCACTCTTGAGATTGTCCGGGACAATCGCGGTCGGTGCGTCGCCGAAGAAGGTCAATGCGCGCGCATGCGAGCCGATCCAATCGGATAGGTTTTGCGTGAGTGTGGCTTCGGCGTAGATGTAGTTGGAGCAACCGAGGGCGGCCACGAAAATTTGTGCGGCGTGCAGCTCGCCGGTGTGGCGATTGATGATCTCGACGGTCTGCCCTGCGTAGTCGACAAAGCACTTCTCGCCGGCGCGATGCTCCAAGCGCATTACCAGTTCGGCGGTGGCGTGCGACCATTCGCTGTAGCGATCGCAGAACGCGCTGTACTGCGGGCCATCGGGATGCTGTGCCTTGTATTCCTGCCATAGCAATGGGCGTGTCACGCCAGAGCGGGACAGTTCGCGGTGAACATGAGCAAAGTCCGGCCACGGTATCGGCGACGTCACGGACTTGGGTTTGCATGGATACAGGCTCGCTTCGAGCGCAACGTCGTCGAGCTCATCGGGCAGCGGCCAGCTCAATGACGCAGCGGCAACACGATTCAAGCATTCCTTGATCGACGAGCGGGCCATGGAAAGGCTTTGAGCAATCTTGCGTTCACTCAATCCCAGCTCAAATTTCAATCGCAACAGTTCACGGATTTTTCGCATGGATAACCTCTCTTTAGGCATGACTCTGCTCGTTGGGGAAAAACGAGCGAGCGTGCCTGATCAGGGGTCCACGCACGACATCGGCGGGGTGGCCGATTTACATCGGAAGGGGTGGCCGATTTAGCTCGGAATCACTGGCCGATTTCGTCGGAATGCGCAGACGCTCGAAGAGCAACTCGCAATTTCCTTCTGCATAGCCGATTTTTATTAATCCCGAATCATGCAAAGGGAAGCCTATTAACATTCCTGTGCTGTCAGTCTTCATGTTCAACCTCCGTGCGGAACATTAGGTCCGCGCGGCGGAGGCGGATCTCCTGCCTGCGGCGGTCTCGGAGGACCACAGTCCCCGCTTGTTGGGCGCCCACCACCGGGGGCCCTTTTTCGTCTGGATGCGGTAAATCCCTGTCCGTCAGCGGGTAACCATCATCACCATAAGTGCGACTGCCTGTCCCCCCGCGCACAGTTGAACCGGAATCACCTGTCCAAGGCGGAATACGCAGTGCTTACGGAATCAGGTTACTGACAGGAGAAAAGCCTTGGCTGCCAAGCCTTCTCCTCAGAAGCTATACCGTCTCCCTTTGCATTTACGAACCTATTGCTCCTGGAAATAGGCTTCGTTTCGTTTGATTGCTGGCTCCAACAACACTAACAACTGTGCAGCCTCCTTGCGAAGCGGTTCCCATGCCGGATGGTTCATCGCAGTGATGCATCCAGCGTGGCCGGTCATCTTCATATGAGGCACTGGCACTGATAACGCTTCTTTTGGCAATCGCCTCAATGCCGCCACTAGATCAACAATTTTTTCCGCTTGTTCCCAACTTAGATAGGGAGCCGACAAGCGTAACGATCCTAAACCATCGCTAGTCGTATTTCGCTGGATTTCCCACGGCGTATTATAGTTACCCATATCCTCACACTGCTTAGCAGCATCGCTCGATAACACGCGGAGCGCTTTAGTGAAGTAAAAGAAAGTGTTTTCAAATACCTCATGGTCGTCCATTTCCTCGGAAGCCATAATTTTCACCTCTGCAGTACTGATCTTCGTCTTCATGGAATGATCGGATCAATAATAGGAGGTTCCACCACCGGCGGCTCGGTAACGGGTGGCTCAGTGATCGGCGGCGGTTGAGAAGGAGGAAGTGGTGGCTCGGCCGGTAGCGGATTTCCAGGATGTGCCTCTTCCGGGCTCATCCATCTTCCATCTGTCGGATTCCAACGATCCCATCCGTTCTGGCCTGGTTGTTGAGTTTCCCAATACCCAGTCGAACCAGGTGAACCACCATTTTCTTCACTCGGCACCCATCGACACATTGCCCTCGGCCCTTTGGGCTGCTTAGGACCTAAGAATGTTCCAGGCCTTTGTCCTGAATTATTGGAAGTCGAACTCCAAGGTCCACCGGGAACATTGCCGGGGATTTCTGATGCGTCCGGAATTCTGCCGCCGGGGTCTGCCGGTGAAAACGGCCCCATCGGCGGTTGTATGGGAGCGAACCCCGTTGGATCAATGTAAGTCAGCGGATTGTTCAGACCATATACGTACAGGCCGATCCCGCCATTGAATCCCGATGGATCGGCCTGATCGTACCCACCACGACTCGAGTCGTAGTAGCGCGCACCGTTGTAGTAGAGGCCCGTTTCCGCATCGTAGTACTGCCCCGCAAAGCGCAGGTTGTACGTATAACCGTTGCCAACAGGCTGTTGCTCACCCCACGCGTTCCCTTGATAGGCCCACGTCCACACCGCGTTGCCGCTGCTATCGGTGACGGCTCGCGGCGCGCCGAGCTGATCCGCCGTGACGTAGGCGACCGACGTGGTCGTTCCCTGCGTGTCAAGGTTCGCCACCGGAATACCAGCAAGGTAGACGTAGTCACGGTTGGTCGTGCCGTATTCGCTTAAAAGCTGACTGTCCTCGTTGTAGCTGTAGCGTTCGGTCGTTCCTGCGGCCGTCTTGGCTACGCGTTCACCGTCGGCGTTATAGGCGTAGTTCGCAACCGTGCTCTGGTTGAGTTGGGCGAGCGCCATCCGGTTACGCGCGTTGTAACCAAATCCATACGTGCTGCCAGCTTGGTTGATCGCGGTGGTGTTGCCGTTGGCATCCACCGTTCGCGCCGTATTCCCCGTGCCAATCAACTGATGCGAATTGGGGTTGTAGCGTCAGGTACGCAAAATTCTTGCCGGACAGCAGTGCACTTTCGCGGGAATGACGGCCATGGGGATTACGCGCTCCGCTTTTTCTTAAGGAGCTTTTAGACTCAGACCCGCCATAGCCACCCCGGCAGGAAGCTTCGTCGAGTTGTCGTATACCGCAGACTCAAATAAAGCCTTATCGGTCTTAGCCCCTGAAAAATCAGCGCCACTTAAGTCGACATACCCACCCATGTTGTCGCTAGTAAAAATAGCGCCACTCAAATCTGCATTACTAAAGTCAACATCTTTATAACTTCCTCCTGCAAACTTCGCATTCTTCAGAATCGCGTTGGAAAAAGAAGCCCCCATCGCAAGCACCATGTAAAACTCACTGCCACTCAAGTCCGAATTTGAAAAGTCGGCCCCAAACATTGCCACTCCCTCAAACATGGCATTCTGTAAGGTGGCTCCCTGGATTTCACAATCACTGAGACTTCCTCCTTGAAATTTAGCGTTCATTTTTTTAACGCTCATCATTCAACCCTTATTCAAATTGCACAATTGTTCACTTTCGAACCAATCGGTGACTTTTCTTGCAACATCACTTACTCAGCAAGCAATGTATTTAATAGCTCCACCCCCTCTTCCACAGCCTCCCCACTTCCTTCAGCAGCGGGGGCGGTTGGCGGAAGCGGAAAAGCATCAGGCGACTGATTAGGATTCGAAGTTGGGCAATCCGGCGGACGACCCCCGCACCGATCATTATATTGCTTGATGGCATTTGCCAAATCGTTTTGATACTTAAAAAGCAATTGCTCGTGCCCCCAAACTGAATCCTTCAAAGCACCGCCTGGCCCACTAAACCCCGGGGCGTAATAGGCAAGATTTCCGGGATTGTTCGCCAAATTTTCGATCTGCCGCTGGATTTCAGCCTTTAGATTTTGAATTCTCTTCGCGAGGTTGATGCAACCTTCGCCGTTCGGATCCATTGGTCTATTCTTCCAATCCGCTTTTGAGAGCCCTAATGGGTCAATATCTGCGAGAGGATTGGCACCCACATATGAAAAGGTAGAAAGGCCGCCTTTGAGCCCAATCAGATCGCTTTGCAGATATCGCCCTGTGCCTGAGTCGAAATCGCGATTGACGTTGTAGTTGAGTCCTGTCTCTGTGTCTAAGTATTGTCCGGGAAAGTGCAAGTTATAAACATAACCGTTGGACGTTGGTTGCATTTCGCCCCATGGATTACCGTGGTAAGCGAATTGCCAAAGGGTGCTTCCGGCGCTATCCGCAATCGCACGTGGCGTTCCCAACTGATCCGCCGTGACATAACTGATCGAAGCGCTTCCGTTTGCTACATCCACATTCGCCACCGGAATTCCATCCATCCAGATGTAATCCCGATTGGTCGCGCCATACTCGGCCAGCATCTGACTCGCTTCGTTGTAGCTAAAGCGCTGGCTTACGCCGTTAGCAACCTTCTGCACCCGCTGATTCAACGCGTTATACGTATAACTCCCCACCGTATTCCCAGCGAGCTGCGCCACCGCCATCCGATTGCGATCGTTATACCCAAACCCATACACACTCCCCGCCTGGCGGACCGCCGTGGTATTGCCATTGGCATCCACACTGCGCGCCGCATTCCCCGTCGCGATCAACTGATGCGTATTCGGGTTGTAGCCGTAATTTCCGGTCGCCAGCCCACTGCCCGTCTTGCTCAGGCGGTCACCGGTCTGGTTGTACGTGACGCTTTCCAACGTACTGCCATCCGCCTCCGTGATTTGGGTCAAGCGATACAGCGGATCGTAAGTGTAGGTTTCCGTCGCCGGAGTCGCCCCCGGCGCATTGCCGATGGCGGTGATGTTGCCCATCGCATCCCGCGCCACGTGCAGGGTGAAGGCCGGGCTGGTCAGGTCCGTCAGCCGGTAGTTGGCGTCGTAGGCACGCGTGACTTGCTGGCCGTTGCCCAGGGTGTAGCCGCTGACCGGGCCGAACGGTTGGTAGCTGACGTTGCTCACCACCGTGCTGGCGGTGCCGTGGGGCGGCATGGCGGTGATGGCCTGGATGCGGCCGTTGCTGTCCCGGGTGCGTATTCCGACGAAATCGGCCACTCATTCCAGCGCAAATCGGCCACCTGATCCGAGCCAAATCGGCCGGGTCTTCCGAGGTTAATCGGCCACCCCGGCAAAGGCCGTGCGCGGGGTGGGTGGATTATGGGGTGACGGAGCGGGTCGAGGCCACCGTGGCCGGAGCGCGCTTGCGCATGGACTCGCCGGTGAGGGCGAGTCGGTAGCTGTTATGGACGAGGCGATCGAGGATGGCGTCGGCGAGGGTGGGGTCGCCCAGGTACGCATGCCACTGCTCGACCGGCAACTGACTGGTGATGAGGGTGGATTTCTTGTCGTAGCGATCGTCGAGGATTTCCAGCAGGTCGCGCCGATTGAGGTCGGTCAGCGGTGCCAGGGCAAAGTCATCGAGCACGATCACGTCGACCTTGGCGAGCGAGCGGAAGTAAGCGCTACGACGTGATTCGGCGTGTGCCTTGGTCAGTTCATCGATCAATCGTGGCAGGCGGAAGTAGCGCACCGAGTAATCTGCCCGACAGGCCGCTTGAGCGAGCGCACACCCGAGATAACTCTTGCCGACACCGGTCGGTCCGGTGATCAGCACGTTCAGGTGCTCTTTGATCCACGTCAGCGTGGCGAGTTTGGCGATCAAGCACTTGTCCAGCCCCCGTGCGATGCGTGTATCGAGGTCTTCCAGGGTGGCGCTCTGTCCGAGTTTGGCCCAGCGTAAACGCTGATGCAGGCGCTGCGTATCGCGGTCGGCCATCTCGTGCTGAACCAACAGGGCCAGGCGGTCCTCGAAGGGCAAATGGTCGGCTTGGGTAGATGCCAGTTGCTGCGTCAGGGCGGCGGCCATGCCGCGCAAACGCAAGGATTGCAGTTGTTCGATCAAGGGATGTAGCACCATCGTGGTCTCCGTCAGTGGTAGTAGGACGCGCCGCGCACGTTGTCGTGCTCGGGCAGGGAAAGTGTCAATTCGGTTTGCGGAAGGGTGTGCTTGATCAGCGCACGAATGGCGCGGTAACTGGTGCTGTTGTGCGCCAGCGCCTGCTTGCAGGCTGCCTCCAGTTGCAGCGGCGAGAAGTCGTTGGCCAAGCGCAAAATGCCCAGGCATGCGCGCAACGCATATTCGGGATGCTTGCGCATGTTGACTTGCATGTTCAGCACGCCGACGACGTTCGGCCCGATGGTTGCGTATTTCGGCCCATCGTGACCGCCCATTTCGGTAAGGCGTGACCGGTCATTTCGGTAAGCCGTGACCGCCCGTTTCGGTTGATCGTGACCGATTTTCGACGGTCACCGAAATCAGCGGTCACGGCTTACCGAAACGCGCCCCTCGTTGTGCATAACTTCAACGCAACGGCATCCTCCACGGCTTTTTGGAGTGGCGATGCCGACCCCGCGAGTAGCTATGCGCAAGATCAAAGAATGTCTTCGACTGAAGCTGGAGTGCGACCTCTCGCACGAACGCATCGCCTTGGCCTTGGGTCTGTCCAAGGGCGTGGTCAGCAAGTACGTGAAACGTGCCACGGCCGCCGGACTGGACTGGCCCGGCCTGTCCGCCATGGACGACAACGCGATTGCCGCCCAGCTGTGTATGTCACCACCCGCCGTGCGTGGCGAGCGGGCACCCATCGATCTGCCATGGGTGCATCGGGAGTTGCGCCGCAAAGGCGTCACGCGACAATTGTTGTGGCAGGAATACTGCGACGCGAACGCTGGCCGTCTCACGTACCAATACACCCAGTTTTGCCAGCACCTCCACGACTACACGGCCTCGCTGCGCCGTTCGATGCGTCAGTTGCACGTTGCCGGTGAAAAGCTGTTTATCGACTACGCCGGCCCCACCCTTGGCGTCGTCAACCCCGACACCGGCGAGCTGCAGCGAGCGCACATCTTCGTGGCCGTGCTGGGTGCGTCCAGTTTCACCTATGCCTGCGCCACACCGGGCGAAACGCAGATCGACTGGCTGCGCGGCTTGACGCAGACGTTGGCATTTTTTGGTGGCGTGCCGGCGCTGGTGGTACCTGACAATCCGCGCGCGCTGATCACCCAGCCGGATCGCTACGAGCCCGTGCTCAACCGTGCTACGCAGGTGTGTGCAGAGCATTACGGCATGGCGATCCTGCCGGCCCGCCCACGACGCCCGCAGGACAAGGCCAAGGTCGAGGTCGGCGTGCAGGTGGTCGAGCGCTGGATCCTCGCGCGCTTGCGCCATCCGTGCTTTTTTACCTTCAGCGCTCTCAATCACGCCATCGCCGACCTGCTGACGGACTTGAATGCACGGCCGTTCAAGAAGCTCGACGGCTCGCGCCGTTCGTGGTTCGAGACGATCGACCGTCCCGCCCTGATGCCCTTGCCGGCGCAACCCTATGAGCCGGCGCGCTTCAAGCCGTGCAAGGTCAACATCGATTACCACATCGAGGTCGATGGCCATTACTACAGCGTGCCGCATAGCCTGGTACGCAAGACCGTCGAGGCGCGCATCACCGACACCACCGTCGAGATCCTGCATGCCGGCCAGCGCATCGCCAGCCACGTCCGCTCCCCGGCGCGCGGACGCCACACCACCGTCGCCGACCACATGCCGGCCGCACATCGTGCGCATCGGGAATGGTCACCCGGTCGCTTCCTGCACTGGGCCGACACGATCGGCGCGGCAACCCGTCAGTTGGTCGAGCACCTGCTGACCGAGCGCCCGCATCCGGAGATGGGCTATCGCAGTTGCCTGGGGCTGCTGGCGCTCGCGCGCCAGTACGGCGACGACCGCCTGGAAGCGGCCTGCGCACGCGCGTGGGCGATCGGTTCGCGCACGCGCAAATCCGTGCAGTCGATCCTGCACAACAAGCTCGATCAACACCCCTTGCCCAGCGCCATCGCCCAAACCGACTGGGTCACACCCGACCACGTCAACCTGCGTGGCCCCACCTATTACCGCGATCCACCCACCACTCACTGAAAAGGAGACCACCTTGTTGATCCATCCCACCCTTGAACACTTGCGTGCCCTCAAGCTCGACGGCATGGCACAGGCGCTGGAAGAACAGCGCCTGTTGCCGGCCTGTCACGATCTGCCGTTCGAAGATCGGCTCGGCATGCTGGTCGATCGCGAACGCCATTGGCGTGACGGTCGACGGCAGGAACGATTACTTCGTGTGGCCAAGCTCAAACACGCCCAGGCCTGCCTGGAAGATGTGCAGTACAGCGCCGACCGCGGTATCGACAAACGCCTGATCGCCACCTTGTCCGGCGGCGACTGGATCCGGCAGGGGCAAAGTGTGTTGCTGACCGGTCCGACCGGGGTTGGTAAAACGTGGCTGGCGTGTGCGCTTGGACAACATGCCTGCCGCCAAGGCTTCCCGGTGCTGTATCAGCGTGTGCCACGCCTCGCCGAGATGCTACGCATCGCCCACGCCGACGGCAGCTTCGGTCGCGTGCTTGCTCAGTTGGCGCGCATCGACGTGCTAATCCTTGACGATTGGGGCATGACACCGCTCGATCAGGCGGCGCGCCATGATCTGCTGGAGGTCATCGACGATCGCGGCAACGGCAAATCGACCCTCATCACCAGCCAGCTACCGATCGAACACTGGCACGCCTGGCTCAACGATCCCACCCTCGCCGATGCCATCCTCGACCGTCTCGTACACCGCTCTCATCGCATCGTGCTGAAGGGCGAATCGATGCGCCGAAAGTCCTCCGCCAAGCCAGCCGCCGATACCTCATCGTGACCGGTCCAGTTACACTCGAGTGCACCGCACAATGACTGGCGCTGACCGGTCACGATCAACCGAAATACGCGGTCACGATCGCCGAAATCCGCAGTGAGCCGGAGAACTTCTCGAATCTTGCGCATGGACAACCTCGCTTTGGGCATCGCTCTGCTCGCTGGGGAAAAGCGGGCGAGCGTGCCCGATCAGGGGTCCACGCATGACGTTGGCAGGGTGGCCGATTTGGCTCGGAATGGGGGGCCGATTTACGTCGGAACGGGTGGCCGATTTAGCTCGGAATCAGTGGCCGATTTGCGTCGGAATACGCAGTCAGATGAGGACTTACGGTTATGGCCACCCTCCCGTCCGTGATTTCGACCGTGGCCCTCAGCAAGGAAGAGCAAGCTTTCTTCGTCCAGCTCGGCAACCGCATTGCGCAGCTACGCAAGGAGCAAGACATCACCCAGGTCCAGCTCGCCGAGCTGCTGGGCGTGTCGCAGCAGACCATCAACGCCTACGAGGTGGGGCGGCGACGCATCCAGGTATCGGCATTGCCGGTGATCGCCCGTGCGTTGCATACGTCGATCGAGGAGCTGATTGGCGAGGACACGAAGCGCAACAGCAAGCGCGGTCCGGCATCGCGGTTACAGCAGCAGCTAGAGCAAGTCAGTCAGCTCCCCAAGGCACAGCAGAAGTTCGTCAGCCAGATGCTCGACACGGTGCTGCAGCAAGCCAGCCGATAAGCGGCTAAGAGATAAAACGGTTCGACCTCGGCGTCGATCGCATAGTACCCGCCTCACGGGCCGCGACAGCGGCCTGAGAGGTGGGTGTTTTTTATTTCTATAAAAGATTTAGCTGGCTAAATTTCCAAGGCAATCAGCATTACCCGGCCCGGGTAACCGCTTCTCTTTAGGGTGCTGTGGATGGATCACGGAACGCACCGGCGGCAATTCGCTCGCGCAGATGGCGCAGCACGGCGTCCAGTTCGATCTCACCACGTGCATGGCGGTTTAGATCTTCCGTCGTCACTGGATCGACGCTCAGACCTTCTAAGCGCACTGTAGCGATGGCATTGGCCACCGCCCGATGACGTTCCAGCTTTTCCTTTTCATCGATCATGTGCACACCTGGTTGATCACTCGATGACCCGATTCGAGTCACTGCGATGTTTCTGCTTGCCAAGGCGTGATGCCCTGGCGTTGCAGTTCCGCCTGCACCATACGCACGTGTTGCGGATTGGTCACGGCGCGTAGCAGTAGCAGAGTTTCGATAGCCACACTGTCCGCGTGGCTACCATCAGGCCGTCCATGCCCTCGACCGATATCGACCGCTAAATCACGGATGTCCAAACGCAACGCGTCAAGATGTTCGGCGATGGCATCGCCTTCTTCGAGCCGACGCTTGAGGTAGGTGGAGAGTGGAATCGGGTTCGGCCAAGCCTCGTCGGCCATAGCCTGATAACGGGTGGCGGCGGCTTCAGAGAGCCGGATGCTGACGACCTTCATGCAGAGCAAGTCACTCCGTTGCGAGCATGTAAGCGGTTTGTAATCGCTTCATGCGCACAGCATAGCCATTTGCGCGGCATCGTGTAGTAGTCGTGTAAGCATTTTTGCGTGTATTAACTTTGTCTCACTTTTGAATATTGATTTGCGCATCAACGCGTTGCGCATGCTCTTATCGCTCCCGCAGAGGAGCGTAATGTGTATGGCGCGATTTGGGGGTTAAGGGACACCTCCAACGGCCCGCAAACACCCCTAAAAACGGCCAGATTGCACGCCAAGAGGGTCCACCACCATCCCCATGGCCCGCAGGGCCATGGGCAGAGACAACGATGATGCCAAGGTGAGACAAACTTAATACGAAGGTGATGCACTTTGCGTCACGGCTAATACAACCATGAGCCAAACGTGATGCAGTGATGATGCAAAAACGCCTGGCTAGTTGCGTGGCTTACGTTCCTGCGCGATGACGACCGGCGGACCGCCTGGCCGCATCCATTTGGCATCGGGCGAGCTGGGCGGGATGTCGCTGCAGTCGATGTCACTGTTTGGCATGGCTGCCAAGCGGACGAGCATGGCTTGCTCGTCCGCGCTCAGCGGCGTGGTGGCGTCGAGGGTGAACGTGATGGTTTTTTCAACAGTTCGATTACCCATGGATTAACACCAAGCTTTCTATTGCTCCTGGAAATAGGCTTCGTTTCGTTTGATTGCCGGTTCCAACAGCACTAGCAACTGTGTAGCCTCCTTGCGAAGCGGCTCCCAAGCCGGATGGTTCATCGCAGTAATGCATCCAGCGTGGCCAATCATCTTCATATGAGGCACTGGCACTGACAGCGCCTCCTTTGGTAATCGCCTCAATGCAGCCACCAGATCAACAATCTTTTCGGCCTGTCCCCAGCTTAGATACGGCGCCGACAAACGCAAAGATCCCAAACCACTACCGGCTGTATCGCGTTGAATTTCCCATGGCGTGTTGTAGTTGCCCATCTCCTCACACTGCGTATCTGCATCGTGGGACAAAACCTGCAACGCTTGGACAAAGTGAAGGAAACAGTTTTCAAACTCTTCGCGAGCATCCATTTCTTCGGAAGTCATAACTGCTCCGGTGTAACAGTGATCGTCGTCTTCATGGAATGATCGGATCAATAATAGGCGGTTCTATCACCGGCGGCTCAGTAACCGGGGGTTCTGTGACTGGCGGTTCGGCAGGCGGCGTAGGCTCAACAGGCGGCTCCGCTGGTGGCGGATTTCCAGGATGTGCCTGTTCTGGCGGTTGCCAATTTCCATTCAAGTTCCAACGATCCCAACCCTTCTGGCCTGGTGCCTTTGTTTTCCAATAGGGCGGCTCGCCATTATTACCTTCAGGCACCCACCTGCACATCGCCCTCCCACCCTTCGGTTGAGCTGGACCATAGAAATCACCCGGTAACTGACCCGGCCCTGCTGGTGTCCATGGCCCACCAGGAAGACCACCCGGGATATCTGATGCACCAGGAAGTTGTCCGGGATCTTCCGGCGGAAACGGCCCGATCGGCGGCGGTGCGCCTGGGGGCGACAGCCCTGATGGGTCGATATACGTCAGCGGATCGTTGAGGCCGTAAACATACGGATTGATGCCACCGCGGAGTCCAGCCGGATCAGCTTGCGGGAAGCGTCCCGATGCCGGGTCGTAATAGCGCGCACCGTTGTAAACCAGGCCCGTCTCGGCATCAAAGTACTGCCCCGGGAAGCGAAAGTTATACGTATAGCCATTGCTTGTGGGTGCTTGTTCAGCCCAGGCATTCCCTTGATAGGCCCATGTCCATATCGAGTTGCCGCTGCTATCGGCGACGGCTCGCGGCGTGCTCAGCTGATCTGCCGTGACGTAGGCGACCGACGTGGCCGTTCCCTGCGTGTCAAGGTTCGCCACCGGAATACCATCAAGGTAGAGCATGTCGTCATAAGATTCTGAGCCACATGACGAGGCAGCGAATTTGCACAGCGGCAAGGAAAGAGGACAGATTCTTCGCGTAGCGTGTCGCCACACCACGCCACTGTTTCAGGTACAAAAACGCATTCTCAACCAGGTGGCGATGACGATACAGGTACGTGTCGTAGTCGCGCGGCTCTTTTCGGTTTTTACGTGGCGGAATATGCGCCTGCATGCCTTGCTCATGAGCCTGCTCAACAATGGCATCACTGTCATAACCTTTGTCGGCCATGAGATGCTCAGCAGGAATGTCTTTGATCAGTTCCGCGGCCTGCGAACAATCTGCCCGGGTACCCTCTGTAACAAGAATTCGGACTGGCATACCATGCGCATCCACGGCCAAATGTATCTTGGTGTTGCGCCCCCTTTTGTGAGACCTATGCCCTGATTGCCGCCACGAGCTCCCGCTGCATGAGGATGAACCTTGCAGTGACTGGCATCGATCATCAGCCACTCAAAGTCCGGCTCATCCATCACACGTTCCAACAGACCTTCCCATGTGCCGTTATCGCGCCAGCGACAAAAGCGCCGATGGGTATTCTTCCAATCGCCGTACTCGGGTGGTAAATCTCGCCACGGCGCTCCGGTGCGAAGTATCCAGAACACTGCGTTGATGAATTGCCGATTATCTTTGGCTACACGCCCCCATCGGCCCGCTTGACCCGGCAAATGGGGTTCAAGCAAACCCCATTTTTCATCGGAGATGTCATGGCGTCGATAGGCTGCAGTCACAGAGGATTCCATCCAGCAAGATTCCATGGCGGGTAGTTAACCATATTTCAACACCTCATGACGACAGGCTCTAGACGTAGTCGCGATTGGTCGTGCCGTATTCGTTTAAAAGCTGACTATCCTCGTTGTAGCTGTAGCGTTCGGTCGTTCCTGCGGCCGTCTTGGCTACGCGTTCACCGTCGGCGTTATAGGCGTAGTTCGCAACCGTGCTCTGGTTGAGTTGGGCGAGCGCCATCCGGTTACGCGCGTTGTAACCAAATCCATACGTGCTGCCAGCTTGGTTGATCGCGGTGGTGTTGCCGTTGGCATCCACCGTTCGCGCCGCATTCCCCGTGCCGATCAACTGATGCGTATTGGGGTTGTAGCTGTACGCCCCCGTCGCCAGGCCGCTGCCCGTCTTGCTCAACCGATCCCCGGTCGGGTTATACGTCACGCTCTCCAGCGTGCTGCCATCGGCTTCCGTGATGGCCGTGAGGCGATACAGCGGGTCGTAGCTGTACGTCTCGGTGGCCGGGTTGGCGCCGGGGCTGTTGCCGGTCGCGGTGATATGGCCCATCGCGTCCCGCGCCACGTGCAAGGTGAACGCCGGGCCGACGAGGTCCGTCAGCCGATAATTGGCGTCGTAGCTGCGCGTGATCGTTTGCCCGTTGCCCAGCGTGTAGCCGCTGATCGGTCCGAACGGCAGATAGGTGACGTTGCTGACCAGGGTGGTGGTGCCGTTGGCGGTGGTGGCGGTGACGCCGCTGATGTGGCCATCCGCATCGTAGCTGTAACTCACCTGGTTGCCGCTGGGATGGGTGATGCTCAGCAGCTTGCCGCCGGGGCTGCGGATGTAGCCCGTGACATCCGTGTGGCCGTCGACCGTCTGGCTCTTCTGGATCACGTAGCCCTGGGCGTTGTAGCAGTACGCCGTGGTGACGGCGCTTTCGATCACCCGCGTCAGGTGGCCGATGGGATACGACGTGGTGCAGCCCGTGACGCTGTTGGGTTCGTCGTAGGCGTAGCTGATGTTCTGGGTGCTGTCGGCGTAGCTGGCGCTCAGGCGGCGGTCGTTGGCGTCGTAGGTGTAGGTGACGGTATTGCCGTTGGCATCGGTGGCGGTCAGCACGTTGCCGGCGGCGTCATAGGTCTTGGCGGTGACGCCGGTATCGGGGCTGGTGAGTGTCGTCTCGTCCGACAGGCCGTCGTAGTGATAGGTGGTGTTGAGGCCGCTGGGATCGGTGACTTGGGTGAGGCGATCCAAGCTGTCGTAGTGATACGCCGTCGTGGTGTTCTGGGTGGTGGTATCGCTGCCGTTGTAGTTGTCGATTGTCTGCACCAGGCGGTTGAGGGCGTCGTAGCCTTGCTGGCGCTGGATACCTAAACCGTCACTGTTTTGCACCAGGTTGCCGTTGGCGTCGTAGCTGGTGCCGGCGCTTGCATCGAAGATGGTGTGGTGGAGGCCATCCATCACCGTGGTGAGCTGGCCCAAGGTGTTGAAGCTGCGGGTGAGGCTTTTGTGCAAGGTGCCAGTGGCGTCATGGACCTGTTCGGCGGTTTGGTTGCCGGCGGCGTCCAGGGTGTATTGGATGGTGTTGCCGAGCGCATCGGTGATTTTGGTGAGGCGATGTGCGGTGTCGTAGCCGTAAGTGGTGGTGACGCCATCCGGATCGGTGACGGTTTGTACGGCACCGTAGGGCATGTAAGTGAAGCTAGTCGTCGCGCCGCCGACCGTGCGCGAGGCGAGCCAGCCGCGCGGGGTGTAGGTCATATCGGTGTTGACGCCGTTGGCGTCGGTGATGCGCGTGATGCGGCCGTCGGCATCGTAGGAAGCGAGGGTGGTGACGTGGCCCAGGGCATCGGTGACGGTGTGCAGATCGCCGGCTTGGTAGCAGGCCGCGCCCGGCGTGCCGCAGTTCGTCGCGCTACCGGTCATGTAGTAGCGGTAGGTGGTGGTTTGGGTGAGATCGGTGCGCGGACCGGTGGCGGTCAGTAGCAAGCCGACCAACGGACACTGCACGGTGTCGACGGCGGTGCAGTAGGTGTAGGTGCTGCGGCGCACGCCAGCGGGGACGGTGCCCGTCGTACTACAGCTATAACCTGATGCCGCACTGTTAGTCGGATCGATGTCGCAGCGAGCCAGGGTTTGGCCGGTGGTGTGGTAGACCCATTGGGTGGAGCTGATGACGGTGCCGCTGGCGTTGGCCACGGAGCGAGTCAGCGGCAACCTCAAGGCATCGTTCCAAAGAAGGGTGGTGGTGCGCTGGGTGCTTGCTCCTTGTGCATCAACTCGCTGAGACAGCAGGTTGGCGTTGTCGTAACTAAACGCCGTAATATTGCCTAGACCGTCAGTGGCCGTTGCAACTCTGCCGTTGCTACCAAACGTATAAGTCATAGGCAAACGTAAGCGTGCGTCCTCGTGCATCCTGCACGCTGGCGATTTGACCCGCACTATTACGCGTCACTGTTTGCGTAAAGCCGTTTCGATCTGCCATCGACAGTAAATTTCCGGATGCATCGTAGGTCTCGGTTTCACCTTTCTCATTCAAATAAGTGAAACCAATAAAATTGCCATTGCTGTCCTGCGTGGATGTGAGCGAGCCGTCAACATCTGCGTCCAACGTCCACACACCATTCGCGTAGTCCGCGATATAGGTTTTGCCGTCGGGTCGTGTCACGTAGGCTGAGACAAAGGTTGTGCCAGGCATGCTGTATGCCCGCACGGTTCGTAAATAGTTCAGCGATCTATGGGTGCCGAGCACCATTTCAGTTTGTGATGTAGAGCCGCTATTCCCTGTGCTGTTATAGGTCCACGTCAACTCCAAGGGGAATGGACCGCTTCCTTGGTATTCCGTTTTAGTCTCGTAGACATTCCCGCTGCCGACGTCAATAGGGTCGCCACACGAGCAATCCGACTTTCCACGTGACTTTTGAATGTCAGTGCCCGTCGGAGAAGGACAAGAGATCCCAGGATAACGGTAGGCAGGTGCTGGCGGCGAAGTACAGGAAGACCATTGCTCGGTGATATTGTCCAGGGTGTAGGACGGTGGGTTTGATATCTCACCGGAACTACACAATCGGTGCTCGGAATAAGGTTCCCAAAAATCCCCATCAGAGTAGTCCGCGGCATGCCTCATTCGCGCATTCCCCAGAAAAACGGGAAAAATGGGGTGTGTTCCGCATGCGCTTTGCTGCGCATACCAAGGCCAGCCTGCCTCAAGCGCTGCTACTGCAGAAGGATAACGCTGGGTCGACGGATCTTGATTGTAATTGGTGCTGGCGAAATAGTTGATGGGAGCGTGATCCGCACGCGCGTTTAGCGCCACACCCAACAGGCATAGCAGCAAACAAACCATCGCATAACGGCTCACTATCGACCAAAGCGTTGGCCGCCTTGTCGTTTTACTAAAAACGGTGGGTCTATTCTTACAAAGAGTATGCCAACCTAGATCGAGCACGCACTCAACGTGACATACAAAATCGAAACTAGCCGAGGTTAGGTTGCGCAATGTACGATCCATCGGGAACCCATGGTTCGAATTTACGGTGTGCGTGGTATTCATGATCAACCTCCCTGTCAGTTTGTGCCGTGGTTGTTGTCGATCGTCTGCAGCAGGCGATTGAGTGCGTCGTCGCCTGTTAAAGTGTAACTATTCAGCCCGGGGTAGGCACGAGCGAAGGTTTCACGTCGGTGCCGCCGAAGTCATAGTGAAACGTGTCGCAGTAGAACGCAAACACGGAGCGCTGCTGCTGGATGCAGGTATGCATGGCGGAGTAGATCCGCTCGACGCCGCTTCGGGTTTGACGGAGGAGTTCATCGGCGAGCAGTGTGCTCAACGTTGTGCGGCGTGACAATCGTTCATCCAGCGCGGAAATCGGTAGGGGTGGGCTGAATAATTACACGGATTCTGCTCAACCATCGTTCCATTTTCCCCGTGCGGCTTGATCGACGACTCATATTAGGCCAGAGATGTGTGGAACAGGTGGTGACATCGCACCTCTGTTGCACTGCAGCTTTGATGGTTTAGCCGCCCAAACGCTACACTCGATGGATCGACACTTCGCAAAAAAGTGTCATGCGGTTTTTCACTGAGTGTGCTCCCGGTTGATCGGTGAGCAGGAGGCGAACATGTCAAAGGTCTATCCAGTCGATCCCGCATTTGCCGCCAAGGCGCATCTTCGTAAGGCGGACTACGAACGTTTGTATGCCGAGTCGGTCAAGGATCCCGAAGGTTTCTGGGGTCGCATCGGCGAAAGACTGGAATGGTCGAAAAAACCCACCAAGATCCGCGACGTTTCCTACGATCCGAAAGATCTGCACATCCGCTGGTACGAAGATGGTCTGCTGAATGTCTCGGCCAACTGCCTCGATCGTCACCTTACCGAGCGCGGGGACAAGACGGCTATTATCTTCGAAGGCGACGATCCGAACGATTCGCGCCGTATCAGCTATCGCGAGTTGCACGCTGAAGTTTGCAAGTTCGCTAACACACTCAAGCATCTTGGCGTCAACAAGGGGGATCGCGTAGCGATCTATCTGCCCATGATTCCGGAGGCCTCGGTTGCGATGCTGGCTTGCGCGCGCATTGGCGCGATTCACTCGGTGGTGTTCGGCGGCTTTTCGCCCGATTCGCTCGCCAGCCGCATCGCCGATTCCACCGCCAAAGTGGTGATTACGGCCGACGAGGGCATGCGTGGTGGCAAGAAGATTCCCCTGAAAGCGAATGTCGACGTTGCCCTAGCGCGACCGGGTACTCACAGCGTGGAAACGGTGATCATGGTACGCCGCACCGGGGCTGCGGTACCGATACAGTCGCCCCGCGATCGGTATTACCACGTACTGATGGAAGGGCAATTAGTCGACTGTCCGCCTGAGCCGGTGGACGCCGAACATCCTCTCTTCATTCTTTACACGTCCGGTTCAACTGGTAAGCCGAAGGGCGTGCTGCATACGTCGGGTGGTTACCTTGTCTACGCCAGCTTTACCCATGAGATGGTGTTCGACCTGCGTGAGGAAGATGTCTACTGGTGCACGGCCGATGTGGGCTGGGTGACTGGACACAGCTATGTGGTGTATGGCCCACTCGCCAATGGCGCCACCACGGTGATGTTCGACGGCGTGCCGAATTATCCAGATTTCAGCCGTTTCTGGCAGGTGGTCGACAAGCACAAGGTCAGCCTCTTCTACACCGCGCCCACCGCTATCCGTGCCTTGATGCGTGAGGGTGAAGCGCCGGTGAAGAAATGTTCGCGTGCCAGTTTGCGCCTGCTTGGTTCGGTGGGCGAACCCATCAACCCGGAAGCCTGGGAGTGGTATCACCGCGTAGTCGGTGACGCGCGTTGTCCTATTGTCGATACCTGGTGGCAAACGGAAACCGGGGGCATCCTGATTACGCCACTGGCGGGCGCCATCGATGCCAAACCGGGTTCGGCGACCTTGCCGTTTTTTGGCGTAAAGCCTGCGGTGGTCGACGCGGGCGGGTCCGTGCTGGATGGTGCTTGCGAAGGCAATTTGCTGATCACTGATTCGTGGCCGGGCCAGATGCGTACCGTTTACGGTGACCATGAGCGTTTCATCGACACCTACTTCAGGGCCTATCCGGGCAACTATTTCACTGGCGACGGCGTACGTCGTGACGAAGATGGTTATTACTGGATTACCGGCCGCGTGGATGACGTGATCAACGTTTCCGGTCACCGCATCGGCACTGCTGAAGTGGAGAGTGCACTGGTGGCTCATCCGAAGGTGGCCGAGGCAGCAGTCGTCGGTTGCCCGCATGAGATCAAGGGACAGGGCATTTATGCCTATGTCACGCTGGTGGCCGGGGAGCAGGGCAGCGACGCATTGCGCAAGGAGCTGATTGCCTGGGTGCGCAAGGAAATCGGGCCAATCGCCACACCCGATTACTTGCAATGGGCTCCGGGGCTGCCCAAAACACGATCCGGCAAGATCATGCGCCGTATCCTGCGCAAGATCGGCGAGAATCAGTCTGATCAGCTCGGCGACATTTCAACGCTGGCTGATCCGGGCGTAGTGAAGAATCTGATCGATGAGCGCCTGATTCGCTGAGGTTCTAGTGTGGCGTCTCGCAAGTATCGGGAAAAGGTCCATCGCCACCGCTTGTACCCAGCAGTGGCGATCCGGCAGCATGTGCTGATGCACACCTCTCTCGGCCATGATGTCGCCAGCATTGCTTCCAACCTAGGCGACGGCGGCATACATATCTGGTTGATCGACTATCACCGATCCCAGCAGCGTCGGCCGCTGCAAGCGTTGCTGGGTGTGTATCTAAGCCTGCCTGCCGAGGCTGTCATTCTGATCGATGGCGAACATGGGCGACCGGACCTCGCGCCACCATGGAACCAGGTTTTGCAGTTCAATTGGTCGCATAGCGTGGATAAGGCCATTATTGCCATTACTCGTCATGTCGCACCGGGTATCGATATTGAGTGTATCCGGCCAAGACCTCGGGCCATGCAATTAGCCGAGAGGTTTTTCCACCCTGAGGAAGTAGCAGCACTGCAGGCGCTAGACAAGCACCGGCGTGAGATCGCCTTTCTGCAGCTCTGGACCAGCAAGGAAGCGGTACTTAAAGCGCTGGGACGAGGCGTGACCTTTGGCCTGCATCGATTGCACTTGAGTGTTGCATCCGAGTCGCCCGATCTGCTCTGGCTGGACGGTGATGACGCCACACAGTGGCAGCTCCATTGCCTGAAGATCGACTGTGATCATGTTGCCAGCCTAGCTTGGCGCGGCCCATCACTGGCTGTGGACATCTGGACACTTGCCGAGAACGGCTGATCGGCGCAGTGTATTCGGCCCGACATCTATTTTGCTCTCCAATCCATGACCTTGCTTAGCGTCAATCTCAACAAGATCGCCGTGTTGCGCAATTCGCGTGGTGGCCAGGAACCTGATATTTCACGTGCTACCGTCACTTGTATCGAAGCCGGTTGCGGCGGGATTACCGTTCACCCGCGCCCTGACATGCGGCACGTACGGCCTGATGACGTGCGAACCTTGGCCGCTCTACTGCGCGGACGCGTTGAATACAACATAGAAGGCAATCCGTTGGCAGCGCCACGCGGCAATTACCCGGGTCTGATGGTGCTCGCGCGCGAAGTGCGCCCAACGCAAGTGACCCTGGTACCGGACAGTGATGGGCAGATCACGTCTAACCATGGATTCGATCTCGCCAATGACACCGAGCGACTGCGTCCCTTGGTTGCGGAACTCCGCGAGCTTGGCTGTCGCGTAAGCCTGTTTGTCGATCCCGGAGCGAAGGGTTTTGAGCATGCTGCCGCCATGGGTGTGCAACGCGTGGAAATTTACACCGGGCCTTATGCACAAGCTTTTGAGGAAGGCGATGCGGGCGAGCAGCTTGCTCTGTGCGTAGATACCGCGCGTCGTGCGCAACAAGCTGGTCTGGCTGTCAATGCCGGGCATGATCTTAATCAAGCAAATCTCGGCACTTTACGTGTGGCTATCCCCGGTCTTGCCGAAGTATCTATTGGCCATGCCTTGATCGGTGAAGCACTTTACGAAGGCTTGGCTAATACCGTGCGCAACTATCTGCAAATTTTGCGCTGAAGAAATGGCTGTCTAAACAGCCACGCAAAACAGAAACCCCCGCTTTCGCGGGGGTTCTGCGGGTAACGCCTGACAGTGATTGAACCGCTCCGATTCAATCGCTGCGATTTGCTTACTGTCCGCTGCTATCAGTGAAGCCGATCTTGTTCAAGCCGTAGCTCTTCGCATCGGCCAGAACGCGAGCAACCACCTGATATGGCACCTGATCGGCCGCATCGATCTGCACTTCCGGCTGATCCGCTTCGCTCTTGGTTGCAATAACTGCGATCTGAGTCTTCAACTGCGGCTCATCCACCGGAGTGTCGTTCCAATAGAACGCGCCGGATTGGTCGATCTTCAGGTGAACCGGTTCCGGCGGGTTAGTCGGAGGAATGATGTTCGGATTCGGCTGCGGCAGATCGATCTTGACCTTGTGAGTCATGATCGGTGCCGTGATCATGAAGATGATCAACAACACCAGCATCACGTCAACCAACGGTGTGACGTTGATGTCGGCCATGGGGCCCTTGCCACCACCCATACTAAATGCCATGGGATATCACTCCTTACCGGTGGTCATGAAGCCGACGTGCACCATGCCCGAATCCTTCGCTTCGCCCAGAACCTTCCGGACGATCTTGAACTCCGTGTCCTTGGCTGCACGAATCTGCAGTTCTGGCTGTGGTGACATCGCCGCGAACACCGCGAATTTCGACTTCAATTCGGTATCGGTGATCGGGTTCGAATCGTCATTGAGGAACATGTTGCCATCTTCCTTAATGGCCAAATCCATCGGCGGAGTCAACGGCGGCGTATCCGTGGTTTTCGGATTTGCCGTCGGTAGATCCACCCTGATCCGGTGCGACATCAGCGGTGCTGTGATCATAAAGATGATCAACAGCACCAGCATCACGTCGACCAGCGGCGTGACGTTGATTTCCGACATCGGCGAGCCGGACTCGTTTCCGGAGCTCATCGCCATGGGTCAATCCTCACTTCTGAGTCGGAGCGACGCCTTCGACGCGTGCGCCGGTGGCGAAGAAGTCGTGCAGGTCATGCGCGAATTCATCGAAGCGGGCATAGGTCAGGCGGTTGGAACGGGTGAAGAAGTTGTAGGCAAGCACGGCCGGGATAGCGGTAAACAGACCGAAGGCGGTCATGATCAGCGCTTCACCCACGGGGCCCGCCACGGCTTCCATTGAAGCATTACCGGACGCGGCAATGCGGATCAGCGCGTGGTAAATGCCCCACACCGTACCGAGCAGACCGATAAACGGTGCCGACGAACCGACGGTGGCAAGCAGAGTCATGCCACCTTCCAAACGCAGGCTCTCACGAGCAACGGCCTGACGCAGGGCACGGTCGATGAATTCCGAACGGCTCAGCGATTCCGCAAGACGACCGCCGCCAGCGGAAGCCTGCTGGTGGTGAGCCACGGCGGAGGCAGCATCCAGAGCGATCTTCGAGAAGGGTTCGCCCTTGGGTTGGGCTTCCAACTCACGGATAGCATCCTGGGTGGAGTTATTGGACCAGAAGCCGTTGATCACGCCATCAGCGCGACCGCGGACCATTGAATTACGGATGGCATTGGCGATGATGAAGTACCACGAAGAGAACGACATCACCACGAGCACCACGAATACGATCCACCCCAGAAAATCGAAGTTGTGGAGCAGGTCGTGGAAACCCATTTGTTGCATGGCCATCGCATTGGCGTTGCCACCCAGAGCCGGAGCGGCATCGGAAGCAGGAGTCTGTTGGAACATAAACGCTACCCTTGGAAGTCAGGCGTGAACAGTAACTGTAATAGGTATTACAGCTGGTTGAGATTGAAGTTGACAGGCACGCGTACGTATCCCTCAACCTTTTTACCGTTTTTGATTTCTGGATTGAAACGCCACTTCTGAGCCGCTTCAATCGCCGCACGATCAAGCTCGCGGAAGCCACTGGACTGGTCGACCTTGATGTCCTTCGGCGTGCCATCCTCGGACACGAGGATTAGCAGAGTCACCGTGCCTTCATGCCGCTGGCGAATAGCCTGCGGCGGATACTTCGGCTGGAGACGACTGTTGTAGCTGATGTCCTGGCCAGCCTGGATATCCGCCGGCGGTGCCGGCGGAGCAGGCGGTGCCGGCGGCGGCGAAGCCACAGCATTGGTCGAAGCTTCTTCCACCGCCGGCGGCGGTGCCGGCGGTGGCGGAGTTGGCGGCGGGACCACCTGCTTGATGATCTTCGGCGGCGGCTGCTTTGGTGGTTCTGGCGGCGGCGGCGGTGGTGGTGGTGGTGGTGGTGGTGGCTCGAGGAAGTTCACCTGCACGACCTTTTCTTTCTGAACTTCCGCCGTTTTCGGAGGCGCCATCGGCGCGATCAGTATCAGGAAAGCAAACGCATGCAGCGCGATGGCTACCGCCAGCGCCCATGTGCGCCCCCAACTGAACGGTTTAGCGCCGGTATCTTCGTTACTTGAGGCCATCTGTCGCTTTCAATCAGGAGCTAGTCAATCGGAATGACGTTGTCGCAGCAACCATCGGCAAAGCCGTTCCCAAAAAGGGGGACATTTGCCACTGGACAATGCGGGAAAAGTCCAACGGTACAACAGCACATGGCGTTTGTATAGCTTTCGTATAGGCATTGGATGGCAATCGAATAGACGTCCATCTGTGCGGCCGAAACAAATGCCGTGTGCTTACGAATCAATTGCCAATATTGGCGTCTTTAAGCCATTTTTTGGCTTGGGCGGCCGTCTCCGGGTCCTTTTC
The DNA here is from genome assembly GCF_004114615.1 of Dyella sp. M7H15-1. NCBI lineage: Bacteria > Pseudomonadati > Pseudomonadota > Gammaproteobacteria > Lysobacterales > Rhodanobacteraceae > Dyella > Dyella sp. M7H15-1. The sequence goes on from NZ_CP035300.1 coordinate 2,527,667, forward strand.
CGCTTCCATGACTGCATCGGCCGCGGCTGCCTTGTTCTTGAGGCCGATATTTGCCTGGGCTAGGGCCATGTAGGCCTTGCCCTTATGCTTCACGCCTTTACTGATGGCTTGCTGCAACTCTTGCTTTGCTTCGCTGTACTGATTGGCCATCACATAAGCCACACCGGCTTTGTAGGCGGGCTCGCCATCACTGGCAGATGGAGCCGCCTTCTGATAGGCCGCAGCGGCGTCATTGAAGTTCTGGCCGATCATATTGGCGTCGCCGATCAACATGTAATTCTCAGCGCTCGGCTTCACTACGTTCTTGCTGATACCTTCCTGGAGGATCTGCACAGCCTTGGTGGTGTCACCGCTCGGATCTTGGTTGCTGTCGCTCTGCGCATCATTCATGTAGAGCTTGGCCATCGTGACGTAGTCGTTCTCGGAGAACGGGATTTTGCCTTCGATGTGGGTCTGCTCCATCAGCTTCAGCGCATCAGCGTAGTTCTTCGACTGAATGTACAGGCTCAGCGCGTTGTGGAAACTGGTAGGGTCGGTCGGTGAAGTGCTGACGGCCTGCTTGGCGAGTGCGGCAGCTTTGTCCGTTTGTCCGGATTCGCTGTAATCAAGCATCAGCAACTGATTCCAGCGTGGATCTGCCTTGTCCCCAGCCATCGACTGCGCTTTCTGGATAGCAGTGATGGATTCGGGGTATTTCTTCATGTGGTAGTAGGCTTCGCCTTCCAGCGCATAGGACTCCGGTGTTTCCTTCTTACCCTCGGAGCGCCACTGTTCGGCCTCATTGATGGCGTCTTGATACTGCTGATTAAGCAGATAGAACGTCGCGAGTTCGTATTTGAGCTGGAAGTAAGCATCGTTTGGCAGCACACCGTTAGTGAGCGCCTGCTTCAGCTTGTCGATGCCAGCCGGAAGGTTGTTGTTTGTGGCATCGACGCGAGCAAGTCCTTGCAGTGCCATGGCCTGCGCGTACTTGCTCTTGCTGCCCGTGGCGATCGGCTGCAGCAACTGCGTGGCCTTGTCCTTGTCGTTGTTTTCGGCTGCCGTCAGGCCGTCATTGAGGGCCTGCTGCTCTTTTTTGTCGGTGAGATCCAGCTTCGGTTCTTTGCGGGTCGCATTTGGATAAAGCGGAGCCGCTTTCTGCTGGTCGCTCGACGACGAGTTGTCGTTCGCTAGCGCCGGAGTGCTTGCCAACATCAACGCAAACGCTGCGCCGGCCAGCATCTTCAGGGAAGCGTGTTTCATAGCGTTCCTCAAAATCAAAGGAGTCGGGTTTCACACCCGAACGGTGCGGGAGATTACTGAGATTAACCTGAGCCGACTGTCGATAACAAGTCGCAGTGCGGCATGAAAGCTGTTTACAAATCAATAACTTATGTCAATGCAGGCATGCGCGTCCGCATTTTTCCTACTTGACGGATACGTGTTTTGTGAAATCTGCTTTGCGTGCGAAATTAGGCACTCGCGCGATATTATGTGCACGCTAATGATCCACGTGTAGGCGCAATCCAGATGTAGATGCTCCAGCCCACTCGTGGATCAAATATCAAGGTTGGCAACTTTCAATGCATTGGCTTCGATGAAATCACGACGTGGTTCGACCGCCTCGCCCATCAACATCGAGAACATTTGATCTGCCGCAATAGCGTCCTCGATGCCCACCTGCAGCATGCGGCGTGTTTCGGGATTAACGGTGGTTTCCCAAAGTTGTTCGGGGTTCATTTCACCCAGACCCTTGAAGCGCTGAATGGTGCGTCCCTTCTTCGCTTCGTCAAGCAACCAGCCGCGGACTTCGGCAAAGCTCAGGACCCCACGTGAAGCGTTGCCACGACGGATCACAGCATCCGCTTGGATTAGTCCTGCCAACTGCTGGCTGATCGTGAGAATCGGGCGAAATTCCGAGCCACTGAAGAATGGCTGCGACAGCAGCCAGATGTGGCTGAGACCATGCTGGTCGCGCACTACCTCGATCGCAGCCGGATGCTCTGCGTGGGAAGCACGCAAGGAAAGACGATAACGCGGTTTGCCCAAGCCACTTGCAGCCAGACTCTTCGCTACACCATCCAGCCAGGCTTGCATCGCGGCCGAATCGTTCCAGTGATGCGCGTCGATGGGGGCATGCTCGAGCATAGCTGTGAGCACGTTGGCGTCGAAACGGTGTCCGAGGCGTTCGATCTGATCCAGCGCCCCCTGGTAATCGCGTAGCAGTTTTTCCAATGCTTCGCCGCTAATCGGCAACACGCCTGGGCTGTAAGTGAGTTCGGCGTTATCGACCGCGCTGGAAATCAGGTAAGCATTGAGGGCTGCGTCATCCTTTAGATACAACTCTTGCTTGCCTTGTTTAAGTTTGTACAGAGGCGGCAGGCCGATGTAGACATGACCGCGTTCGATCAGATCCGGCATCTGGCGGTAGAAGAACGTCAGCAACAGCGTGCGGATGTGCGAGCCATCCACATCCGCGTCGGTCATGATGATGATGCGGTGGTAGCGCAGCTTGTCGGGGTTGTAGTCTTCTTTGCCGATACCTGTACCCAATGCAGTGATCAAGGTGCCCACCTCGGCCGAGGAGAGCATCTTGTCGAAGCGGGCTTTCTCCACGTTGAGGATCTTGCCTTTCAGCGGCAGCACGGCTTGAGTCTTGCGGTTGCGCCCCTGTTTGGCCGAACCACCTGCAGAGTCACCCTCCACCAGGAACAGTTCACAAAGGGAAGGATCTTTTTCCTGACAATCGGCCAGTTTGCCCGGCAAGCCTGCGATATCGAGTGCACCCTTGCGGCGAGTCATTTCGCGGGCTTTGCGCGCCGCTTCACGGGCGCGGGCTGCGTCGACCACCTTGATAGCAATAGCTTTGGCTTCGTTTGGATGTTCCAGCAGAAATTCGCCTAGCTTTTCGTAGACCACCTGCTCCACCACTGTCTTCACCTCAGACGAAACCAGCTTGTCCTTGGTCTGGGAGGAGAATTTCGGATCAGGTACCTTCACCGACAACACGGCGATCAGCCCTTCGCGCATATCGTCACCAGAGAGTGTGACCTTGGCGTTCTTGGCCAGCCCCTCCTTTTCGATATAGGCCTGGATCGCACGTGTCAGAGCAGCGCGGAAACCCGTCAAGTGGGTGCCGCCGTCGCGCTGAGGAATGTTGTTGGTGAAGCAGAACATTGTTTCCTGATAGGAGTCGGTCCATTGCATTGCCAATTCGACATTGATGCCGTCTTGTTGGGCACTGAGGCTGATAACATTCGGGTGTAGCGCAGTCTTGAGTTGGGCTAGATGCTGCACGAAGGAACGAATGCCGCCTTCGTAGGCATAGGTGTCGTGGCGCCCTTCCCCACGCTCGTCGCGTAGGTCGATGGTGACACCGGAGTTGAGGAAAGCTAGTTCGCGTAGGCGTTTAGCCAATATGTCGTAATGGAATTCGATATGAGTGAAGGTCTGCGGGCTGGGCAAAAACCGTACAGTGGTGCCGCGCTTTTCCGAGGGGCGGATCATTTTCACGGGATAAAGCGGCTCGCCTAGCGAATACTCCTGATGGTATTCGTGGCCATCGCGATGAATCGTCAGCCAAAGGTGTTCGCTAAGCGCGTTCACCACCGACACACCCACGCCGTGCAGACCACCGGAAACCTTGTACGAATTCGCATCGAACTTGCCGCCCGCATGCAAGACAGTCATAACCACTTCTGCCGTGGAACGCCCCTCTTCCGGGTGCATGTCTACAGGGATACCACGGCCGTTGTCCACGACACTGACGGAGCCGTCTTCATGGATGGTCACGACAACATGATCGCAAAAGCCAGCCAGGGCCTCGTCGATGGAGTTGTCCACAACCTCGAACACCATATGGTGAAGGCCGGTGCCGTCATCGGTGTCTCCGATGTACATACCTGGGCGCTTGCGCACCGCTTCCAGACCTTTGAGTACCTTGATGCTGTTCGAATCGTAAGATGCGTTCATGCAATGACCGTGTCTCGACGCCATTAATCCGCCCGGTATGGCGCCAGAGGGGCCGGACTAGATGCAATTCACTATGATAGCAGAGGTGTCAATTCACCCTGTTCCACGTGGAACACTCTCACGGCTGCGCCTTCAAGGGGACGTGGCATCTCGGTTCCGGTAATGAGCACCTGAGCAGGCGCGGACAACAAATTTCGTACAACCGCGGTCTGATGATCGAGATCCAGCTCAGATGCCAAGTCATCTAGGCAGATAATCGGCCATTCCCCACGACGCTCTGCGTCCAATCGGGCTTGCGCGAGCAAACAGGCCAACGCTACGAGCTTTTCTTGTCCACGGGAGAGATGCTCCCGTTGGGGAGCCTGTAAGAACGACAGTGACCAATCCGCCCGATGAACTCCCACTGTCGTATGACCACGAGTTTGGTCCTTCAAACGGTGCTCTGCCAGGGTGACGGCCAAACTCTCTCCTTCAGGCCAACCTCCGCGGTAACGAAGTTCAACCTCACCCAGTTCAGGAAGAAACAAAGCCGCTTGCTCACGTAAGTGCGGCAAGAACGCTCCCAAGTAGTCCCGACGCCATTCATCAATCAGCACGCCGGTACGGGCCATTTCCAGCTCCCATGACCCGTAAAGTTCCTTTTCTGACACTGATTCCTTCCGCAGCAGGCTATTTCGCTGCTTTAACGCCCGCTGATATCTCCGCCAAACGGATAGGAATTCTTGTTCCACGTGGAACACTCCCCAATCCAGGAATCGGCGTCGCTCGTCTGCCGCACCAGCAATCAATGCGTGTGATCCAGGTTCAAAGCAAACAACCGCACACTCCCGCACGAGTTGTCCGATGGTAGCGTCCTGAGAATCGATGCGCGCTTCCCATCGCCCCCCTTCTCTGCCCAGTCCGAGCCGGATCAAACGCTGATCGTCCCGTCGAAGGGTTGAAAACACACTCAAAGCCGACGCACCACGCTGCATCAGTGCTTCTCGGGCTCCGCTGCGAAACGAACGACCACGTGAAAGAAGAAACGCAGCTTCCAGAAAAGAGGTTTTGCCTGCGCCGTTCGCCCCCACCAAAACGTTAAATCCCGCCCCCAGATCGAGCGTCGCGTTGGAAATACAGCGCAAGCCACGAAGCTGCATCCGTTCGAGCTGCATCAACAAATACCTATAAACGGCAACGCCGGAGCTTGATGGCCCCGGCGTTGCGATGTCGACAACGGACAAGCGACTGGCATGCGAACTAATCAGAGCCTCAACGGCATAATGACGTGACGTGACTGCTCCGTACCATCCTCCTGCACCAGACAGCTTGATTGGGCATCTCGAAGGCTCAAACGCGCCTTCTCACCGTGCAACGCAGCCAGAGCATCAAGCAAATAACTCACGTTGAATCCAACGCTCAGATCGGAAACACCCGTTTCTGCTTCCACTTCCTCGACAGCTTCTTCCTGCTCCGGGTTATGCGCCACAATTTTCAGCTTCCCGGGCGAGAATTCGAGTTTTACACCGCGATATTTTTCGTTGGAAAGAATGGCGGCACGTTGCAATGCACCTCGCAACACCTCTCTATTGAGCGTCGCCTGCTTGTCTGCGCCTAATGGAATCACAGCTTCGTAATCTGGGAAACGCCCATCAATCAGCTTCGAGGTGAAAACTACGTTCCCGCGACGCACGCGAAGATGATTGCGACCGAATTCAAGCTCAACTGAACCTTCACCAGACTCAAGCAAGCCAACCAGCTCGTTGACACCCTTGCGTGGGATGATGATTTGGCGTCGTGCGGAGACCTTGCTGTCCAGTTGCGTTTCTTTCAATGCAAGGCGGTGACCGTCGGTCGCGACACAGCGCAACGCGTGTTCCTGCACATCCAGCAACATACCGTTGAGGTAATACCGAACATCCTGGTTCGCCATCGCGAACGCAGTGCGATCCATCAGATCGCGCAGCACTTCTTCCGGAAGGCTTACGCGCTCGACCGACTCAATCGCGTCAATCGTCGGAAATTCCGTCGCCGGCAGCGTGGTGAGTGTGAAGCGGCTGCGCCCTGCATTCAAGGCAATGCGGTCACCGTTTTGTTTCAGTTCGATCTTAGCGCCATCAGGCAATGCACGCACAATATCGAAAAGCTTGCGCGCGGGAATGGTGGTCTCGCCATCGACAAGCTTTTCCGCTTCCGTTGACGCAATCAATTCCACTTCAAGATCAGTGCTGGTGAAAGAGAGCTTTCCGTCACCCACCTTGACCAGGAGGTTAGCCAGAACCGGTAGTGTTTGTCGACGTTCCACCACGCCGACCACTTGCTGTAAGGGTTTAAGCAGAGCTTCTCGTTGGATGCTGAATTGCATGTTTGTGCTTTCCCTAATCCGCAGTTCTGTTTTTAAAAGAAAAGTAGTGGTAGAAGTAGGTGCCGTGGATAACTTGATAAAGGCAAATTATCTTTAATAAACAGTAGGTTGAAAAAATTCCTCCTGTGCCTTGAACTATCGACGAGTTGTGTATCAACAGTGGATAACTTTTGGGCTTCAAGACATCTTCATATTATCCACAGGATACCCTGCTGGTTTTCAAGCGCTTATTCAACATCGCGCCATCAACCTGTGAGCGTGCGGATCAATTGTTCCCAGTCTTGCCGCATGCGGGTGTCGGTTTCGCACAACTTCTTGATCGTCCGGCAGGCGTGCAATACCGTGGTGTGGTCGCGCCCACCGAAGGCTTCGCCGATTTCAGGCAAGCTGTGTTCGGTAAGCTCTTTGGACAATGCCATGGCAATCTGCCGCGGACGGGCCAGCGAGCGCACACGGCGCTTGGAAAGCAGATCCTGCAGGCGTACGCCGAAATATTCGGCGACGATCTTCTGGATATTCGGGACGGTGACCGCCTGAGCATGCGTTGCGAGCAGGTCGCGCAGAGTCTCTTCGGCGAAATCTGTTGTGATTGGCCGGCCGTAGAAGTTGGCACGTGCGGCCAGCGTGTTGAGCGCCCCTTCTAGGTCGCGCACATTTGAGCGGATGCGTTTGGCCAGCAGCATCGCTACGTTTTCACTTACCGACACGCCTTTGTCCTGCGCTTTCGCAAGCAAAATCGCGGCGCGTGTTTCGAAATCGGGTGGCTCGATCGCTACTGACAAACCCCAGCCCAGGCGCGATTTCAGGCGCGGCTCAAGCTTGTCCACTTCCTTCGGATAACGGTCGCACGTAAGGATGATTTGCTGCTTGGATTCGAACAGCGCGTTGAAGGTATGGAAAAACTCTTCTTGCGTGGTGTCCTTGCCGGCAAAGAACTGGATGTCATCGATCAATAGCGCATCCACTGAACGGAAACGGCGCTTGAACTCGTCCATGCTCTTGGTGCGCAAGGCTTCGATCATCGAACCGACGAACTGTTCAGAGCGCAGGTACAGCACTTTGCACTTCGGGTTGCGTTCGCGCATCAGGTTGCCGGCGGCGTGCATCAGATGCGTCTTGCCCAGGCCGGTGCCGCCGTAAAGCAGCAGCGGGTTGTAGGCACGACCTGGGTTCTGGGCCACCTGCATCGCGGCGGCCTTGCCGAGCTGGTTGGATTTGCCTTCCACAAAGGTTTCGAAGGTGTAATGCGGGTCAAGGTTGTGGCTGAAGCTGGCCACCTGCGGCTCCACCATTGCTGTGGCTGAGCGTGGCGTGGCAGTGGCAGGCCGAGCATGACTAGCGCCATTGGCACTGGAGCCTACTTCCAGGCGCACAGTCATACGCTGGCCATTGAGCAAGGTCAGTACGGCCTCGATCTGGGGTAAATAACGTTCACGAACAGCATCCAACGTGTAAGGATTGGGCGCATAAAGCTGCAAGCCGTCCGCATCATCGCGTGCCTGCAGTGGCATTAGCCACGTATGCAGGTCCTCGGCGCTCAATTCACCTTCCAGACGCTCGAGACAGCGCCGCCACAAGTCACTCATGGATACTATCAGCCACAGCAGGGGCGCTTTCGCGCAGGGTGGATCAGGAAGTCTAGCAGCACATCCATGACAACTATCCACATGGATATCCACAAGTTGCTGTCAAGCATTCATTTGACAGCCATTGGTTTCGTTCCGCATAATTCCCAATCTTTTTTCACTCATTCATTTTAGGAGGAAGCCATGAAGCGGACCTTCCAGCCCAGCAAGCTCAAGCGCGCCCGCACGCACGGCTTTCGTGCCCGCATGGCCACGGCCGATGGTCGCAAAGTGCTCAACGCACGCCGCGCCAAGGGCCGCAAGCGCCTGATCCCGTAAGCGTTCACGTATATGGGTACCACCGGCCTGCCGCGCGAGGCGCGGATTCGCCGAGCCGGTGACTTTGCTGTCTTGCGTCAAGCCAGCGGCCGCCTTGGCGGCCGCTGTTTTTCTGTGCGCTACCGTCAGAACGAACGGGGTCACGCACGACTTGGCTTAGCTGTTTCCAAACGGGTTTCCAAACGCGCGGTAGAGCGCAATCGCATCAAGCGGCTCTTGCGCGAATCCTTTCGCCGCGTCCGTAACCAGCTTCCGCCGCTGGATCTGATGGTCATGGCCCGCGAACAGGCTGCTGGCGTCCCCGGTCCGGAGCTGCTGGCTGAGCTCGAAACGCTGTGGCGTAGGATTCCGCCGTTGAAGCGCAGTGGCGACGCCGCCACAATGACGAGTTGACCTCTCTTTTTCCACCCAAGTGGCCCGCCAGCGCGGCGCCTGGAACCGGATCGCTACGCGATGAATCAAACGCGCACCTTCCTCATGTTTGCTTTGCTGGCTGTTTCGTTCCTGCTTTGGCAGGCATGGGAGCAGGATTACGGTCCGCACCCTGTCAACGAGCCGACCACAGTGTCGACCACCACCACTGATGGCAACATCGTCCCGGGCGCCGCACCAACCATCGCCAACGGTTTCGCGGAAGGCACGGCGCAACTGATCACGGTAACCACCGATGTCCTGCGCCTCACCATCGATACGCGCGGTGGTACCATAGTGCGTTCGGAGTTACTGGATTACCCAGTCACGCCGCGCACGAGGAAGGATCCGAATCCGGTACCGATCCGTTTGCTGGACGATGGCGTGGCCGACTACTTCGCCGCACAGAGCGGCCTAGTCAGTGCGGATAGTGCTGCTCCCGATCACCGTGCGGTTTTCCAGTCGGCGCAGACCAGCTATGAACTGACCTCCGGTCAGGATGCGTTGAATGTCGACCTCACCTGGGCGGATCCATCTGGCATCAAGGTGCTCAAGCGCTACACCCTGCATCGCGGCAGCTACGTGATCGGTCTCGACCAGCAGATCGACAACGGCAGCAGCAAGAACTGGGACGGCAACGCTTATCGTCAGTTCCAACGTGTGGATCGCCCTGCTCCGGTCTACAGTAACTTTCTGCAGCGCATTTCCGATCAGTCACGCTACGGCTTCTTCGGCGCCGTGTGGTACACGCCGGAACAGAAATTCAACAAACTGCCCTTCGACAAGTACGAGAAGGAACCGCTGCAAAACCAGTCCGCCACCGGTGGCTGGGTATCGATGATGCAGCAGTACTTCCTGGGCGTCTGGATTCCGCCAGCCAAGGAAACGGATACGTTCTCCAGCGCTATGGTGAACGAGCAAGGCAGCGCACCGCGATATGTCATTCGCAGTGTTGGTCCGCAGATCAGCGTGGCGCCAGGCCAGCAGGCCAGTAGCGCGGCCGAGCTCTACATCGGTCCCAAGTTGCCCGATCAGTTGCAAAACGTGGCGCCGGGCCTGGAGCTGACCATCGATTACGGCATGCTCAAGATCTTCGCCGAACCCCTGCATTGGGTGCTGGCCAAGCTCGACAAGCTCACCCATAACTGGGGTGTGTCCATCATCCTGTTGGTGCTGCTGATCAACCTTGTCACTTTCAAGTTCACCAATGCGCAATTCGAATCCGCCGCCAAGATGCGCAAGCTCAAGCCGCGCATGGATGCGCTGAAAGAGCGCTATGGAGACGATCGCCAAAAGATGCAGCAGGCGATGATGGAGCTGTACAAAAAGGAAAAAGTGAATCCCGCTGCCGGCTGCCTGCCGGTGCTGATCACCATTCCCATTTTCTACGGCCTTTACTACGTGTTGCGCGACAGCGTGGAGCTGCGCCAAGCACCGTTCTTTGGCTGGATCCACGACCTGTCCGCGGCCGATCCCTACTTTGTGCTGCCGATCCTCTACACCGTCGTGATGCTCGTGCAGCAGTGGATGATGCCGCCCACCGCCGGCATGGATCCCACCCAGGCGAAGATGATGAAGTTCATGCCGCTCATGTTCGCGGTAATCTTCTTGTTCTTCCCCTCGGGCCTGGTGCTTTACTACGTCGTCAACGGCCTGTGCCGCCTGTTGCAGCAATGGTGGGTTACGCGCCGTACCGAAGCCGTGCAGGCTAAAGCTGCCTGATAACAACACGTGGGCGGCCACGCATCGCCCGCCGCGGTTATGCTAAACCCATGACCGCCGACGCCTTTTACGAAGACACCATCGCCGCAATGGCCAGTGCTCCTGGTGCCGCTGGGGTCGGAATTGTACGCGTTTCGGGGCCGCGCGTTCCGTTTATAGCCGAAGCACTACTAAGTCGCGCGCCAACGCCGCGACACGCCCACTTCGCCGCATTTCGAAATGCGGATGGCCAACTGATCGATCGCGGATTGCTGCTGTATTTTCCCTCGCCTGCTTCCTATACCGGCGAACACGTGTTGGAACTGCAAGGTCACGGCAGCACCGTTCTGCTTGCTGCGTTGTTGCGGCGTATCGGTGAATTGGGTGCACGTCTGGCACGTCCCGGTGAATTTACCGAGCGTGCGTTCCTTAATGGCAAACTCGATCTTGCGCAAGCCGAAGCCGTAGCTGATCTGATTGCCGCACGATCACAAGCGGGCGCACACGCAGCGCTGCAGTCCATGGAAGGCGTGTTTTCCAACAAGGTCGAAGCGTTGTTGCATGCCTTGATTGCCTTGCGTGTGCATATCGAAGCCGCCATCGATTTTCCGGAAGAAGAAATCGATTTTCTGACGGATCCTGCGATTGCCCGGCAATTGGAAGCCTTGCGCACGCAACTCGATGAGCTGCTACGCGAAACACGACGAGGCGTTCGGCTCAACGACGGTTTGCGCATTGCTATCGTTGGTCGACCCAACGCCGGCAAATCCAGCTTGCTCAACGCACTGGCCGGCAACGAACGAGCCATCGTCACGGACATCGCGGGTACCACCCGCGATGTCGTACGGGAAAGCATCCATCTTGATGGCTACACGCTGGAACTGGCTGACACTGCAGGCTTGCGCGATACCCACGATCCCGTCGAACGCGAAGGCGTACGCCGTGCACACAGCGAACGCGAGCGCGCTGATGTCGTTTTGTTAGTGACTGATGCCCAACACGCCGAAGCAGATCTTGCGTGGTTGGCCGATCTTCCCCCTGCGGTCGAACGCATCGTCATTGTCAACAAGATTGATCTGGATAGCGAACAAGCACACACTGAACAACGCGTGGATACCAAGTGGCTTTGGCTCTCCACCAAGACAGGAGACGGCCTAGAGACATTGCGTGAGTATCTCAAACAGCTCGCTGGAGCTGGTAGCGGTGAAGGCGCTTTCAGCGCGCGCCGCCGCCATGTGCTTGCACTCGAACAAGTCGCTGCTCACCTGGCACGAACGACTATCGTATTGACCGAGAATCGAGCCGGCGAACTCGCCGCCGAAGAACTGCGACATGCCCAACATGCACTTGGCGAGATCACCGGAACCTACACCAGCGACGACTTGTTGGGTGCCATCTTCAGTTCGTTTTGCATTGGCAAGTAGACCATGGGTCTAATGACACCCGTTATTAAGCTCCAGTGTTAACTCGTAGCCTAGTGACATAAATCCATGTTTTGCCACCGTCCCCTGAACTCAAAACATCCTCATGCCAAGGATCGGGTATTGATCCAAAAATACCGCTCAATGGCACCGCTCTAAATTCAAAAAATTTTTTCAGATGGGAGACCCATATTATAGCGTCAGGCCAACCAATGCACTCAGACAAGGACCAATGTATGCCATCGGTCGTGTAATATATTCGTTTTTCAAATGTGAAATCATAATAAGTGCCGTGAGCAGCTGCAACCGCTGCGCCACTATAGTCATTATCGGCTGCTAAAATGGTTAAGCTATAGCGCGAAGGTCCCTGAATGCCGCTGGTTTGACTCCAAACATGCGTGGTGAATGTGTCACTATAAAACGCTGTGGCATTATTCCCGACGGCAATCCACCTATGAAGCGGTTTGTCATAAAGCACTCTGTTTATGGTCGTGTTGGGTAACTTATCCAAACCGCTAACATACCTCCATGTATTGGAATTCCCTGTCTCGGATGCCATAACGGTCAGGTAAGGTCCAACCACAACAAATAGACCGTTCCTTATGCATAGAGCGGGCGGATAACAGACAATGTTCGACGAGGGGTCTCTACCATACGCAATGCCCTGGAAATGAGCCTTGTTTCCAAACACCCCAACTGTCCACGAGGCGCCGCCGTCGCTAGATCGAACATACTGATACGGTGACAGTGTCTGTTGGCTCGAAGCATTTGCAAGTGCCACTATTGTATTATCGATCTGAGCCGCCCCCAAAACTTCGAAGCCACGCGGTGTTCCGCCAGAAGACCCCTTCGAAGTCCATAAGGGTGGTGTGTTTCTTTCGGAAGGGGGGCGCAAATATGGGGGATGACCCAAATATGGAAATCCACCGTAGGCGAATGCAATGAAATTTCCCTGCAACTGCACGCCAAGGAGCCCTGTTGGCTTAAATCCTAGACATTCCTCGTAACCGCAATAGGCGGGGTTCTTGTTCGGATATTGTGGATGCCAGTGTGCACCGTTATCAGTGGAAACCCAAATGTCCCGAGCGCCCGACTGGCCAGCTGGTGCTGATTCGAGCTCGGAGAGCATCCAGCTACCGTGGCCGTTATAGGCTAAATCGCTAAACTCGCCTATAGGGGATGCCCACTGTCCAGGATTGTCGATTTTGCCTCGATTCCAGGTAGTGCCGTCGGTTGAGTAGTAGATGACGCCACCGACACCTGCGTAGATAATCACGCCATTTGCAGATACGACTTGGGAGTCTCCCTGCACCGAGTCCGCATACACTTGGCGAGCAAGGCTTCCCACAAGAATAGAAAATAAAATCGGCATTATTTTCTTAATATACCCTCCCATTCGACCAAAGTCAGGAAAGCATGCACCCGAACGTTCTTTCAGGAAGGAATCTTTTAACTGTTTCATAATATTGATTACGATCTGAAGGAGTAGGCTTAAATTAGTGCCATTGCGATTAATTCCACATTGAACGAGTTCACCTCCTACGGCTTTGTTCGATTGTAATTTGATATACGCCAAGTTGGTTGTGGATGCAAGTAGGGGTATATATGAACGCGCTCCGTTTGCGCCAGTGTTTCGTGTGATCCGACATCAACAGGATGGGTTGCAGCTGTCGAAGTAGATGTTTTATCGCTTGCGATTGAATGCAGTGATCCTCGGTCACCACAACGTGTGGCTGCATGGTGTAAGAGAAACTCTAAAAGAGTGATCATCAATTCCGGCAGAGCTGGGTAAGCGAATGTCGTTTTCCTTTGGAGAACCTGCACAGAAGTCGACCAGGCAGGCATCGCCATCGTCGGATCGCCATTTATTTGCCCCGCTCTGAACAGGAGGATCTCGTTATGATTCAACGATCATCGGGTTCTTACACGCAATCAAAATCGGGACGCGAATCATGGGAAAATTTCACGCAGCATGTTTGCTTGCCGCTACGGCTATCGCTAACGCTGCATTGGCTGCTACGCCTCAGAAGGATATTGACACGAATATTCAACCTGCCGTCCAGGCGTTCATGCAGCAGTACAAAGTACCTGGTGTGGCGATTGCTCTCACGGTCGATGGCAAGCAGCATTTTTACAACTATGGTGTGGCTTCTCGCGACACCCAGCAGCAGGTTACCAGCGATACGCTTTTCGAAATCGGGTCGATTAGCAAGACATTCACGGCGACTCTGGTTGCTTATGCACTAGTCAACGGCCAGCTTTCATTGACCGATCATCCGGGCAAATATCTGCCGGAACTGAAGGGCAGCGACTTCGACAAAGTAACGTTGCTTAACCTTGGGACGCATACAGCGGGTGGTTTTCCGATACAAGTACCAGACGAAATTCAAAACACCTCGCAGTTGATGGCTTATTTCAAAGCGTGGAAGCCACAGTATCCCGCCGGCACCCAACGCACTTACGCCAATCCGAGCGTAGGCATGCTTGGTTTGATTGCGGCAAAGAGCATGCAAACTCCCTTCGACGTTGCGATCGAACATGTACTGTTGCCCAAGCTTGGCATGTCCGATACCTATCTTCACGTGCCCGCAGACAAAATGGTGTTGTACGCGCAGGGCTACAACAACAAGGATGCCCCTGTTCGCGTCAATCCAGGCATGCTTTGGGAAGAAGCGTATGGCGTGAAAACCAATGCCAGGGATTTGCTGCGATTTGTTGAGATCAACCTTGGTTTGGTCAACGTGGAACCCAAGCTCAAGCAAGCCATTGAGGACACCCATGTTGGCTACTTCAGGCTGGGTGCCATGACCCAGGATTTGATCTGGGAGCAATTGGCTTACCCTGTGAGCCTGAACGATCTGCTTGAAGGCAGTTCCGACCACGTTGTGCTTCAGAACAACGTGGTAACGCCTTGGCAACCATCGCGGGCTCCGCAACAGGATGTGTTGATCAACAAAACGGGCTCCACCGCAGGTTTTGGCGCTTACGTCGCCTTTATTCCATCGAAAAAGATGGGCATCGTGCTATTGACCAATCGCAGCAATCCGACAGATGCCAGACTACGTCTCGCGTACACGATTTTGAACGCAGCGAACGCACTGTCGAACTAGCACCACCATCTTGCCACGCGGCTTCATTCGTTACGTTGCCGCGCCAGCAATGCCTCTACCTCTGCCGGATGCGGCATGCCGCCGCGCGCACCCATACGGGTGACCGAAAGGGCGGCGGCAGCGCAGGCTTTGCGTACGGCAATCGATAAGCCTTCGTGTAGGAAGACGGCCAGCGCTGCGTTGAAGGTATCGCCGGCACCCGTGCTGTCGATGGCTTCCACGTGGAAACCACGTTGAAGCTGCGGCTCCTCCTCCTCCCGAAACCACGCACCTTCCGCACCGCGGGTCAACACGACCGGACAAGGTGCCTGACGCATCAGGTCGCGAAAATCTTCCGACGGATCTGCGCCAAGCAAAACCGCCAGCTCATGCTGGTTTGGCGTCACATAGCGTGCCAACTTCAGCCAATCCGACGGCAATCGCTGCGCAGGCGCAGGGTTCAGAATCACCGGCACCCGCTCCTGCTGTGCGATGCGCAGGGTGGCTTCTATGGTTTCCAATGGAATTTCCATTTGCATCAGAATTGCGTCGGCGCTTGCAATCTCCGGCCTGGCTTGGTTCACGTGTGCAGCACTGAGTCGCGCATTGGCGCCTGGCACGACGATGATTTGGTTTTCCCCGCCGGCAACAGTGATGGTGGCGGTTCCGCTACTGCAATCACGGATGCGAGTGATGTGCTGGCTATGGACGCCTTCCGCGACCAACGCATCGCATAAAGCGTGGGCGAAGCCGTCGTCCCCCACCGCGCCTACCATATGCACGTCGGCGCCCAGGCGTGCCGCCGCAACGGCCTGATTGCCGCCTTTGCCACCGTGCACGGAAAGAAAGCGTTCGCCAAGCAGGGTTTCGCCGGACGCGGGGAAACGCTGCGCCACGGTGACCAGATCCATATTGATGCTGCCGACGACAACAAGACGCGTCATGGAGGTTCTCTCAGTATGTTTACCGGAGAGCGTAAAGCCACAGGCCATGCTGTAGTAGTCGCTACGTGTCAGCGCACGGATAGGATGTCGGTGCGCTGCGGAAAAACGTCCAGCGAAAGTAGACTAGTTGCTGCCGTTGTCGGAGCTGGAGCCAGCAATGATGATGATCTCACTATGCCCGGCCGACGTCGGAATCACCCTGCAATAACGGTGGTGGCGCACCAGCGACGGCTAGTAGAGACTGTGCATAGCCGTCTTCCATCGTCACCGTCGACACTTCATCCCAGGCGAAGAAAGAAGGCTCACGCAACCACTCTGCATCGGGGGTGATTTCCTGCATATTGAAACCATCCTCCTCAACGCTGACCAATCGGCCGATGTAGCAAACTTCCGATTCGTCTTCGCTATCCACGTGTACACCGATCACCGGCGCCATCGCGCTAGCCGCTTGTACCACTTCACGAATGCTGTCGAGCGGAAAGTTGCGCGGGAGCCGTGGTACTAAGTTCTTCAATACCAGCGCCTTCTCCATGAAGTGGCTGTGTTTGTCAGGTGTTTCCAGCTCGGAGATGTCGCGGTGCCGCATGATGTACATGCCGTCGTAGGTGATGCCATCACCCACGACCCACAACAGGAAAAATTCCCGACCCACACTGCCGACGTAACCGCAGAAGCTGCCGTGTTCGAGTTCGCCGCGCCATAGACGCACCAACTGCTGCTTCTGTTGCGCTTCGCGGAGTTGCGCACGCTGGCCGGTGGTCTTCAGTTCAATAATCTTGCCCATTTGGACATTTTACCAGAGAGGGGACCGGCAGCTTGTTTACAGCCCGCTAAGTGCAAGTGGTTGTTTAATTTTTACTTTTTAAACAGTAGGTTGTATTGAATGGTAGGCGCTTAGAGGATGTACCGGCTGAGATCCTCGTCACGAACCAGGCTGCCAAGGTTCTTATCCACATATTCGGCGTTGATCAGGTAGTTTTCGCCGGATTTGTCCGCAGCTTCGTAGGAGATCTTTTCCAGAAGGCGCTCCATCACCGTGTGCAGGCGGCGAGCGCCGATATTCTCGGTGCGTTCATTTACCTGGTAGGCGACCTCGGCCAGGCGATCGACCCCGGACTCATCGAAGTTCAGGGTCACGCCCTCGGTACCCAGCAAGGCCACGTATTGCTTGGTGAGAGCGTTGTGCGGTTCGCGCAAGATGCGCTTGAAGTCGTCGACCGACAGGGCGGACAACTCCACGCGGATCGGCAGGCGGCCCTGCAACTCCGGGATCAGGTCCGACGGCTTGGCCAGCGAAAACGCACCAGAGGCGATGAAAAGCATGTGATCGGTCTTGATCGGACCGTACTTGGTGGACACGGTGGAGCCTTCCACCAGCGGCAGCAAGTCACGCTGTACGCCTTCGCGGCTGACGCCAGCCCCGCCCCATTCGGAGCGTTGTGCAATCTTGTCGATCTCGTCGATGAAGACGATGCCGTTCTGCTCGGCGGCTTCCATCGCCTGGGCGCGGACCTCCTCGTCGTTGAGCAAGCGCGCGGCCTCCTCTTCGATCAGCAGCGGGCGGGCGGCCTTGATGGCCAGCTTGCGCTTCTGCGTCTTGGCGCCGCCCAGGTTTTGGAACATCTGGCGCAACTGCTGACCCATTTCCTCCATGCCTGGCGGCGACATGATTTCCACGCCGACATTCATGCTCACGTCCAGCTCGATCTCGCGTTCGTTCAGCGCACCTTCGCGCAATTGTTTGCGCAGCTTCTGGCGTGTTTCGGTTTCGATCGCGCTGGCCGGTGCCGGGTCGTGGCTCCAGTCGCTGGGAGCCTGGCGGCGTGGCAGTAGTGCATCCAGGATGCGATCTTCAGCGCGATCCTCGGCTTGCGTGCGCACGCGTTTCATTGCCTGCTCACGCGTGAGCTTGTACGCGACATCGGCAAGATCGCGCACGATCGATTCTACATCCTTGCCGACATACCCTACCTCTGTGAACTTGGTTGCTTCCACCTTCACGAACGGCGCGTTGGCCAGCGTAGCCAGGCGGCGGGCGATTTCGGTCTTGCCCACGCCGGTAGGACCGATCATCAGGATGTTCTTCGGCGTTACTTCTTCGCGCAGCGCCGGCTCAAGCTGCATACGGCGCCAGCGATTGCGCAGCGCAATGGCCACGGCTCGCTTGGCGTCATGTTGGCCGATGATGTAGCGGTCGAGTTCGTTGACGATTTCGCGTGGGGTAAGTTCTGACATAGCCGGGAATCTAAATAGGGGGTAGGGAATGGGAAGAGCAAGAGCGCGGGATGAAGGGTTTTCGCCCCCCCTATTCCCGACGTCCCATTCACAGCTCTTCAATCGTGGTGTTGTGATTGGTGTAGATACAGATGTCGCCGGCGATCTTCAGCGAGCGCTCCACGATGGCACGCGCATCGAGCTCGGTGTTGTGCATCAAGGCCAGCGCGGCCGATTGCGCGTATGGGCCACCGGAGCCGATCGCGATCAGGCCATGCTCGGGTTCAAGCACGTCACCGTTGCCGGAGATCAGCAGCGAAGCTTCTTTGTCGGCCACGGCAAGCATCGCTTCCAGGCGCCCAAGGCGGCGATCGGTGCGCCACTCCTTGGCCATCTCGACGGCGGCACGGGTGAGGTTGCCACTGTGCTTGTCCAGCTTCTGCTCGAACAGTTCGAACAGGGTGAAGGCATCGGCGGTGGCACCGGCGAAACCGGCCAGCACATCGCCCTTGCCTAGACGGCGGATCTTGCGGGCATTGGCTTTCATCACGGTATTGCCCAGCGTGACTTGGCCGTCGCCGCCGATCACGACACGACCATGGTGGCGCACCGAGACGATGGTAGTGGCGTGGAACGATTCCATGTGAGGCTCCGGCAAAGACGTTGAACGCTGAACGTGGGGATGGGGCAAGGCCAGTTCAATGAGCCAGGAGTGAGTGGAGAGAAGAGAGAGAAGGCTCAGGCGGCCGCGGATGGGCTTTTCTATTACTTCTCACTTCTCTCCACTCCTCGTTTCTTCGCACGTGGATGCGCGGCGTCATACACCTTGGCCAGATGCTGGAAATCCAGATGCGTATAGATCTGGGTGGTGGCGATGTCCGCATGGCCAAGCAACTCCTGCACCGCGCGCAGATCTCCGGAGGATTCCAGCATATGGCTGGCAAAGGTATGTCGCAGCAAATGCGGATGTACGTGCTTGGCGAAACCCTGTCGCAACGCAAGGGTTTTCATCCGTGCCTGCACGGCACGCGGACTGATCGGTGCGCCATGGCGACCACGGAATACCGGCGAGTTAGGCTCGCGTCCCTCGAATTCACCCCATGCACACAGCGCTGCCATCGCATGACGGCCTACTGGCACGATACGCGTCTTGCGTCCCTTGCCCAGCACGCGCACCTCACCCGCTTCCAGATCAAGGTCCATCCAGCACAATCCGATCAGCTCGGACAAGCGCAGGCCAGAGGAGTAAAACAATTCCAGCATGGCGCGATCGCGCAAGTTCAGTGCTTCGCCACCCTCGCCTTCCACCAATGCGGTGGCTTCGTCGACGTCCAGCACTTGCGGTAGTTTGCGGTGTACTTTTGGGCCATGCACACCGGCAAGCGGGTCATGCGTGAGCAAGCCTTCGCGCGTGAGCTGGCGGAACAAGCTGCGACACGATGACAACAATCGCTGCAGACTCTTGGGCGACAAACCGCCGCGATGCTCCGCAGCGATAAAGCCGCGCATGCGGTGGGGTATCAGCGCATCGAACGAAGGGAGCTGTTGCGTCTGCATGTAACGCAACAGCTTGGCCAGATCGCGGCGATAGGCTTCGATAGTGTGCGGTGACGCCTTGCGTTCGTTGGCCAGCCGCGCAAGCCATGCATCGATCTGGCCCCGGATATCCACGACCGTACTCAGGCACCGTCTTTCAGGCGTGCCAGCGCGGCAGTTACCGTGGCCGCAATCATCTTCAGGAACATCGTGCCCATGCCGGGCTGGAAGTGATCCGGATCTTGACTGCCGATCGCCAGCAGACCCAGTTCACCCAATGACATCACGGCGGCGGAGCGAATCTCCGGCGCACGCTGGCCGAACAAGCGGTAGAGGCGTTCAGCGGAAAGCCGGCCGGACATGGGTTCATGGTGGGCAAGAAAATCCACGAACTCCGGCATGGCAGTGCGCCCGCCTGGTTCGTGCAGCAGCCAGTCCGCCGGCGGCAGGATCAGGTCGCCGAACAGCACCAGCCGGATCTGGTCGGTGCCAAAATCTTCGGAGAGCTTGGCCACCACACTGCGCACCGCGACGGCCGAGGTATTGGCGCGCAGCACCGCCACGTTAAGCTCGTGCACGCGCTGCATCAGGCGTTCGTTCTCGGTAGCGATCGTGGTCAGTTCCGCCAGTTTGCGTTCCAGTTCGCTGTTCTTGTCGCGCAATGTCTGCAGTTGATACGCAGCCAGCGAAGCCACTGTGCCCTGTTCGCGCGGCAGAGTCAGGAGCGTCGCCAGTTCCGGATAGTCACTGAGAAAGTCCGGATATTTGCGCAGGTAGGTGGCTACATCGCTGGCTTTGATCGTGTCTTTGAGCAGTGCGTTAGTCATACGCGAAACCTCGAACCGGAAAACGCGGGGGCATATTCATACTGCCGGAACTGAATGTGCGATGGACGCGCTGGCGCATCAATCACCTGCTTGCCAGTCTAGCCATTCACCTTCGAACACAAAGCTGGCAGGACCGGTCATCCACAGGTGTTCACCGGGGCCGACCCAGTCGATCTGCAGGTTGCCGCCCGGCAAATCCACCTGCACTTGGACTTCGACTTCGCCGCGTTGTCGCAGCACCGCCATCGCCGCACAGGCGCCGGTGCCGCAAGCGAGCGTCCAGCCAGAACCGCGCTCGTGCACGCGTAAGCGGACGTGGCGCGGGCTGAGTTTCTGTACAAAGTCGGTGTTGGCGCCTTCGCGAAAACGCGAATGGCCGGTCAGGGCAGGGCCAAGCCGCGCCAATGCCGGGGCGGAAAGATCGTCCACGACCACGACGGCGTGTGGATTGCCCATTGACGCGGCACCGATTTCCAGCGTCTGGCCGTCCACCTCCAGGATGTAGCGCGCGGAGGCATGCGGGGCATCGAAGGGAATGCGCGCCGGATCGAAGATCGGCTCGCCCATGTCCACCATGACATGATGCGCATCGACCAGACGCACCGCTACCGGACCCGACGGGCTTTGGATCTGCACGGTCTTGCCCAGCGGCAGGGCACCAGCACGGTGCAACCACGCGGCGACACAGCGCACGCCATTGCCACATTGTCCAGAGGGCGAGCCGTCGGCATTCCAGATGCCGTAATAAAACACACTAGCACCATCGCGCGCCGGCTCAACGCTCAGCAACTGATCGAAGCCGATGCCAGTATGCCTATCGGCCATGGCGCGGATCGTGGCGGCACTCAACACCAGTGCGCCACCGCGGCTGTCGATCACGACAAAGTCGTTACCGCTGCCATGCATCTTGGAAAATGGTAAGACCATGACGAATAGGAGATCAGCTTCCGCTGAGCGGCTTGGTGACAACGCTGCTGGAACTGGCTGGTTGAGCCGCCGTGCTTGCGTGCACCGGTGCGGGTTTTGCCGGCGGCGCGGGAGTCGGTGGCGGCATATAGAGTGGGCCTTTGTTGCCGCAGCCGGGGATCGCTGCGAAAGCAAGGCAGGCCGATAGCAGCAAGATCGATCGGCGCATAGTGCAAAGTCCTAGGGAAACGCTGTCAGTATAGCCAAGCATTCCAGGGTGCGATCGCGGCAGCATTTATCATGTGCAGCAGATTGCACAGGATATGTGGGTATTGGGAGTCGTCAATGAACTGGAATGAATTACTGCGCCTGCCGGCGACCTTGCTTGCCATCCTGGCCGGCATCGTCTTGCTGGTTGCCTTGGCCCAGCTACTGGCGGCGCGTCAGCACGTGCGCGATCGACGCCGCCTTATGGCGAGCGGCCATGCGTTGCTGATGCTGGTGTTTCTGCTGCTGGCCATCTTCCTCGGCGGCCTGGCCATGTCGCTGCGGGGCTATCGCTTCCTGAGTGAGGAGGTGCCTGTGGTACAGATCGATGCACGTATCCTCTCGCCACAGCGCTGGGTACTCATACTCACCTGGCCGGATGGCGCCACGCGCCAGGTGACGCTCTCAGGCGATGACTTCCAGGTTGATGCCATCGTGCTGAAGTGGAAGTTGCCCGCCATGCTGGCAGGCTTGCCGCCGTTGTACCGGCTGGATCGCATCTCCGGGCGTTATGACGATGCGAATCAGGACATGACGGCATCTCGCACGGTTATCGATTTCAGCCAGGCGGGTCAGGGCGACGTGCTCGATCTGAAAAAGCAGACCCCGGCCTGGTGGCCCGAGGTGGATGCGGTGTTTGGCAGCGGAGCCTTCTTGCCGTTGGTGGATGGCGGGCATTACAGCGTGGATTTGATGCGTACCGGGGCGCTGGTGGCGCGCCCGGACAAGGCCACGCAGCAAAGGATCGGGCAACCGTTGGGCGGTTG
Source organism: Dyella sp. M7H15-1 (assembly GCF_004114615.1). NCBI lineage: Bacteria > Pseudomonadati > Pseudomonadota > Gammaproteobacteria > Lysobacterales > Rhodanobacteraceae > Dyella > Dyella sp. M7H15-1. Next base: position 2,549,949 of record NZ_CP035300.1, read on the forward strand.
ATCTTGGCCGCTTTTTGATCACTTCAGAAGCTTTTCGTAGCGATAAGCATCCGATCCATCTTCGTAAAAACCTTTCACCACCGGACCGAAGCGGTGATAGCCCAGCCGTTCATACAGGCGCACGGCGGTTTTGTTATCCGTGCGCACTTCCAGGTGCAAGGCGTGACAGTGGCGCTGACGGGCTGTCGCCTCGGCGGCTTCGATCAGCGCCGTGCCCACACCTTTGCCGCGTGTTTCCGGCAGACTGGCAATCGAATACAGCCGCGCCACGCGACTGCCCTTGCGGAAGAACACCAGCGCTGTGCCAAGAAAGCGGCGATGGTTGGCACTGGCGACCAGCACGTGCGCAGTGTTGCTATCTAGGTGGCGACGAAATTGCGCACGACTCACCCGGTCGCTGTCGAAGGTGGCTTGCTCCAGTGCGACCAGATCATCGAGATCGGAAAGTTCGGCTCGGCGCACCCGCACGGCGGTGGTTGCTGGCGATGGGGTCATCAGGGTTCTCGTCAAACGCGCCGGTGGTCGGTCGCCTGGTGCAAGTCACTGGGGTCGAGTAAGCGCAGCACTGTAGTGCAGAGCGCGCGGGAAAGCATCCGGCCAAGGTCATCCTTCAGTTCGTGAGGGCCTTCGGCGGAATGCGCGTTTAGTCCCGCTTCAGTGCATACCCTTGTGCACCTTGCCGAGGTACAAGACACTGCTACCTTGCGCTGCGCCGCCTCGTGCCCCTACGCGACGACGTCTTTCTTCTAGTCTTCCGAGGTGTCATGACCCGACTCGTCATCGTCGTCGAGAAAGCTTCCGACTGGGGCTCTTACTATCCGTCCGTCGACGTCGTCACTGCGATGGACTATTTGCGCGAACCGGTGGGCGGCGACGACGAACGCACCCATGTGCTCAACCTATGCCGCAGCTACAAATATCTGGGCACCGGCTATTACGTATCGCTGTTGGCCGAAGCGCGTGGGCATCGCGTCATGCCCTCGGTGCGCACGGTGAACGACTTGCGCCGCCGCTCGTTGTACGGTCTGGCCATCGACGATCTCAACGCTAAGCTCACGCATTTCCTGCCCGAGGGCGGCCGGGATACGACTGATTTCGGCATCCTGGTCTACTTCGGCGAGACGTCCCATCCGGCGTTGCAAGACTTGGCGCGGCAGGTGTTCGAAATGTATCCCTGTCCGCTGCTGCGCATCGAGTTCGAGCGCGAGCGTGTATGGCGGATCAGTTCGATCAAACCAGTGGGCCTGCACACGCTGGATGATGCGCAGGAAGACGCCTTCGCCACCGAGCTGGATCGGTTCTCCAAGAAACTATGGCGCAAGCCTCGCGCAAGGCGGCTGTATCGCTACGACGTTGCCATGCTGGTCGATCCCCATGAAACCATGCCGCCGTCGAACAAGAAAGCGCTGAAATCCTTCATCAATGCCGGTAAGGAATTGAGTATCGAAGTCGATCCCATCGGCAAGAACGATTACCAGCGCTTGGCCGAATACGACGGCCTGTTCATTCGCGAGACCACTGCCAGCGACAACCACACTTACAGCTTCGCCCATCGCGCCGAACGCGAAGGCATGGTGGTCATCGACGATCCCAGTTCGATCCTGCGCTGTACCAACAAGATCTTCCTCAATGATCTGATGGTGTCGCGTAAGCTCGCCGTACCACGTACCGAAATACTGTATCGCGACGACATTAAGGGCCTGAAGGAAGTGGCCAGCAAACTTGGCTATCCGTTGGTGCTGAAGATTCCCGATGGTTCGTTTTCGCGCGGAGTCATGAAGGTAGAAAGCGAAGACCAGCTCGAAAAAGCCGCCGGCGAACTGTTCCAGCACAGTGTACTGCTGCTGGCGCAGGAATTCGTCTACACCGATTTCGACTGGCGCGTCGGCGTACTCAATCGCGAACCTTTGTACGCCTGCAAGTACTACATGTCGCGCGGCCACTGGCAAATCTTCAACCACGGCGCGAAAGGCGCCGCGAAATTCGGTGGCTTCGAAACCATTCCGACGCGCGATGTACCGGCGGAAGTCATCAAGCTCGCGTTGAAAGCCACCAATGCCGTCGGCGACGGCCTGTATGGCGTGGACCTGAAGCAGGTGGGCGACAAGACGGTGGTGATCGAGGTGAACGACAATCCATCGATCGATGCCGGTGTCGAAGACGCCTACCTTGGTGAAGATCTCTATCGCCGCATCATGCAGGAATTCCTGCGGCGCATGGAACGCAAGCGGCTGGGTATCAATGGCTAGTGTGGTGTCTCACAAGCAACGTGAATAAATTCCGAGTGGATTTCGTCGCGAGACAAGGCGCGAGGAGGAGTCATAGTGGGCGCTATGGCGACGACGAGCAACGCAGGATCGTGGCGAAAGATGCCGGAATTTGTTCACGTTGCTTGTGAGACACCACACTAGGTAATGAGTGGAGAGGCGTGAGAGGTGAGAGAAAGTCGTAAAATCATCATCTTGAGCAAGGAGCCCCCCGTGTCCCACCCCCAATCATTCGCCGTCTTCGGCCACCCGATCTCGCACAGCCTGTCGCCGCATATCCACCAGGCTTTCGCACAGCAATTCGGCATGGCGCTCGACTACCGCACCATCGACGTCGCACCCGAAGCATGGGTCGATGCCGTACGCCATTTCTTCCAGGAAGAAGGCGGACGAGGCGCGAATGTCACCCTTCCCCATAAGCACGCAGCCTTTGCGCTGGCGGACGAACGCACCCAGGCCGCTACGCGCGCAGGTACCGCCAACGTGCTTACGCGCCTCGCTGATGGCCGCCTTGCCGCGCACAACACAGACGGTGCCGCCATGGTGCGCGATCTCACCGAACGCCATGATCTGGATCTGCGCGGCCACGATGCACTGCTGCTTGGCGCGGGTGGTGCCGCGCGCGCGGTAGCCTGGTCCTTGTTTGAAGCGGGCGTGCAGACCCTCACCATCGTCAACCGTTCACCTGAAGCCGCCGATGCGCTGGCTGACGCCATGGGCGAACCGGCACGCGTGCACACCCGTTACTGGGAAGACCTTGGCAATATCGGCAGCTTCGACCTGATCGTCAACGCCACCTCGGCAGGCACACTGGATCAGTCGCTGAGCTTGCCCTTTTCGCTGATCGCGTCACGCGCTACCTGCTACGACCTCGGTTACGCCAAGGCTGCTTTCAGCTTCCTCGCCTGGGCACGCGCGGCCGGTGCCCGCTATGCCCATGATGGTCTCGGCATGCTGGTGGAACAAGCTGCCGATGCTTTCGAGTTGTGGCACGGCAAACGCCCTGATACCGAGTCGGTTTATCAGTTGCTCAAGGCGCAAAGTGTCTGAACGGCCATCGCCAATCCATTTGGCATCTCTAACTTTCCTGTCGTGCTAGCTTTAGCGGACAGGGGGTGTCACGACGCGGGGAGTTGCGCACATGTTGCCGAAGGGGAGTTTCAGCCGTTGCCTGGCGATCGCCGGGCTTTCATTGTTTTTTGCTGGCGTTGCGGAAGCGGCGCTGGATAACAACAGTCCAGTCGGCACGGCCAATGTCACCGTTGCCGATCCCACCGTACCGCGACCGCCGGGCCAGCCGTGCGTGGTGCAGCTTTTCAGCAATGACACGTTTGACGATTTCAATCCGCGGCCTTTCACCTATACGCCACCCAGCGGTTGCGGCGCGCATTGGGCCAAGGTGGTGTTGGAAGCGGATTTCTCCGTCACGGAAGGTGTGCAATACGACCGTACCGCAACCATTTTCTTTGGTGGTGTGAACCTGTATTTCGGTACCACGCAGGAGCCTTCCTCCACACTCGCGCCGAGTTGGCACGTGGAACGTGACCTGACCGATTACAGCGCCTTGTTCAGCAGCACGGGCCAGGGCCAGGCGTTTATTGGCAACATCGTCGACAGCACTTATACCGGTGTGATCCACGGCAGCGCGCGCTTGCTGTTTTATCCTGCCGATGCGGTTGCGCCGGCGGCGAAGGTGCCTGATGCGGTGTATCCGTTGAGCAGCGATCTGATCGGCAGCACTGTTACCTTGAACAATTCCAGCAGCCAGATGACCGCAACACTAAGTCTGCCGCGCAACGTGGAGAAGGCTTATCTGGATGTCTTCACGCAGAGCCAGAGCAGCGATGAGTTCTGGTACACCTGTGTGCCAGCGCAGTACGCAGCCGAAACCGGCGAATGCAACAACGGCAATTTCCGCGAGGCGGAGGTCAGCATCGATGGCCAGCCGGCCGGTGTGGCGCCGGTGTACCCATGGATTTATACCGGTGGCCTCGACCTGTTCATCTGGAAGCCGACGCCTGGCGTGCAAACGCTGAACTTCATGCCCTATCGCGTGGATCTGACGCCGTTCGCCGGCGTGCTCAGCAACGGTTCGCCGCATACAGTGGCTGTGAACGTGGAGGGTGCGGACAGCTACTTTTCCGGCACGGCGGCGTTGCTTGTGTATCAGGATAAGAACACCAAACAAGTGAGCGGACAGGTCACGCGCAATACGCTGGCCAATCAGCCGCCGACGCCCACCACTAGCAGCACCCTGAGCCAGGATGCTTCCGGCAATGTTACCGGCGGCGTAACCACCGCCCTCACTCGCCACTTTGTGATCGAAGGCTATGCCGATACCTCGCGTGGCCGAGTGACGACCACGGTGGACCAGACGGTTGGGTTCACCAACACCGAAAGCTTCAACATCACCCGTAGCCTCTACGATCAGATCACCGATCAGCTCACCACGGTGGCGAGCGTAAGTCGCAGCAAACGGGGTCAGGCGCTGGTGAATGAGTTCAAGGCCAGTTATCGCTATCCGCTGTATGTGAAATCGGACCAGAGCAGGCTCGCCGATGGTAACTACTCCATTCTTACCAAGGTTCGCCAGGGCTACCACCAACACACGGCGTTGGGCGCGGATGGCATCACGCCGTACTCGGCCGATGTGAAAAACCAAGTGGATGGTTCCGATACCCTGGTGCTGACACCCGGCTATCGCATCATCAGCCACAGCGGCCAGCAGGCCACGCAAACAGTTGCGTTCGACGATTCATGGGGTGGTTGCTATCGCGGTAGCGTTAGCTCCGCCAACAACGTGGTGACTGCCTACAGCAGCGATCACGGTTGCCCCGGCCAACAGAACCGGGTGCTGTGGTTCGCCCATCCGGATGGCTCGCCCTATCAGGGTGACAGCCTGTTCGGCGGGTAAACGGCACAGGAATCGACACCCCCTCGGATGGTCCGAGGGGGTGTCGGCATGCTAGTTTTGCCGGCATTGCCGCTTGGCACCACGTTTCCCCGGAGTCCTTACTGATGCGTACCCGTCTGCTTGCCTTTTCCATTCTTGGCGTGGCCGTTGCCCTTGCCGGCTGCCATCGAGGCACGCGTCCGGATGGAGCACGGGTGGACAAGAACGGCGTGTCCAGCATGGGCCAGTTCGAAAACTTCGTCGCCACACACCCGACACCGGAGCAATTCAAGTCGATGTATCCGGGTGTGCAGTTGATGCTGCCGGGCACCGTGAGCACCATGGAAATCCGCTACGACAACTCGCGCTTTTTCCCGCAACTGGACAAGGATGACCGCATCGTCGGCGGCGATTTCCATTGATTTTGTGACAGGCCTGTTAGCCCTGTTTGGCGGCGTGCTGGATGCGCAGCGAGTGATTAAGGCGCAACAGGCAGCAGGTGGGTAGAGCACCCATTGGGTTTATCCAGCCAGGTAAACATCCTTCAGCCGCACGTAGTGATCGGCTGAGTAGTGCAACTGCTCGATCTGCTGGTCAGTCAACACGCGCACGCGCTGGGCCGGATTGCCCAGCCAAAGTTCGCGCTCACCTATCACCTTGCCCGGCGGAACCACCGCGCCTGCGCCAATAAAGCCGTACTTCTTCACGACAGCGCCATCGAGCACGGTGGCGTGCATGCCGATCAGGCAGTAATCCTCGATGGTGCAGGCGTGGATGACCGCGGCGTGGCCGACCGTCACACCTTCGCCTATGATGGTCGGGAAACCACCCGGGGAATGTGGGCCATCGTGCGTGACGTGCAGCACTGCGCCGTCCTGTACATTACTGCGCGCGCCAATGCGGATGTAGTGCACGTCGCCGCGCAGGACGGCGCTAGGCCAGATGGAAACGTCGTCGCCCAGCACGACATCGCCGATCACTGTAGCGGCCGGATCGACATAGGTACGGGCACCCAGGGTGGGCGTGATGCCCTTAAAGCTGCGCACATTATTCATCCTGGCATTTTAAGGCAACGCTGAATAAGTATCACCGTCGTCACCAGCTTCAAGTACGCGTAGTGTTTCCTGGACATCGTACGTATCACACGCCGAAGACCGCCTTGATTTCGGCCCTCGTCGCCAGCACGCTGTCAGGTCTGAAGGAGTCTGACATGAACCAAGCCAATCCCCTACTGGACGATGCCGAACTGCCGGCGTTTTCGCAGATCAGCCCCGACAATGTGACGCCCGCGATCGATACCCTGCTGGCCGCCAGCCGAGCCGGCATTGCCGCACTGACTACCCCCGGCGCACCGCATGATTTTGCTTCCGTCATGCTGCCGCAGGAGCGGCTGGAGCAGCGCATCGCACACGCCTGGTCCCCCGTTTCGCACCTGCACTCGGTGGCCGATAGCGAAGCATTGCGCAAGGTGTACGGCCCGGCCGAGGAAAAGCTCACCGATCATGCGCTCGAAGTAGGCCAGAATCGTGATCTGTATGCCGCCGTGCAGGCTGTGGCCGATGCACCGGATTTCGCCAGCCTGTCTCGCGCACAGCGCGCACTGGTGGAACATGCGTTGCGTGATTTCAGGCTTTCCGGCGTGGCCTTGGAAGAACCAGCGCGTTCGCGCTTTCGCGACATCGGTGTGGAGCTGAGCAAGCTTTCCACCGAATTCTCCAACGCCGTGCTGGACGCGACGGACGCGTGGCACGAGCGCATTACCGACGAACGCGATTTGGCTGGCGTGCCCGAATCCGGTCGCGCGGTGTTGCGCCAGTACGCCAAAGAGCAGGGCACGGATGGCTATCTGGTCACGCTCAAGCAACCTAGCGTGCAGACGGTGATGACCTACGCTGACAATCGTGGCCTGCGCGAGCGCGTGTACTGGGCCTATCAAACGCGCGCCTCCGATCAGGGTCCGCATGCAGGCAAGTACGACAACAGTGCACGCATCGAACGCATCATGGGCCTGCGCCACGAAGCGGCCCGGTTGCTTGGCTTTGCCAATGCAGTCGAAGAATCGCTAGCAACGAAAATGGCCAGTGCACCGGCTGATGTGCTGGCCTTCCTGCGCGATTTGGCGGGGCGAGCCAAACCCGTTGCGCAAAAAGAACTCGTCACGCTGCGCGAATTCGCCTCCAACGAACTGCACATCGACAACCTCGAAGCCTGGGATGTCGCCTACGCTTCCGAAAAACTGCGTCAGAAACAGTACGCGCTGGATGAAGAGCAGCTCAAGCCATACTTCCCGTTGCCCGTGGTGATCGATGGCTTGTTCGGCCTGGTCCATCGACTCTATGGCATTAGCCTGACCCCGCGCGATGACGTCGATGTCTGGCATCCGGATGTCCGCTATTACGACGTCATCGATAAGAGTGGGCGTATTTTTGCCGGTGCTTACATCGATCTTTATGCACGTAGCGGCAAGCGTGGCGGTGCCTGGATGGACGTGTGTCGCGCGCGCTTCGACGATGAGGCGCATACGCAGATTCCGGTGGCCTTCCTCACCTGCAATTTCGCGCCGCCGACCGAAGGTCGCCCGGCTTTGCTCACTCACGATGACGTATTGACCCTGTTCCACGAATTTGGTCATGGCTTCCATCACCTGCTGACGGAAGTACCACTGCCTTCCGTAGGCGGCATCGACGGCGTGGAATGGGATGCGGTGGAGTTGCCCAGTCAGTTCATGGAGAACTTCGGCTGGAACCGGGAGGCGTTGGATCTGTTTGCCAAACATTGGGAAACCGGTGAGCGCCTGCCCGACGAATTGTTCGAACGCATGCTCGCGGCGCGTCATTTCCACGCCGGCCTGTTCCTGGTGCGCCAGCTCGAATTCGCGTTGTTTGACTTCCTGCTGCATCTGGAATACGACCCGGTGAAAGGCGCACGTACACTCGAGGTGCTGGAGCAGGCGCGTCACGAGATTGCCGTGCTGCATCCACCGGCTTGGCAGCGCTTTCCGCATGCCTTCACGCACATCTTTGCGGGTGGCTATGCGGCGGGTTACTACAGTTATCTGTGGGCGGAGCTGCTGAGCGCCGATGCATTCGGTGCCTTCGAGGAACATGCGCGCGACGGGCAAAGCGTGATCGAGCCGGCCACCGGCGAGCGTTTCCGCCGCGAAATCCTGGCGGTGGGCGCAAGCCGGCCGGCCATCGAGAGCTTTGTCGCGTTCCGGGGCCGCAAGCCGGAGCCCGACGCTTTGCTACGCAGCCACGGTTTGGCGTGAGGCCGCTCTTCCTCCTCTCCCCTTTTGTGGGAGAGGACCAGGGTGAGGGGCGACTCATGCCAGGGGCTCGCCCTTCCCTCGCAAACAGGTTCACAATCGCCTCCGCCCCGCCCTGCGACCATCAGCGGCGCAAATCCCCATCAACAGCGCTGTAGACCTGAGGACTCTGCGATGAACGCGATGACGCAACTGCCGCCCGAATGGCACAACTGGATCCAGGAAAATCTCGCGCGTGGTTGTGCCCCGCAATCGTTGATCGACGACATGGTGCGCAATCATTTCGATCCGGTGTTTGCGCGTGCCGCGGTCAACGGCGTCATGAGCGGCCCCTTTGTCGTCACCACGAAACCACAACCGCCAACGCAGCCTGCCAGCGGCTACGTCTATGAAAAGCCGCGGCTCCACGCCGGCAATGTCATCCGTACTTCCGATCGCGACGTGCGCGTGGTCACGCGCGTGAATCGTCCGATGATCGCCGTGCTCGACGGTGTGCTGAGCGAAGAGGAATGCGATGAATTGATCCGCCGCTCCGCTGACAAGATGCGCCGCTCCACCACCGTCGATCCGCTCACCGGCAAGCATGAAGTGATTGCCGATCGCAGCAGCGAAGGCACTTTCTTCACGCTCAATGCCAATCCCTTCATCGCGCGCCTCGACCGCCGCATTTCCGAAGTGATGAATTGGCCGGTGGAGAACGGCGAGGGCCTGCAGATCCTGCACTACGGCATCGGCGGCGAATACAAGCCGCACTTCGATTACTTCCCGCCGGAAGATCCCGGCAGCCAGGTGCAGATGACCATCGGCGGCCAGCGTGTCTCCACCATGGTGATGTACTTGAACGAAGTGGAAGAAGACGGCACCACCATCTTTCCCGAGATCGGCCTGGAAGTCGTGCCGAAAAAAGGTTCAGCCGTCTATTTCGAATACACCAATAGCCAGAACCAGCTCGACAAGCTCACCTTGCACGGCGGCTCGCCGGTGACGCGTGGCGAGAAGTGGATCGTTACCAAATGGATGCGGCAGCGGCGATATGGCGAGACTGTTGTGTAATCGCACGAGCCCTTCCTCTGGCTTCATGGTTTGATCACACCTTTGTTTTGGCGTCGTGGTGGAGACGCCGTCTTTTGTTTGCCTCACTTAGCTCTGCGCCACGTCCGCTTCGACGTGATAGTGCGTGGCAGCCTCAACTTCTTTCTTCGAGCCCAGGAACACCGGCACGCGTTGATGCAAGCCTGTCGGCTGTAGCTCGAGAATGCGCTCGCGGCCGGTTGTGGCTGCGCCACCGGCTTGTTCGATGATCAAGGCCATTGGGTTGGCTTCATACATCAGGCGCAGCTTGCCGCCCTTGCTCTTGATCTTCGCATCCAGCGGATAGAAGAACACACCGCCGCGGGTGATGATGCGATGCACGTCGGCCACCATCGAGGCCACCCAACGCATATTGAAATCCTTGCCGCGCGGGCCGTCCTTGCCGGCGAGCAGTTCACCGATATAGCGCTGCATCGGCGGTTCCCAATGACGCTGGTTGGACATGTTGATGGCGAATTCGGCGGTTTCTTCGGGAATGCGAATGTCGCGGCGGCTGAGGGTGAAGCTGCCCACTTCGCGATCGAGCGTGAACTCGTGCGTACCGTAGCCGAAGGTCAGCACCAGCACGGTGGCGGGGCCATACACCACGTAACCGGCGGCGAGCTGCGTGGTGCCGGGCTGCAGGAAATGTTCGGCCTTCGGCTCGCTCACACCATCCGGACAGTGCAGTACGGAGAAGATGGTGCCGACAGAAATGTTCACATCGATGTTCGAGCTGCCGTCCAGCGGATCGAACAGCAAAAGGTGATTGCCCTTCGGATACATATCGGGAATCGGTTGCGGATCTTCCATTTCCTCCGATGCACAAGCGGCGAGCTGGCCACCCCAGGCGTTGGCCTCGAGCAAGATTTCGTTGGAGATCACGTCCAACTTTTTCTGCGCTTCGCCCTGGATGTTGCCCGTGCCTGCCTCGCCCAGCACGCCGCCGATGGCGCCCTTGTTGGTCGCGACCGCGATGCGCTTGCAGGCGCGTGCCACCACTTCGATCAGCAAGGTGAGTTCGGCATTGATGTGGTCGGCGCGGCGTTCTTCGATCAGGAACTGGATCAGCGAGATGGGCTTCATGGCGAACCTGCTGGAAAAGGGACAGTCATTGTCCTGGCTCAGCCTTACGGAAGCCAGTCATAGGCCTGAATCTCTCACTAGCGTCAGCCCGTCATCCCTGCAAAAGCGCCCCTTTGGATGCTGATGCACCGACAGATGGATTCTCGCTTTCGCGCGAATGACGAGGTGGAGGGTTGCTGACAACACGCTGGCAGTAGCAGGGGCGCAGGCTCTCACCATCGAAAAGGAGGGACGATCATGCGCGACACGATTTATGTGCTGGTGTTCGAAGGGTTTGCGGATTGGCAGGTCGCTCTGGCCCTGGCTGAAATCCGTCGCCCGGGGGATTGGGCAGTGCGCAGTGCCGGCTTCACACGCGAGCCGGTCACATCGATGAGCGGGCTCAAGGTATCGCCCGATGTAAGCGTGGATGAGCTTGATCTGGATGCCGCTGCGTTGCTGATCCTGCCAGGAGGACACCTGTGGTTATCCGCGCAACTTGAGCAGACGGTGGCCGTAGCGCGACGCGTTTACGAAGCGGGGGCACCGGTTGCTGCCATCGATCAAGGTGTGCCGGTGCTGGCGCGTGCTGGTTTGCTCGACCGTTGCCGTCATACCGGCAACTGGCCTGGACAGGTCAATCGCGAAGCGCCCGCGTACGCAGGACACGACCAATACGACGCGAACGTGCTCGCCGTGAGCGATGACGGTGTGATCACGGCAAGTCATCTCGGCAGCATCGAGTTCGCGCGGGAAATCATCCATACGCTGGATCTGTACAACGCCAGCGACCGCGAACACTGGTATCGCTTGTTCAAGCATGCCGTGCTGCCGCCGTGGTTTGCCGGTCAACCCATCGAAGTCGTTCGCGCTGCATAAAAGGCTTAAGAGGCTTACATCATGAACACAAGCAACTTCATTGATCGGCTTTTGGCTGCGTATCGGCCGATGTATCTGCGGGGCCAGTTGATGGATGGCCAATATCGCCTACCTGCCTCGCAGGAAAAGAAACCGGAAAAGGGCGATCGGGTCATAGAACTCACACCGGCATTCAATCTAGGACGCAAGCGAGTGCTGGTCACGTCAGCCACCGCTTCAGCAAGTCTGCGCATGCGGTCGACGGACGAACCATCGGGCGGATTGAGCGGCGCATAACCCATCACCCAGGACATCATCATGCAAAAGACTTATCACAGCAGTTGTCATTGCGGTGCAGTGACGTTCGAAGCGGATATCGACCTCACGCAAGGTACGGGGCGCTGCAATTGCTCCATCTGTAGCAAGGCGCGGCAGTGGGGTGTGATCGTGAAGCCGGATGCATTCCGGCTCATCCATGGCGCTAGTGAGCTTTCCGACTACCAGTTCGGCAGCCACAGCATGCATCACCTGTTCTGCAGGCACTGCGGCATCAGGCCGTTCGGCAAAGGCAGCCTGGATGTGCTGGGTGGCGAGTTCTATTTCGTCAACGTGTTCTGCCTGGACGACGTCGAGCCTGCAGAGTTGATCGAAGCGCCGCTGCATTTTTCCGACGGACGCAACAACAACTGGCAGAACACGCTGGCGGAAACGCGGCATCTATAACCCTTAGTGCCAAGGTGAGGACATGAATCGCACGATCACTTTCTACCACGCACCCAATAGCCGGTCGGTCGGCACGTTTTCCCTGCTCGAGGAATTGAGTGCGGATTACGAACTGCACCTGGTCAACCTCAAGGCCGGCGAATCGCGCCTGCCGGACTATCGGGCGATCAATCCGATAGGCAAGGTGCCCGCGATTCGCCATGGCGACGTGCTGATTACCGAGCAGCCGGCGATATTCATGTATCTCGCCGACCTGTATGCGGAAGCAGGGCTTGCTCCAGCCATCGACGATCCATTGCGTGGCCCGTACCTGCGTTGGCTGGTTTTCTACGGTTCGTGTTTTGAACCGGCCTTGGTTGATCGCTCATTGAATCGGCATCCGGCGCCGCCATCCACGTCGCCCTATGACACCTGGGACGACGTCATCAACACGTTGCAGCTGCAGCTCGCCAAAGGGACGTACATGCTCGGCGAGCGGTTTACTGCGGTAGACGTGCTATGGGGTGGTGCTCTGCATTGGGCCACCCTGTTCAAGTGGGTGCCGGAAACGCCGCAAATTTGCGCCTATATCAATCGCGTCATCACGCGCCCTGCCATGCAACGCCTAGCGGCCAGGGATGCCGACATGCTTGCGCAGCAGGCTGCGTGAGATGGTGGATGGCGACGGGTATGTTTCCATTTGTCTTGCATAGCAGGGTCTCACGCAGTGCGACGGCCCTGCATGACTTCGGACGCTGGTCCGTAAGGTCAACCTGGGCGATCATGCACGGATGCGTCGTGCCGATCGCCTCTTCCTCATCATCAACGCCTTGCGCGGTCGACGTACCGCGCTGCAGGCGCGCCAGCTCGCGGAAGTGTTGGGGGTATCGCTGCGCACGGTTTACCGCGACGTGGCGGACCTCCAGCTCTCGGGCGTACCGATCGAAGGCGAAGCCGGCGTCGGCTACATGCTGCGCAAAGGCTCGGACATCCCGCCGCTGATGTTTACTGCTGACGAACTCGAATCGCTGGTGGTCGGTACACGCTTCGTCCGCGCTTTTGCCGGCGAGAAGCTGGCGGTCAGCGCCCAGGCTGCCTTGGTCAAGATCGAAGCGGTGCTGCCGTCCGAATTGCGCGAACGCTCCTCCCGCACCCGCATCTACGCACCGATCTGGCGCGACGAAGAATCGGTTGCCTTTGCCGCCCGTATCGATCAGCTACATGCTGCGATCGAAGCTCAGCACGTGTTGCGCCTGTGCTATCGCGATGAAGTAGAGCGCGAAAGCGAGCGCGAGGTGGAGCCGCTGTGCCTGGCCTTCTGGGGCGGCAAGTGGACGCTCGGCACCTGGTGTCGTTTGCGCTGGGATTTCCGTAATTTCCGCCCCGACCGCATCAAGCGGATGGACAAGACGGGCGAGGTGTTCCAGAGTGGACCCGATCGCGATCTTGCTTCGTACCTGCAAGCCATGCGGGGGTATTACTCGGGATTGGAATAACGCCTTCCAGGTACGCGGTTGGGTTACCCTCGGATCAAGAAACAGGGATTAAGGCAACCCTGACTAAGTATCGTCGCTTGCTGTTCATCGGGTACCCTGCGCCAATCACGGTACCGTAGGAGTCACCCATGTCAGGTGTGCGTCATCCTCTGTTGTCGATTGCACCGGGCAAGCTGCGTCCAACGCAGATGACGGTGGGCAAGGCCGAAGTGGCCGAAAAACGCACCCAATGGGAAAAGCTCGGCAAGAAGAAGCGCAAGGAAATGCTGGCCGAGCATTGGTTTCCGGGCGTACTCGGTCCCAAGAATCAGGTTTATATCGTCGATCACCATCACCTTGGACTGGCCTTGCTCGAAGAGAAGGTGAAGGAAGTATCGGTGATGATCCAGCGCGATTTTTCCTGGCTGGAACCGGCGGTGTTTTGGAAAACCATGGAATTCAACCGTTGGGCGCATCCCTACAACGAACAGGGCGTGCGCGAGCAGTACGACGCTATCCCGGTGAAGCTCATCGACATGCGTGATGATCCGTTCCGCACACTTGCCGCGCGAGTTCGCAACGCCGGCGGTTATTCCAAGGACGCCACGCCTTATTCGGAATTCCTGTGGGCCGATTTCTACCGGCGCCACATGAAACTGAAAGACGGGCACCTTATGCCCAAGGTGATGAAGGACGCCATGCTGTACGCGCATTCGCACGATACGGCGTACCTGCCCGGTTGGAGCGGCGTGATCGTGCAATGAGTGCCGTGCCGGTACGCACTGGCATCAACGCCGCGGACCTGCTGGCAGGCCTGGCGATTGCGGGTTTGCTGGTGCCCGAAGCGGTGGCCTATTCCGGCATTGCCGGCCTGCCGCCGCAGGCCGGTGTGATCGCGCTGTTCATCGGCCTGATCTGCTACGGATTGCGAGGTACCAGCCGCTACGCCATCGTGTCTTCAACCTCGTCATCGGCAGCGGTGCTGGCCGCCGGCACCTTGGCGTTGGCGGGCAACGCGGCGATGGCGCGGATCGCGGTTGCCGAAACCCTGGTGCTGTTCGGCGGCATGTGTTTTCTCGTGACGGGGTTTGCCCGGTTGGGTGGGTTGTCGCATCTGATCGCGCGGCCGGTGTTGCGCGGCTACACCTTCGGCCTGGCTATCGTGATTGCGCTCAAGCAGTTGCCACATCTGGGTGGTTGGCCGGATCTGCATGGCGATTTCGTGCCGTTGTTGATCAAGGATCTGGTGCAGACCGCCGGTCAGGTGCATGCGGTGACGCTGGGTACCGGTTTGCTCGCGCTGGTGCTGTTGTTCGCCTGCGAGCGCATACGGCGCTTGCCCGGCAGCCTGCTGGTGATCGCTTTAGGTGTGATCGCTTCCGGTTGGTTGTCCGCGCATGGCGTGCCGCTGACAGGCCCCATCGACCTGCATATGAATCTTGCCATGCCGACCTGGCCATCCCGCGATCAGTGGTTGCCCAGCGCGGGGCTTGCCGCCGCCTTGCTGTTGATTCTCTATGCAGAGTCGTACAGCTCGATCCGCGGTTTTGCGCTCAAGCACAACGACCCGGTGGAACCGAATCGCGACCTGCTGGTGCTGGGCGTGGCCAACGTGTTGTGCGGCCTGCTGCAAGGCATGCCGGTAGGCGCCGGTTATTCGGGCACGTCGGCCAACGAGGCGGCTGGCGCGCAGTCGCGTCTGGCCGGTCTGGTGGCAGGCGTCACGGTGCTGCTGATGGTGCTGCTGCTGTTGCGTTGGATCGAGCGTATTCCGCTGGCGGTGCTGGCGGCAATCGTGATCCACGCGGTGAGCAAATCGTGGCGGTTGTCGGTGTTCCGGCCGTATCTGCAGTGGAAGCGCGATCGCCTGCTGGCGCTGTTGGCGGTACTGGCGGTGTTGTCGCTAGGCATCCTCAACGGTCTGCTGGTGGCCATCGGCTTCAGCCTGGTCATGCTGTTGCGCCAATTGGCGGTAGCACGCTTGAGCGTATTGGGGCGGCTCGCCAACGGCCACGATTTCGTCGACGTCGCACAGCATACGGATGCATTGGAGCCGCCGGGCATGCTGATTCTGCGCCCGGCAGAGCCGCTGTTTTTCGCCAATGCCGAATCGGTGATGAGCTTGGCGCGCAAGCAAGTGACGCAGCGTTCCGGCCTGAAGCAGGTGATCCTCAGCCTGGAGGAATCGCCGGACCTCGACAGCACGTCGCTGGAATCCCTCAGCGATTTTTCGAGCTGGCTGCAATCGTTGGGTGTCGGTCTGCACGTGGCGCGCCTGAAGGACGATACGCGCGATTTGCTGTTGCGTGCCGCCCTGCCCCAGCTTTCGCCCCAGGCGCTCAATAACTGGAGCGTGGAAGATGCCGTCTCGGCATTGGCCGGCGCACCTTCGTCAACCGGGAAGCAAGCGTAGTGAAAACAGCAACACGTATGACTTACATAGCGCTTGGATTTGCACTGGCCATTCCGGTTGTTGCGCAACAGAACGCAGACACTCGCTTCAGACAGATTCATCAGCAGGAATGGGCATGGCGCAACGGTAAGGTCGGCATCAGCGCCTCGGGCGAATCGCAGCCCAACAACGGCCGTCTCGATCAAGTGGATGCCAAAAGCCAGCAGGAACGGTTGGGCTATTGGCAGAAGGTCATGAGTCAGCTCGACGCCATCGACGTCAAGCAGCTCGCGCCTGACGAGCAGGTGAACTATGCGGTCTATCGCGAGCAGATCCGCAATTTCATCGCTGACCAGCAATTCAAGCAATGGCAGATGCCTTTCAATAGCGATTCGGCGTTCTGGAGCGAGCTCAACGACGATCTGGATAGCGATGGGTTGCGCAATGAGAGCGATTATCGCCGCTATGTCGATCGCCTCGGCCAGATACCTGCCTACTTCACCCAGCAGATCGACAACATGCGTGCGGGCTTGAAGCGGGGTTTCAGCGTGCCGCGTGCGGTGCTTGCTGGACGTGATGTGTCCATTGCTTCGGTCGCCGAAGCGAAAGATCCTGCGCAGACATCGTTCTATGCACCTCTACAACATATGCCGTCCAGCATTCCGGTTGCAACGGCGGCAGCTATCCAAGCCGACGCGCGCGAAAAAATCAGCAAGGACGTGATTCCGGCTTACGCCAAATTGCTTTCCTTCTTCCGCAACGAATATGTACCGCAGTCCCGTATCACGCTAGCCGCCGAAGCCCTGCCCGACGGCAAGGACTATTACCGCCAGCAGATTCACGAATACACCACGCTCGATCTCGATCCGGACACCATCCACCAGGTCGGCCTGGAGCAGGTCGCCAAGATCCACACGGAAATGCTGCAGACCATGCAGCAAACCGGCTTCAAGGGCAGCTTTGCGGATTTCCTGCATTTCCTGCGTACCGATCCGCGGTTCTACGCCAAGACGCCACAGGAGCTGCTCGACAAGACGGCATGGGTGGCCAAGGAAGTGGATGGCCAGCTCAGTCAATTCTTCGGCCACCTGCCGCGCGAACGCTTCACCATTCAGCCGGTGCCGGATAGCATCGCGCCTTACTACACCTCAGGCCGTGGCGGTCCGGACGTCTATCTGGTCAACACTTACGACCTGCCTTCTCGTCCGCTCTACAACATGCCGGCGCTGACCCTGCACGAGTCCTATCCGGGCCATGCATTGCAGTTGGAATTGGCGGAAGAGGAGCATGACCAGCCTGCGTTCCGTCGCAATGGTTACATCTCCGCCTACGGCGAAGGCTGGGGCCTGTATTCCGAATATCTCGGCAACGAGATGGGCATCTACAAGACGCCCTACCAGCACTTTGGCTACTTGACCTACCAGATGTGGCGGGCCTGTCGCCTGGTCGTCGACACGGGCATCCATCATTTGGGCTGGACGCGCCAGCAGTCGATTGATTTCATGTCGCAGAATACCGCGCTATCCGATCGAGAAATCGCCAACGAGGTCGATCGTTATATCAGTTGGCCAGGACAGGCGCTGTCCTACGAACTGGGTTATTTGAAGATGCTCGATTTGCGGGCGAAAGCCGAAAAGGCACTGGGGTCGAAGTTCGATATCCGTGCCTTCCACGACACGATCCTGCAGATCGGCTCCGTGCCGCTGCCGGTGTTGGAACAACGGATTGATCGTTTCATCACCGAAGGCGGTCCGGAGCCGGACTACGGTAACGATGGCCACGCTGTGAAGCAGTGACTTGCACACGTGCGATAACTTGAGCGGCGCACCCATCAAAACCACCGATGGTTCAACCTGCCACTCTGTAACGGCCCAATAAGTCTGAAGCAGTGTCACCGCCTGCGCTGGTTCCACCGGCTCGAAGCCATGGCATTGCCTGGGTTGACGAGGATCAGGCTGCCCGGTCCGGCTTCCAGGGAGGACTGGTCAAAACTCCACATATAAAGTAATATCTTCACAAACTCTATATGGAGAGTTTGCTATGACAGCTTATCCATTGCCTCGGACCGAGCCCGCCGAAGGCTTGGGTGGCCCTGCCCTCCGCAGTTTCTTCAAGTTGGCGGAGCGGTGGAATCTGCGCATTGCCCAACAGCGCAAGTTGCTAGGGGACCCGCCGGAATCCACCTTCTACAAGTGGAAGCGGCATCAGGATGGCGTGCTGGGCCGCGATACGCTGGAGCGCATCAGTTATCTGCTGGGGATCTACAAGGCCCTGCAGATTCTGTTCCCCGATACCAAGCAAGCCGATGCGTGGTTGCACAAGCCGAACCAGGCGTCATTGTTCGGCGGGCACTCAGCGCTGGAGCGCATGTTGTCGGGCAACGTGGCCGATTTGTACGTAGTGCGGCAATATCTGGATGCCCAGCGCGGCGATCACTAAGCGCATGGCGTGAAAACGGCGCCGCTTGTCGCAGTCGACGAGAACATGCTTCGGCACACTTTGATGGCAAAAACAACAAGGGAAGAACGCGAATCGACACGATTCGTGCCACGGATTATTCATGTCTATCGACACGCCCCCCCTTCGACGCATCCGCTGGAGCCAGGCCTATCGCATCGTGCCGAGCCGCTTTCCACCGGCTGGGTTGTTCGATCGCATCGCCGATCCCGCTGACCTTGATGCCGTCTTCGCGATCGAAGCATTGACCAATCCTCGTTTGCGCGAGGAAGCCAATACACTACGCCTGGTGCCGCGTGATCGCCGCATTAGCGGACCAGGGAGCACGCCCATCATGGCCGCTTTCACGCATCTCAATCCGGAAGGCAGTCGCTTTTCCGACGGTAGCTGGGGCGTGTTCTACGCGGCGCACACGGTAACCACGGCGGTGGAAGAAACCGTCTATCACCGCGAACGGTTTCTGGCCGCCACGGCTGAACCTGCTTGCGATATCGAAATGCGCTGCTACGGCACCCGCGTGGATAGCAAGCTGCACGATATACGCGGCGGTTGGCCGGAAGCACACGATCCCGACAGCTATGTCGCAGGCGTCAAGCTGGCGCGCGAGCTGCGCGCCGCGGGTTCCAACGGCATCGTTTACGACAGCGCACGGCACCGCGAAGGCGAATGCCTCGCGGCTTTTTATCCGGACGTGATCGCTCCTTGCGTACAGGCCCAACATCTGACCTATCGCTGGGATGGCAAGCGCATCGTGAAGGTATGGGAAGTAAGCGAGATAAAGCGCGGTTAACGCCAACGGCACTAACTTACGGAGTTGGCATCCATGTTCTTGAATCAGCGCAACCCGACGTCTTTCTCAGGTGTCCGCGTCGGTTGCAAACCCTTCGCGCGTGCCGCGGTTGAACACATGGTCGTGGTCCAGTACGTCGGCTGCCGCACGAGCCGATAGGGGCTTGAGCTTGGCGTAGATCGGTGTGAAGTCTGGTTGGGTGGCTTCAAACAATTGCTCGAAGCTGTCGATCACGAAATAGGTCTGTTGATATGTATCGATGCGGTAGCGCGTATTCATCACGCGCTCCAGGCCAAAGCCGATGCGGTTTGGCGCTGGCGAATCCAGGCAGTAGATCGACTCACCCTTGGAGCTGACAATACCGGCGCCGTAGATGCGCATGCCTTCGCTAGTGTTGATCAGGCCGAATTCCACCGTGTACCAGTACAGGCGGGTGAGGTTCATCAGCGCTTCGGGGCCGATGTTGAACGCCTTCATGCCGCCGCGGCCGTAGGCTTGCATGTAGTCGGCAAAGACCGGGTTGAGCAGTAATGGCACGTGGCCGAACAGGTCGTGGAACAGGTCGGGCTCGCTCAGGTAATCGAGCTGCTCTGGCTTACGGATCCACCAGCTCACCGGGAAGCGGCGATTGGCCAGATGATCGAAGAACACTTCGTCAGGCAGCAGGCCTTCCACCGCAACCAATTCCCAGCCCGTGGCCTTGCCCAGTACCTTATTGAGCTCGGAGAACTTGGGGATGCCACCGTCACCCAGGCCAAAACGCTCTACGCCAGCCAGGAATTCCTTGCAGGCGCGTCCGGGCAACAGTTCACACTGGCGCTTGTACAGGGTGTCCCACACCTCGTGGTCGGTGCGGGTATAGGACTCCCACGGCTGCTTTACCACGCCGGTGGCGTACACCGGCACATAGCCGCGGTCGGTCTGCTGGTGTTCGACTTTGCGGGGCGCGGCGCGGGTGTCCATCGGTGGCTCCAATGTTTAAGGCAGGCCCTAAAAGGTAAGCAAAAGCATACGACCTCCGTCATGCACGAAGCTTGTTTTATTGCAGAATTAAGGGTTAATAATGCAATATTTATGCGACATAAACTAAAAATATCGAAGGATCATGCATGAATAGCCTGGACCGCACTGACCTGCGCATCCTCGCCGTATTGCAGGGCGAGGGTCGCATCACCAATGCCGAGCTGGCTGAGCGGGTCAGCTTGTCCCCATCCGCCTGTTTGCGCCGCCTGCAGCGGCTGGAGGGGGAGGGCATCCTTGTTGGCTACATCGCCCAGCTCGATCCGGAAGCCGTCGGCCTGGGCCTGCAGGCTTTCGTGCGCGTGCAGCTCACCAAGCACGAGGCCGAAACCATCGAGCGCTTCGTCAAGCATGTGAACACCTGGGACGAGGTGGTGGCCTGCTACGCACTCACCGGTGACATGGACTACCTGATGCACATTTACGTAGCGGACTTGCAGCACTTCTCGCGCTTCCTGCTGGACCGCCTGCTTAATGCCTCGGGCGTGGCCGACGTGAATTCCAGTTTCGTGCTGCGTACGGTCAAGCGTTCAGCCGCCCTGCCTTTGAGCCAGCTCGAACACTGATTCAGGGTTACAGAGATAAGCGGTAGAGCGAGAAATTCGAATAGGGCAGGTAGATGAGTGATAGCCCGCGCAGGCCGTAATAGGCGAACAGCAACATAACGCGTCCCGTTCGGAACGCATGCGGAGAGGGAGTCAGGGTTGCATGCAAAAATTCGCACGCTTAAAACACAGCAAGAAACTGTACGCAAGCATACTTCCGACTTGTACGTCGATTGACGTTAAAATGATGTACTGATGAGCATCGAAGCCGTTTCCGCCCCGGACCGAGACCTGCTGCGCCCGCTGCGTTACCTGTGGCGGGTACCCCTGTTGCTGCTGCATGTGGTGCTCGGCATCTTGCTGTGCGGGTTCATCCTTACCTGGAACCGCCACGCAGTGATGAAGAGCGGGCGCGAGCCTTTCACCCATCGCATGATCCGCGCATGGTCCAAGGCGCTGATGCGCATCTTCGGCTTGCGTTCCGTGCGTGTCGGCCAACCCATGCGGGACGCCGTATTGTTCGTCGCCAATCACACCTCGTGGATCGATATCGAACTGCTGCACAGCCAACGCGCGGCCTGCTTCGTGGCCAAGGCCGAGATCGCAAACTGGCCGCTGGTCGGATGGCTGGCAGCCAGCGGTGGCACCATCTTCCATCGCCGTGGCAACAATCACTCGCTGGCCACGGTCATGCAGGCGATGGTCGAGCGGCTGCGCGAAGGTCGCTCAGTGGCGGTATTTCCCGAAGGTGGTACCGGTCACAACGGCGTGCTGAGAGTGTTCCATGCGCGCATCTTCCAGGCCGCACTGGACGCCGAAGTGGCGGTGCAGCCGGTGGCCCTGCGTTTCATGCGGGATGGCAGGCGGCAGATCGACGCCGGTTTTCGCGAAGACGAAAACTTCCTGCAAAACTTCCTGCGCATGCTCGGCGGCGCGCCGATGGATGCGGAAGTGCATTTTCTGGAACAGGTGCCGATCAGCCAGGATGGTCGACGCCGTATGGCCGATCTGGCGCGCGAGCGCATCGCCAAAGCGCTGGAGGATCGCGCGGCATGACGCTGCCACAGGGACGGGACTTCCGTCCCGCATGGCCGCTTAACAGCGGTCATATCCAGACCATGCTTTCCTCCAGCAGCGTGCGCCGCATGCTGCTTCCGCGCCACGCTTACAAAGTGCTGGAAGGCGCGGAGCCAGTGATGGTCGATGGTGGCGATGGCGTACGCCTTACCGGCGCCTACACCGCACAGAAAACGCAGGCCACCTCATGTGGCCTCGCCGTACTGTTCCACGGCTGGGAAGGCAGCGTCGATTCCACCTATGTCCTGCAGACCGGCAGCCGTCTGCTGGATGACGGTTGGGACATCTTCCGGCTCAACTTCCGCGATCACGGTGAAAGCCACGGCTTGAACGAGGCGCTGTTCCATTCCTGCCGGCTCGATGAAGTCGTGCATGCGCTGGGCGATATCGCCCGCCGCTGGGCCGCGCCGCGGATGGTGTTGGCAGGTTTTTCACTGGGAGGGAACTTTGCCCTGCGCGCGGCCATGCAAGCCCCCGTGAAAAACATTCCGCTGGACTACGCACTGGCGGTATGCCCCATCATCGATCCCAGCGAAGGCTTGTTTTCGCTGGAAGAATCCGCGCCGTGGTTCTACCAGGCATATTTCATGAACAAATGGCGCCGCTCGCTGCGCGCCAAGCAAGCCGCTTTTCCCCATAGTGAATATTTCGAGTTGCAGGAACTGAAACAGAACCTGCGTGGCCTCACCGAGGCGTTAGTACTGCGCCATACCGATTTCGACTCGCTGCAGGCTTATCTGGATGGCTATTCGGTCGCTGGTCGCGCGTTGGCAGCCATGCAGATACCCGCTACCATCCTCACGGCGCGCGACGATCCGGTCATCCCCGTCGATGCTTTTGAAAAGCTTGAGCTGCCACATAACGTGGAGCTGGACATTGCCCCCTATGGCGGGCACTGTGGTTTCATCCGAGGCTGGGACATGACCAGCTATTGCGACGATTACATCGCTGCGCGTTTCAATGCCCTCATAGGATAAAAGCACGGTGCCCGTCGCGTAGCACTTGATCGTGCAGCCAGGTGCCCGCAGCAAGTGCCGCGCCGAAGGTATCAGACCTTCTCCATGTCATCCAGGATTTTCTCGGTATCTGGATACGGGCTTGCGTCACCTTGACAGTGCCCCAAACTGAAAGGCTTTCCACCCGTACCATCGCCTGTATCGCCGGAGACTTCCATGCAGCTACGTAGCGACAACTTCCAGCACGGCACGCCGATTCCGACCAAATTCGCATTCGGCAAGCCCGGCAACCCGGTGGCGCTGTCGGACAACCACAGCCCGCACCTGGCCTGGAAGGAGGCGCCCGCGGGCACTCGCTCCTTCGTGCTCACCTGCATCGACACTGATGTGCCCAGCAAGTCGGATGACGTGAACAAGGAAGGGCGCAGCGTGTCGGCCGACCTGCCCCGCGAGGAATTCGTGCATTGGTTGATGGCGAATATTCCCGTCGAATGCGTCGAACTGGGCGAAGGCGCCTGCAGCGACGAGATCACACCGAGCGGCAAACAGGAACCTTTCGGCCCGCCAGGCAGCGTGCAGGGCGTGAATGATTACACCACCTGGTTCGCCGACGACGCCGACATGGGCGGCACATACCTGGGCTACGATGGCCCCTGCCCGCCGTGGAACGACACGCTGGTGCATCACTATCACTTTCGTGTCTACGCACTGGATACCGAGTTGGCGTTGAAACCCGGTTTCAGCCTCGCCGAATTGCGCACGGCGATGCATGGCCACGTGCTGGGGGAAGCAGTGCTCACCGGCATCTACAGCCTCAATTCTAAAGGCAACGCTGAACCAACCGAAAAAAAAACAGGCGACTGCAACAATTACATTGGGCAACCTTCACGCCCGAACAGCATGTAATGTGTCACATAAAGAGCGGAGCGTGCGACATCACGCCTTGATGTCAGAAGGAGCGCCGTCATGCTGCATTACGCCCTGGTTTTTCTGGTTATCGCTGTCATCTCAGCCTTGCTTGGATTTACGCGTATTGCTGGTACCGCTGCCTGGATCGCCAAGGTACTGTTTGTGCTCTTTCTGATCCTGGCCGCGATCGCCTTTTTGCGGTGAGTAAGCTGAACGGCGCCGCGATCGTTCAGCCAATGGGCCGACAACCCGCTACAGTCAAGACCTTGCCATCGGAGAACGTCATGAACAAAGAAGTCCAGGCGCACGAGACGCACGAACACGAGCACGAGCACAACATCCACGAGCGCATCGACCATGGCGCCGAACGCATCAAGCAGGCTACGTCCGACGCCGTCGCCAACAGCAAAGACAAGTTCGGGCGCGTCGCCGATCATCTTGAGGACGGACTGCACCGCGCCACCGACAAGGCCGCGCATGCCGCCAACCGCGCCAGCGATAAGGTGGACGAAGCGAAAGAGCGGGGTCGTGCCGCCTACGGCCAGGCCCGGGATCGCGCCGACGAATGGCTGGACGAAGTGCGTGACTACGTTCGCGAGAAGCCAGTCCAGGCCGTTGCCATTGCATTGGGCGCGGGCTGGCTGCTTGGCCGTATCCTTCGTCGCTGATCCTTGACGATTTCAGCACGGAGGGGGCGATGCACGATTCCGTGCGCGATAACGAGGCGGCCGGGCAAACCGAGCCGCCGCCAAGGTCAGCGCCAAGCGGCCTGATCGATGAACTTGGTCAGTTGGCCGGGGCGGTGCGCCGGTTGTTTGGCGAGCAAATGCACCTGCTGGTTGCCGAACTGGGATTGGCGCGCAGCGCCGTTTCCTGGCTGCTGGCGGCTGGCCTGATTGCGACCGTGACAGGTGTTGGTCTCGGCTTGACCGTGTTGGGCCTGATCGGACTGGTGTTGGCCAAATGGCTCCATTCCTGGATCGCAGCCTTTGCCGTGCTTGCCGTGTTGGAAGCACTGGCACTCTTTGGTGCCGTCCTGTTGTTCCGTCGTTGCATGCATTGGATGAGCTTGCCCGCCAGCCGTCAGGAATGGGGGGCGATCATGCGCGATACTTTGCAAAAGGCCGAGCAGGACATCGAGGCCGACAAGCGTTCGGACTGAAGGGGCCTCAGCCATGAGTTTGTTCAAGCAGCTTGAAAGGGTTCGCAAGGCGCGCGACCGTGTGGCGATCCGCCGCGACGAAGTCGCCACGCCCGCGGCTGCCCTACTGGCGCGTGGCCATCGCCACCCGCTGACTACGGTAGGTGCAGCAGCTGGCGCGGGTTTCATGCTCGGCACGCTTGGGGTCGGCGCATTGCGCGTACCCGGCATGGCGTCGATGATCAGCACCAGCATGGCAGATATCGTGGCGCACGGCATGCGCCTGATCGCTGAACTCGGCATGGATGACAGCGACAACGAAAACGACAGCAACGATACATGACCGGCATCAAGCCCACGGCATTGCCCAGCAATACGCCAGAGGCCGGAGCACCGCACGCAACAGCGCCAGCCCCGACACCTGCCGCTGTACTCACCTCCAAACAGATCAAGCAGGCCGCACAAGGTGTACACCGCTTGCGAGGACACCTGCGCGCCATCCGCATGACGCTCAATGCCCTGTTGATCCTGGCCCTGCTCTACACCGTCACCCTCGTCAAAGCGCTGATCATTCCGCTGGTGCTGGCCGCCTTTATTGGCTTGGCGTTGAATCCCATCGTTGCGCGCGGCACACGCCATCACATACCGCGCTGGTTGGGCGCAAGCGTGCTGATGATCACGCTGATCGCCGGCATCGGTCGCGGCATCGGCATGCTGAGCGGGCCAGCAATGACCTGGCTGCATACCGCGCCGTCGCAGATCCGCAGCTTCATTCCCAAGCTTGAACACTTCACTCGCCCCCTGGAAGCGGCAGGCCGCGCCACGCAGACGCTCGTCAACGGTCATCCAAGCTTGTCGGCGCAGAGTCCTGGTGAAGTTGCCTTCAACGCTTGGGACGTACTGGCGAACGCGCCGAAAGTGCTGGCGGCAGTGCTCACCGTGCTGCTGTTGGTGTTCTTTTTCCTGGTCTATGGCGACCTGATCCTGCGCCGATTGGTGGAGATCGCGCCGAATTTCGGCTACAAGCGTCACGCGGTGAACCTCGTGCGCGGCATCCAGACCGAAGTGTCGCGCTACATCCTCACCACCGTGCTGATCAACGCCTCGCTCGGCCTCGTCACCGCCAGCATGCTGTACCTCATGCACATGCCTGATCCATTGCTATGGGGCACGGTGGCGATGTTCGCCAACTTCATTCCTTACGTCGGCGCCATCGTCACCACCACCACGCTGCTGTTCGTCGGCTTGATCCATTTCGAGCAACTGCCGGACGCACTGCTGCCCGCGTTCTGCTTTGCGTGCATCACCGCGGTCGAAGGCAACCTGATCACGCCAATGATTCTGGGCAGGCGCATGCGCGTCAGCCCCATCGCCATCCTGATCTGGCTGCTTATCTGGGGTTGGCTATGGGGCGTGCCCGGCGCGCTGCTGGCGGTACCGATGCTGACCAGCGCGAAGCTGATTGCGGAGCGCGTGCGCGGATGGGAGTGGTTTGCGCGGATAGTGCAGCGCTGATCAATTCCACGTATCCGCCATACCTGTCGAGATCGATGCCGACGCATCGCGTCTGGTTTCGATGACATCCCCTGACATGCCAAGCGGCTAACGTCGTGCCCTGCCCGCGCGCTAGCGCGCCGGTCAAGCATTCCGCAGGGAGTCATCAATGCACGACCCGAACGATATCGTGGCGGCCATCGCGCCGCCGCTCCATCAGCGCTACTTCGTCGACGTCACCGGCTTTGCGCGCAACGAAGCGTCGTCCGTGCGCGAGTTCGAAGTACACGAACAGCTCGGCCATTACTACCGCATCACGCTCACGCATCCCGAGGCGCTCACGCGCGCGGAGATGGTCGGCAAGGATGCGAGCTTCCGCATGCTGTCCGCCGACGGCACGCCGCGCCGCTTCGCCGGTTGCATCACCGCCTTCAGTCAACTGCGGCGCAGCCAGGACGAATACACCTATCGCATCGTGATCGAACCGCACGTCGCGCGCCTGCGTCTCACGCGCGCCAGCCGCATCTTCCAGCATCAGACCGCGCCGCAGATCATCGAGGCGATCCTGCGCCGTCACGGCTTCAAGGGGCACCAGTTCATCTTCAAGCTGCGCCGCAAGTACCCGGAATATACTTTTAGATTTCAGTATCAGTGCAGCGACGCATGTTTCATGAAAATACTCATGGAACAGGAAGGCTTATTTTCCTACGTCGAAGAAGGCGAACACGGGGATCTTCTCGTGCTCGGGGACGACATCGACCATTATATATACCTCCCCACGCTGACCCTGCCTTTCCGTGAACCCGCTGGCCTGAATGCCGGCGGTGACGCCATCCTTGCACTCGAAACGCACGCGCGAACCGTGCCGCAGTCGTTCCGGGTGGCCGACTATAACCCGGATCTGGCGTGGGAGCGTATCCAGGCCGAAGCCAATGTCGCGAGTAAGGACACCACGACTTACGGCCAGCCGTATATCTACGGCACCGGTCATCTGGATCAGAAACAAGCCCAATGGGAAGCACAACTGCGCCACGAAGCCGCCATCAGCGGGCAGGTGCGCTATCAGGGCGAGACCACCCATCCCGGCCTGCGCTGCGCGCGCATCACCCACACCACCGAGCCTTTGCCCGATGCACCGAACGGCATGGTGATCACCGAGGTGATCCACCGCGGCGCGCGCGACCAGGCGTATCGCAACAGCTTCAAAGCGATACCGGCCGACCGGCGCTTCCGCCTGCCGCTCGACGAGGCGTCGTGGCCGAAGATCCACGGCACGCTATCCGCGCGCGTCACCTCGCCGAGCAAATACAAGTACGCCTACCTGACCAAGGCCGGCTACTACGTGGTGCGCTTCGATCTGGATTTCGATGCCTGGAATCCCGGTGGCGAAAGCGTGCCGTTGCGTCTTGCCAAACCCTTCGCCGGCAAGCGGCAGACCGGCATGCACTTCCCCGCGCTGGATGGCGACGAAGCCGTCATCGAGTTCCGCGACGGCGACCCGAACAAGCCCTATATCGCCGCCTTCCACCACCACAGCCAAGCCGTCGACCTGATCACCACCCAGGACCGCTGGCTGTCGCGCAACGTGATCCGCACGCAAAGCGACAACAAGCTGCAGATGGAAGACTGGAAGGACCAGGAGCACGTCAAGTTCAGCACGCAGCATTCGGGCAAGAGCCAACTCACGCTTGGCCATATGGTCAACGGCAACCGCGAGAAGCGCGGTGAGGGCTTTGAGCTGCGCACGTCGGCGCACGGCGCCGTGCGCGCCGGCAAAGGGTTGTTCATCAGCACCGACGATCGGCCCGGTGCCCAGGGCGCGCAGCTCGACATGCAGGAAGCCATGCGGCAACTCCAGTCCGCGCATGCGCAGATGGAAAGTTTGGCGCAGGTGACCCGCGACGCACAGGCCGAAGCGTCTGACGTCAAGGCGATGAACGAGGTCCTGCAAACGCAGCTCAAGGAACTACAACAGGCTGTGATGGTGTTGTCGGCACGCTCGTCCATTGCCTTCACCACACCAGACACGATCCAGCACAGTGCCGGAAAGAACCTCACTTTCACTGCGGGCGAAAGCGCCGACGTGGGCGTGCTACGCAAGTTTCGCGTGGCGGCCGGCGAACTGATCAGCCTGTTCGCGCAGAAGATGGGGCTATCGCTCATCGCCAGTCGGGGCAAAGTCGCCATCCAGGCGCAGAACGACGCGATGGCACTGTCCGCCCTCAAGGATGTGACCGTGACCAGCACCAACGGCAAACTCATCCTGTCCGCGAAAAAAGAGGTGTGGATCGGTGCCGGTGGCTCCTACATCCGCCTCGATGCCACGCGCATCGAAAGCGGCACGCCGGGCGACATTCTCGAAAAATGCGCGGCGTGGGAGAGGCGGACGCCGGATTCACAGATCAGGAAAGACACCCTGCCATGGACAAGTGAACTGCCTGACCTGCGACGTCATGGCTCGAAGTTCTCGGGCTGATCACCGAAGCGGGTACTCCAGAGAACCTAAAGAATAACGAGAACTCACACATGCCAAAGAACATCACTGCACGCTTTGTCGTATCGATGCTCCTGATGATGCCTATCACCCTGTTGCAGTCCAACTTAGGCGCAGCGGCCATTTCGCGGCCATCTAGTGCAACTGAACAGTCGTCAGTAGCCTGCCCAAGTCGGAATTTCGATAAATTCCTTCAGGCATTTGCCGATGACGTGGCGATTCAGCGCGCCTACACGCAAGTGCCGTTGAAGAGTACCGAATTTATGCATGCCAATCCCGAGCCGGTGCCGAGGACGCAATGGCTGCGCTTGGCAGATATCCGCTTCCCAATCATGCCAAGCAAGGCCGACCAAGAGGCATATCGAGCGAAAACGACGATCAGAAAGCCGTCAAAAAATGGTCGCAGCGTCAAGGTGTCCGGCACCGATAACGGCGCACTTGTCGTGTACGAATTCGGCTTTCGAGCCGGCTGTTGGATGCTTATCAGTGTCGATGACCAGTCCATGTAAGCAGTTCACCTGGAAGGAATGCAATGAGTTTCGATGAAGTTATGCAGCGGATGCTGCCTGAGCAACAAGGCAAATCGGCCCACATCACGGATCACTATGGAGCAACCAATCCAATTCGTAACTACCGACCACACGATGGGGTCGACTTCAATTACACAGGTGGACAAAATGGTCTCAATCTAACGCATCCCACCATCAACTCGCCCGTTGACGGTGAGGTAACTTTCGTTGGCGGCCAATTCGGGACCATCAAGATTCGCGATGTCGAAGGCTACAGCCATGAGATCCTGCATACGAACGACCAGAGTGTGCAGGTGGGTCAGCGCGTTGCTTCTGGAGGCTCGATAGGCACCATGGGTGGCCGTGGTCCTGGCGGTCCAACTCAGTTCGCTCAGCACGTTCACTATCAAATAGAAGATCCACAAGGGAAGCGCATCAATCCACAAGAATGGTGGAATCAACGTGAGGCAAATACCGATTCGGCTTTGGCGCTCAATCCGGTCAAAGCTTGGAGCTATCCCTTCCGTGCCAAAGATGGCCGCACGGAAATTACCGGCCGGCAAACGTTCTTCGGCGCCTTTTCACAGATGGACGATGGTTACTTCCCCATAGGCGTTAATGGTTTTCCCCACGGCGGCGTGCACTTCGGCGCTGCGACCGCCGGCAGCTTCGATCAGGCCGATGGTGTGCGCTGCATCGCTGATGGCGAGATCGTCGCTTACAAACTCGATGACACCTATCCGAAGCTGCATTTCACGCAGGACGATCACTGGGCGATGTATTCAACCGGCTTCGTGCTGGTGCGGCACACCCTGGCGTTGCCGTCCGTGCCGAACAGTCCGGTGTCGGCCAGCGACACGCAAACGCTCTACAGCCTCGCCATGCATATGGCGGACTGGTCGACCTATCTGGCTGAGGGTGCGCTCAAGCGACCCGGATGGTGGATCGGCGTGGAGGCGTTTCGCATCGGCAATGCCGACCGGCAACGCGGTGGCGAGACCAAGGGCGCGCGAGTACGCACGGAGCCCAAGGCCGATACGCGCGGGCGTTACACCGCCGGAGCGTTGGTGGGCTTCCTGCCCGAGGGTAGTGAAGTTCGCATCGGCGAAAAGCACGGCCCCTGGGGTCACATCATCTCCATTAGCGCAGGCGGCATGATCAGCCCCGACAGTGGCGGCACATTCGGCGGCGACGACGATCTGAACGGGCCGTGGTACGCGCCCGGCAACGACAAAACCAGACCGGTCACGCCGCGCGGCGACTGGGGCTGGATTTACCTGCACGAACAGCATGCCGTTACGGCGCCGACCGGTGTCGGCAGCGTCGTCATTCCGCCGGAGCCCATTCCCATCAAAGCCGGCACATTGCTAGGCCAGCTCGGCGAGTACATCGACTACGAGCGATCCACGCCACTGCCGCCGCTGCCCATGCGCCAGTTGCTGCATCTGGAAGTGTTTGCGGGCGAGGACTTCAAAGCGTTCCTGGACAGGAGCCGGGCGCGCGCCGCACAGCTTCCCGCCGAGCAGAAGACCGTGCTGATGGTGAAGGCCGGCACGCGGTTCGTCGCCAGCGCGACACCCTCTGATCGGCAACTGGCCGACATGTATCCCTCCGCGTTTGCCGAGGCCAAACCCACCGCGGACAGCCCCAGCGACGGTCCTTGGGTCAAGGTCCAGCCGATGTACCGATCACCGTGGGGCCATCACGATATCGAGCGTGACGGATCGCCGGTCTGGATCGAGCGGGACAAGCTGGCGCAGGTCACTGCCACCACGCCGGCCTGGTCGCGATTTCCCCTGCAGGTTAACGCGGCGAACGGGCCGACCAGCGACTTTATCGAAACCCACACCCGTGCCGAGCTGGAGGGTCTCGATGGCCGCGACCGCGCCGTCGATGATCAGGGACATCGGTGGTGGCGCTTCGATGTGGGCACCGCCGATGGGAAATCCACCACCGGCTGGCTGAGCCAGAACCACCCGGGCAGCGAATGGGTCAGCCCATGGGCATGGCCGGGTTTTGAAGTCGTAGATGCAACCGGCATCGCCTTGACCGATGCGTTCCAGCGCAACCTCGTTGTCACCGGCTCGGCGGACTGGCAAGAAGCGGGGAAATACAAAGAGGCGGTGGAACGAGTCAATGCCAGCCCGCTGCTGCGCCGGCTGGAGCAGGTGCTGGGCAAACACGTCAGGAAGGATACCTACGGCCGCGAACTGCCCAAGAACAAGTACAGCATCGTCACCGCGCGCGCCTTGCAGGAAGCCATGCGCCTCCCGTGGCTCGCCAGCGAGATCAGCCACCTGATCCTGCGTTATGAAAGCGAATGGAGCGGCAACATGGGCCGATGGGAAGCGATCACGCCGTTGATGCGCCACGCGCGGCAGAACTGGGAGTGCGAGGTGCAACGCATTCACAAGTTGCAATGGTGGAACGAGGTGAAGGGCAAGGTGGCGGGATTTCCGGACAGCCCGGTGGTGTATCACATTCATCCGATTGCGTTGGTGGGGAATTTCGAAGGCGCATGCCCAGAAAGCTGCAAAACAAAAGTAGTCGAATTCCAGACTAGCGAAGGGATATTTCAAGTTTCGAAACGAGCATTCGAATTCGTGCTCTCCACAGAGGACTACAGAGCTCACCCATACGTTCCGTCCGGCGATCAATCGAGCGGCGTTACCGTTGGATACGGATACGATCTCGGTCAACAAACGTCTGCAACAATTGCCTCCGAGTTGAGCGGGATCTTCTCGCCTGAGCAAATCACAAGCCTTCAGCAAGCATCAGGACTACACGGCGACACTGCTAGGAATTTGCTACCTTCGTTAGCAAACATTTCGATTAGTCGAGACATGGCGCTTCGTCTGGCCGTGGTAATGAAGGGGAGATATGCACAATATACGGTAGATGCATTTCCTGGGGTGACAAAATTGCACCCTCATTGCCAAGGGGCGCTACTAAGTCTTGTAATAAATCGCGGCCCTGGGCTTGTCGACAAGCCGCACCAGAAAACTCGCGAACAAATGAGATCCATTAAATCCGATATCGAGAACAGTAAGACGAAAGACGTTCCTGTTCAATTGCGATCGATGAAGTCTCTATGGGCCGGCAGCGGTCAAGGCGGCTTAGTAGAACGTAGAGAACAAGAGGCCATTCTTTTTGAAAGTGGAATGACATGTAATTGTTGGAGATAGAATCATGAAAAAGCTCTTCGTTTTATCTGTTTTTATTCTGTCGCTTCCAAATCTAGCCGGCGCGGGAGTTCTTTGCAATGGCAAAACAACACATGCACTTGAAGAGTGCGCACAAAGTAACTTCAAATTATCTGATGATCAATTGAATGTTTTTTACAAAGATTTTTCATCCAAACTTTCGAGGGACCAAAAGGCGCTATTGGTGGATGCCCAGCGTGAATGGATCAAATATAAAGAGAGCACATGTCAAGCGGCCTATGATGCAACGTCGCCAGGCGAGGAAGCTGGGATTGATAAATGGACGTGCTTGGATGAGGTCACAAGGGCGCGCATAAATGAGCTTCATTATCTTGACTCTGGTATCGGAGGGGACAGCTTCTTACACGCGGTGG
Source organism: Dyella sp. M7H15-1 (assembly GCF_004114615.1). NCBI lineage: Bacteria > Pseudomonadati > Pseudomonadota > Gammaproteobacteria > Lysobacterales > Rhodanobacteraceae > Dyella > Dyella sp. M7H15-1. The sequence continues at coordinate 2,582,906 of NZ_CP035300.1, forward strand.
ATGTGGTCGCAAAGCTGTATGAAGGCGGGAATAGAGATCGATTTATCGAGAAACTCTCCAAGCAACCGGCAAGTAAAGACGATCAACATTGGGGCGCATATGTAAGCAAAAACTGCATACTGGCCGTTCAGCGCTTACACGAAGAAAGGAATCTCTGCGTAGCTAGGCAAAACTTTTACAGCTATCCATTAAGATGCGGCCATGGACCAGCGATCTGCCCGACCTGCGACGTCATGGCTCGAAGTTGGGCACAGTCCATATCCCCTCCAATTACGTCAAGTCGGGAGATGTGTGGCGAGATGATATGAGGAAGAAAGAATTGTATGTCCCCGAGGAAGATGAAATCAAAGGACACACAACCTTGAAAGTACGTCAGGGTGAATTACTAAAATGAAAAAAGATACGATCGAAAAAATTCTAGCCCTTCTATTTCTGGCCGCAGCATTCGAAGGTTGTCGCGCGACAGCAGGGCCGGATGCTGGGGTATCGTCAACCCTTGCAAATGGTTCGAATGAATTTGAGGGTCGATGGTCGCCAAATTGCGAAAGATTTGAAGGCTTCAAGGTAGGAAATAACCTTCGCGCTAACTTTGTCATTAATTCAAACCAGATTAATATTAATATCCATCTAAAAATAAGTGGTGTAGAAGACAATTTAATATCAATCTATTTTGATTCGCCGTCCGATCTAGGAAGAGGTGGAATTAATCTGGATTGGGCAGATTTCTCAAAAAATATTCCAATTGCCATTGGTGAGATTGATGGAAAAAATAGCATGAGATTAAATTGGAGTGGATTCTATAACACAAAGTCATTTTTGTATCAGTGGGTTAATCAACCTGATTTTTACGAAAAAAGAAACGTTATTCTTTTTCATAGGTGCGCAAGCTAAAGCCAAAATCTTTTGGACCCGACAGAACCTGAGCGCGACAAAGCACAAGGCGAGCTGAGCAATGAAGGCGACTATTAAATGTGTTGCATTGGCTTTGACGCTAAGTTGGACAGATCTGTTCGTCCTCAATGATAACGGAGACAAGATAACACCTGTTACGAAGACGTTTGTTGGCTGCTACAAACCATGAAAGAACTCCTCTTTTTAGCATTTTTGTTTTATCGATCCTGAGCCCGGTCGACGCGGGAGTTCTTTGCAATGGCAGAACTACGCATGCACCTGAAGAATTCGCACAAAGCAACTTCAAATTATCCGATGATAAATTGAATGATTTTTACAAAGATTTTTCATCCAAACTTTCGAGGGACCAAAAATCTTGACCGGCTCGTACACCATGAGCATTGAAGGCCGCAATGTGGCGCGAGTGGCTGACCTGGTGTCGTTCCGGCAAATCGGCACCCATCGCATCATCTCCGATGTGTGTAATCGGATGGGCTAAATCGGGTGGATGACTGTCTAAGGACGAACATATGATAAAGATATACAGCGCCTTGGTTGCGAAGGCGATCGCTTGGATTTTTCTGGCTTCTTATTTCAACGTAGTTCATGCCAACAAATCATTTTCGGGCGAATGGAGATATGTCCAGTACATAGACACATCAAAAAAGCCCTATTCCACTTTCGATATCAGATTGGTGGAGGGCAACGATGGAAAAATTCAAGGATCTTATTGCTTTATAACTCAGGGCGGAAACAGGATTGACTGTGACCCTGATGGTGAAGAAATCAATATCACCGGTCGAGCTGCGCCAGATGATAGCTCGACGGAAGTCCATTTTTACTCTTTCTTTGGAGCAAAAGATGGAGTTGCTAGGCTTTCGAGGGTTGGAAATGATCTGATTTGGCAGGTCATCAAGAACCCAAGCGGCGATTTCTTTTACGGGCCATACAAAGCTTAGAGCATGTCGTCATAAGATTCTGAGCCACATGACGAGGCAGCGAATTTGCACAGCGGCAAGGAAAGAGGACAGATTCTTCGCGTAGCGTGTCGCCACACCACGCCACTGTTTCAGGTACAAAAACGCATTCTCAACCAGGTGGCGATGACGATACAGGTACGTGTCGTAGTCGCGCGGCTCTTTTCGGTTTTTACGTGGCGGAATATGCGCCTGCATGCCTTGCTCATGAGCCTGCTCAACAATGGCATCACTGTCATAACCTTTGTCGGCCATGAGATGCTCAGCAGGAATGTCTTTGATCAGTTCCGCGGCCTGCGAACAATCTGCCCGGGTACCCTCTGTAACAAGAATTCGGACTGGCATACCATGCGCATCCACGGCCAAATGTATCTTGGTGTTGCGCCCCCTTTTGTGAGACCTATGCCCTGATTGCCGCCACGAGCTCCCGCTGCATGAGGATGAACCTTGCAGTGACTGGCATCGATCATCAGCCACTCAAAGTCCGGCTCATCCATCACACGTTCCAACAGACCTTCCCATGTGCCGTTATCGCGCCAGCGACAAAAGCGCCGATGGGTATTCTTCCAATCGCCGTACTCGGGTGGTAAATCTCGCCACGGCGCTCCGGTGCGAAGTATCCAGAACACTGCGTTGATGAATTGCCGATTATCTTTGGCTACACGCCCCCATCGGCCCGCTTGACCCGGCAAATGGGGTTCAAGCAAACCCCATTTTTCATCGGAGATGTCATGGCGTCGATAGGCTGCAGTCACAGAGGATTCCATCCAGCAAGATTCGATGGCAGGTAGTTAACCATATTTCAACACCTCATGACGACAGGCTCTAGCTAAAAAAGACATCCGATGATAAACATCGTGGAGAACGCCGGGTAGTAATTGAAGGGGCTTATTTATACGATTACCCATCAAATTCCTTTGCCACCAATACCTACGTGATAAAGGACGACTATGTGAAGTTACTAAACATTTCTGATGATTTAAAGTTTTGGAAAATTCTATATATCCGTGCAGATGGAGTCGTGATCGAGCGTTGGATCAACTGCAATGCGATAAATTTCTGTCCGTAAAATGCAAATGCGATGAAAGAGGAAGAAAGAAGGACTGATCTTGGAAGTGGATCCATCGAAAGCGGCGATGGATGGTGCTATCGAGGTCGCCGCCTTAAGCAGACCACTGGCAAGTACAACTACGCAACGTTCAATTCAGCCTATCCATCAATATGACCAGGATAAATTGTCGATTTTACAAAAAATCCTGAACTTCCCCTGCTGTCACTGGCTCGGCGGACTGGCAAGAAGCGGGGAAATACAAAGAGGCGGCGGAACGAGTCAATGCCAGCCCGCTGCTGCGCCGGCTGGAGCAGGTGCTGGGCAAACACGTCAAGAAGGATACCTACGGCCGCGAACTGCCCAAGAACAAGTACAGCATCGTCACCGCGCGCGCCTTGCAGGAGGCCATGCGCCTCCCGTGGCTCGCCAGCGAGATCAGCCAGCTGATCCTGCGTTATGAAAGCGAATGGAGCGGCAACATGGGCCGATGGAAAGCGATCACGCCGTTGATGCGCCACGCGCGGCAGAACTGGGAGTGCGAGGTGCAACGCATTCACAAGTTGCAATGGTGGAACGAGGTGAAGGGCAAGGTGGCGGGATTTCCGGATAGTCCGGTGGTGTATCACATTCATCCGATTGCGTTGGTGGGGAATTTCTCGTCACCATGCAAATGCATTAACTACGATGCAATACTAGTTAAAAGAGCCGCACCAGCATATCGTGATAGTCAGATTGTTACTCACAGCCACTACCGTCTTTCCATAGACACGAAACCTGGACGATTAGCCGGTAATAGTAGGCGGGCGGGAGACGCAAGCAAACAAGTTCAGATGCAAGTAATCGACATTCTTGTTGAAAAAGCTCGGGCGCACCGTCTCAGTCGAGAAGATATTGCCATGGTTCTCGCAATGACGAGACATGAATCTGGATTCAACCCCGATGCGGCCGCTGGTACAACGTCGGCGTCTGGACTTGGGCAGTTCGTCGACCAAACCGCTACCGCTTACGGAATCAGGACAGATGAGCAGCGCTTTGACGCCGAACAAGGAGCAGAGGCAATGGTCGAGCATTACCTTGAAAATAAGAGGTTGGCTCAGAATGGAGGTGCAAAGGGACGAAATTTATTCATAGATATATATGCCTACCATCACGATGGCCCATCATTAGCATACGGCGGTCGACAAATATCAGAATCAAGTGTAATGCCTTGGTTCGACACCATCGTGGCTAACATTTGCGCCGACATAGCGGATTGAGGAGATACATGAGATTCGTTTTTTTCGCGTTTTTTTCATTTTTCCTTGCAACCCATGCTTATTGCAAAGAACCTTCAACTTCGATCGAAGACAAAAATTTGCGCGTTGTGCCTACTGATGTTGATTCGGCGGTCGTCAACGATAAATCCTTTGCCACCTTCAAACAGTTGAACTGCAAAACAAGAGATGTTGAAGTTGTGCTATCCATAAGCGATCTAAATAAAACATGGTTTGTCACGACGGCGGATGGGTGTGGCTGGGGAGCTGCTTTAGCTCCTATCTGGATAATTGCACAGACTAACTCGCAGCGTATCTCCTTGCTTCTTTCCACTGGAGGGTACGCGTTGATTCCATCGAACATATTTCATAATGGGATGGCTGACATTGTCATCTCCGCTGGCACTTCGGGTGAAAGCGAATCTAAGGCGTATATTTTTGACGGGAAATTGTATGTCCCCAAGTCACGAAAATAATTTTCATGGGCACACTCAAGGAGTAGAAAAATGCAGTTCATCGCATGGGTGGGTGACAATACAACCTGCGGCGGAAAAATCTTGACCGGCTCGAGCACCATGAGCATTGACGGGCGCAATGTGGCGCGAGTGGGTGATCTGGTGTCGTGCCCTGCAGCTCGCGGTGCAGCGAATCAAGCCCCCGCCGGCATCAGCAACAACAGTGCCGCGCCCAGCGCAATGCGATACCAAGCAAACCACGTAAAGCGATGCGTGCGGATGTAGCCCAGCAGCCATTTCACGGCCACGAACGCCACGATCAGCGACACCACGAATCCGACGATCAGCGCCGTCCAGTCTTCGTGCGCGGCGCCACCCTGCTTGAACACCTTCAACAACTCGTAAGCCGTGGCCGCGTACATGGTGGGAATGCCGACCAGGAACGAGAACTCCGTCGCCGCCGGCCGATTGCTGGTGCCGGCCAGCATCGCTGTGAAGATCGTCGCACCCGAGCGCGAGGTGCCGGGAAAAATGCCCGCCACCATCTGCGCGATGCCGACCAGAATCGCCACGCGCCAGGTGACCTCGCTGCAATCGACCTGTCTGGCCGCCATCGCCTCCGCACCCAGCATCCAGAAACCGCCGATCACCAACGCCCACGCGATCGGCGTCACCGTTTCCGGCAGCTTGAAGCCAAAGTGCGTGACCACCAGGCCGAGCGCGCAAGTAATCAGGAACGCCACGGACAGTTTGAACAGATACGCGCGATTGGCCGGAGCCCGCCACTGCGTCAGCAACTGCCAGATCCGCTTCCAGTAGATCAGCGTGATCGCCAGGATCGCCCCCGCCTGGATGCCCACGTTGAACAGTTCCGAACGCGCACCCAACCCGAAACTTTCGGCGATCAGCAGGTGGCCGGTACTGGAGATCGGCAGGAATTCGGTAATACCCTCGACAATGCCGAGCAGGATGATGTTGATCAGGTCATGCACGCGGAGAACTCCTTTGGGGTGCGTGGCGGGAGGCGGCACAAGCGGTATAGCTTAAAGTCTGTTTCCCTCACGCCAGATGCCTTGGCAGTGCTGTTTTATTAGCGCCATAAATGGGCAAAGCAAGTTCCATTATGGTGCATAAGCCGCGCTTTGGAATGTGCGGTCCTGATATAATTCATTGAAAAAAGACGTGTTTCATAGCTGGTACGGTGTTTGCCTAGAAGCACGCGCGACCCCCTTTCACGAAACCTCGAGGTTTACATGTCCACCAAGAAAGTGCTCGACCTGATCCAGGAACATGAGGTCGAGTTCGTCGACCTGCGTTTTGCCGACATGCTCGGCAAGCACCACCACGTGACCTTCCCCGCCCACGCCATCGACGACTCCACCTTCGAAGACGGCAAAATGTTCGACGGCTCCTCGATCTCGGGCTGGAAAGGCATCAACGAGTCGGACATGGTGCTGCTTCCCGATCCGGACACCGCCTACCTCGATCCGTTCAGCTCCCACACCCAGCTGGTCCTGCATTGCGACGTGCTGGAGCCGAGCACCATGCAGGCCTACGGCCGCGATCCGCGCTCCATCGCCAAGCGCGCCGAGGCGTACCTGAAGTCCACCGGCGTGGCCGACACCGCTTTCTTTGGTCCGGAGCCGGAATTCTTCATCTTCGATTCGGTGCGCTGGCAGAACGACATGGGTCGCGTGTTCTATGAAATCGAATCGCAGGAAGCCGCGTGGAGCTCGCGCTTCAAGTACGACGAAGGCAACAGCGGCCATCGTCCGGGCGTGAAGGGCGGCTACTTCCCGGTCAGCCCGGTCGACTCGCTGGGCGACCTGCGCGCCGACATGTGCAAAGTGCTGGAGTCACTCGGCCAGGTGGTGGAAGTGCATCACCACGAAGTGGCCAACGCCGGGCAGTGCGAAATCGGCACCAAGTTCAACACGCTGGTGAGGAAGGCCGACGAACTGATGACGATGAAGTACGTCATCAAGAACGTTGCCCACCAGAACGACAAGACCGTCACCTTCATGCCCAAGCCGATCGTCGGCGACAACGGCAGCGGCATGCACGTGCATCAGTCGCTGGCGAAGGAAGGTAAGAACCTGTTCTCCGGTGATCTCTACGGTGGCCTGTCGCAGACCGCGCTGTGGTACATCGGCGGCATCTTCAAGCACGCCAAGGCCATCAACGCCTTCGCCAACTCCACCACCAACAGTTACAAGCGCCTGGTGCCGGGCTTCGAAGCACCGGTGATGCTGGCCTACTCCGCGCGCAATCGCTCGGCGAGCTGCCGCATTCCGTTCGTGTCGAACCCGAAGGGCCGTCGCATCGAGCTGCGCTTCCCCGACCCGATGCAGTCGGGCTATCTCACCTTCACCGCGCTGATGATGGCCGGCCTCGACGGCATCCTCAACAAGATCGATCCGGGTGCGCCGGCCGACAAGGATCTCTACGATCTGCCGCCGGAAGAGGAAAAGAACATTCCGCAAGTGTGCTCCAGCCTCGACGCCGCACTGGAAGCGCTGGACAAGGACCGCGACTTCCTCAAGGCCGGCGGTGTGTTCACCGACGACTTCATCGATGCCTACATCGAACTGAAGATGCAGGAAGTCACCCGCTACCGCGCCAGCACGCATCCGCTGGAATTCCAGATGTATTACGCGATGTGATTGCGGTTGCACGCGATGAACATCAACGGGCGCCTCGGCGCCCGTTGATGTTTCCGGTGGATGCTCCACTACGTGGACACCCTTCCGCGTTTCTCGGACAATCTTCCATGCCGCTCCCACCAAGGAGGCATCATGCCGGTCATCTCAATGTTTTACGGCATCAATCATCCGAATGTATCTGATCGATAACAAGCATCACCATGCACCTCACATCCACGCGAGGTATGCGGAGTTTGAAGCATCGGTCTCCATCTCCGAAGGCGAGATCCTCGCAGGCGAACTTCCAAAAAAGCAGCTTCGACTCGTTCAGGCGTGGATAGAGTTGCACCGCGACGAGCTGATTGCTGATTGGGAGCTGGCGATTAGTGGCGAAAGCCCGTACAAGATCGCTCCACTTTGAGGTACTCCAATGTATTGGGACGTCAAAAAAGTAAAACCGCTCGATGATTACAGGCTTTTTGTAGAGCTCGAAGACGGCAGAATCGGAATCTTTGACGTGAAGCCTTATCTGAATCACGATGCGTTCAAAGAGCTTCAGAACAGGGATTACTTCAATCAAGTTGGCATTTTATTTGGCGCCGTTACGTGGCCGCACGAACAAGATATCGCTCCGGAAACACTCCTGGCTGAGTTGCAGCCTTGTGATGCCTCGGCTGCGTAAGAGCCCGCAAGCGACAGAAATCGCTCGTTTCCTGGGCTTGTTAGCCTCCTCAATCGGACACCGCGAAAGCTGGCGCCATCTTGCGACGAACTGCTGCATCGCATCCGCGATATCCGCGGCTCCGAGAAACGCTCTACCAGGAGCTGCGCGATCTGTTCAAAGCCAGCAGCAGCGATTACGACGGCAGCGCGCAAACGGCCAAGACCTTCTTCGCCACCATCCAGAATAAGCTGGTCTTTGCTGTCACCGGCCAGACCGCCGCCGCTTGGAAGAAGCGCAGGTGGCGGAACAAGAGGCCTCCGAAGATCTTAAGGGCGACCTTTACGAAGGTCCGCTGCAAAAGAACGCGGAAGACACCAAGAGCGGCGCCGGTAAATACTTCACCCCACGCGCGCTGATCCAGGCCATGGTCGAATGCGTGCAACCGGAGCCGAAGAAAACGGTGGCAGGACCCTGCCTGCGGCACCGGCGGCTTCTTTTTTCTGGGCGTGCACGAATGGCTTAATCGCCAGAAGTTGAACAAGGCTCAGGCACAGTTTCTTCGCCATCAAACCTTTTATGGCAACGAAATCGTGCCAAGCGCACTGCGATGGTACTTGGTGAAACAAACAACGGGCGCTTCGGCGCCCGTTGTCGTTGCGCGCGTCACCGCGTGCAAGTCACCAGCCGCCGCCATGGCTTGGCTATGCTGTTGGGATCGGTGATGAAATTCTCGTCCGGTTGCTGGTTTTGCGTCCAATGAACAACCTCATAAAGCCAGTTGTCGTAGGAAACCTTTACACCCGGCGTGTCGTATACCTTGCTGCTGATCCATGCTTCCACGCCATCGCAATGGCCACCGCCAGGTTCTTTCGGCGCCACCATCACGGTGGCATGAAACGTTGACGAATGCAGACCGTCGCTGACGGCTACCGATACCTCAAAGGGTTCCGGGGCTTGTACGGTGGGCGCGGTGATCGTGAGCGTGTTAGTCGTAGCGCCCTCCGGATCCAGAAACCCACCATGGCTCCATTGATAAGAAAGTTCATGGCCGCCCGGGCTGCCGGCATCGGCCACCGCCGAAAATCGATCGCCGCTTCGAACCTCGGACACCACCACGATATCGCCGATGGGCGGCAACTGGTCGCCTGGGCCGTAATAGGTATATGGCGCCGACATGTCGGTGTTTTCCCAGATGGGCTTGTCTAGCGACGGCAAATGCAGATTCTCGACCGTCTGTCGCGTAGCGGCGGTGATCGGCATACCCCATTTTTCATAGAAGGGAATCAAATTGCGGCCGGCAACACGACTGGTTTCGATGACCACGCGCGCTTGCTTTTCCGCCTTTGCTACTCCTGGATAACCCTTCAGTGCACGAGATTCACGCGCATACCGTGGATAGAACGTCGGCCCGAATGCCAGGTGCAGCTGCCAGAACATTCCCAGACGGATAAACAGGTAAGCTCGGTCGTAGCTTGGATTCAGTTGATCCCAGTTCTTCGAAGTTTGGTCCAGATAACGTTTGATTTTCGGCCATACATTGTCCACCTCCAGCTCGCTCTTCAGGTCGAAAAGATTGGTTTGAACCCATAAGGAAGTCAGGTTGTTGGAGGTCTCGTCATCCATCGGATATGACAGGTCGCGGGCGACATCCATGGTCAGGTCGTCGTGTTGAAGGATGTGTCCAAGTTCATGCCAGGGTCCCCAGCCATCGGTTTCGAGCAGATGCTTGTTAACCACGGCCTTGATGGCGTCGTCCGCATACGCCGTACGATACTGCCATGCATACATATAAGAGTCGCAGCCCACGCATTCCACAAAGTGATGCGGCAATCGCGGAGAGTCGTGCGGAGCTTCGTTGTCCAGTGCCAGGCCGTATTGGGCTTCGCCGACATTGATAATGCGATCCCAGTTTTCCAGCACTCCGACGGGATCGTCTACGAATCGTCGGGCACGTGCCAAGGTCAAGGTAATCATCGCTCGCTGACTAATCAATTCGGCATACGGAGCGTTTGCATAGGTCTGAAGCATGTTTGCCCAATCGGAGTCGCCATGCTCCCCCAGTATGAAGCGGGGCATGGGATGTCCGCCGGATTCAATATCGACGGTCATCACCCCGCCGCTAGGCTGATTTTGGACTGCGATATAGACAGCCCCCTTCTTGCTTGCATGGATGGTGTTGATGCCAGAACGCAGACGGACTTTCTGCGCTTCGTCGTACTCCCACGTATCGTCATCCAGCGAATGGATCCACACCGATGGCATGGGCGAAGGTGCTGCACCTGAATATTGAAAATCAATCACCAAGGTGTCGCCGGCATTGACCCAATAGCCTGTCGAGCGCATCGGCGTCAACGCAAATTCGTTGATTGTCCGCTGCGCGATCATGAACTGCTTATCAGGCAACGTCGCTTGCACAAGCGTGAAAAATCGTGGCGGCAAAATAGCTGCGTGCAACGTTGGATGATCCAGTGCGGCTATTCTTGTCTGGCCTTGCGTGGAGCGCTTGTGCGCAGGAATCGCCGGTATGTGCAACTCTGTCGCAGGCGTTCTTTCGCGTGGGTGTCTCATATCTACGCGCTTGTCGTCCGCATGTAACGACAGCGCCAGGCAGGATAGGCCGCAGAACAGCATGCTAAAGAGAAAAGCTTTCACGTTATGTCCCTCCTTTAGACGACGCAAACCCGTTTTGGTGTTCACGCTTGGTGATCCACGCACAACGGCATGGATAAGGCGGAGTGATGAAATAACCCACTCGAAACAGTTCTTGCGGATGGCAATACATGCGCCGCTTTTATCGAGCGCTACGTCAGCACAATATTGGCGAGACAGGATGAAAGTTCGGTGAAACGATAGACCTCGATTTGAGAGCTATGCACAGCCTCGCGTCGGGAGAGTGTGCGGGTCAACAGGTTGGGGTGTACGGCAACTTGTCGCAGCAATCCCTGCGGGGTACCACGATGAATGCGCTTGCCAGCACGATTGGCAACACCATTGCCGAGCAGATGGTGATGGAATCGCAAGCCAAGGCGCAGACTGTTGCTGCTGGAACGTGTTGCTTCGGTCTTTCAGTGCCGCAAGTAGCCTATGTCGCTGGTCCCATCCGGCGCCACCCGACGCAGCAACGCATTGAACCAGCGACGTTTCTGCACCAGGTCGCTGTCGATCAACCATTGCGACTTGTTGGCCACCAGGGCTGCAACAGGTAAACCATCTTCATAGAGCACGCGGGTACCTGCCAGCGCGGGCAAGCGGTCGCCAGCGAGTACGGTGCCGACAAGATTGAGCGGGTCGCTGCCGCTCAGGCAGACGCATTGCTGTTCGAGGGAGCGCTGACGAATGCTGCGTAGCTGGCCGATGGCTTCGGGCAGCGCGAATTGTTCGCCGATCAGGCCTTCCACGAAACGGCCGCCGCGGATGTCGCCACGGGCTTCCAGTCGATGGTAGACGCGCAGCAGTTCGCGCCAGCTTGGAAGCCAGGAGGCTTCGCGTTCGAGCAATTTCCAGAAGACCACACCGTAGCGGCGTAGCAGCGTGCGGGCAATGTGCTCGATCGGATCGGTGTCGTCGCCGACTTGGCTATGGGGCGTGGACTTGCGCACCAGCGACCAGCGGCCGGCATCTTCGATGTCACTCAGCGCATGACGACGTACACGACGATGCCTGGGTGATTCGCGCTTGGCTGCAGGAGTGAGCAGCACACGCAGGCCGGCGAAACTGTCGGCGGTGACACGGCCGGCGGAGACCAGCTCGCCGAGCGCATTTTCCAGTTCCGTACGTAGAAGATGCGCGCCATCGATCAGTTCGTCGAAGAACAAGGCGCCGTGTGCGGCCAGTGCATCGATAACAGCTTGCGCGCGTGAAGACAGCAACAGCTCCTGTTCCTGATGGCGATCGGCGATGGAGGTCCAGATGCCGAGCTGGCGGCGTGGGAGCAGCACAATGGGCGTGGCGCGTATCGGGCCGCCACTGCCACCGCCGCTGCGCAGGCGATTCCAGCCGATACGGCCCGCGCGGCAGAGTTCGTCCAACCAGCGGCTGGCATAGTCTTCAATGCGCGCGGCAAGCAGTTCACTTTCCCAGGCGCCCGCAGCGGCTTCGTAACCTTCGAGCTGGGTAAGTACGGCGCCGAGCGCATCGGGGCCTTTGAGCCGCGTAGTGGGTGTGGTGTGCTGCCAGTCGAGCAGAAAGCGCATCAGATCGCGGCGGCTGACGGGTTCGATTTCGCGACGCAGGCGGCCGATGGTGTAGCGGTGGATGCGTGCCAGCAGATGACGTTCGCACCATTCGACGTCGTTCGCCTCTCGCGTAAAACGGCCTTGCATCACATAGCCTTCGGACTGCAGGCGGATCAATGCGAGTTCGACATCGGACATTTCCACGCTGAGCGAGGCGGCGAGCGCGGACACGGTGACGGGACCGAGACCGGTGAGGCGGCCGCGCACCAGTTCGAGCAGGGCGTCTTCGCGCGTCCAACCCTGGGCGGCGTATTCGGCGGGTGCGGCGATGGCTGGGTGCATCGATACGCTGCCGTGAATGGTTTGCCAGAGAGGAAGTTTTTCGGCGCAGGCCCACACGTCGCACGAGCTTGGCCCTTCCCCTTGCGAGCAAGGGGAAGGAGTAAGGAGCGTGGCGCGATGGACGTTTGCTAGCTTGTGTAACCAGTCGCGCCAACCCGCATTGGCTTCGACTTCGTGGGTGGTAACAAAGCCAAGCACGTTCAGCGCTTCGTGCATTTCATCCGCACTGCGTACCTCAGGCCATGCTTCGGCGCGCACCGCGGCGATGGCTTCGGGATCGAGCTTGGCCAGATCGTCGGTATCTTCAATGCCGTTCCAATGGCGTGTTTGGACGGCACGCGTGCGGCGTTCTTCCAATGGCGCATCGTCGAGGAAGGCATAGGGCGCGGCGCTGAGTATTTCGCTGGCAAGCGGACTGGGCGCGGTGAGGTCGCGCGCAACGACTGTGATGGCGCCAGATTCCAGGCCCTTCAGGATATGCAACAGACCGTCCACGTCCATCGCCTCGCGCAGGCAATCGTGCACGGTCTGGTTGACCAGGGGATGATCCGGAATCTGGCGTTCGCCGGCGATGTTTTCCAGGCACGCTATTTGATCGGGAAAGACGGTGGCGAGCAGGTCTTCGCTTTTCATGCGTTGCAATGGCGCGGGGACTTTCTTGCCGCCGACATAGCGCGGCAAGGCCAGCGCGGTGACGGCATTCCAGCGCCAGCGCACCGGGAACAGCGGTGCATCGAGCAGCGCTTGTACCAGCACGTGTTCGGCGCTGCTGCTGTGTAGATAACGTGCGACTTCTTCTAGTGGAAAGCTGTGGCTGGTGGAAAGCGACAGCACGATGGCGTTTTCGGTTGCCGCGGCCTGCAATTCGAAATTGAACTGGCGGCAGAAGCGTTTACGCAACGTAAGGCCCCAGGCGCGATTGATGCGGCTGCCCCAGGGCGTGTGGATCACGAGCTGGGTACCGCCGGATTCATCGAAGAAGCGTTCGAACACGAGCGTGGATTGCGTGGGCAGCACCCCAAGCGCGGCCTTAGCTTTGGCCAGGTATTCCACGATCTGCTGTGCAACGGATTCGTTGAAGCCCAGCGTCTCGCGCAGCCAATCGAACGCGGCCTGCACGCCACCCGCATCGATACGCGCAACCACTTCCTCGCGCAGGCGTGATACCCCGACCGAAAGCTCATTGCTGCGCCCGGGTGCTTCCCCCAGCCAGAACGGAATGCTCGGCGGTGCGCCTTGCGCATCTTCCACGCGTACGCGGTCGCGTTCCACGCGAAGAATGCGGTAACTGGTATTGCCGAGCTGGAAGATATCGCCAGCCATGCTTTCGATCGCGAAATCTTCATTGACCGTGCCGACGATGGTGGCTTGTGGTTCCAGCACGACCAGGTAATCGGCCATGTCAGGAATGGTGCCGCCGGAGGTGACGGCGGTCAGCCGGGCGCCACGTCGTGCGCGTAGTTCGTGATGCACGGCATCGCGATGTACGTAGGCCGCGCGCGCACCGCGCCGTGTGGTGAAACCGTCGGCCAGCATGCGCACGATGGCGTTGAATTGCTCGCGGGGCAGCGCGCGATAAGGGTAAGCGCGCCGAACCAGATCGAACAGCGCATCTTCATCCCATTCGGTGCAGGCCACTTCGGCGACGATCTGCTGCGCCAGCACGTCCAGCGGTTGCGGTGGTTGCATCAGCGTGTCGAGTTCGCCGCGGCGCACGCAGTCCAGCAGTGCAGCGCATTCGATCAGATCATCGCGGCTGGTGGGGAACAGGCGCGCTTTCGGTGTGCCGTTGACCGCGTGGCCGGAGCGGCCGGCACGTTGCAGGAACGCGGCGATGGAGCGCGGGGACGAGAGCTGGCAAACCAGATCGACGTCCCCGATATCGATGCCCAGTTCCAGCGAGGCCGTGGCGATCAACACGTTCAGTACGCCGCGTTTCAGGCGCTGCTCGGCGTCGAGCCGTTGCTCTTTGGCGAGGCTGCCATGGTGCGCGGCGACCGCATCGCGGCCCAGGCGCTCGGATAGGTGCCGCGCGACGCGTTCGGCCATGCGCCGGGTATTCACGAACACCAGGGTGGTGCGATGTTGTTCGGCTAACTGGACGATCTGGTTGTAGACCAGTTCCCAGGTGTCGTTGGACATCACCGCTTCAAGCGGCACCGGCGGCACTTCGATGGCGAGATCGCGTGCGCGCGCGTGGCCGACATCGATGATGGCGCAACGCTTCTCCCTCTCCCCCACCAAAAAATTCGCCACATCTTCAATCGGCTTCTGCGTCGCCGACAAACCAATGCGCAACAACGGCCGCTGGCACAACGCCTCAAGCCGCTCCAAGGTCAGCGCCAGATGCGCGCCACGCTTGCTCGCAGCAACCGCGTGGATTTCGTCGACGATCACGCTGCGCACCGTCTTGAGCATCTCGCGCCCGGACAGCGAACCCATCAGCACGTACAGCGATTCCGGCGTGGTGACCAGAATATGTGGCGGCGCCTTGCGCATCAGGTTGCGCTCGGGTTGGGGTGTGTCGCCAGTACGCACGGCGGTGCGGATCGGTGCACCGGGCAGGCCGCGTTTTTCTAGCTGTTCGCGAATGCCTTCCAGTGGCGCTTCAAGGTTGATGTGGATGTCGTTCGACAGCGCCTTTAAAGGCGAGACGTATACGACGCGCGTTTCGTCTGGCAGGGTGCCGCCGCGTGCCACGGCTTCGTGCACCAGCGCATCGATAGCCGCGAGAAAGGCGGTGAGGGTTTTACCCGAGCCAGTTGGCGCTGCGACCAGCGTATGCTGCCCTGCCCTGATCGCCGGCCATGCGCGCGCCTGCGCGGAAGTTGGCGTAGGGAACGTGGCTTCAAACCACGCGGAGACGGCAGGATGGAACGCGTGCAGCGGCATCGTCGATGGCCCGAGGTCGAGCGGTGCGGTTCGTCGATCATACATAATTCACGTCTGTCCATTTGCTGAAACAATAGGTGTCTGAACTATATTTGCCTTGACAAATATTGTTGGCGGCAATAGAGTGCGCTGCCATGAACACAGCCCCGCTCATTACTCCTTCTCGTCAGGAAAGCCTTGGCGTGCTGATCGGCCTCGTCCGTATGGAGCTGGTGCGTGGCATCGAAGCGGAAATCGCTGCCAAGGGTCTGGATTTGCGCTTTACGCAGTTCCTGATCCTCAAGCGGCTGGCCGCCCTGGGCCCCATGACGGCCACCGAACTGGCTCGGGCGGTGGAGCTGGATGGTGGCGCAATGACCAGGCAGCTCGATCAACTGGAGGGTAGAGGCTTCTTGCGCCGGCATCCGCACGAGCAGGACCGGCGCGCGTTGCGCATCGAACTGACCGAAGCAGGCCATGCGCTGTGGCAGCAACTTACCGATTGCAATGAACGCGTCCTGCAAGCGGCGCAACGTTCGTTGACCGACACCGAAAGCAAGCAATTGCACGATTACCTGGAGCGAGTGCTGCACGCACTTCGCGACAAGAACTGATTGATCCGGCAGGCTAGGGAGGGCTTGCCACGAATCGGGCACTGACATGTTTGATTCGCCGGAGCTGGGTTCGGACTCGTGCCGAGCCCGGTGCGTTATGAAAGGACAGGAACGCGCTTTCCCGACACCTTAGTTAAATACACATCGAGACTTGAAAGCCATGCGTCTGTATATTCTTGCGGCGGCTGTCGGACTGGCATTCGCGTTGGCGGGTTGCGCCACCCGCGGTGGCATTCATCCGGACGGCACCCTGACCGATCCCTCTTCGCTCAAGACCGACCGCAGCCTGGCGAAGGTGCGGGTGTCCGACGCGGCCTGGCCGAAAGACGATTGGTGGACCGGATTGGGCGATCCCCAGCTCAGCGCACTGATCACGGAAGCACTGCACGACAACCCGACGTTGGCCGTCGCCGATGCACGCGCACGTGCTGCGCAAGCGGCTGTCGGTGTGGCTGATGCGGCGCGCCAGCCGACCGTCGATGCGGGTGCCAGTGTTGCCGAGACACGCATTCCCACTTCCATTCCGGCTTTCGGCAACGGACACCTGGGAGCCGCCAAGTACGTCTATGGCAGTTTCAAATGGGATCTGGACCTGTGGGGCGGCCAGCGCGCTGCGTGGGAAGCAGCATTGGGCCAGTCTCGTGCGGCCGAAGTGGATGCGCAGGCCGCGCGCATCGAATTGTCCACCCATGTAGCCCGTGCGTATGTGCAGTTGAGCTACGCCTACGTGCAGCAGGATGTAGCCATCGCTGAAATGAAGCGCGCTAGCGAAGCGCGCGACCTCACGCGTCAGCGTGTTGCTGCAGGCATCGACAACCAGATGCAACTCAAGCAGAGCGACTCCGAAGTCGCCAGCGCACAAGGGCAGAAGGCACAGGCCGATCGTGCGATCAACGCAGCGCGTTCTTCCTTGTCGGTGTTGCTTGGCAAGGGGCCGGATCGCGGCCTGGATATCGGCCGCCCGCCACGGGTGCCCACGAATGCGTTGACGGTGCCGTCCAACGTACCCGTGGAGCTGATGGGTCATCGCGCCGATCTGGTCGCTGCACGCTGGCGCGTCGAAGCGGCCAGCAAGGACATCCAATCCGCCAAGACCGAATTCCTGCCCAATGTGAACATCGGCGCCATGGTCGGCCTGATCAATTTGGGTGGTGGCAATCTGTTCCAGTTGTCAAACCGCTTCTACGAGGCAGCGCCGGCTATCAGCCTGCCGATCTTCGACGGTGGCCATCGCCGCGCCAACTTGAGCGGCAAGGATGCGCAATACGACTTGGCCGTGGCGCAATACAACCAGAAGCTGGTGTCGGCGATCAACGAAATCGCCGATGACTATGATGCGCTCAACTCGTTGAAGGAGCAGGTCGATGCGCAGCAGCGCGCACTCGATGCGGCGAACGATGCGTGGACGTTGTCCGAGCAGCGTTACAAATCGGGCATCGGCAGTTATCTGGAAGCGCTCAGCGTGCGCCAGGAATGGCTGGCAGCCGAACAGCGCATGGCCGCCCTGCATGCACAGCAGGCCGATCTGAATGTGCAACTGATCCAGGCGCTCGGCGGCGGCTTCCGTCCTGGGGGATGCACTGATCAATCCCCCGCAGGCGCCAGCGACTCTGTCTGCCCGCAGCCCTTCGGTCCGCCGGCTCGACAGACAGCCAGTCTGCCTTCGCCGCCGGCCCTGCGGTCTGCAAACAGACAGAGCCGCTGACACCTACGTCGAATCGATCAGTGCATCCCTAGCTGACACCCAACTTTCTTCCAAGTAATTCTATTGTTCCTGAGGCAGCCCCCATGTCCAGTCAGAATCCCAACATCGCCGATACGCCGGCAGTTCAGGCGCCGCCGGCCAACAACCGGCGCGGCTTTCTGCTGCGGCTGTTGCTCGTCATCCTTGTTCTCACCACTATCGCATGGACGGCGTGGTATTTCCTGGATGGCCGTTGGTACGAAAGTACCGACGACGCGTACGTCAACGGCAACATCGTGCTGATCACGCCGCGCATTGCCGGCACCGTGATCAGCATTGGCGCTGACGATGGCGACCTGGTGAAGCAGGGCGATGTGATGGTGCAGCTCGACAAATCCGATGCGGATGTCGAACTGCAGCGCGCGTCCGCCAACCTCGCCAGCACGGTGCGTCGCGTGCGGGGTCTCTACAGCACGGTGTCCGGTGCACAAGCGCAGTTGGCCGTGCAGAAGGTCAGCCTGCAAAAAGCGCAGGCCGACTTCAACCGCCGCCGCGACCTGGCCAAGACGGGCGCGATCTCCGCGGAAGAACTGTCGCACGCACGCGATGCATTGACCGCCGCGCAAAACGCGATGGATACCGTCCAGCAGCAATTGCAGACCAACAAAGTGTTGGTGGACGACATCGACGTCGCGTCGCACCCGGACGTGAAAGTCGCTGCCGCACAGTACCGCGCGGCCTACCTCGATGACGTGCGCACCACCATGATTGCCCCAGTGACCGGCTATGTCGCCAAGCGCACGGTGCAGGTCGGCCAGCGCGTGCAGCCGGGTGCCGCCCTGATGGCCGTGGTGCCGCTGCACGAAGTATGGGTGGATGCCAACTTCAAGGAAACGCAACTCACCCGTATGCGCATTGGCCAGTCGGTGGACATCAGTTCCGACGTCTATGGCGGTGCGGTGAAGTACAAGGCGCAGGTGCAGAGCCTAGGCGTGGGCACGGGCAGTGCGTTCTCGCTGCTGCCAGCGCAGAATGCCACGGGTAACTGGATCAAGATCGTGCAGCGCATTCCAGTGCGCGTGGTGTTCACCGATCCGTCGCAGCTCGTCAAGTATCCGTTGCGTATCGGCATGTCGCTCGACACGGAAGTGAACCTGCACGACCAGAACGGCCCGATGCTGTCGCAGACGTCGCGCACCGAGCCGCTGTTCAGTACGGACATCTACAACCACGAGCTCACCGAAGCGAACGAGAAGATCGAGCAGATCATTCACGCGAACATGGGTGGGCATTGAGCTCCTGCGCTTTTTCCCTTTCTGCGAAGGGGAAAGAGTTCAGGTCTAGGCTAGGTACCCACCTATGAACACCCATTTCCGTCCACCTAATCTGGTCTTGGCGACAATCGGCTTGTCGCTGGCCACGTTCATGCAGGTGCTGGACACCACCATCGCTAACGTGTCCTTGCCGACCATCGCCGGTAATCTCGGCGTGAGTCAGGATCAGAGCACCTGGGTGATCACCTCCTTCGCGGTGAGCAACGCCATCGCGCTGCCGCTCACCGGCTTCCTCACTCGACGCTTCGGCGAAGTGAAATTGTTTGTGTCGGCAACGTTGCTGTTCTCGTTGGCATCGCTTCTATGCGGCATCGCGCAGAGCATGAGCATGTTGATCCTGTTCCGGACCATCCAGGGTGCGGTGGCAGGTCCCATGTATCCGATCACGCAGGCGCTGCTGATCTCGATCTATCCACCGGCCAAACGAAGCATGGCGCTGGCGCTGTTGGCGATGGTGACGGTGGTGGCGCCGATTGCCGGTCCGATTCTCGGTGGTTGGATTACCGACAACTACTCGTGGCCGTGGATCTTCTTCATCAACGTGCCGATCGGCATCTTTGCCAGCATGGTGGTGGCCAACCAGATGCGATTGCGCGAGGTGGTCACGCAGCGGCCCAAGATCGATTACGTGGGCCTGATCACGCTGGTGATCGGCGTGGGCGCCTTGCAGGTAGTGCTCGACAAGGGCAACGACGAAGACTGGTTCAACTCCACCTTCATTGTGATCACCTCGATCATCTCCGCGATTGCGATTGCGATCTTCCTGATCTGGGAGTTGACCGACAAGGAGCCGATTGTCGACCTGAAGCTGTTGCGGCATCGCAACTTCCGCATGGGTACGATTTCGCTGGTGCTCGCCTATGCAGCGTTCTTCGCGATCGGTTTGCTGGTGCCGCAATGGTTGCAATTGAATTTGGGTTACACCGCTACCTGGGCCGGTTTCGCTACGGCTCCGCTGGGTGTGTTGCCGGTACTGCTCACCTTTGTCGTCGGCAAATACGCCACGCGTTTTGACCTTCGTCTACTCACCAGTGGTGCGTTCGTCATCATGGGTTTGACCTGCTTCCTGCGTTCGAATTTCTATATTGGTGTCGACTTCGAACACGTGGCGTTGGTGCAGTTGCTGCAAGGTCTTGGCGTGGCTTTTTTCTTCATGCCGGTGACCACGATCCTGCTGTCGGATCTGCAGCCACATGAAATCGCCGCGGGGGGTGGCTTGGCGACCTTCTTGCGTACCGTGGGCGCCAGCTTCTCGGCATCGCTCACCACCTTCCTTTGGCAACGTCGCGGCATCGTACATCACGAGCATCTGGCAGAGCAGATCACCCCCTACAACCCGCTGGTGCAGCAGGCGCAGAGCCAGGCGGGTGATTCACAGACCGTCATGGCGATGTTGAATCAGTCGATCACTTTGCAGGGTCTGCAGATTTCCTTCAACGAAGTGTTCCACATGTTGGGCTGGATCTTCCTCTCCCTGATCGTGGTGATCTGGATGGCTAAGCCGCCGTTTGCGGCCAAGGCCGGTGCCGGTGATGGCAGACATTGAGAACTTTCGCTGACGTTGACACGAAACAACAACGGCCCCGTCGGAGCCGTTGTTTTGTACATGGCAGGAAAGTGCCGAATCAGAACGCGATACCGGCCACCGCCATTGTCTCGCCACGGTTCGGCTCGTGGAAACTGCTGTTGGAGATGTGGCGAATGCCAAGGCTCCAGTGATTGCCCTGATAGCCGACCGTCGTAACGAACTCGTAGACGGTGCTGAGCGCCTGCGTACGACCGGCGTGTACCGCGAGCTGGAAGCTTAAGAAGAGCGGCTGATACCAAGCATAGGTAGGGCCGTAGTGAAAGCGCACACCACCGGCCAGCACAAAGGCGTCATTGCGCACGGTGTAACGATCCGCATTGAATTGCGCATATGTGTTGCCGGTGCGGCCACCGATCCAGCCGACAGTAACATCCGGTGACCAGGTGAAATGACTGCTACCGATCGGATTCGGTTCAAAGATGACTTCGCCGAATGCAGCAGGCGAACTGTAGCCATCGGAAGGGCTGCCCATGTAACTGACGCCACCCTGCAATTCGAAACGAGCCGCCATGGCGGGAAGCGCCGGAAGAGCGCACATCAGCACGGCAATCAAACCACGGGTGATTGGATGAATACGCATTCGAAATACCTGTGTGGGAGAGGTGGTATGACGTTTATGCACTTAGCGGAGCATGGATTCAGTCGGCTGCTGCATCAGGAGGAAGCGGCTCTGGCAGCACGAACTGAAATCCGCGACTTTCAAGATCGGTCAATGCCTGATCGAGCACTGCAGCGGTAGCCGGCTTGTCGTGCATCAGCAGAATCGAATAGTTTTGGGTCTGCTCTCGGGTCCAGTAGAGAATCTGCTCTGGCTTGGTCTGCCAGCTATCCTGGGTGTTTGCGTTCCAGAGTATCTGCTGCATGCCTGATGCCTCTGCTAGTTGCCTGACATGCGAGGATGTCAGGCCGAATGGGGGGCGAAAATAATACGGGCGATGTCCCGTGAGGCTCGCAATGCGTCGACTACAGCCCTCGATTTGCTGATACAGGTCAAAATCTTCCAGTTTGTTGAGCTGAAGATGGTCGAAGCTATGGTTGCCGATGATATGGCCTTCCTGCTCGAACGTTCCCAGAAGGCGGCCTGTTGTATCGTCAATGCGATGGCAGACAAGGAAGAAGATGGCGTGTGCGTGATGGTGACGAAGCACACTCAGAATATGTTCATCCACACCATGTCCGTAGGGGCCATCGTCAAAGGTCAGTACGGCATATTTGCGCCCGTCCAGCCAATCACTGGCTTTGCGCCAAACGTATTCGTCGACGGGAGTAACACTCGCCTGGGTAGCCGGGTCCAACACGAAATGAGGTGGCTTTAACCCACGCCCCGCCAATACAAGCATGCACGCGAGCACGGCCAGCAAAACAGCGCTAGCAATCGGGTGGCGTCGAGGCCAACGTAGTGGCTTAGTGACGGCTGTCTGTAAATTCATTTCCCCCGCTCGATCATGCTGCGGCTCATTGCCCATATAGGCCAATGGCGGACATGGGTGCATCCGAGTCGCAAAAGGCGCACAACGACGAAGCATACGCCATGCCATTCATAAATTCACGGATTCGGCGCGTTTGACCTTCGAATCAGGCATGCAGTGAGCCATAGACTTCTTTGTGGCGCATTATCCATGATGGTGCAATGAGTGAGCATGAGTCCCGAGGCTGGGCGGAGCAGATGTCGACCGGGTTGGCGGTGGTCGATGGACAATTGCGGGTGCAATGGATCAACTCGGCCTTGGCGGAATTGCTGGGGTTGGGGTTGCGCCATGCCCAGGGACAATTGCTGGCGGAGTTACTAGCGGATGCCGGTGTGGCGGAACAGGCGGCGCGCAGCTTGGCGGAGCAGCGTTCGGTGCAGTGCCGGGGCGTGGCGCTGTCGGGGATGCCGGCCGGGGAGCAACGGGTGGATGTGGCTTTGCAGCCACTCGATGCCCATCGTTTGTTGGTGGAGGTGCATGCCCTGGCGGAGCCGGTACCAGCAGTATCGCCGCTGTCGGCTACGCTGCGTGGCTTTGCGCATGAGGTGAAGAACCCGCTGGCGGGTTTGCGTGGGGCAGCGCAGTTGCTGCAGCGACGTCTAGATGATGCGGACATGCAAGCGCTTGCGGGTATGGTGATGGCTGAGGCGGATCGGCTGACGGCTTTGGCCAATCGCTTGCTGCATCACGATGGCGCATCGCATTGGGGGCCCGTGAATTTGCATCAATTGCTGGAACGTTTGAGCGACTTGATCCAGGCCGAGCCATCGCCACCGCGACTGCGCCACGATTACGATCCCAGTTTGCCGGATGTGCATGGTGATGCCGATCGGTTGCAGCAGGTGATGCTGAATCTTGCGCGCAACGCTATCGAGGCGGGTGCGCAGACGCTTACTTTGCGCAGCCGCGTTGAGCACGGTGTACGTTTGGGCGATCGCATGCTTCGCAGCGCTCTGCGGCTGGACGTGATGGATGATGGCTCGGGTGTTTCGCCAACGGTGCGCGATACCTTGTTCGAGCCATTGGTTTCCGGTCGCGTTGATGGCACTGGCTTGGGTTTGGCGCTGTCGCGCGAAATTGCACACGAACACGGTGGTGAGTTGCGTTATGTCAGCCGGCCGGGCGAAACGGTGTTTTCGCTCTATCTTCCGTTGCCGCCGCGCGCAGGTGCAGCGGTACTTTCTTCTGGGCGCTCCGATGGCTAAGCAATCCGGTACATCCGGCATCTGGATTGTCGACGATGATCGTGGCGTACGTTTTGTGCTGGCCGAAGCGCTGCGTGACGCGGGTCTTGTCGTGCGCGAATTCGGTGATGCTGCAAGCGTGCGCGCCATGCTACGTGAAGAAACGCCAGCCTTGCTGATTACGGATGTGCGTATGCCTGGCGAAGGTGGTTTGGCGTTGCTGGAGGAATTGCGTGCGCGCCAGATCGGACCGGTCATCGTGATGAGCGCTTATACCGATGTAGCGACAACCGCTGCGGCGTATCGCGCGGGGGCGGTGGATTATCTGGCCAAGCCGTTCGATCTGGATCAGGTGGTGGCGGCGGTGCGGCGCGCCTTGACGGATGCGCCGCACGCGCAAGTGGCGCCAGCCGCATCCGTCACACCACCGCATGCGTTGCTCGGCGAAAGTGCGTCCATGCGCGAGGTATTTCGACTTATCGGGCGTGTGGCCGCCAGCGATCTGAATGTGTTGGTGACGGGTGAAACCGGTACCGGCAAGGAGCTGGTGGCGCGTGCCTTGCATGAGGAAAGCGCTCGATACGCCAAGCCTTTTGTAGCGCTGAATACCGCGGCCATTCCCAGCGAGCTGCTGGAAAGCGAGTTGTTTGGCCATGAGTCCGGTGCGTTTACCGGCGCAACGCGCCGCGTGTCCGGTCGTTTTGAGCAGGCTGAAGGCGGCACGTTGTTTCTGGATGAGATTGGCGATATGCCGCTGATTCTGCAAACGCGCTTGCTACGCGTGTTGGCGGGTAGTGAGTTTTATCGAGTGGGTGGGCGTGAGCTGATCCGCTG
Source organism: Dyella sp. M7H15-1 (assembly GCF_004114615.1). Classification (NCBI taxonomy): domain Bacteria; kingdom Pseudomonadati; phylum Pseudomonadota; class Gammaproteobacteria; order Lysobacterales; family Rhodanobacteraceae; genus Dyella; species Dyella sp. M7H15-1. Next base: position 2,606,934 of record NZ_CP035300.1, read on the forward strand.
CAACGTGCGTATCATTGCGGCTACCCACCAGGACCTGGACGCACGTGTCGCGGCGGGACAGTTTCGCGCCGATCTGAAGCATCGACTGGATGTGGTGCGGATCGAGTTGCCGCCACTGCGGCAGCGGCGCAGCGATATTCCTCTGCTGGCGCAGCATTTTCTGGCAGGTGCGGCACAAGAGCTGAGGCTCCCGCCCAAGCGGTTTTCCAGGGCGGCGCTTAAATCGATCGCCCAGCGTGATTTTCCGGGCAATGTGCGTGAGCTGGAAAACTTGTGCAGGCGCCTGGCGGTGATTGCTTCGGGCACTGAGGTGTTACCCGCGGATTTGGGCAAGTCGGTTGACGTGCCGCGTGGCGATTGGAGCGATGCCTTGCGTGAATGGGCGGAGCGCGCGCTCGAGCATGGCGAGGCAGATATTCACACGCGTGCACGCGAGACGCTTGATCGCGTGTTATTGGAGGCGGCGTTAGCCGCACATGATGGCCATCGTCAGCACGCTGCCTCCGCGCTGGGAGTCGGGCGTAACACGCTGACGCGCAAGCTGGGTGCGTCGCGGACGCGCCGCAAATAACGATGAGTGGAGTAAGGAACGTGTCGACAACAATGATTCTCCATGCCATACACAGCGATATCGTCGCCTTGCCAGAAGGTTGCGCGCAACGGTGAGTTAGTCAGCCGGGTTGTTCGGCTAGCCGTTGTTCCAGCAGTTCCGCCGGCATCGGTGCGCCAAACAGAAAGCCTTGCATCTGCGAACATCCGGCTTCACGCAGGAAGGTGCTTTGCATTTCCGTTTCAACCCCTTCGGCAATCACATCCTTGTTGAGGCTGCGCGCCATGGCGATGATGGCGCTGGTGATGGCGGCAGTTTCGGCATCCTGGGTGATGTCGCGTACAAAGGCGCGGTCGATCTTCAAGGCATCGACCGGGAAATGCTTGAGATAGGAAAGGCTGCTGTAGCCTGTGCCAAAGTCATCGAGGGACAGGCGCACGCCACGCTGGCGGATGCGTCGCAACAGGCGGATGGTGCCGTCGCCGCCGGTCATCATGGTGCGCTCGGTGAGTTCCAGTTCGAGCAGGCAGGGATCGAGGCCGGTTTCGTTGAGAATGCTGTCGAGGCGTTCGTAGAAGCCGGCGTACTGGAATTGCAGCGGTGAAACGTTCACCGACACGGGAATCGGTCGTCCTTCGCATTGCCAACGGCGCGCCTGCTGGCAGGCTTCGTGCAGGGCCCAGGTACCGATGGAGACGATCAGGCCGGTATCTTCCGCTACCGGAATGAACTGATCGGGGACGAACAGATCCTGGCCATCGACCTGCAGGCGCAGTAGTGCTTCAGCGCCGACGATATGGCCGAGCCGCGCATCTACTTTGGGCTGGTATTGCAGTGAGAGTTCACTATGCGCCAGTGCGTGTCGCAAGACATTTTCAATGCGCCGGCTGGCGGTGGAGCGCTGGGTCATTTCCGGGGCGTAGAAGGAGTAGCCATGTCGGCCCTGGGTTTTCACTTCGTACATGGCCGCGTCGGCGGTGCGTACCAAGGCCTCCGGCTCGGTGGCATCGCGCGGGAACATACTGATGCCGATGCTGGCGCGGATATCGAGCGGAGGTAAATGCGATACATGTGTTTGCGAGCAGGCATCAAGCAGGCGCTGAGCAAAGCTGGCAGCTTCGTTGGCGTCGTCCGCGCGTGGCAGCAATACCACGAATTCGTCGCCGGTGTAACGGAAAGCCAAGTCTTCACTATCGCGCAAGGTGCCGCGAATCTGCTGTGCTACGGCTTGCAATACCTGATCGCCAACGTCGTGGCCTAGCGTATCGTTGATACGGCGGAAGTGGTCAAGATCAAGATAAAGCAAAGCGCACTGCCGATGACGTTGAGTGGCCATCGCCGTGGCCTGCTCGATGCGCGCATACAGCAGGCTGCGGTTGGGCAGGCCGGTCAGCATGTCGTGCTGGGCAAGCTGGATCAGCTTCAGCGCCAGCGTGCGGTTTTCGCTGATGTCGTGGCAGACCAGTACGCCACCCGTGACGCTGCCGGCGTGATCATGGATTAAGGCCGCCGAATTCTCGATCAGCGTTTCGAAGCCATTGCGATGCAGAAGAATGGTTCGCCCGTTGAAATCGACGATCGCATTGCGTCGCATAGCCTGGCGCAGTGGGTTGTCCAGTGGCTGGTGACTGTTGACGTCGCGCAGGCGAAATACGTCGTCCAGAGGGCTGCCTTTGGCATCGGCATTGGACCATCCGGTCATCGCCTCGGCAATCGGGTTAAGCGAGGTGATGTTGAGTGCGATATCGGTGGTGATGACCGCATCGCTAATGGAGTTCAGCGTCACTTCTGCGAGCTGGTGTTCACGGAACAGCGCCTCTTCGAATTGCTTGCGCTTGGTGATGTCCTGCACCTGGCTGATAGCGTAGTTGAGTTGGCCCGATTCACTGTGTATCTGCGCCACGCTGATCAGCACGTGCACGCTATGTCCATCGCGATGGATGTAGCGTTTTTCGGTCTGGAACGCATCGCGTTTGCCGTTGATGAGTTGCGCGGAAAGTGCCTCGCTCAGCGGGATATCGTCAGGATGCGTGATGTCTCGCCAGGTCAGTCCGCGCATCTGTGCTTCGTTGTAGCCAAGCATGTCGCACAGCGCGGAGTTGACTTGCTGGTAGCGGCCGTTGGGTAGGATCAGCGCCATGCCTACGGCAGCGTGGTGGAAGGCTTGCGAGAAGCGTTGCTCGCTTTCGCGCAGTTGCTCTTCCAGCGCATGGCGTTCGGTGATATCGGTAAATACGGTAAACACGCCGCGCAATTCACCATATTCGTTCAGGTCCGGCGTGAAGCTGCCATGCACGTAGCGGCGCTGTGGCGTACTGAATAGCGCGCCTTCGTAACTGGAATCCTGGCCGTTGAGCGCTTGCAGCAGGGCGGCGCGTGCGCGCAGATAACTTTCCGGATCCAGCACTTCGCTGACGAGGCGGCCGGTGATCAGGCCCGGATCGAGATCAAACCAGTGCCGGTGGGCTTCGTTGGCGAAGACGTAGCGTTCGTCCCGATCGATATAGGAGATCAGTGCAGGCACGCTCTGCACGACATGGGCGAGCAAATCCGCTCCCGGTTGCGGGGACGGCGACGTGCCTTCGATGGGGATCGTCACCTTCGACATGGAGTTCCGGTTAACTGATCGCGGCCTGTATGCACACATCATGCGCTGGAGCGGGTTCGATTTGCATCATGCCTTCGCGCATCGTGTCCGTAAGACTGCCCCATCAGTGCAAGGCAATGGCTGGCGCGCTGAGCTGGCCGCTTTCGTCAAGCTGAATCCGGCCCAGCGCATGCAGGTCGCTGGCGGTGCCGAAATGCTCGGCGAGCATCGCAATCAGCGGCCCCAGGGCTGCCGGTTGTAAGGGGTAGCCATGCGCCAGCGCGCGCGCGCTGCCCGTCGGGCCGCGTTGCGCCACGGTGATGGCGACGATACCCAGGCCCGCGGCTTCATGCGCAAACAAATGGGGCGCGCCGTAGATCGTATCGGTCGTGGCAATGGTTTCGGCAAGCCAGCCTTGCCCATATTCGGGGTGACTGCCCGGCGCGGTATCAAGATGTAGTGACAGCCCGTGTGCCTGCAGCAGCGCAGCGTATTGGCGCAATTCGAACACCGCGCCGGCGAAAGCATGGCTGCGTTCGATGAGGTCGCCGTGCTGGGTGCTTAGCCACTGTGCGGGTGATTGTGACCAGACCTTGCCGTCGGCGTAGCGCAGGGTCAGTCCACGGGCGCTCAGTGTGGTTTCGCTGCGATAGGGCGTGAGCATGGCTGCTTCCAGCAGTTGCCAAAGGGGGGCTAGGTTGACGTGTTCGTATTGCACGCAGGTGAGCGCGAGCAGGTCGTTGCGGCTCAGGTAACGGGCGTGTTCCAACCGCACGCCGAAGCAGCGCATCAGCCAGTCGGCCGTACACGTGCCGGCTTCACCGCGACCTACCAGCTCCACTTCCAGTCGTTCGAACAGCTCGCTGGCGAGGGCTTCGGGGGCCAGTACGCTAAGCGGCAGCAGGCGCATCGGGCCATCGATGTAGGTCGGATCGGGCTCAAGCGGTTGCGCGGGCATGCGGCCTTCGTGGCTGCCGAAGGCCACCACCTTTTCCAGTGGGTCGTGTTCCAGTTGGCCGCGGGGAATGCGGTGGGCCAATTCATCCAGCGTTGTCCATACGGGAAAGCCGGGGCGTAGCAATTCGACTGCATCGAACAAAGCGCCGGCCAATGTCAATCGTGCCTGGGCGATGTCCGGGACCAACTTGTGCAGGTCTTCGGCCATCAGCGCCGCCAGTTTGGCGGCTTCATCGCGGCTCAGGCTCAGCCGCTGCGGGTGCTCGCCCGGGGATAGTTCCAGTGCCAGGACGGCGGGCAAGGCTTGCAGCGGAACGGCTTCCACGACGTAATTCCAGGTAACAAAGGGCCGCAAGTCTAACATTCGCTGATCGAGCGGCCGTTCGGGCTTTCGCCGAGGCACTTCGCGGGTTAGCCTTGCCAAACTCAAGGTGTATCTGGACCAGTCAGGCTATGGAAAACACGCAGCAGCGCGTCGGTGTCATCGGCGGTGTGCGCATCCCGTTCTGTCGCAACAACACGGCGTATGCGGACGTGGGCAACTTCGGTATGTCAGTGAAGGTGCTGGGGGCACTGGTCGAGCGCCTCGGGCTGCATGGCGTGGAGCTGGGTGAAGTGGCGATGGGGGCGGTGATCAAGCACTCCTCCGAGTGGAACCTAGCCCGCGAGGCCCTGCTGAGTTCCGGCCTGGCCCCGACCACGCCGGGTATCACGATTGCCCGTGCCTGCGGTACCTCGCTGGACAATGCCATCATCATCGCCAACAAGATCGCCGCTGGGCAGATCGAGGCAGGCATTGCCGGCGGCTCCGATACCACCAGCGACGTGCCGATCGTCTTCAGCCAACGCCTGCGCAAGCGTCTGCTGGCAGTGAATCGTGCCAAGACACCCTTGGAAAAACTGAAAACCGCCGTACGCGGTTTTTCATTGAGTGAATTGAAGCCTTCTTTTCCGGGCGTGGCCGAGCCGCGTACCGGCATGTCGATGGGTGATCACTGCGAAAAGATGGCCAAGGAGTGGCATGTTGGTCGCCAGGACCAGGATCGGTTGGCGTTGGAGAGCCACCACAAGCTGGCCGCTGCCTATGAATCGGGCTTCTTCGAGGATCTGGTGGTGCCGTTCCGCGGTTTGAAGCGCGATGGTTTCCTGCGTCCCGACACCACCATGGACAAGCTGGCCACCTTGAAGCCGGCGTTCGACAAAGCCTCTGGCCTGGGCACGCTTACTGCGGGCAATTCCACCGGTTTGTCCGATGGCGCGGCGGCCGTCTTGTTGGCCAACGAAGCCTGGGCCGCCACACGTGGCCTAAAAATCCAAGCTTGGCTGCGCGATGCAGAAGTGGCAGCGGTGGATTTCGTGCACGGCGAAGGGCTGCTGATGGCGCCCACGGTCGCGGTGCCGCGCATGCTGGCCCGGCATGGCCTGACTCTGCAGGACTTCGATTTCTACGAAATCCATGAAGCCTTTGCCGCGCAGGTTTTGTGTACGTTGCGGGCCTGGGAATCCGCGGACTACTGCAAAAACCGCCTTGGCCTTGATGTGCCCATGGGCAGCATCGATTCGGCCAAGCTCAACGTGCATGGCTCCAGCCTCGCCGTGGGCCATCCGTTTGCGGCCACGGGCGCGCGCATCATCGCAACGCTGGCCAAGATGCTGGAGCTAAAAGGTTCCGGGCGCGGGTTGATTTCCATCTGTACCGCCGGTGGCATGGGTGTCACCGCCATCTTGGAGCGAACCTGAGTGTTGCAGCCTGGCGTTTTGAGCAGATTTGCGTAGGCATAACGGAACGGTTACGAGGTTGCCGCTAGAGCACGCCTTTCACGCCGGCGCCGAATGCAGTGATCAAGCGGGTGTAGAGCAACTTCGGCGAAATCGCCACGTCGGGGAAATCACCAACAGCTTCATAGCAGCGACTGAAATCCGGATTGTTCGGCTGCATCGGAGGGCAATTGGGTTTCAGTTCGTAGCTGGTGGCATAGCGGAATGGCCAGATATCGAAAAACGGCAGCTTGGCCGAGATGTCGCCGATGACCTGGCTGATTTGCCCGAGCACAGGAATAGTGGGTTTGCGCGGCGCGATGATCCAGGCGTTCTGCGGCTTGGTGGCCTGCATGATCGATGTGCGTAATTGATCGGCAAAACGTGGGTCGTACACGATCACGCCCGCTTCGGTGTTGTAGTGATCTGAGCGTGGATCGAAATTGTGCGAGCCCACCATGGCGAAGCTATCGTCTACTACCAGCGATTTGGCATGCAGGCCGAAACGGCGTCCGGCGCTGATCAGCGGTACGGGGCGATTGCGCCTGCTGTTGCTGCCGAACAGGCCGGCGCGGCGCTCGGTGCCGGGGAAGCGTGTTTGCCGGGTGCCGGACAAGGTGGTAGTAGTCATTGCTTCCTCATCGTCATCATCGGTTTCATCGATGACATTGGCCTGCACATAGGCATACGCGGCGAGCTGGGCGTGAGGTTTCATTTCATAGATGTCGAAACCGTATTGGGTAAGGTAGCTCTTGCGGTGCTTGTAGGACACCGCATAGACCGCAAACGCATCGGTGGATGCCAGCGAATTGGTGGAGACGGTGATCCGCGGCGGCGGTGTTTCCTTGTGCAATTTCTGGAAGATCTTCTGCGCGCGGCGACTCATCACCAGATAGGGCGTTTGCAACACCACCTCGTGCTGCGCGGCGCCGATCAGGTGCATCAGGTGCGCGGTAAATTGCTGGGCGTCGCGCTTGTCAGGTTGCTCGGTCTTTGCGGGACGATCGCTGAAATACGCTACCTTGCCGGTGACCAGGCTGGGGGCGATCAGGTGTTGGGTGAGCCAGTCCATGTCTTGCGCTTCGTTCACCGCATCTTCGACGCGTGCCGGATACGCGTAGTGCGGTGCCGGCCACGGTGGTGGATGGGGGTCGCGAATGATCAATCGATTCACGTCGCGCAAATGGGCCAGCGGTACGGAGCGTTTGAGTTTCCAGAATTGGTTGAAACTGGTGGCCATCTGCTGCGTGGCAGGCCCGCCCACCATGATGTCGCGATCAACGTAATTGAAATCATTGTCCCAGTTGAAATACCGGTCCTGATAATTGCGCCCGCCGGTAATGCCGATGCTGTTGTCCACCAGTAGCAGCTTGTTGTGCATGCGCTGATTGAATTTCATGAAGCAGCACAGGACGCCTGCGGCAAATTCCAGGGGTGGTGTATGCGAGTTGTGAAAGGTGGGGTTGTACAGGCGAACGTGCAGGTTGGGGCTGACGCGGGTGAGGCGCTCCAGCAGGTTGGGATCTTCGAACGAGAAGAGCTGGTCGGCCAGAATACGCACCTTCACGCCGCGCCGCGCCGCGGCGATCAGTTCGTTGAGTACCAATTGGCCGATGTCATCTTCGTCCCAGATATACATCTGCACGTCGATGGATTGATGCGCGGCACGAATCAGGTTGATGCGTGCGACCAGGGCCGCTTCGCTGTCGTCGAGCAGGGTGACGACATGTTCCGGCTGGCTGGACGTGGAACGGGCAATGGCCTGTTTGGCGGCATCGAGCAAGGACGATGGGGTGGCGCAATGATCGTCGCTGCTGCAGGTGATTTGGCGATCGACGGTTGCCGTGACGATCGCGTCGGCGCGTTTGATCTGTGCACTCGTCAGCGTGCAGCCCTGCAACAAGGCGGCCAGCAATAAAGTGAAGACGAGACTGCAACGCAGAGACATGTCCTTATGATAGTTGGGGTGTTCACCGTTGGGCGAGAGCTGCTATTGTCTAAAATCGGCGTAATATGGAGTGGCAATTTCAGAAAGAGGAGATGCGATTATGGGGATGACGCGTCGAGATTTCATTAAAGCCGGCATTGGCGGGGCGGTGGCACTCACTGTGGCGCAAGGAGTAGATCGCGCGCAAAGCGCCTCCGCATCGACTACGGGGATCATCGTAGTCGGTGCGGACGGTTCCGATCTCACCCCCAGTTACCTCCATGATTATCTGACCGCCGGCGCCACCGTATGGCAGTACTCTGGGAATACCATGACTTTTCATCGCTTTGATGAGATCGATAGTTTTGTGACTGCTAACTCATCGAAGGTCATTCTAGCCAAATCCTACAACGATATCCTAGCCGCTAAAAAGGAGGGCAAGGTTGCTATCGTCGCCGGCGCTCAAGATTTGTACCCGCTTGAGCTAACGTGGAACAACGAGCAGGATCTCAGCAACCCTCCCAACAATTGGTATGTCAATCCGCCGCAAACGCAGCTTTCCAAGTATTACGACAGGGGTCTCCGGATTGCCAACCTCGCCTATCAATTCTCCAACTTTTTTGGCGGCGGCGACCTTGACCCAACGACGCCCCTGTCGAAGGCGGGCCGGTATATGGTTGGCCAGATGCAGGAAATCGGTATTCTGGTCGATTGCAGCCATTCGGGCGAGCGGACCGGCCTCGATATTGTTAAAATGTCAAGCCGGCCCGTTGTCTGTTCACATTCGAACCCTGCCGCGCTAGACGATAATCCGCGTAACGCCAGTGACCGCCTCATCGAGGGTATTGCCGAAACCGGCGGGCTAATCGGCCTGAACGCGACAAACTGCTTTATACTCTGGAGCCGAGCTGACGCTCCTTATGCGAATACCGGGCCGTTTCCCCCGCTGGCGAGCATTTCGCAATATGTCGATATGATGGACTATATCGTTCGTCTCGTGGGAGTCGATTATGTCGGCATGGGTCCTGACTGGACCATCGGCTCCCCTCCCGACCACACGCCACCCCCTGATCCTGCTAAATCATTCTATTTTGGCCCCGAATTTCAATACAACCAGCCTAATGGACTTCAGTATGTCGCGGATTTCGACACAGTATCCGGCCTCCCAGTCCTCACTGCAGAACTGGTGCGTCGCGGCTACTCTTCCGCTGACATGGCGAAAATCATGGGCGGCAACTGGATGCGCGTGTTCCGTCAAGCCTGGAATTCTTGACATGATTCGGAGCAGCTTTGTTCGAGAGGGTAGGCGCCCAATGGGTTGCGGACATCATTAGGAACCGTCCCGAAGTTGCCATGGATGTGTTTCAGCCACAGCAGGCGCACCTGAAAAGTGGCCTGTAAGGTGACCTGATCGATGCGGTAATTGGATTCAGTGGCGGCTACGCAGGTGGGTAACAACCCGAGCAGTAGCAGTGCGACTCGTCTCACGGCGACCAGAACGCATCCAGTCGTGCATTGCCCGGTTCCAATGGGCCATCTAGGTGAAGCACGGCCAGGCCGGCGGGTGGCATGCCACGAAATTCATTCGAGCGACCTTCCACCAGCAAGGCGACCAACCGTTCAATGCCAGGATTGTGACCGATCAGCAAGACAGTACTGGCATCGAGATGCTTATCGAGCAAGACCAGCAGTTCGCCAGGCGTGGCGTTGTAGATTTCTTTGGCGGTTTGCATGGCAGGAGCGCGTTCAAGCGCAGCCAGCGCCAGTGTGCCGGTGGCGCAAGTGCGCTCTGACGGCGAGCACAGCACACGGTCAGGCTTCTTGCCATGCTTCTTGAGCCAGTCGCCGGCAGCGCGTGCTTCCTGTTCGCCGCGCCTGCTCAGGCGACGCACGGAGTCTTCCACGCCGGGCTTGGCGGGTTGGGCTTCAGCATGTCGCAGCAAAATCAATTCGTGCATGGGTGCTCCGTATTAGTGCTGGCGCTTGATCCAGCGCAGCAGTGGCGTCCAGTCCTGCTGATGCCCGCGCACCTGCTCGGATCCGTAATCGAAAATGCCCTTACCCAACGAAGTGAGCAAGACATAGGCTTGGGTGTCGCGCAACTGGGCTACTACCGGGAAGGGTGCCTGTTCAGCCAGTTGCGCAACGGCCTCCTGACTGGCATGGGTCCACGGTTTCAGTCGATTGCCGATCAGCGCCACCGGCAGCTTGCCGCGCTTGATCCGGCTGATACCGCGCAAATGTTGCAGGAAATTCAGGGTGGCGTGCAGGTCGAACGAAGAGGGCAACACCGGGACCAGCAAGGCGTCGGCCTTTTCCAGATAGGGCTCCAACTCTTTTTCGTGGGCGCCGGCCGGGGTATCGATCAGCGCGCGTTCAGTGTCCTCGGGCAGCTTGTCCAGTGCCTTGCGGCCGCCTTCCGTGGCCAGCACGCCGGGGACGTTGTCCGGACGTAAGGTGGCCCAGCGATAACTGGAGCCTTGTGGATCGCTGTCGACGATGGCCGTGCGTTTGTTGTCTTGTGCCCAATGCGAAGCGAGCTGGGTGACCAGCGTACTTTTGCCGCAACCGCCTTTACTGCTTGCTACCAACACCGTAAGCATCAGTTATCCCTGATGGCGTGAGGTGTCACAAGGGTAGCTGGGTAGCTGGGAATCGTAAATCGGGAATCGGGAATCGGGAATCGTAAATCGGGAATCGGAAATAGTTAAAAGCGGTGGCCAGTACGCTTACCAGTCATCGCTTTTGCGATTCCCGATTCCCGATTCCCGATTTACGATTTACGATTTACGGGCTTTTCGTCGGCTGCCAGTCCGCGGGTGCATCGGTTGGGATGCCGCCGTCGTGCAGGGCCGCCAGCACCAGGCTCATCTGGGTGCCGCCACTGCGGGCGAGGGCCAGCATGTGTTGCGATTGGGCCTTGTCGTTTTGCGCGCGCAAGGACAACGCGGCGAAGTTTTGCACCTGCCAGATCAGGTTACGGCGGGCGTTCTGGGCATCCTGCTGCTGGGCCGGATCGGTGTTGAGCACCTCGCGCAGATGGAGGCCGAGTGAGCGGGCCAACGGGCTGGAGCCCCACTCCAACAACTTGCCCAGCTTCAAGCAATCATCCTTGATCGAATCATCCTTCGGTGCGTTCTGTTCGCAATAGGTCGCGGTATCCCGCAGTGCGGGTTGCGGCATGGCCGCGGCGGTGCCGAACACGATTAGGGACTGCACGCCTTCTGCGCCGGCGGCCGAGTTTGGATCGATGGTCGCATTGGGCGGTGGCAAGGTGCTGATCGTGCTAGCCAAGGCTTGCAGGCCGATGCCGCTGTAGTCGTCAAACAGCTTGGCCGAGGCGGCCTTGGCCAGATCTTGACGCACATCGTCCTTCTTTCGGGCATTGACGTCCTGGCTCAACGTGAGCAGCCACACCGCGGCATTGTCTGGCGCCTGCTGGACCAGTTGCGCTAACGCATGGGTGTTAGGACAGTCGCCCCGGGTATCGGGGTTGCAGTCGGCTAGGCGCACCCAGCTCACGGCGGGGCCGGTGTCATCGGCATGGGAGGCACGCTCGATAAGGGCGTGGAAACTGACAATCTTGGACTGATGGGGCAGCGGGCGCGCCAGCAGGGCGGCGGCGAGCAGGCGTTGAGCATCCGCACTGGGTGCGAGTACGCTGACCAGATCGCTCTGGAATGAGGTCAGTGCCTTGTGTCGTGCCGCGGCGTTGTTGGTAGCACTGGATGCGGTCTTGGTGGCCTGTGGGCCTGCCATCACGGTTGCGGAGGCGCCAAGCAGGCCGGCCAGGATCAGGGCGAGGGGACGCCATCCACGCATGGGAAGTGCTCCGTGGTTCATAAAACCACAAGCATAACTGGGGCGGATTGACGATGTTCTGAACAGACGCTGCGATACATGTCTGTCGGGGGCTTGCCAGGGGCTTGCTCTTGCTAGGATGCCTGCTTGCCATTGCGGTATGCAGGAGAAGGCTGTGGAGTCGTTTTCGATGCTGGCCCAAGCGCGCGCGCCGTGGTTCGTCGGGTGGGGCACGTTGGCCTTGATCAATGCCGGTCTGGCACAGGGCAAGAACCGCAGTGGGTTGTGGTGGTTCTTGCTGTCGCTATTGTTTGGTCCGCTTGCAACGCTGGTGCTGGTGCTGCTCCCGAAGGTGCGGGGCAGGATTTTTTGAGCGAGACTTGGGACTTGGGAAATGCAAAAGGCACCTGAGCCATTGCGCAGGTGCCTTTAAATAGCTTTGTCTGGATTTTTCGTGGCGGGCGATGCGAGCACGTTCCACGTTTGCTCTGAGGCGAGCGAGTCCCCGGTTCCAAGTCCCAACTCTTATTCCCCCAACGCTCCGCGCATGAACTCAGGCAGCGCCAGCGCACCCTTGTGCACATCGGCGTTGTAGTAGCGCGTGGTGAAATTTTTGCTCAGCGCGCCGCGTTCGCGGAAGCCAGCCAAGTCGCCGCCTTTGCGGGCCATGGTGCAGCTCCACCAGCCGGTGGGATAGCACGGTTGCGGGAAAGGCAACGTCTTCACGGCACTGAAACCGGAAGTGCGCATGGCGGCACGCATCGACTTGATCAGTTCCAGATGCGCCAGCGGCGATTCGCTCTGCTGCACCAAGATGCCGCCGTGGCGCAGTGCCTTGTAGCAACTGGCGTAGAAGGCTGCGTTGAACAAGCCTTCGGCTGGACCCACCGGATCGGTGGAGTCGACGATGATCAGGTCCAGCGATTCCGGTTCGGCATCGGCCATGTACTTGATGCCGTCGATAAACAGCAGCTCGGCGCGCGGGTCGTGGTTGGCGTCGCACAGTTCTGGGAAATACTGTTCGGCCAGACGCGTCACGCGCTCGTCAATTTCCACCTGTACGGCGTGCTCGACTTCTTCATGCTTGAGCACTTCGCGCAGCGTGCCGCAGTCACCGCCGCCGATGATCACCACGCGCTTGGCGCGCGCATGGGTGAATAGCGCTGGGTGGGTCATCATCTCGTGGTAGAGGAAGTTGTCGCGGTTGGTGAGCATCACGCAGCCATCGATTACCATCAGGTTGCCCCAGTCAGTGGTCTGGTAGATCTCGATGGTCTGGAACGGGGTTTTCTCCGCATGAAGCGGCTTCTCCAAGCGATAACCGATGGAGGAACCGGAAGCCTGATGTGCTTCGGTGAACCAGCTTGGCTGCGACATGACGGGGAAATCCTGCGGATCGTAGTTAAAGAGGCGTGATTGTAGCGGCAACCGCGGCGGTCGTGCCCGCGCGGCTGACCTCAAATTGTCGCCATGCCCTATTACGCCATGCCCTATTACGACATGCCCTATTACGACATGCCCTATTACGACATGCCCTATTACGACATGCCCTATTACAATAGAAATTTGGACTGTCGCCTAGGCGGTCCGGCAAGCCCATTCGGCCCCGCGGCGTGCGAGGCTTCCGGTCGGTGGACTTACGTTCGTCAAGGCTCGCCGCTGCGACGATGTCATCCCTCATGGGCTCTTGCGGCCCACACAAGGAGATACCGTCCCATGGCGAATGCCTGGAATACCGACACTGCCCGCCATACCTACGCCGTATCCAACTGGGGCGATGGCTATGTCGACATCAATGATGCCGGCGATATCGTGATGCGGCCGCGCGGTTCGCGCGGCCCGGCTTTTTCCCTGCCTGAGATCGTCGAATGTGCGCGCACCGACGGCCTGCGTCTGCCGCTGCTCGTGCGTTTCCCCGACATCCTGGCCGATCGTCTCGCACGGCTGCAGGGTGCATTCGCCAAGGCCATTGGCGAGTGGAATTACGCGGGCGGCTATACGGCCATCTATCCGATCAAGGTCAACCAGCAGCGTGGCGTGGTAGCCGAACTGGTGGCTGCGGGCGAACATGGCTTTGGCCTGGAAGCAGGCTCCAAGCCGGAGCTGATGGCGGTACTGGCGATGGCGCGCCCCGGCTCCATCGTTATCTGTAATGGCTACAAGGATCGCGAATACATCCGCCTTGCGCTGATCGGTCGCAAGCTCGGGTTGCGCATCTACATCGTGATCGAGAAGCCTTCCGAGCTGGAACACGTCATTTCGGAAGCCAAGGCGTTGGAGGTGGAGCCGCTGCTCGGCGTGCGCGTGCGCCTGGCGTCGATCGGCGCTGGCAAGTGGCAGAACACCGGCGGGGACAAGGCCAAGTTCGGCCTATCTCCGGCGCAGGTGCTGGGCCTGGTCGAGCGTCTGGACAAGGCGGGCCTCAAGCACACGCTCAAACTGCAGCATTTCCACATGGGCTCGCAGATTTCCAACATACGCGACATCGCCAATGGCATGCGCGAAGCCACGCGTTATTTCGTGGAACTCACCCGCCTGGGTGTGCCGCTGGAGAGCGTCGACGTGGGCGGCGGTCTTGGCGTGGATTACGAAGGTTCGCGTTCGCGCAGCCTCAACTCGATCAACTATTCGTTGGAACAATACGCCGCGACCATCGTGCAATCGCTGGCCGAAGCAGTGGAAACCGAAGGCCTGAAGGCGCCGCACATCCTCACCGAAGCCGGTCGTGCGATGACCGCGCATCATGCGGTCATGGTGGTGAACGTGAGCGAAGTTGAAACCGTGCCGGTTGGCAGCCTGCCGCTTGCGCAGACCGATGAACCCAAGGTACTGCGCCATCTGCGTGAGGTGCATGAGGAACTGGGTGTGCGTCCGCCGCTCGAGCTGCTCCACGAAGCGCAGCATCATTTGCAGGAAGGCCAGACGCTCTACGCGCTGGGCCAGTTGTCGCTGGCGGATCGTGCGTGTCTGGATGAGTTGTATTACACCATCGTCAACGCCGTGCGTGCGCGCCTGCTACCGGCGGAGCGCGCGCATCGCCAGGCGCTCGATGATCTCGACGAAAAACTGGTCGACAAATACTTCGTCAATTTCTCGGTGTTTGAATCGGTGCCCGATGTGTGGGCCATCGATCAGATCTTTCCAATCGTACCGATTGCCCGTTTGAACGAACAACCCACGCGTCGTGGCGTGCTGGTGGATCTCACTTGTGACTCGGATGGCCGCATTGATCATTACGTCGATGCAGAGGGTGTCGATGTAAGCCTTCCGCTTCATGCACTGCAGGAAGGCGAGCCATATCGGCTAGGCATTTTCATGGTCGGGGCCTATCAGGAAACGCTGGGTGACATCCACAACCTGTTCGGCGATACCGACGCCGTGAACGTGCGTGTGGACGGTGGCAACTACGTTTTTGCGCACAAGCGCCGCGGTGATACCACCGACCTGATGCTGGATTACGTGGGGTATGATCTGGAAGCATTGCGGCGCAGTTATCGAGAACGCATTACGGCTGCAGGGATTGTCGGTGAGCAGGCTGAGCGCTTGTTTGTAACATTGAATGAAGGTCTGACCGGTTATACCTACCTTTCCGAGGGCGTGCGTTAGCAACACGGCCCGGGGTGCTTCGAAACATGTCGTGGCGCCCCGCGGCAGACCGATGTGTCGCCCCACTTTCCGTTTTTCCGATATCGAAGGAGTGGCACATGGCAAATCTCGACGGCAAAGTTGCATTGATCACGGGCGCAGCCAGCGGCCTGGGCAAGGCGATTGCTGAGCTGTATGCGAAAAATGGTGCAGCGGTAGCCATCGCCGACATCAACCAGCAGGCTGCCGAGGCAGCAGCGGCAGAGATCAAGGCAGTCGGCGGCAAGGCCATCGGCATTGAAATGGACGTCACCAGCGAAGACGCAGTGAACGCTGGTACGGATAAGACCGTGGCCGCATTCGGCAGTCTCGACGTGCTCATTTCCAACGCGGGTGTGCAAATCATCAATCCGATCGACCAGTTCTCGTTTGCCGATTGGAAGAAAATGCTGGCGATTCACCTGGATGGCGGCTTCCTCACCACCAAGGCCGCGCTCAAGCACATGTACAAGGATGACGGTACGGGTAAGAGCCGCGGCGGCACGGTGATCTACATGGGATCGGTGCATTCGCACGAAGCCTCCAAGCTGAAATCCGCCTACGTCACCGCCAAGCACGGTTTGCTCGGTCTGGCACGTACGCTGGCGAAGGAAGGTGCGGCGCATAACGTGCGCTCGCACGTGATCTGTCCCGGTTTCGTGCGCACGCCGCTGGTGGAAAAGCAGATTCCCGAACAGGCCAAGGAACTGGGCATCAGCGAAGCCGATGTGATCAAGAACGTGATGCTGAAGGACACAGTGGATGGCGTGTTCACCACCGTCGATGACATTGCGCGGACGGCGCTGTTCCTGGCGGCATTCCCAAGTGCGGCACTCACTGGCCAGAGTTTCGTGGTCAGCCATGGTTGGTATATGCAGTAATCGATGCGATCTGTCCCGCTCCTGCAGGCAGGAGCGGGACAAATGATTGTAAGAATCGCGATGCCACGCACAACGTTTACAAGGGAGTACTGATGAAGATCGCCGACGTTAAAGCAAACGCTTTTGCCATGCCCTTGACCAGTCCCGCCTTTCCGGTGGGGCCTTATCGTTTCGTCAATCGCGAATTCTTGGTCATTACTTATCGCACGGATATGGATGCGCTGCGCGCCGTCGTGCCGGAGCCATTGGAAGTGCATGAGCCGCTGGTGAAATACGAATTCATTCGCATGCCCGACTCCACCGGTTTCGGTGACTACACCGAATCGGGGCAGGTGATACCGGTAAGTTTCCGTGGCAAGAAGGGCGGCTATGTGCACGCCATGTATCTCAACGACCATCCGCCGATTGCCGGCGGCCGCGAGCTATGGGGTTTCCCGAAGAAGCTGGCCACGCCGATTCTGGAAACCGAGATCGATACGCTCGTTGGCACGCTCGACTACGGCAAGGTGCGCGTGGCCAAGGCCACCATGGGCTTCAAGCATCGCGAAGCCGATCGCAACGCCATCCTCGCTGGTCTTGCCGCACCGAGCTTCCTGCTGAAGATCATTCCGCACGTGGACGGCACGCCGCGCATCTGCGAACTCGTGCGTTACTACACCACCAACGTCACCCTCAAGGGCGCGTGGACCGGACCTGCCTCGCTGGAACTGCATCCGCATGCGTTGGCGCCGGTGGCCGACCTTCCCGTGTTGAAGGTGGAGTCGGCGGTGCATTACATCACCGATCTCACCCTCGATCTGGGTTCGGTGGTCTACGACTATCTCGACGAAAAGAACGCGTAGGAGTCGATGCATGGCCGCGCAAAAAACGCCGTCAGCCAAGACCGCGACAAAGCATCCCGTGCAGAATGCCTACAAGATCACCGCCCTGGTTCTGCAGGGTGGTGGTGCATTGGGTGCTTATCAGGCGGGTGTCTATCAGGCGCTCGATGAAGCGGGCTTGCACCCGAACTGGATTGCGGGCATTTCGATCGGCGCGTTGAACGCCGCCATCATCGCCGGCAATCCGCTGGAGCTGCGAGTCGAAAAGCTGTCCGAATTCTGGGAAACCATCTGTCAGTCGGCCTTGTGGCCCAGCCGCCCTACGTTTCCCTGGCCGGAAAACTTCTCGTTTCCGCAGATTTTTCGCGATGGCGTCAACGCGCTGGCTGCATGGCGTGCACTGACCGAGGGCCAGGCAGGCTTCTTCCAGCCACGCGTGCCGCCGCCGGTCATGCAGTGGCACGGCAATCCCGCCACCGCGAGCTGGTATGACACCGCACCGCTGCGCGCAACACTGGAGCGCCTGGCTGATTTCGATCGCATCAATCATCCATCCTGCGTGCGCGTGTCGGTAGGCGCGGTAAACGTGCGCTCGGGCAACTTCGCTTATTTCGACAATCGCCGCGACAAGCTGCGGCCGGAACATTTCATGGCCTCCGGTGCCTTGCCGCCCGGCTTTCCAGCGGTGGAGATCGATGGCGAGTACTACTGGGACGGCGGCATGGTTTCCAACACGCCGCTGTATCAAGTGCTGACGGAACGGCCGCACCACGATTCGCTGATTTTCCAGGTGGATCTGTGGAACGCGAGCGGCGCGTTGCCACGCGACATGGGCAGCGTGGCCGAGCGCTCCAAGGACATCCAGTTTTCCAGCCGCACGCGCCTGGTCACCGAGTACATGCGCCAGAATCGCGAACAGCAGCGGCTGGTGCATGAACTGATGGGACTGGTGCCGGAAGCCCAGCGCAACAGCCCGGTGTTTCGTCGCGCCGAGCGTTATGCGAGCGGCTCGCTGACCAACCTCATCCACCTGATCTATCGAGACAAACCCTATGAAGGGCACTACAAGGATTACGAGTTCAGTGCGACGACCATGCACGAACACTGGCAAAGTGGCCTGACCGACATGCGGCATACTCTCACGAAGCCGCACTGGCTCGACCTGCCGACGAGCGAGAATCCCTTCGTAACGCACGACGTACATCGTGGCTGAGCGCCGCAGCAAGGAAATAAAACCACATGCAGCATCACAGGGAGAGGGCCGGCCACGGCCATCGGGCGTTTTCGGCATTCGCGAAGCAGGTTCTCAGATGCGAATGGAAGTGCTGGAAGGACAACACATGACTCTCAAGACAGCATTTATCGGCCTCGGCGCCATGGGCGCACCGATGGCGAAGCACCTGAAGCAACACGGTCTGCTGCACGCCGTTGCCAATCGCACCCATGCCAAGGCCATGGCGTTGGCGCGCGAGCTGGGCGTCGTTGCGCCGGACAGTTTGGCGGAACTTGCACAGCCATGCGACGTGATTGCGTTGTGCGTTACCGCGGATGCTGACGTCATCAACACCGTTGAGGCATTGGCGCCGCATGTAAAGCCCGGCACGATCGTGATCGATCATTCGACCGTGGCGCCGGATACGGCCAAACAGGCAGCTGCACGTCTGCACCCGATCGGCGCGCATTTTCTCGATGCGCCGGTTTCCGGCGGCGTGGAAGGGGCGAAGAGCGGCAAATTGTCGATCATGGTGGGTGGCGACGCCGCGGTGCTGGAACGTGCGCGTCCGGTGCTCGAAGCCTATGCTTTACGCATCACGCACCTTGGCGATGTCGGCGCGGGGCAGGCTACCAAGGCCGTTAATCAAGTGCTGGTTGCGGGTATTGCGCAGGCCGTATGCGAAGGGCTCGCGCTGGGTGAGGCGTTGGGCCTCGATCCGGAGCGCTTGATTCCTACCCTGGGTGCGGGCGCCGCGGGCAACTGGTTTCTCGACAAGCGTGGCGCGACCATGTTGAAGAACGAGTTCAGCGTGGGTTTCAAGCTTGCTCTGCTGCACAAGGATCTGGGGATTGTGCGCGGTATTGCGGAAAAAGCAGGTACGTCACGGGAGATGATCGAGCGCTCGCTGGCCGACTATGCCGAGCTGATGACGCAAGGTCACGGCGATGACGATATTTCCGGCCTCATTCGCCTCAAGCGGCGCCACTGATTCAAGGCGAGCCGCGGCAAGCACCAAGGCAAATGATAAATATAAATCCACCGTAAATCGTAATTGCTTGCAGTGATTCGTCGGCATGTCTGTTGATTCGATGCATTCGTGGTGAGTCAGGAACTCAATATCGGCATGCCAGGCAAGCGTTACATGTCTTTTCAATGTCACGCTGATTCGAATGATGTTGCAACACGGTGTCAATGTATAAATCGTTTCGCTACGGTTCACTGTCAGGCAATTCGATCATGCAATGATTGAAAAGTAGTTGATGTGCTGCTTTGGTGATGGTTCCTGCTTCGGATGCCGCGTATCACGTTTGTATCGCAAGTGCCAAAGCATAGGCAGTATCCGAATCGATGCGTGTGGTTCAATGCGTGAGTGGCAGCAATCCTTTAGTTACGGAGGTCGTGTAGCCCAGCATTGTAGTAACGCGATTCTGGAATCCAACCAAGTGTGGGATTCCGGATCGGACAGGGGGCTTTCATCACCGGCGCCATTGAATGGCGCCGATCTGCCTAGGTCCGGGAGCGTGCCAGCACCGTGTTCAAGCGGATATTGATCGTTTGCGTGGGCAACATTTGCCGCAGTCCAGCGGCGGAGTACCTGTTCCGGGAGCGGATGGGCGCGCGTGGTATTGAACTGTGCAGCGCGGGGCTCGTCGCATTGGTCGGCAATCCCATGGACCAGATGGTCCTGCAGCTCCTTAGCGAAAGTGGCGTCGATGGCACGTCGCATCGCGCTCATCAACTCACACCCTCCATGTTGCTTCAGGCTGATCTCGTGCTTGGCATGGAAAAGCGCCATGTCAACGCGATGGTTCAGCTTGCGCCCGAGGCACGCGGCAAGGTTTATCTGCTCGACAAATGGCTGGGCGAGCGCGACGTTCCCGATCCCTACGGCCAGCCACGATTTGTATTCGATCGCGTTTACGAAATGATCATGGGCGACGTCGATAGCTGGGCGGCCCATTTGTGACTCTCTATTTTCTCCATGTGATGGATTGAACGCGCGCATGTTCACTACTCAAATACCCTTACAGCATGATGGTGGGCGTGACGGTGAGATGGAACTGAGCGAAATGCTCGGCACGCTTAAGGACAATAAGTGGCGAATCATCATCATCACTGCCGTATTTGTCGCACTCAGTGTGACCTACGCGCTGCTGGCCACGCCGATCTATCAGGCTAGCGCCATGGTGCAGGTCGAGCAGAAAGTGCCAGACCTGCCTGGGCTAAGTGCGCTGACCCAGACATTGAGTGCCGAAAGTCCCGTGGCAACGACGGAATCGGATCTGATCACGTCACGCATGGTCATCGGTGCGGCAGTGAACAAGCTCAACCTCACGATTCAGGCAAGTCCGCGTCGATTTCCAGTGCTTGGTAACTTCATCGCCCGTCATTACGCTGCAAAAAATCCCGGCAAGGTAGCCCCTGCTCCATGGGGGCTGGCCGGATATGACTGGGGTGGCGCGAAGCTGGATATTTTCCAGTTAGATGTTCCCGACGATCTGCTGGACAAACCCTTGCAATTGACCGTCGGTGAAGGCGGTATCTACGTGCTGCAGGACGACAATGACAACGTTCTAGTTATCGGTCGTGCAGGCCAATCCTCCCGCGGTCATGGCGTGACCATGCAGGTAAGGACGCTGGCTGCCAATCCTGGCACGCGTTTCCGAGTCTTTCGGCACCGTGACTTGACGGTCATCAACGGCTTGCAGAAACAGATCAACGTCAAGGAGGAAGGTAAAGACTCCGGCATCCTGAGGATGACCTATAACAATGCCGACCCTAAGCTGGCTGCCCATCTGCTTGAACAAGTGGGCGAGATGTACGTGCGACAGGATGTCGATCGCAATTCCGCGGAAGCGACAAACAGTCTGAAGTTCGTCAGGGAGCAACTCCCGAACGTACGCCTCGAATTGGAGAAAGCGACGGAAGCACTCAATGCCTTCCAGAACCAGGCGCATTCTGTCGATATGAGCATGCAGACGCAAAGCTTTCTGACCCAGCAGGTTTCCATTGAAGCCAACCTGCAGCAATTGCGCCTGCAGCAGGCGGATATGCAGCGTCAATTCACACCGGAGCATCCGGCGTATAAGGCATTGATGAAGCAGATCGGTGAACTGGAAGGACAAAAATCAGACGTCGACAAGAAAATTGGCGCCTTGCCGGATACGCAGAAAACGCTGTTGAAACTCACCAGCGATGTGCAGGTGAGCAATCAAACCTATCAAAACCTGCTGAATCAGGCCCAGCAACTGGATATCGCCCGGGCCGGCACGGTTGGCAACGTACGCATTGTCGACAATGCGGCCGTAGATGTCACCGATCCAGCTTGGCCAAAAAAAATCATCGTGGTGCTCGGCGGTGCTGTCCTCGGTGGCGTCGTAGCCATGATGTACGTATTTATCCGCCAGGTGCTCAATCGCGGCATCGAGGATCCTTCTGTCATTGAGAATCTTGGTCTGCCGGTATATGCCACTATCCCTGTCAGTTCGCGGGAATTGGCGCTTGAAAGCAAACGAAGCCGTGGAGACGCCAAGCAGTACTTGCTTGTCACCGATGCGCCAGCGGACCTTGCTGCCGAAGCATTGCGCAGTTTGCGAACCAGCCTGCATTTTGCGCGTTTGGAAGCAAAGAACAATGTGCTCATGATTTCCGGTGCGAGCCCGGATACCGGAAAGACTTTCGTCTCCGCAAATCTTGCTGCCGTTGTCGCCCAAAGTGGGCAAAAAGTGTTGCTGATCGATGGTGACCTGCGCATGGGCACGTTGCACGAGGTGGTGGGTGGCAAGGCAGATGTTGGTCTTTCGGAATTGATTTCCGGTCAAGCCGAGCTGGGGGAAGCGATGCGGCCAGTAGCGCCGTTGAGTCATTTGTATTTCATCGGTCGCGGTCGGATTCCACCCAACCCCTCCGAGCTTTTGATGAATGCCAGGTTCTCGACACTGCTCGATCACCTGAAGCCGATGTACGACCTCATCATCATTGATACACCGCCGATTCTAGCGGTCACCGACGCGGCCATCATCGGTAATCAATCCGGTACCGGATTGCTGGTCGCGCGTTTTGGCGTCAATCAACCGCGCGAACTTAACTTGGCCAAGCAGCGCTTCGAACAAAACGGCGTTGCGATCAAAGGAGCCATTTTCAACGCCGTAGAAAAGCGCAGCACAGGCTATTATTCGTATGCTTACTACGCTGTCGACGCGGCGACTTCATGAAAACAGTACAAGAGTAGTACTATGCCTGCCGCCAAGAACTTTGCGCTTATCGGTGCCGCCGGTTACATCGCGCCACGGCACATGCAGGCCATCAAGGCCACCGGTAATCGACTCGTGGCTACCCTGGACCCGAATGATTCCGTGGGTATCATCGACAGTCACTTTCCCGATGCCGATTTCTTCACGGAATTCGAGCGCTTTGATCGCCACGTTGACATGCGCAGGCGCGCCAAAAATGGCAGCAAGATCGATTACGTTTCGATTTGCTCGCCCAATTACCTGCATGACTCGCACGTACGTTTCGCTCTACGTTCAGGGGCTCACGCCATCTGTGAAAAGCCGCTGGTGTTGAATCCATGGAATATCGATGGTTTGCAGGAGATTGAACGTGAAACTGGCAAGAAAGTCAGCTCCATCCTGCAACTCCGCCTTCACCCAGCCATCATCGCCTTGCGCGACAAGGTTCGGAACAAGCATGGTGACGGCAAACACGAAGTGAATCTTACCTACATCACTTCGCGCGGTCATTGGTATCTTCAGAGCTGGAAGGGCGATTCGAAGAAATCGGGTGGCGTCGCCACTAATATCGGTGTCCATTTTTTTGACATGTTGCATTACCTCTTTGGCACGCTGCAAAGCAACGTGGTGCATTTATACAGTGACACGAAGGCGGCCGGTTACCTGGAATATCAGATGGCTCGCGTGCGATGGTTTCTGTCAGTGGATATTGAAGACGTTCCCCTCGAGCAACGCGAAAAGGGCCAACGCACTTTTCGGTCGATCACCGTGGACGATGAAGAGATCGAGTTTTCCGGAGGCTTCACGGACCTCCACAACCGCAGTTACGAGGAAATTCTCGCGGATCGCGGTTTCAGTCTGGAAGAAAATCGCACTGCCATCGAGACCGTGGCAGCGATTCGTACAAGCAAGGTGGTTTCCGCTACGGACAACGGTCACCCTTTTCTGAGAAGAAAGTGAGCAACATGGACTACTACAAACACCCATCCGCCATTGTGGACGAGGGCGCCGAAATAGGCGAGGGATCACGCATATGGCACTTCGTGCATGTATGCGGTGGTGCACGCATCGGCAAGCACGTATCGCTCGGACAAAACGTGTTCGTCGGCAACAAGGTGGTGATCGGGGATCGCTGCAAGATTCAGAACAACGTGTCGGTGTACGACAATGTGACGCTGAAAGAGGCAGTGTTCTGTGGGCCAAGCATGGTGTTCACCAACGTCTATGCGCCGCGTTCGCTGATCGATCGAAAGAGCGAGTACCGCGACACCGTGGTCAACCGAGGAGCCACGCTCGGCGCGAACTGCACCATCGTCTGCGGCATCACCATCGGCGAATTCGCCTTCGTGGGCGCCGGCGCCGTCATTCATCGGGATGTGCCCGCGTACGCGCTTATGGTGGGCGTGCCTGCACGGCAGATCGGCTGGATGAGCGAATTCGGTGAGCGCTTGAATCTGCCGCTGAAGGGTGATGCTGAAGATGTCTGTCCGCATTCCGGCATCCGTTACATATTGAGGGGAAACGCGCTGCACAAAGAGGAGCCAGGTGGATGATCGACTTCATTGACCTCAAAGCACAGCAAATGCGGATCAAGGAAAGCATCGACGCAGGCATTGCCCGCGTGCTGGCACATGGACAGTACATTCTTGGTCCGGAAGTCGCGGAGCTGGAGGCGAAGCTGGCCGCGTACACGGGCGCAACCCATTGCATCTCGGTTGCCAATGGTACGGATGCTCTGCAGATTGCGCTCATGTCCTTGGGTGTCGCTCCGGGCGACGAGGTGATCACGCCGGGTTTCAGCCACATTTCCACGGCCGAATCCGTCGCTGTGCTGGGAGCCCGGCCGGTGTATGTGGACATCGATCCGAAAACCTACAACCTTGACAGCAGCTTGTTGGAAGCGTCCATCACTCCGCGCACCAAGGCGATCGTCGTGGTATCGCTGTATGGTCAATGTGCCGATTTTGACTGTATCAACGCTGTTGCGGAAAAGCATGGCATGGCGGTGATCGAGGATGCCGCGCAGAGTTTTGGCGCAACCTGCGAAGGCCGAAAGAGCTGCAACCTCAGCACCATGGCATGCACCAGCTTCTTCCCCAGCAAACCATTGGGCTGCTATGGCGACGGCGGCGCTATCTTCACCTGTGATGGTGCACTGGCAAAAGCCGCGCGACTGATTGCCAGGCATGGCCAGGACCGTCGCTATCATCATGCGTGCATAGGCGTGAACAGTCGTCTGGATACGCTACAGGCGGCCATCCTGTTGTCGAAGCTGGAGATCCTCGACGAAGAATTGGCGCTGCGTCGCCAGGTGGCAGCCCAATACGACCGGCTGCTGGGCGGGATGGAGTACGTCGTCCTGCCCATGGTCGAGCCGCACAACACCAGCGCATGGGCCCAGTACACCGTGCGTGTGAGTCATCGCGAGGCGTTGCGCATTCGCCTCCAGGAGCTGGGGGTGCCCACCGCCGTGCATTATCCGCTACCCCTCTACAAGCAGCCGGCGCTCGCTGACGGCAGTGGGTGGACATTGGCGAGATGCGATGAAGCTGCGGAGGAGGTGATGAGCTTGCCCATGTCGCCTTATCTCGACACAGGCGCGCAACATTTCATCGTGGATGCGCTGGCTTCGATCGTAGCCGCCGAGCTCACTCCGAGTTGATCGCATGAAAAATGTCATTTTCAGAAAGTTCTGTTTCGTGATGAGCGTGAACGGAAGATCATGAAAGTCGCCATGCTTACCCATGCATATCCTTATCACCCCGGTGAGCAGTTCATCGAGGATGAGATCAAGTATTGGGCGAAGAATCCCGCCGCATGCGTAACGGTGCTGCCGGCTGAGGCGAAAGGGAATCCACGGCCCTTGCCCGATGCGGTGTCCATGGATCTGTGCATGGCAAACGGAACGGTAGGCGCGAGACTCGTTGCAGCATGGGCGGCGTTGTTTTCCATGATGTTCTGGCATGAATGGGGCTACTTGTGGCGATCGCGAAAAATGGCGGTGTATACGGTGTGCCGTGCCCTTTTGCATACCTCCAAGGTCATCGCGCAAGCAAAAGGTCTGCGTCGATACATCCGTCTCCACGGTGAGATCGACGTGGCCTATTGCTATTGGAACGAAACGCAATCTTATGCTGCCGTACTGATCAGAAAAGAGGGCGGCATACGGAAAGTCATTTCACGCATACATGGGATTGACCTGCACGAAATGCGAAGGCCGCATGGCTATATGCCGCTCAAACGGCAGTTCATTCACGCCTACGACAAAGTGTTCACCACGTCGCGGAAGGCGCAGGCTTATCTGGAAGAAACCTATGGGGCTTCATCAGAAAGCATAGCGATCAGCCCATTGGGTGTTCCATTAGCGGCCATGCTGTCACAACCGAGCGACGCGGGTACTCTGCACATTGTGTCGGTATCGTTCTGTCTTCCCGTCAAGCGTCTCGACAGGATCATCGAGGCACTGCGCCTGTTTGCCCTTCGGCATAAGGAGATGGTGACGACATGGACTCATATCGGCGGTGGGCCTCTCTTCGAAGCGACGAGGTCTCTTGCTGCGGCGCGATTTGCCGGCGTGGAAAATATTTGTTTTGAATTCGTGGGCGAGATGGCCAATGGTGCCGTCAAGAAATATTACCTCGGCACGCCGGTTGATCTATTCATAAACACGAGTGAATCGGAGGGCATTCCCGTTTCCATCATGGAGGCGATGAGTGCGGGAGTGCCAGCGGTAGCGCCCAATGTGGGGGGCATCTCCCATCTGGTGTCGAACCAATGCGGCGTATTGCTGGGCAATTGTCCGAGCACTCAGGACATTGTCGATGCCATCGAAAGGGTGGTGTTTGGCGAAAAGAGAGACGTCTTGCGGGTCAATGCCCGCAAGAGGGTCGAGGAGAAGTTCAGTTCCGATCGGAATTATTCGGACTTTATTGCGAGCGTCCTGGCGATCGGCGCGAACCAGGCCGAGGTGCGGCAGCCATAGTCCGGCAAGTTTCGAAATGATTACCGAGTAAGCAGAAAGAGAGGGTGTGTACCGAAGGCCAAAGACAGTTAGGTTTTGAAAGGTGGAAACGTGAACATAAAAACCATCATGGCATTTGCTGTTGGACCGATCGCCACCGCTGGCCTCGGTCTGCTAACAGTGCCTGCCATTGCATGGATCTTTCCGCCGGCTGATGTCGGCCGTCTGAACATGGTTCAGATCTCGGTCTCTTTCGGCGTATTGCTGTTCAACCTCGGTCTGGATCGGGCTTATATCCGGGAATACCACGAATGGGGTGATCGCGGTGCGCTATTGAAAGCCTGTTTCGTGCCCGGATTTGCGCTGCTTGTGCTGGTGATGGCGATCACTCTTCCTTATGACCGGCGTATCGCCATGTGGTTGTTCGGTCTTGGGCACGTCACTTATTACTGGGTTCTGGTTGCATGCGTGACTGCGAGTTTCATTTCGCGTTTTCTGTCGCTGATTTTACGCATGCAGGAGCGGGGCTTGGCTTTTTCCATGAGCCAGGTTTTGCCGAAGATCATCTTCTTGCTGATTTTAGGTGTGATGACGTGGCCGGCCTTTTCCCGATCATTCAACGAGCTGGAAGCAGCTTATCTCGCGTCGCTACTATCGGTCCTCGTTATATACGCCTGGAATACCCGAGGTGATTGGAGCCTGGCACTACCCGCTGCCGTATCCCAGGCACAAATCCGGGGGTTGCTCAGCTATGGTGTACCGTTGATATTTGCTGGTGTTGCCTATTGGGGGCTCGATGCCACCAGCAGTCTGGCATTGCGTTCGTTGTCCACCCTTTCAGAGCTCGCGGTGTATGCGGTCTCAGTGAGTTTTGCCGGTGTGGGTGTCGTATTCCAGACCATTTTTACCGTGCTATGGGCGCCACTTGTCTACAAATGGGTAGCCCACGGCGTGGATATGAGCCGGATTGACCGCGTCGCCCAACAAGCGCTGGCTGTGGTGTGCGCCATTTGGGTCCTGTGTGGAACCTTGTCCTGGGTGGCCGACTTCGTATTGCCGGCCCGCTATCTGCAAGTGAAGTATTTCATGTTGTGCTGCATAGGTCAGCCGTTGCTCTACACGCTTTCCGAAGTGACGTGTGTGGGTATTGGCATTACGCGCAAATCCATGTTGTCGCTGTGGTCGACACTGGCTGCGTTGATCGTCAACGTTGCCATAAGCGTGTGGCTGGTACCCGGGCATGGTGCGGCGGGTGCGGTGATCGCGAACGCCATGGCGTTTTTGGTCTTTTTCATCGCAAGAACGGAGGCGTCCGCTTATGTATGGCGCCCCTTTCCTCGTGCACGGCTCTATGCATGTGTCGTGGTGGCGGTGGGCTTGTCGCTGGTCACCCTGGTATGGGGGCCCTTCGCCCCCGTGCATTTCAGCTATGCATGGCTTGCCATGCTGCCAGTTGTCGCTTGGTACTTTCGTGCCGAATGGCTTGGCATGTATCGATCGCTGCATTCAGCGGCGGGTCTGGGTGGCTGGCTGCTGCTGACGGGAAGGGGCCCCCATGTTCGCCTTTGATAAACGTAGCTATCCCAAGCCGGAAATGTCCGATGGGAGGTGCTTATAGGTTAGCGAAACCGAACGCACGGAGGCGACATGCAAACTTTCTCTTTCATTGGCGCATAGGGGGTGCGACATGCAGGCCGTCTGAGGGTCAGGCAATGAAGCGAATCAATTTGTTTGTCTTTGCGACACATCATTTGTCCAACAATGTTGCAGCTCAGCGTTTCAAAGGGTTGCTGAAATATCTGGATCCGGCCAAGTATCGGGTGTTTGTTTTCGCGCGGGAGCTCGCAGCGGGCGAGTACGCCGCAGACCTATCTCCCTTTCTGGAAGTCTCGGTGTTTCCTCTGTCCGGACACTGTGTGGGCAGCGAGTCTTCCCTATCATCGGCGCTGTTGACGTTGGCTGCGGCGTTCCTACGCCCGTTACCATTCCTCTTTCCGAGACATGGCGCCTCTCCTCGCGCATGGTTTGTTTCAGCATTGACGGAAGCCGATCGCTTATGTCGCGAGAAACTGGCGATAGGCGAGTGTTGCGTGGCGATCGGTACGTATTCCCCCATTGATGCGCTGATCGCCGCCGCCAGTCTGGCTAGCCGATATCGCATCGGTTGTCTGCAGGATTTCAGGGATGGCTTGGTTTTCGAGCCGCTGGGCAAGTCTGGTTGGCTGCGAAGCATCGCGAGGAAACTGATCGAACGACGTGTCCTGGCGGTGAGTGGCCTGATCACGTCAGTCAGTGCTCCATTGGTCGATGACTTTCGCCGCCGCTATCCGGACAAGACGACGCAGGTTCTTCCCAACGGCTACGACCCAGCGGACTTTGCGGCCCTGGCCAACGACCTCGGTAGTGAAGAACAAGCCGCTGAGATGCTGGCGCGATATGTTCCCCCGGGCGCGATGTTGATCGGTCACTTCGGACGTATCGGTGCCAGTGACGGATCGGCATCCGCAAGCCTCGACTATTTCATCGACGCCATGAACGAATCGATGGCGACATCGACGAATATCCACGTGATGTTCGTCGGTGAGCTGACGCGATCCGAGCGAGCATCGACAGAGCGCGCCAACTTTTCCGTCAGCGTATTGAAGCCGATCGAGCGAAGGCTGGCCCTTCAGCTTATGAAGCGATGTGACAAGCTGTTGCTGCTGACCGGTTCGCGCGCCAGTTGTGCCACGGGAAAGTTGTTTGAGTACCTCGCGGCAGGCGCCGACATACTTTGTATTTCGGCCGTGCATAACGCCGCTACCGACATCCTCGCGCAGACCGGCGCCGGGCACACCTTGCTGACCAGCGAAATAGCGACCGAGGCCAGCGTACTGCAGACGCTGCTATCGCCTCGTTCCGGTCAGGCGAATCGTGACATTGGGGTGTATAGCAAGGTCGAGCAGGCCAGCATGCTTGATAGCTGGATTTCACAGATGGTGCTGACATGAATTCCGCCGACGATCCATCGCTGTTGCCGCCGATGCCTCCGACGCGATTGCCGCGCGCGAATGCTTATCGGTTCACGGTGCGACACATGTTTCTTGGTGCGACATTTGCACTGCTTCTGCTGGCAGTCGTCGTGCCTAATTCGTTGCCAATGGCTACCGCGGTGGCGATGGCGATGGCGCTGCTGCTGGCTTTGCCCGGAATTCGTTTTAGCGCGTCGCTCAGAAATTTGCTGGCGCTCTACGCTTGTACCGTTATGGTGACCATCGTCTATGTGATCGTGGGCGGCATGCATGGTGCACCATGGGTTGCCATGGCCGAGGTTTCCGCGGTCTATATCGTTTCGCCATTGGCGTGGATAGTTATTGCGGAGGGTTTGCATAGGCAGCTCGGCATCGACCGTCTGGTCGAATGGCTCATTTTTTTAAGTGTGCTCTGTGCCTTGAGCGTGGCCCTGTTCTTTTACCTCTTCCTTACGCGTGGCGCGGCGGCGGTGGAGTTCTTCTTCCAGGGCGCCAACGTCAATTTGAGTGAGGGATTTTCCGGCGCGACCATGCATGTCTATGGGTCGATGATTTTTCTATGCGGTGGATTTTTCAGCACGCCCGAACTGATCAAGAGCAGGCTTTTGCGACTTTCGCTGCTTGCGACACTGCTCATCTGTGCGCTTACATCCGGTCGGTCGGCTCTGATACTGGCCATTCCGTTGGGCTGGATCCTAGGGTGGCTGCTCGCATCCCGCACCGTCGAGCATGTGGGAAAGTCGGCGATAGCCCGTCTTATCCAGTATGGCTTGCCGGCGTTGATCGCCGTCATGGCGGCACTCTACTTGTTGCAGGCCTATACCCAGGTGAGCATTTCCTCGGTATTCGACATTGTCTTCGCCAAAGTAGCATCCGGTGGCGGCAGTGCGCGAGCAGAGATGTCACGTTCGATTTATAAGGGCATTTTCGATAATGGAGGATTGGGTGCAGGCCATGGCGTCGGCGTCCCGTTCATCAGTGACCCTCTCCATCCCTGGCGCTACGAAGTGGTGTGGTTGGCGACCCTTTACAGAGTTGGCATCGTAGGTACGGTGATCTACGTGCTGCCGTTCCTGCTCTACACCATCGGGGTGATCCGGCTGGCGCTCGCACGCTTGCTGCCGGCGCGCCACAAATTCATGTTCTGCGGATTTTTCTGTGCATTCCTCGCCACCAATACGAATCCGTATATCGAGGCGTTTGCCTTGCAATGGATGTATGTCATTCCGCTAGTGCTTTGGTACATCGAATATCCGTCGATCCTGAAAAGGGTGTCCCTATGAAGCGCATGAAGGTACTGCTTTTTTCCAAGTATTCGAGGCGCGGCCCTAGTTCGCGGCTGCGTAGCCTGCAGTATTTGCCCATGCTGAAGGAATACGGGATCGACGTGCAGGTGCGCGCACTGTTTCCAGATGCTTATCTGGAAGAGCGCTATCACGGCAGTCCATCGTCCGCCCTATATCGTGCATGGTGGCATGGCACGCAACGGATCGTGCAGATCCTGCGGCGCAGCGAGCACGATCTGGCCTGGATCGAGGGTGAACTGTTTCCCTACTTGCCCAACTGGATCGAATCGGCGCTGGCGCGGTCTGTGACGCCGTACGTGGTCGATTACGATGATGCGCTGTTTCACAAATACGATTTGTCGCAAAGTCCCTGGGTGAGGCGCCTGCTAGGGAGCAAAATCGACAAGGTCATGCGCGGCGCTACCTGCGTGATTGCCGGAAACGGATACCTGGCGGCGCGCGCCTTGCGGGCGGGAGCGGCGCGAACCGCGATCATACCGACAGTCGTGGATGAGCAGCGCTATACGACGGTGAGGCATGGAGCGGATAGGCCGTCTGTCATCGGCTGGATCGGATCGCCTGCCACCGAGCACTACGTACTAGACAACCGTGAGGTTCTGGAGCGTGTTTGTGTCAAATATGGCGCACGCCTGCTGCTGGTCGGTCCACATGTTGACATCGCTAAACAGTTCAACAGCGTTGTTCCGGAAGTGGTGGCATGGTCCGAGGACAATGAGGTTGCCATGATCAAGCGCATGGATGTCGGCATCATGCCTTTGCGTGATGGTCCGTGGGAGCGTGGTAAATGCGGTTACAAGATCATTCAATACATGGCTTGCGGTCTGCCGGTGGTGGCTTCGGAAGTCGGCACCAACAATGACATTGTGCGCCATGGTGAAAACGGCTTTCTCGCCGCCAGCGCTTCTGCATGGGAAAAGCGCCTTGGGCAATTGCTTACGGACTGGTCTTTGCGCTCGCGCATGGGGCTCGCTGGCCGTATGTGCGTCGAAAACGAATATAGCCTCAAAGCGCAGGCGCCGCGGCTTGCAGAAGTATTGCGCAACGCGGGGCGGGGCTCATGTGCGGCTTGACTGGCTTTTGGAATGGGCGTGGCGCGGGTGGTGAGACCCTGCGTGACCAGGCGGAGTCCATGTCGAGGCAATTGACGCACCGCGGACCCGACGACAGCGGGCTGTGGTGCGATGAAGCAGTGGGTATCGTGCTCGCACAGCGGCGCCTGTCCATCCTCGACCTTTCGGATGCCGGCCATCAACCGATGCATTCGGCAGGCGGGCGTTACGTCATCGCTTTCAATGGCGAGATATACAACCATCTTCAATTGCGTGAACGTCTGGCGGCGGAGAGCGCTGCACCTGCATGGCGAGGGCATTCCGATACCGAAACAGTGGTGGCATGCTTCGTCGCCTGGGGTATCGAGCGCACTTTGCAACGCTGTGTTGGCATGTTTGCCTTTGCGGTGTGGGATCGGCAGGAACGGACGCTTGTCTTGGCACGTGACCGCATGGGCGAGAAGCCGCTTTACTACGGATGGTGCAGCGATACTTTTCTGTTCGGATCCGAGTTGAAGGCTTTGAAGGCACATCCCGCCTTTAGCGCGGACATTGATCGTAATGCGCTGGCGTTGTTCTTGCGCCACGACTGTGTTCCGGCGCCGTACGCCATCTATCGCGGGATATTCAAGCTGCGTCCTGGACATGTATTACGCATGCCGATCGATGCGCCACGGGATGGACAACCTAGACCGTATTGGCGCTACAACGATGTCGTGAGCAAAGGCCTGGGCGACCCGCTGGTTTGTAGCGATACCGAGGCAGCCGATGCGCTTGAGAAGCAGCTTGGAGCAAGCATCAGCGCGCAGATGTTATCGGACGTACCACTGGGTGCATTTCTCAGCGGTGGCATCGACAGCAGCACCGTCGTGGCCTTGATGCAGGCGGTGAGCCGTCGGTCGGTCAAGACGTTCACCATTGGCTTCGAAGAAGACGGCTACGACGAGGCTGCCCACGCGGCGGCCGTGGCACGGCATCTTGGTACGGAACATACCGAACTTTATGTTCGCTCCGCGGATGCCATCGACGTTATCCCACGCTTGCCTTTCATCTTTTGCGAGCCATTTAGCGACTGCTCCCAGATTCCGACTTTTCTGGTCAGCCAATTGACCCGGCGCGAAGTGAGCGTGGCGCTGAGCGGCGACGGTGGCGACGAATTGTTCGGTGGTTACAACCGTTATCTCACCGCTCGCACGACGTGGAAAAGGATGCTGCATCTGCCAAAGTTTGCGAGACAGGCGATGGCCGGCGCGCTCCGCACGATCTCGCCGGCGGCATGGGACAGTCTAGTGGAACACGCAGAGCCTCTGCTGCCCAAACGGTGGCGCATGAGCACACCGGGCGACAAGGCGCACAAGCTGGCGGAAGTGCTATTGCAGCCAAATGGTCACGCATTCTTTCTCAATGTTGCCAGCCAGTGGAAAGATCCCGAAAGCATGGTGATCGGCGCGCGCGAGCCCTCAACCTTGCTGACCGATGCCGACACATGGCCGTCTACCGGCAACTTGGCGCAATGGATGATGGCTATGGATGCGCAAAGCTATCTGCCCGACGACATTCTGGTGAAGGTCGATCGCGCCGCCATGGCCAACAGCCTGGAGACCCGCGTGCCAATGCTCGACCATCGCGTGGTGGAACTGGCCTGGCGCCTGCCATTGCATCAGAAGATTCGCCATGGGCAAGGGAAATGGCTGTTGCGCCAAGTGCTCTATCGGCACGTGCCAAAGGCATTGGTCGAACGCCCCAAGATGGGGTTTGGCGTGCCGTTGGATAGCTGGTTGCGTGGCCCTTTGCGCGACTGGGCGGAAACCTTGCTCGATGAAAAGCGCCTTCGGCAGGAGAGTTATTTCGACCCGATTCCGATCCGGCAAAAATGGGAAGAACACTTGAGCGGGCGACGTAACTGGCAACATGCGTTGTGGACGGTATTGATGTTTCAGGCATGGCTGGAAGCCAGCCGGAGATCGTCGCCGTGACTGCCCTACAAGACACCGTGCGATTCGCCTCGCCCGCTGCTAGGCATCAGGCACGGGGGAGGACACATGAAAGCGGTTTTGTTCGCGAACACTGATTGGTACCTGTACAACTTCCGGCGCTCATTCGCATTGTCCTTGCGCAAGGCCGGGTACGACGTACTGCTGATTTCGCCAGCAGGATCCTATGGCAGAAAACTGCGCGACCTGGGGCTGCGCTGGGAGCCGTTGCCCATGCAGCGGCGTAGCCTCAATGTGCTGCGCGAGCTGGCACTGCTGTGGCACCTGGTCAGGTTGTTGCAGCGTGAGCACCCAACGCTTGTGCACGGCTTCACCATCAAGTGCGCAGTGTATGGCTCGCTGGCGGCACGGATAGCCGGCATTCCCGCACGGGTGAGTGCCGTGGCGGGAATGGGGTACGTGTTTACCAGTACACAGTGGAAGGCACGCCTGTTGCGGCCCGTTGTGCGCGGGTTGCTGCGCTTGGCTCTTGGAGGAACAGGGGCACGACTCATCTTGCAGAACGCGGATGACGTGGAACTCTTGAAGCAAGTGGGTCTGGTCGACCCGCGGCATATCCGTCTGATTCGTGGTTCAGGCGTGGACTGCGCGCAATTTGCGCGTGTATCGGTCAGAGTCCCCGGCGCTGAACGCATGCGGGTGCTGCTTGCGTGTCGCTTGCTCTGGGACAAAGGTGTCGATGAATATGTTGCGGCCTCGCGATTGTTGCGCCAACAGGGCCGTGCTATCGAGACACTGCTTGCCGGCACCCCGGATCCGGGCAACCCTGCCGCCATTCCGGCATCGACGGTCCGGGGTTGGGTGGATGAAGGGGTGCTTACCTGGCTTGGCCATGTCGAGGACATGGTCAGCCTGCTCGGGTCGGTTCATGTCGTGGTATTGCCGAGTTATCGCGAGGGGCTGCCAAGAACCTTGGTCGAGGCAGCCGCCTGCGGACTACCCTTGATTACCACGGATGTGCCGGGGTGTCGCGACGTGGTACGCGATGGCGTTGACGGACTGCTGATCCCGGTCAAAGACAGCGATGCACTGGCGCGCGCCATCCGTAGACTTCAGGACGACCCCGTGCTCGCCCGTCGGCTGGGCGATGCGGCGCGTATCAAAGCGCGCCAGCAGTTCGACGAGCGCATCGTCATCCAGCGCACCATGGATGTCTATGGCGAGCTATGTCATCCGTTGGAGCCATCCGTCGCGCATAGTCAAGCTGGGCGGCTGTCGCATTAGGTTTTCTGTCATCGGGCCAACGATCATGCCAACTTCGCCGAACATGGTTAATGTGTTCAGTTTCCTTCCCGAGGCCGAGCACGCGGGCATTCACGCGGGTACAAGCACCTATGACTGCACGGGCGGCATCCAGGCGGCGATCGACAGTGCGGACAAAGTGTTCGTGCCTGCAGGGGTCTATTACGTAAGGCAGTTGAACCTGAAGTCCAACCTGGAGTTGTATGGCGAAGGGGCGGCCAGCGAATGGAGGGCCTACGACAATTCGCTGGCCTGCGAATTCATGCTTGCCACGTACGTGCGGGATGGTGGAACCCCTCATGTCGCGGACAACATGCGCAACATCCATGTGCACGATCTGAAGCTCAATGGGCGTGTGGATGAATTTGGTTACATGCAATATTTTTATCTTTTCGCCGTCAACGCCACGTCGGATCTTACCGTCGAGCGCGTGGCGTTTTATGGTTTTCGTGGAGACGGGATGTATGTCGGATCGGGGACGTTGAAGAGCACCGAGCGTCACAATCAGCGCATTGTGATACGCGATTGTTCGTTCAACGGTGCGATCAAGGACAACCGAAACGGCTTGTCCATCATCGATTGCGACACGCTGACAGTCTATGGTTGCCTCTTCACGAATATTGGCAACAGCCAATTGTCCCATTCCGTGGGAGCCATCGATTTCGAACCAGATCGCAACTGGAGCGTCTATCGCGATGTGACGATCTCCCATTGTCAATTCATGGATATCGACTCCGTGAACACAGCGGGTGTCACGTTCTTCAATGGGCATCAGTCCGGCGAAAATATTCACGACTGGGTCGTCTCGGATTGCCAGTTCACGAACTGCTATTGGGGCATCTATGCCGCGACCAAGCCCAAGCGCCCTGAAGATGGGCCGGATAATCTGTCGGTATCGAACTGCCACTTTCTCAATTCAGTACGTTTCGATATGAATATCGGTGGATTGAGCCATACACAGATAAGCGCGTGCACTTTCGAGCGATCACCACCGGGCTCCGGGCTAGGTGGCGATGCGATACGGCTTGGCGCCTACACCTGGAAAACCATCAAAAACGCCATCGACACCATTATCACCGGCAATACCTTTATCGGTATACGTCCGCAGATAGGGGTTATTGGCGTATTCGGTGCAATAGGCATGGTGTGCGCCGGCAACACCTTTATCGACATCTATGGGCCCTGCATCGGCTTTGCTCAAGACGAATCCGCCGATAACGCAAGAGTGATCGACAACATCGTCATCTCCGGAAACAAGGCCAGGCGGACACCCGGATCGGCATCAAGCCGCGTGGCCCCCATGTCGTTTCTGGGAATCAACGATGAACTCCGAGTGGTCAAAGGACACTTGACGCTCGAAGGGTCTTACAACTATGACAACGACATCCAGGCAGGTATCACGGAAGTCGAAGACGCAGCGGATATCCAGTTCCTCGGTGTCAGATAGCCCAGTGGCCGCGCGCCACGACGTTATATGGCGCGCCCACAGCGGCATATTTTGATGTTGTCCTTTGTCACAGGGATGACATCAAGGGTGGACCTGTTTGTTCGCAGCACGCGCACGAGCAGGGTGTGCGCGTCGGCGATGTGCTTCCTGGCGAGCCCGCAACTGCGTGACGATCACGATGTAGAGCATCATCGTGAAACCGTAGGCCGCAAGGTTCAGGCCGGCAGACGTCGCCGCATGGGCGATGATGACACCAAGAAGCGCGAAGCTGGCGGCGAGTACGGTTAGCGCAAGCAGGGTTGTGCGTGGTCCCATGCCGGCATCCATAAGGATGTGATGAACATGCCCACGATCCGGCTTGAAGGGCGATTTGCCCTGGCGAACGCGGCGGAGCATCACCGCAAACGTATCGAAGACCGGCAAGGCTACGCACCACAGTACATCCACCGGCGATAAATGCGTCTGCGTGGTCTGACTCATGCGCACGAGCGCCCACGCCAGCAGGTAGCCAATAAGCATGCTTCCTGCATCTCCCAGGAAAATCTTGCGGCCCATGAACCCCAGGTTGGTCATCAGGAAAGGTAGTGAAGCGGTGGCCAGCAAGGCCAGCAGCAAGACCATCTCCTGCAGTGTCGGCGGGTCGGCGAACATGACGATGGCCGCGATGCTTACCAGTTCGAGGCTGCCAGCGAGACCATCGATGCCGTCCATCAAGTTGAACGCATTCATCAGGCCAATGATGGCGAACACCGTGAGTGGTGGACCAAGCCAGCCGAGCCTCACTTCATGACCGAAAATGTGCCCGAGCGTGTGGATGTAAACGCCGGTGGTGGCAATGACGGTCAAAATGGCGAGTGCCTGGATCAGCAGGCGATCTCGCACACTGAGGTCAAAGCGGTCGTCCAGTGCGCCAAGTAAGGTAAGCAGCATGGCGGTATCGATCAGGATTTTCACGAACCAGTGAAAGTGGCCGTAGGCGGCCGCACCTACGGTTATCCCCATGAAAATGGCGAGACCACCTACCAGCGGAACATCACCGACATGTTGCTTGCGCTGATCGGGGTGGTCCATAAGGCCAAGTAACAAAGCATATCGACGTAGCACGAAAATGGCTGTCGCTGAGGTACATGTCCCGACTAGGCAGTCGAAAATCACACGTGGCTCTAACATGCTGTAACCAGATTGAAATAAATCAGTGGGCTTCATTCACTGAATAGTTGGTGTAAGCCGCAGTGCTGAGGAGGGTGGCTGACGGCAGCAATTGGCTCAACACGCGATTCCAGCGTGTAATGCCTGCGGGACCCACGAAGACCACATCACCGGGCCTCACTCTGAATTGGTCGCCGAGTGCGAATGCTGAAGGTGAATGGGCATCCAGTTGAAAGACTTTCGCGGGTGCGTTTTCCAGATCACTCGCGCCGCGGATGACATAAACCTGCTTGCCGCTCGCTGTGAGCGGATTGAGGCCACCGACACGTCCCAGTGCTTGGGTCAGTGAGAGTGCGTCTGCTGTACCGAAATTGACAGCCATGGGGCGTATGACCTCACCCATGACGTACACCTCCCTGGCGTCGTTATAGGGAAGAAACAAACGATCACCGGATTTCAGATAGATATCTTGTGCAATGCTTTTGGCGCCATTAAGCGCGGCCAGATCCAGATGGTAATCATGACCATCGCGACTCAAAATCAAGTCGGAGAGGTTGGCCTGATTGGTGTTGATGGTGGCAGTGCCAAGCGCCTCCCAAAGGGTCAGTGGAACCGCTGTGATCGACTGCGGATCGGTTTTGATGAACGCACCCTGGATAAGCACGTGTTGACTGTTGTAACCCACCACGTTGACATCCACTTGTGGGTCCTTCACGAATGTCGCGAGTTTGCTGGTGATGGCTTGCCTGAGCTGTTCTATGGTCATTCCAGCGACGCGGACGGCGCCTATATAGGGATAGAACAACGTGCCATCCGAGCGCACCAGGCGGCCATTGGCCACGGTTTGTTGTTGTATGCCGGCGGGTGAAGTCAGCTCGGGATGATCCCAGACCGTAATGTAAAGCGTGTCACCGGCGCCAATGCGATAGGGTTCGGGTTTATACGTCAGCAATGCGTCGGGTACCGCTGCGCTCAGCGTTACTGGGTTGTTCGTCGAAAGAAGTTGGGGCGTGATTGTTATGAGCTGAATCTGACTGTTATCCGTGGGTGTGCCGCGAACCAGTCCTTTGTCCGACATGTATTGTCCTGGTGACCATACACAGCCTTGAACGAAAAGTGTAGAACCAAGAACGATCGAGAGATATGTTGTTTTCACGGTTAGCGGGATCCTTTGCGAGAAGGCACGCCACGAAGGCTTCCATTCATCGGCATGCCGATGAATGGCTATCGGATTCAGTTTTGTGAACTGAACTACCGAAACAGTGATCAGGAAAATGTTCTCGAATCCTTTCGCAGGTGATTCAACCGCGAGCAGCGATGGTGTATGTAAGCGGGATTATCGAGGGTTATAATTGATGCCACAGTTGTCGTGAACAGAGCATTACGCATTGTCAAAAAATGGAATCTTTGCGGCACATAACTTGCGAGGGTATGTTTTGGATGTCTTCGCATACGTGAACAACGAAGAAACGAAACGATATGAATAATTGTTTCTATCGTCCATCGAAATGCGACTCGTGCTTTCATTAAGAAGTGTTATTCGTTGGGTCGTAGAAGAAGACAATGAAAGTGCTGGTTACAGGTACCGCTGGCTTCATTGGATCTCATGTTGCCGCCAGACTGCTTGATCGCGGCGACGATGTGATAGGCATCGACAATCTCAACGATTACTACGATGTGGCCTTGAAGAAGGCGCGCCTGGCGCGTCTGTCTGACCGATCCAACTACACTCATATTCACGCGGATCTGGCCGACCGCACGGCGATGGAACAAGCTTTTTCAACGCATCTGCCGCAGTGTGTGGTGAATCTCGCCGCACAAGCCGGAGTCCGTTACGCTGCGGAAAACCCGCATGTTTATGTGAGCAGCAATGTCACAGGATTCCTGCATATTCTGGAAGGCTGCCGGCATCATGGGGTAGAGCATCTGGTATTTGCCTCCACCAGTTCTGTGTATGGCGCCAACACGGCGATGCCTTTTTCCGAACATGAATCCACCGAACATCCATTGACTCTTTATGCTGCCAGCAAGAAAGCCAACGAGCAGATGGCGCATAGCTATGCACACCTCTACGGCATTCCATGCACGGGTTTGCGCTTCTTCACCGTGTATGGGCCCTGGGGGCGACCGGACATGGCGCTGTTCCTGTTCACCAAGGCGATGTTGGCTGGTGAACCCATCAAGGTGTTCAATCATGGCAAACACAAGCGCAGTTTCACTTACGTGGATGATATTGCCGAAGGTGTCGTGCGCACGCTGGATGTCGTGCCGAGCAAGTCGGAGGCATGGAATGGTGACGCACCGGATCCAGCCAGCAGTGGGGTGGCCCCTTATCACCTCTACAATATTGGCAACGAAGAGCCGGTCGAACTGCTGCATTACATTGAAGTGCTGGAGCAGTGCCTGGGGTGCAAAGCAAACATGCAGATGCTGCCCATGCAGGCCGGCGATGTGCCGGACACCGAGGCGGATGTCTCGGAGTTGGTCGAAGCTGTTGGATATCGCCCGCAGGTTTCGGTGGAAACGGGTGTCGCCAATTTTGTTCACTGGTATCGCGAGTACTACGGCTGAGTTCAGATTCCCGAGGTAAGAATCGGATCAGTTCGCTCGGTGCATACCTTGAGGCTAGACAAGGAAGACAGATGGTTACTGCCCGCCTCGATGGTGCGTCGGTACCTGACGCTTCAGGATGGCGTCCTGATTGACGAGGTGTGTGGCTGACATATGCCGGGCATATTCACTATCTCGCTGGATCTTGAGTTGTTCTGGGGCGTGCGAGACAGCCGCAGCTTCGGGGACTACGAAGCCAACCTGAATGGCGAGCGCGACGCCATCCTCGGCATACTCGACATGTTCGAAGCGCATGGCATCCATGCCACCTGGGCGACGCTCGGCTTCCTGTTCTTCAAGGACATTGCCGAATTGAAACAGCACCTGCCAAGGGTGTTGCCGGACTATCGTCACAGCCAGCTTTCCTCCTACCGCTACATTGACGAACGCACGTGGGGCGACGATGACGCCTACCATTTTGCGCCGGAAACGATCGAACTGATCCGCAGCCGCGCTGGGCAGGAGATCGGCACGCACACCTTCTCGCACTATTACTGCCTTGAAGAGGGGCAGACCATCGAGTCATTCCGCGCGGATCTGCAAGCCGCGGTGGCGATTGCCAAGGACAGAGGTATTCCCATCACCAGTCTGGTGTTCCCGCGCAACCAGGGGAATCCGGCCTATCTACCTGTGCTCGAGGAACTGGGCATCGTTTGCTATCGGGGAAATGAAAACGCCTCGTTCTATCAGCCGAGGAACAAGCGGGAACAAAGCGCATGGGTGCGCGCTTTGCGTCTGGTGGATGCCTACGTCAACCTCAGTGGTTACAACACCTACAGTCTGGAGGAATGTGCGCGCAGCCGCCCCTTCAACATTTCCGCCAGCCGATTCTTGCGCCCGTATTCGCGCTCGCTCGCACCGCTGGAAAGCCTGCGTTTGCATCGCATCAAGCGTGCGCTGCACGATGCTGCGACAGGCCATCGACTGTTCCATTTGTGGTGGCATCCGCACAACTTCGGTGCGGACGTGAAACAAAATCTCGCTTTCCTGCAGAAGATTCTGGTTTACTACAACCAGCTCAACCAACGCTATGGTATGCAGCCGTGCAACATGGGCGAGGTCGCGGCCTTGTTGGAATGCAGGCATGCCGGCTAGAGCGCGGATTGTCTTGCTCGCCGGCGATGGATTATCCACCCGGGTGATGTATCACGGTTTGCGAGAGGAATTCGATATCGTCGAGGTCATACTTGAGCGCAAACCCTCGGTGTTCAACATGTTGCGTCATCGCGCGCGCAAGCTCGGCAAGGCTCAAGCGCTTGGACAATTGGGCTTTATCCTGTACAGCCGAGTGTTGGGCCGCATCTCCCGTCGGCGCATCGAAGCGTTGTTGCGCTGTCACGGCTTGTCGGACGCGCCGATTCCCGCGCAGGTGATCACCCGTGTCGGCAGCGCTAACGAGCATGGCGTAGCGAGTCGTCTGCGGCAGCTCGCGCCGCAAGCGGTGGTGGTAAACGGCACGCGCATCCTGTCGAAGAAACTGCTGGCTGCGGTGGACGCACCTTTCGTCAATACGCACATGGGTATCACACCGGCCTATCGCGGGGTGCACGGCGGCTATTGGGCGCTGGTCAACGATGACCGCATGCACTGCGGCGTAACCGTCCATCTGGTGGACGCGGGTGTCGACACGGGCGGCATCTTATACCAGTCGTTGATCACGCCCGAAGCCGACGACAACTTCACCACCTACCCGATCCTGCAACTGGTGCAGGGGCTGTCATGGATGCGTGTTGCGTTGCGCGATGTCGTTGCTGGCCGCCTGGCGCCTCGCGCCAGCGAAGGGCCATCGCAACAGTGGTATCACCCTACCTTGCTCGGATACTGGAAAACGCGATGGCAACGCGGCGTCAAATGAGGGTGTTTTCGCCCTGACCGTGGTTCAGTTACTTGCCTTCTTTCAGCGCAATAGCCGGAATGCCTGCGCTGGACAGGCGCTGCTTGGCCGATTCCAGTTCAGTGGCCGAGTGGAACGGTCCCAGGCGGACGCGATGATAGGTCTGGCCACCCAGGTTGACCGACTGCACGTTGGCGACAAAGCCTTGCAACGCCAGCTTCGCCTTGAGTGTTTCGGCATCGGCTGCGCTCGGGAAGGCGCCAACCTGCAGGAGATAGCCACTTGGGGTATTAGCCGCCGGAGCCGGTTGCTGCACGGCTGAAGCGGGGGCAGCGGTAATGTTTTGCGTGACGGCCGCGGGTGCGTTGGCCGGTAGTGGCTGTGGGGGGGCGGCTGCAGGTGGGGTTTGCTTGGCGGCCTGTTGTTGCTGTTGTTCGGCCTTGGCCTGGGCGCTGATCTCGGAGTCTGGGATGCGCACTTCCTTTTCCGACAACACGGAATAGAAATCGTATTGCGGCTTCTTCGGTGTGGTGGCGCCGCCAGCCGGAGCCAGCTCTTCATCGTTGCCGGGCTGTGCTGTGGCTTCGGGGTTAGGTTGCGGCCCCTTGGGGGCCATAGGTACCAGGGAGTGGCGCATCAACACCACCACGACCAGAGCGCCGATCAGAATGCCAACGAGGACGCCGGCCCAGGCCGGAAATCCGCCGCTATGATTGCGCACGGCCTGTCGACCTTTGCCCTTGCGTGGTGCCATTACATGCTCTCCGGGGCGCTGAGGCCCAACAAATTCAAGCCATTCTTCAGAACCTGCCGCGTGGCTATCACCAGCACCAGACGCGCATCACGCAGGTCCTTGTCGTCCACCAGGAACTGATAAGCGTTGTAGTAGGTATGCAGCGCGTTCGCCAGCTCGCGCAGCCAGGAGGCGATTAGGTGCGGTTCGAGATGGGCCGCGGCGTTTTCGACCAGTTCAGGGTATTTGGACAATTCGGTCAGCAGGATCTGCTCATGTTCGTTGTCCAGGCGCGCCAACTGGGTTTGGCCGTTGGGCAGGTCGATAGCAAAGCCCTTTTCGCCGGCTTGGCGCAGTACGCTGCACGCGCGCGCATGGGCGTACTGGATGTAATAGACCGGGTTGTCGTTGCTCTGCGAGCGTGCCAGGTCGATGTCGAACACCAGTTGTGAATCGGAGCGGCGTGCAATCAGGAAGTAGCGCGTGGCGTCGCGGCCTGCTTCGTCGATCAGGTCGCGCAGGGTGAGGTAGCTGCCGGCGCGCTTGGAAATTTTCACCTCTTCGCCACCGCGCATCACCGTGATCATCTGATACAGCACGTAGTGCGGCCAGTCCTTGGGAATACCGATGTCCAGCGCTTGTAGGCCGGCCTTCACGCGGGCCAAGGTGCCGTGGTGATCGGAGCCCAGCACGGTGACGGCGTTCTCGTAGCCGCGCTGCCATTTGCTGAGGTGATAGGCCACGTCCGGGACGAAGTAGGTGTAGGTGCCGTCGGACTTGCGCATCACGCGGTCCTTGTCGTCACCGAAATCGGTGCTGCGCAGCCACAGCGCGCCGCCTTCCTCATAGGTATGGCCATGGGCGACGATTTCGCGCACCGCTTCCTCCACCTTGCCGTCGGTGTAGAGCGAGGATTCCAGGAAGTAGACGTCCAGTTCGACGCCAAAGGCCTTCAGATCTAGATCCTGCTCATGGCGTAGCGCGGCCACGGCGAAGCGGCGGATGGCTTCAAGATCGTCCGGGTTCTTGGCCCCAGTGACAATATGACCGTCCGCGGTGATCGACTCTCCGGCGAGATAGGCCTTGGCCACGTCGGCGATGTAGTCGCCGCGATAACCATCTTCCGGCCAGCCGGTATCGCCCGGTGCAACGCCGCGCGTGCGGGCCTGCACGGAGATCGCCAGATTCTGGATCTGCACGCCGGCGTCGTTGTAGTAGAACTCGCGTTTGACGTTCCAGCCGGTGGCCTTGAATAGGCGGCTCAGGCAGTCGCCGAGCACCGCATTACGGCCATGGCCCACGTGCAGCGGGCCAGTGGGGTTGGCGGAGACGAATTCCACCCCCACGGTTTTGCCGGCACCGCTCTGGCTAAGGCCGTAGGCATCGCCTTCGGCCAGGATGCGTTTCACTTCGGCGTGATAGGCCCCGGCAGCGAGGAAAAAGTTGATGAAGCCTGGACCGGCAATATCCACCTTGCCGATCAGGCTGTTGTCGGGCAGGGCGGCGACCAGCTTCTCCGCCAAGTCGCGCGGTTTGGCGCGGGCCGGCTTGGCCAGCAGCATGGCCGCATTGGTGGCGAAATCGCCGTGTTCGCGGCTGCGCGCACGTTCGATCACGAAGTTCGGCAACGCGATGCCGGCCGGCAAGTTGCCGTCGGCTTGAAGGATCCGGATGGCCTGAAGGACCAGTTCGCACAGCGCTTCTTTCACGGGTCTTGGAGATTGATCTTGATGGAACCGCGCATGCTAACAGACCCATGTGACTGACCGCGTTTCCGTGTGTCTAGCGTAGCCCCCTGTTGCATTGCGATGGGCGAGGCTGTGGATAAGTCTGTGGGGTAAAGTGAAGGCCACGTGGGCGTCTTTCTACGAAAAGTCCGCGGAAATCACTTTGTCATGCAGCTAATTATTTCAAAACAA
Source organism: Dyella sp. M7H15-1 (assembly GCF_004114615.1). NCBI lineage: Bacteria > Pseudomonadati > Pseudomonadota > Gammaproteobacteria > Lysobacterales > Rhodanobacteraceae > Dyella > Dyella sp. M7H15-1. The sequence goes on from NZ_CP035300.1 coordinate 2,651,544, forward strand.
TGAGTTACATAGCCAAGTTGATGTGCTCTTCAGTGATCTGACGGTAAGTAGCCCCGTAGGCGTCATGTGCATAAGTCTTGCCACCCCAAAAATCGAGGCATGTCCATGGCATGTCATACGTCAGTCATGTCGCATTGCGACAATACCTGGGTATCGCCGGCGTCTCCCCCGACGGAGCGATGCGAGACTGCCACATCCTTGAATACCTTGCCCTCATGCGGCTCCCGGCGCGAACCACCTGTTCGCGCTTTTTGCTCCGCAGAAAACGTTAAAGCATGCCGCGGGCGGCCATGGAGACCGGTTCGGCGTGACCGATCACCAGATGATCGAGTACCCGCACGCCCACCAATCGCAGTGCCTGGCTCAGTTCGCGGGTGATCGTTTGGTCGGCGGTGCTAGGCTCGGCCACGCCGCTGGGATGGTTATGGGCGAAGATCACCGCGGCGGCATTGTGCTTGAGACAGGCGCGTACCACTTCGCGCGGGTGCACGTTGGCGCCATCCACGGTGCCGCGAAAAAGCTCTTCAAAAGCCAGCACGCGATGGCGATTGTCGAGGTACAGACAGGCAAATACTTCGTAAGGCAAGTGGCGCAGGCGCGCTGAAAGATAATCGCCGCTTTCTCGAGGATTACCCAGGGCAGGGCGTTCGGTTAATTGTTCGGCCAAGCTGCGGCGAGCGAGTTCCAGTGCGGCAACAATGCGCGCCCGCTTGGCCGGGCCCAGGCCGTGGGCGCGGATCGCCTGATCCTGCCTGCCGAGCAGTGCGCCAAGACTGCCGGCCTGCATCAGCAATTCGCGCCCGAGAGCGATGGCATCCTTGCCCCGCACGCCGCTGCCCAGCAGCACTGCAAGCAGTTCCGCATCCGATAGCGCAGTGCTGCCATGGGCCAGCAATTTTTCGCGAGGACGCTCGCCTTCCGGCCAATTCCGAATACTCATATATGCAGCATGGGCGCTACGGGTGCGATCGAGACAGCAGTTGCCATACATGAATCCGGTAAGCTAGCCGTCTATCCGTACGTCAGACCCCGCTTACATGTCTCTTGCCCAACGCCGCATACTGCTGGGAGTGTCAGGTGGCATTGCCGCCTATAAATCGTGCGAGCTGGTGCGCCGTTTGCGTGACCTCGGCGCGCAGGTGCGCGTGGTGATGACCGAGAACGCGACCCGTTTTGTGACCCCGACCACCTTCCAGGCGCTGTCCGGTGAAGCGGTGCGTGTCAGCCTGTGGGATGAGTCGGCCGAGGCGGCGATGGGTCATATCGAGCTGGCGCGTTGGGCCGAGCGAGTGCTCATCGCGCCGGCCAGTGCTGACTTCATGGCGCGACTGGCCCACGGGCATGCGAATGACCTGCTGAGCACCCTGTGCCTGGCCACGGCTTCGCCGGTTTATCTGGCGCCGGCGATGAACCAGCAAATGTGGGCGAATGCTGCCACCCAGGCCAATCTGGCAAGCTTGCGTTCGCGGGGTGTGCATATCCTTGGGCCGGCTGCCGGCGATCAGGCTTGTGGTGAAGTCGGCTCGGGCCGCATGTTGGAGCCGCATGAGCTGCGCGAAGCGATCGTGGTCTCATTCGGTGATCGCGTGCTGGCCGGCTTGAAGGTGGTCGTCAGTGCCGGACCTACCTACGAAGACATCGATCCGGTGCGTTTCATCGGCAATCGCAGCTCCGGCAAGATGGGATTTGCAGTGGCCGAAGCCGCCGTCCAGGCGGGCGCGCAAGTAACGTTGGTAGCGGGGCCGGTCATCTTGGCCACGCCACAAGGCATCGCGAAACGTGTCGACGTGCGTAGCACAGCGCAGATGCATGCCGCGGTGATCGATGCTGCCGCGAGTGCGGATATCTACATCGGGGCAGCCGCCGTCGGTGACTATCGGACGAACGCCGTCGCCGAACACAAACTCAAGAAACAGGCCGGTGCCGCCCTCATCCTGCAGTTGGCCCAGAACCCGGACATCCTGGCGAGTCTTGCCGCCCGCCAAGGGCATCCGTTCCTGGTGGGATTCGCCGCCGAAACGCAGAACGTGGAGAGCTATGCGCGTGACAAGTTGCAGCGCAAGGGATTGGACATGATTGCCGCCAACCAGGTGGGCGATGGTCTGGGCTTCGAGACCGCCGACAACGCGATTACTGTTTATTGGGCCGATGGTTCTATCGAACTGCCGCGCGCCGACAAGACGATGCTCGCGCGTCAGTTGATTGAACTTATCGCCAGCCGCTACAAGGCGATGCGGGGATGATCGATGTCGAGCTGAAGATCCTCGACCCGCGTTTGGGTGACATCATCCCGTTACCGCAAACAGCTACGGTGGGCAGCGCCGGGATGGACCTGCGCGCCGCCGTGGAACAGCCGCTCACCTTGTCACCGGGTGAAAGCGTGCTGGTGCCTAGTGGCATGGCAATCCATATTGGCGACCCGGGCTGGTGCGCGCTGATTGTGCCGCGCTCGGGGCTCGGCCACAAACATGGTCTAGTGATGGGCAACCTGGTGGGCGTGATCGATGCGGATTATCAGGGGCCGTTGATGATTTCTTGCTGGAATCGCGGCACGCAGCCATACATCATTGGGGTGGGTGAGCGTATTGCGCAGTTACTGTTGGTGCCGGTCGCACAGGCGCGCTGGAAGATAGTCGACGAATTCGTGCCATCGGAAAGGGGCGAGGGCGGATTTGGTTCTACCGGAAAACACAACGTAGGGAATGGGGCATGACGATGAACGGCGCACGAGCGCGTTTGCCGGGTTTGCACGTCGAATGGGAGCGATTGCTGATGTTGGCTGGCGCCACGCTGTTGCTGGCGTCTGGTGTTTTCAGTGCCTGGCAGACCTGGCTGATTGCGGATCAGGGCGGAGCCAGCCAGCAAGTGCATGTTGCACAGGATCAGACGGTGCAGGCGTTGGCTGCTGACATTGCGCAGCAGCGCAGTGAGGTAACCAAGGCGATCGCAGGCGTGGATGTCAGCGATCTGCCGGCCAGTTCGGCGCAAGTGCTCGCATCGCTGAAGCAGCATCTGCCGCAGGCGCTGAATGTGGAGTTGTACACCGCGGGGCTGGATGAGGTATTGCACGCCAACTACCGCGACTTCGGTTATGCCAAGGCTGCGCAATTGATGGCAGCGCCGGATGTCGAAGGTGAACCGCCGGTCGAATCGCAATTCAAGAACGTTGGCGATCGCCATTTGACGATGGTGGAGCCACTGGGGTCGCAGCAGAAACCCGCGGCATGGGTCTGGATCGAGTTGCCTTTTGCCCCCATTGCCCAACGCTTCAGCGAGCAATCAGTCGACGGCGGCCAGCTTCAGCTCCATCAAAGCACGGACTACGGCGAAAACCTTGAACTGATGGCGCACGGCAGCTCCGCTGCGATTGACGCGGAGCCTGTCGGCAAGCCGATCCCCGGCAGCAGTTTCAATATCGTGGCGGTCTTGCCCGGCGCGTATATCGTGTTGCCGCAATCCGTGCTGCTTGCTGCCTTGCTGACCTTGCTTAGCCTGGGCGCCGGTGCATACCTGTTTTGGTTGTTCGCGCACGGTCCTGCCCATCGTACCGTTTCTGTTGAGGAAGAAGGCTTGTCGGACGTGGCGCAAACCCAATCGCCTCCCGAACCCGCCAAGCCGGTGGTTCGTCTCGCTCCCAGGCCGGCACCCGCACCGGTACCTGCACCCGCTGCAGTCACGGTGGACCCTGCCATCTTTCGTACGTATGACATACGCGGTGTGGTGGGCAAGAGCCTTACCGAGGATGTAGCGAGGCTGCTCGGCCAGTCGATCGGCATGTTGATGCGGGAGAAAGGCCTGCATGAAATGGTGATAGGGCGCGATGGTCGCCTGTCCGGTCCTGAACTTGCGGGCGCTTTGTCCGATGGTTTGCGCGCGACGGGTATCGATGTGATCGACCTGGGTGCCGTGCCGACGCCGGTCGTCTATTACGCCGCGTATCGTTTCAATACCGGTTGCGGCGTGGCGGTGACCGGCAGCCACAATCCGCCGGATTACAACGGCTTCAAGATCGTGGTGGGTGGCGAGACACTGTCCGAAGGTGCGATCCAGGATCTCTACCAGCGCATTGTCGCGAATGCACTCGACCATGATGGCAAAGGCAGCTTGCGTCATGTCGACGTGGTGCCGGATTACATCGAGCGCATTACCTCGGATGTGCAGACCGAGCGCCCGCTCAAGCTGGTGGTCGATTGCGGTAATGGCATTCCGGGTGCCGTGGCGCCGCAGGTGCTGGAGGGTATTGGCTGCCAGGTGATTCCGCTGTACTGCGAGGTGGATGGCAACTTCCCCAATCATCATCCCGACCCGTCCGATCCGCACAATCTTGAAGACCTGATCCTCGCGGTGAAGCAGACCGGCGCGGACCTTGGCCTGGCCTTCGATGGCGATGGCGATCGTCTGGGTGTGGTCACGCGCAGTGGCGAAATCATCTTTCCGGATCGCACCTTGATGTTATTCGCGCGTGATGTGCTGTCCCGTCAACCTGGCGCAACCATCATCTACGACGTCAAATGTACGGGCCACCTCAAGGGCCAGATTCTTGATGCGGGCGGCAGTCCGCTGATGTGGCGCACAGGGCACTCGCTGATCAAGGCCAAAATGCGCGAAACCGGCGCAGAGCTGGCTGGCGAGATGAGCGGGCATTTCTTTTTCAAAGAGCGCTGGTACGGCTTCGACGACGGCATCTACGCCGGCGCGCGGTTGTTGGAAATCCTGGCGGGAGATATCGAAGGCCGTACGCCAGAGCAGATTTTCGCCACCTGCCCGAAAGGCGTTTCCACGCCCGAGCTCAAGGTCGAGATGAGCGAAGGCGAGCACTATCGTTTTATCGAGAAATTTCGCGAAAAAGCGCATTTTGGCGATGCTACGCTCATCACCATCGATGGTGTGCGTGCGGACTGGGTGGATGGCTGGGGTCTGGTACGGCCGTCGAACACCACGCCGATCCTTGTGTTGCGTTTCGATGCCGACAACGAGCAAGCGCTCAAGCGCATCAAGAACACGTTCCGCGAGCAAATGCTGGCGGTGGATGCCTCATTGAAATTGCCTTTCTAGCGCTGGGGTGCAAACCCAATCCACCCAAAGATTAAGCACAACGTTTTTTGATCTAAAACCGCAAAGATGCTTGACACCTCGCACACTCATTAATGGCTAATTGGGAATAATCATATGCATTTTAATGCTCATCTTCGCGTTAACCCGCATCAACCCGAGGTATCTGTGCCGGATACCACGCAATCACCTGCCAGTGACGCACCAACATCCGCCGAAGGGGGCGTTTTTCACGGTACACAAGTCTTAGATGCGCCACCACCTCGGGGTGGGCGAGGCGCGCGCCATGGGCCTCGTGGCGAGTTCAACGGGCGAGGCCAACCCGGGTCCGCCGATCGCGACCACATGCCAGCACTGGTTTCTACGTCAGGTCGCGGTGCGCGTCCAACGTCCGATGCGGCTCGAGGTGCCCCCTCACGGGGCGCGCATTCTGCGCAGGGGGGACAAGCTGTTAGAGGCACAGCACCGATGCAGCGCGGCGCACCAATTCATCCTCATCAACGCGGGGCATCTGTGCCGGGTACCGCGCGATCACCTGTCGGTAACGCACCAACGCCCGCTGGCAGTAGCGTTTTTCGCGACGCACAAGCCTCAAATGCGTCAACGCGTCGGGGTGGGCGAGGCACGGACCATGGGCCTCGCGGCGGGATCAGCGGGCGAGGCCAGCGTGGGCCCACCGGTAACAATCACACGTCGGCACCGGTTCCTCCGTCAGGTCGCGGTGCGCCTCCAACGCCCGATGTAACCCCAGGTATCCACACAGAAGCTGCGCCGGTGGATGGGAGGCCGGCCGTTAAGGGCAAAGCACCGACCGCACGGATCCAGTCGGCCGACGCACTGCGCGCGGCATTGCAAGCGCAACCGTGCCAGATAGATGTGTTGACGTGTGCATGCTGGTTCAAAGCGATGCAACGCTCCGAGTGGCCTACGCCGGATGATCTCGAGTTGCTCGCGGAGCAACTCCCCAAGCTTGTACGCAACTCACCCCGGTACATATTGAATGAGAAAACATATACCCAATGGAGCTCGCTATTTCTAAAAGTCGGGAACGCCCCTCATGGCAATCAGCAGTTGGACCCGTTATTGCGCGACATGGCCGACTGGTTGAACGACCTGCCAGAAGGATTGGGTCCTCAGTCCGTGGGCACCCTCCTTTACAACTTGCAGGCGATGCCATCCACCCCTGGCACCGAGGCGGTGCTGCAGGCTATGGCCCGGCACATTTCCAAGACACCCTCTTTATCTGCCCAAGCCATCGGCAATGCCCTGTACGGGCTGCAGAACATGCCCTCGACGGACGGCACCGAGGCGGTGCTGCAGGCTATGGCCCGGCACATTTCCAAGACACCCTCTTTATCTGCTCAAGCCATCGGCAATGCCCTGTACGGGCTGCAGAACATGCCCTCGACGGACGGCGCCGAGGCGGTGCTGAAGGCCATGGCTGGGCACATTTCCGAGACCCCCTTATCTGCCCAAGCCATCGGCAACGCCCTGTACGGGCTGCAAAACATGCCTTCGACGGACGGCACCGAGGCGGTGCTGCGGGTCATCGCTCCGCGCATTTCCGAGGCATCCCCCTTATCTGGCCAAGAAATCGGCAACGCCCTGTACGGGCTGCAAAACATGTCGTCGACGGACGGCACCGAGGCGGTGTTGCTGGCCATAGCTGAGCACATTTTCCCCGAGTTCTCTTTATCTGCCCAACAGATCGGCAACGCCCTGTCCGGGCTGCAAAACATGTCACCGACGGCGGGCACTCACGCGGTGCTGGATGCCTTGGTCGTGCATGCAGCACGCATCAGCGCTAACGACGTCACCCAGTCCGATATCCCCCCGGCAACCTATCTGGCTGAGTGTATCTTCAGCGTAAGAAACCATCTCACCGATCCCTCGACAAAATCTTTAATCACCCAGATCAGTCGCTCATTGAACCTGCCACTCCGTCCGCATGACCTCACGCCTGCGACCTATTCCAGGACGCTTTGGCGGTTACTAAACCCTCGACACATTTATAATGATCCCCAACACGGTCACCTACGTGAAGTGGATCTTCACCACTTGTCACACAAGTTAGGTCGCGCGTTTTGCACCATGGCGCTCCACCGGCTACTACCCGCCTGCGACACCCTCCGGGTGGTCTACGGCTCATCGCGTCATCTAGCTGCGAACAAAGGGAAGATGCGTGAAAGCGCGGAACTAGCACTGAGTCAATTTAAGGGTGAGGGGTACACCATTACCTATGCGTTCCAGAAAAACCGACCCTCCGTGCAGGTCACGAAGACGGCGGAGAGCGCGCATCACACGCTTTCGCCGAGTCATAGCATGTAGTGGCCAAACCCTGCCGTGGATAGCCATCCGAGATGGTTTTACGGCACCGGTCTCCTGTTTGCGGAATGAACGGCGCTGCGTTTAGAAGCCTCCATGCAGATCCTAGTGCAACGTCAGCCACTTCTTGTCGCATGGCGTGTCTTGTCAAGCTTTTTTGCGGTTTTAGATCAAAAAACGTTGTGCTTATCTTGGGTGGATTGGGTGCAAACCCCAACCGCGTCAGTATCCCCGGTCCACCTTCTCGGCGGCCTTCAAATCCCGATAATGCTGCAGTTCCTGTGCCTGCTGCTGCACCGTCGCGTTCCGGGTGGACTTCTGGCGCTGCAGCAGGGCCCGTTCGTTAGCAACCACGTTACGCTGGTTCGCAATCTGATCGGTCAGGAGTTTCGGTACCGGTTGCTTGGCGCGTTCGTCGTCCGCAGCGCGATTGAGCAGGTCGGTGAGTGCGGCGTCCTGGCTATGCAGGTTCACGCGCGTGATGTTCATTTGCTCGTCGAGGCTGTCCAGCATCTGTTGTTGTTTGGCCTTGAGCGTGTTCTCGTCGGGATAGCTGTTCAGTAATTGCAGATCGTTGCGTTTCTTTGCTTCGACTGCTCTCTGCTGGGCGGCTTGTTCGGCGGCCTGCTTGTCGGCTGCCGCGCGCTCGGCGGGCGTAAGTTGCCGTCCTACATGCGTGGCCACGATGCCTTCGTCGTTGATGACGTCGTAGCCGAATTTCACCGCGTCCGTGGTGAGGCTGTCGCTGTAATGCGTCAGGCCATTGGCGTCGACCCAACGGTAGTGAGCTCCATTGACACTGGATTGTGCCCCCGCCACGCCGGGCAGTCCGAACAACAAGGTCATGGATGCGATAAGCACGGATTGACGCATGATCCCCTCCCTCGATTTCCAGTATAGCTGGGGGTTTTGAATGCGAAACGACAGGTATGCGCCAGCGTGACTGAATTCACTGCCATGGCGTAGACCGGCGTTCAATCGCGGACGCCGTACTGCTCCCGGTAGGCCAGCATCCGCTGGTAGTCGGCAGCCAGATCAGTGCGCTCCGCGGCATAGTTCAATACGTCGCTGAAGCCGGTAATAGCCACGACCGGGATATCGTAGTCGCGCTGCACTTCCTGCGCCGCGGAAAGACTGCCCTGGCCCCGCTCCTGTCGGTCCAGTGCGATCAGCACGCCAACGGGCATGGCGCCCTGGGCGCGGATCAACGCCAGGGATTCGCGCACGGCCGTGCCGGCGGTCATCACATCGTCAATGATCAACACCCGGCCCTTTAGTGGCGCACCGACCAGCACTCCACCTTCGCCATGGTCCTTGGTTTCCTTGCGGTTGTAAGCCCAGGGCAGGTCGCGGTCATGCTGGTCGGCCAAAGCCATGGCAGTAGCCGCGGCGAGCGCGATGCCTTTGTAGGCTGGTCCGAACAGCATGTCTACTTTCAGCCCGGAGTTCACCATGGCAGCGGCATAGGCGCGGCCCAGTCGAGCCAGTGCGGCGCCGGAGTCGATGCGGCCCATGTTGAAGAAATAGGGGCTAAGGCGGCCGGATTTGAGCGTGAATTCGCCGAAACGCAGTACGTCGCGTTGCAGGGTCAGTTCGATGAAATCGCGTTGGTAGGGGCGCATCGGGACTTAAGGACTCGGGACTCGGGACTCGGGACTCGGTGGCGCGATGCCAACTCTCGCCTTACGGCACAGATGACGCGTTTCTGCCGTAAAGCTGCCCGCTCGCGGGTATTATCCACGAGTCTTGCGTACTGAGTCCTTAAGTCCCAATGAAAATCATCACCCTCAATGCCAACGGTATCCGCTCCGCTGCGACCAAGGGCGTGTTCGAATGGTTGCGCAAGCAGGAGGCGGACGTCGTTTGCCTGCAGGAGACGAAGGCGCAGGAAGATCAGCTCACCGATCCGATGTTTCGCCCTGATGACCATCACTGTTTTTATCGCGACGCCACCAGCAAGAAGGGCTACAGCGGTGTGGCGATCTACGCCAAGCGCGAGCCGGACAAGGTGTTCACTGAACTCGGTTGGGATGAGTTCGATAACGAAGGGCGTTATATCGAAGCGCGTTTTGGCAATCTAAGCGTTGTGTCGCTGTATGTACCTTCGGGTTCGTCAGGCGACGAGCGTCAGCAATTTAAATTCCATGTGATGGAGTGGATCACCCCGATCTTCGACAAGTGGCTCAAGAGCAAGCGCGATTACGTGATTTGTGGCGATTGGAACATCGTGCACACCAAGGACGACATCAAGAACTGGAGCTCAAACCAGAAGAACTCGGGTTGTCTGCCCGAAGAACGCGCGTGGCTGGATCTGCTGTTTAAGAAGAAGGGGTGGGTGGACAGTTTCCGTGCGTTGAAGCCGGAGGCGGTGGAGTATACGTGGTGGTCCAATCGTGGCCGGGCGCGCGAGAACAACGTGGGATGGCGCATCGACTATCAGGTGGTGACACCTTCGCTGCGTGATCGGCTTAAGCATTGCTCGATCTATCGAGACGAGCGGTTCTCCGACCACGCGCCGTATACGGTCGATTATGCCGACTGAGGCAGACGCAGGGGGGGCGCGCAAGTCGTCAATCTGGCAGGCGTTCTCACAGCCGGTTGCATGGACGATGTGCCTGCTCGGGTTTTCCTCCGGGTTGCCGTTTTTGCTGGTGTCCTACACCTTGTCGTTCTGGCTGAAACAGAACGGCATCGTGCTGAAGGACATCACGATGATCGCCAGTGCCGGCATGACCTACGCACTCAAATTCGTGTGGGCGCCGTTGCTGGACCATTGGCGGCTGCCGCTGTTGGCGCGCCTGGGGCAGCGTCGTGGGTGGCTACTGCTTGCCCAGTTGGGTGTCATCGTCGGTCTGCTGCTAATGGCCACGCTGACCCCGCATCAATTGCCGATGTTCGTGGCGGTGACGTTGCTTGTTGCCTTCATGGGGGCGACGCAAGACATTGCCATTGATGCTTATCGCATCGAAATCGCGCCACCTTCGGCGCAAGGCGCCCTGGTGGCCACTTATTCGCTGGGTTACCGGCTTGGCTTGCTGGTCTCCGGTGCGCTGGCGCTGATCCTGGCTGATCATATCCGCTGGGCGGAAATCTACGTGTTGATGGCGGTGACAATGGTGATACCAGTGCTTACCACACTGAAGATGCACGAGCCCGAGGTGCTTCGCCTTTCACCGTCGTCTTGGCGGGAAGCTATGCGCGAAAGCGTCATCGATCCGTTCGCCGATTTTTTTCGGCGCTATGGCTGGGCCATCGCCCTGTTGACCTTGCTCTTCATTCTGATCTTCAAGATTCCCGAGCAGGCGATCATCGGCGGCATAATGGGTCCGTTTTACCGCGACATGGGCTTCTCAAATACCGAAATCGGTGCGGTCACCAAGATCTATGGCATTTGGATCGGCATCGCAGGTGCTTTTGCTGGCGGCGCGGCTGTGGCGCGTTGGGGGGCGTGGCGATCGCTTGGCGGATGCATCGTGCTTGGTGCGATCAGCAATCTGCTGTACCTGTTGCTGGTCGCCCACCCGGGCCATCTGGCAATGTTGACGTTGGCCATTTCCGGGCAGAACTTCTTCGAAGGTATGCTAGGCCCGCCTACCGTCGCGTTCTTGTCCCTGTTGGTGAATCGTCAGCACACCGCCACGCAATACGCATTGTTGAGTTCACTGGTGAACGTATCTGGCAAGGTGCTTGGCATTTTTGCTGGCGCGATCGTGACCGTGTTGGGTTACAGCGGCTATTTCATCATCACCGTGTTCTCGGTATTGCCGGCGATGCTGCTGTTTGCCTGTTTGTGGCGGCGTTTCAGCAAGGAAGAACAGAGCCTTCCCGATTGAACGAAAACAGGCACGCAAACACGTTCACATCCTGAGTGCGAAGTAAGCGAATTGCTCGACTGAGCAGCGCTACGCGCGCGGCGCCGAATAGACGGCGCCCAACACCCGCAGGCCGCGTGCTCCGGTCACGGCTGGCAGATTGCCGGGCCGTCCGAGTAATCGCTGGCGCGCCAGCCAGGCGAACGCCGTGGCTTCCAGATAATCCGGATCAACGCCATGCGCCGCGGTGCTGCCAAGTACGCGCGGTGTAAGGAGTGTGTGCAGGCGTTGGACGAGGGCAGTGTTGTGCACACCACCGCCGCACATGAGTACGTCCTTGGCATCCTCCGCATGCCGCGCAATGGCATCGACCACGCTGCGGATGGTGAGCTCCAGCAGGGTTGCCTGGACATCGGCAGGGGATAAGGAAAAGCCACTGAGCTGCGCGTCCAGCCAAGCCAGATGAAAGTGCTCGCGTCCGGTGCTCTTGGGTGGTGGTAACGCAAAGTAGGGATCGCTCAATAGTTGAGTAAGCAGCGCTTCATCGGTGTGTCCGCTGGCGGCGAAGGCGCCGTCGCGATCGAATGACTCACCGCGATGACGCAAGCACCAGGCATCCATCAAGCCATTGGCCGGACCGGTGTCAAAGCCCGAAACGTGGCCGTTGGCGGCAAGCACAGTGATATTGGCGATGCCGCCCATGTTGAGCACGACCCGCGTATGACCGGGATGAGCAAGCAGCATGGCGTGTACCGCGGGCAGCAACGGCGCACCTTGTCCGCCGGCGGCGACGTCCGCACGGCGGAAGTCGGCGACCACATCAATGCCGCTGCGCTCGGCGATCACGCTTGGATCGCCAATCTGCAGCGTAAAGGGGAATTCGCCAGCGGGGCGGTGCCGGATCGTTTGGCCATGCGAGCCGATTGCCCGCACTGACGACACCGGAGTGCCGCTACCTTCAAGCAGCTTTTGCGTGGCTTCGGCAAACATCTGGCCGATAGCGACATCGAGTTGGCCATAGGCGTCAAGATCGAGGCGGGTTTCATCTTGCGCAACACGCAGGATCTGCTCGCGCAGTACATCCGGCCAGGGGTGTGCCAGAGCGTGAACCAGATGCGGACGGTCCTGCTCAAAACGCACCAGCACGGCGTCGATGCCGTCGGCGCTGGTGCCGGAGATCAGCCCGATATAGCGCGCGGACGCGTCATCCACGTGTCGGCTCAGTTGTCGGTGCGCATGGTCGATGGGGCACGCGCGAGCTTGTAGTTGTTGTCGATTTCCATCAGGCGCGCCAACTGCGGCTTGACCACGTTGGCCTGGAACTGTGCCATCTGCGGACCCGGTAGCGGCTCTGGCTTGGGTAAGGTGATCGTTTGTGGATTGCGCTGCACGCTGTCGACGCGGAACTCGTAGTGCAGGTGCGGGCCGGTGGCGAGGCCGGTCATGCCGACATAGCCGATCACGTCGCCCTGGCGCACGCGCTGGCCAATACGTCCGGTAGCGAAACGGGACATGTGGCCGTACGCCGTGCTGATGTGCGAATTGTGCTGGATGATCACGAAATTGCCGTATCCATTCATCCAGCCACGGAACTTGATCACGCCATCGCCGGCAGCGTGGATCGGCGTGCCAGTAGGCGCAGCGTAATCCACGCCTTTATGCGCACGCATCAGACCGAGAATCGGATGCATGCGTGCTGCGCTGAAAGGCGAGGAAATGCGGGTAAAATCTACCGGAATGCGCAGGAAGGATTTTTGCAACGGACGGCCGTCTTCACTGAACCAGCCGGTGCTGCCATCGGCACGCTTGAAGCGATACGCGGTATAGCGATGACCTTGGTTGACGAATTCTGCGGCGACGATATCGCCTTCGCGCAGATAACCGCCGTCGCGATACACCGTGTCATAGACAACGGTGAAGCTGTCGCCTACGCGCAGGTCCTGCACGAAGTCGACATCGTATTTGAAGAGGTCTGCAAGCTTGATCACCATCGCGTTGCTCAAGCCGGCTTTGTTGGCGGCGGCGAACAACGAATCCTGGACGACGCCGTGTGCGATCTGTTCGCGCGTATCCACCGCGCGGGCCACTGTCGTCACGTTTGGCGTGGTGCCATCAAGGCGAATAATGGCGCGTGTGAATTCGTCCTTGTCGAAACGAATGCCTTCGAGATTGCCATGGCGACCGATCAGGAAATCGAACTCCTCACCAGGGTGAATATTGTGGAGAGCCATCTTCGCGTCGCCGGCGCTGTCCACGACATGCTGCAGATCAGTAAGACTCAGGCCTTGGCTTTGGAAGATGTCAGAAAGCGTCTGGCCAGGATGTACTTGTACTACTCGCCAATCTTCAACCGTCGGTGCTTTGAGTGTAGGTGCTTCAGTCTTGGGCAATGCGAGCGGCAGCAGGGTGTGTTCCACCGGCGCAATCGCCAGCGGCTTCATGGCGGTCGCCCACGCAGGAATCAGAAAACCGGAAAGCACGGTGATCAGCAACGCCGTGGCTGCGAGCATCCAACGCTCGCGATGCCAATGAATAGGTGGCTGTTCGCTGCTGGTCTGTCGGTTGAAGGACCAGTGAGCGCAGCGCTGATAGAAGTGCGAGTGACGGCGTTGTGCCTTACGGCGGATGGCCAACCTACGGGTGATGCGTGCGTCTTGCTTACCGGTGACCATCGCGCGCGACCTTGTCCTTCTTATTCATTCCGACCACACCCCTGCGGTACAAAGTATCAATTGCCGCGTACCATAGCGACCTTGCGCAAATGCCGTCAACGCCTTTTCCATCAAGGGTTTGCGCGATCTTTCCGGTTAACGCACAATTAACACCATCGATGGCGGCGATCACGTTATTCGTTGTCTAGGCAACCATTTCACGAGGATGACATGAGCGAGCTTGAGCAGGCGCTGGCCACGATTGCGCGCGGCACTGACGAGATCATCAAGCAGGAAGAGCTGGCCGCACGGCTCAAACTGGGGCGCCCCTTGCGCATCAAGGCGGGCTTCGACCCCACCGCGCCGGACCTGCATCTGGGACACACTGTGCTCCTCAATAAGATGCGCCAGTTTCAGGATCTGGGACACACGGTGATTTTCCTGATCGGCGACTTCACCGGCATGATCGGCGACCCCACTGGCAAGAACATCACCCGCAAACCCTTGACTCGCGAAGACGTGCGGGCCAATGCCGAGACCTATGCCGAGCAGGTCTACAAGGTGTTGGACCGCGAGAAAACCGAGCTGCGCTTCAATTCCGAATGGTTTGGCCAGATGACGGCGGCCGACATGATCAAGCTTGCCGCGCAACACACCGTGGCGCGCATGCTCGAGCGCGATGACTTCGCCAAGCGCTATGCCGCCCAGCAACCGATTGCCATCCACGAATTCCTCTATCCGCTGGTGCAGGGCTACGACTCGGTCGCATTGAAGTGCGATGTGGAGCTGGGCGGCACCGATCAGAAGTTCAACCTGTTGATGGGTCGTGCCTTGCAAGAGCACCACGGCCAGTCGCCGCAGATCGTGCTGACCATGCCGCTGCTGGAAGGCTTGGACGGCGTCAACAAGATGTCCAAGTCGCTGGGTAACTACATCGGCATCAACGAGCCGGCCATCGATATCGTCACCAAGACCTTAAAGATTGGCGACGACCTGATGTGGCGCTGGTTCGAGCTGCTCAGTTTTGAGACCTCGTTGGACGACATCGCACGCATGAAGCAGGACATCGCCAATGGAGCACTCAATCCTCGGGATGCCAAGCTCAAGCTGGCGCGCGAACTGGCAACGCGTTTCCATGACGTGGTGGTCGCCGAACAGGCCATTGCAGGCTGGCACGCCGTTGTACGCGGTGAGGGTGATACTCGTCTTTTGCCGCTCACCGAAATTGCTGTTCCAGCGGAAGGCCTGCGTTTGGCTGCGCTGTTGACAGCGGCGGGCCTGACGCCGAGTAACGCCGAAGCAAATCGTAAGCTCAAGGAACGTGCAGTGCGTATTGACGCGGAAGTGGTTGAAGATGCTCAGCGCGTGTTTACGCCTGGCTTCGAAGGTGTTTTGCAGATCGGCAAACGCAACTTCGCGCGCGTGTTGTTGACTCAGACGTGAGTCAAACGCGACGATGCAATGTCGTCGCGACACGTTGAAAGAATAAGTTTCGCGACAGAACAGCGCCTTCCGCGAAATGTGGAAAAAATTTCAAAAATCGCTTGCCAACAGATAGGGCTGTCCCTACTATTCGCAACCCCGCCGCTGGCAACGTCCAAGCCGGCAACACCGAAAGCAAAAATGTTGTAATGAAGGTGTTGACGGACTGAGGAGGCGATGTAGAATGAGCGGCTCACCCGGGACGAAATGTTCAGGTAGCGATCTGAAGAAAAGGTCGCAAGAGATTGATCTTTGACAGTGTGCGCAGGTGACTTGTGTGGGCGCCTTGTGGTGGATGGACGATCTGTCCAAACCAATGCAAGCGTCTAACCTAAGAGTCAATTCAAAAGCTTGACGTTTTAAGGTTAGGACAACGCTTCAGAAAGATAGACCATTTTCGGATGGTCGAAAACTTAAGTGAAGAGTTTGATCCTGGCTCAGATTGAACGCTGGCGGCATGCCTAACACATGCAAGTCGAACGGCAGCACAGGTAGCAATACCGGGTGGCGAGTGGCGGACGGGTGAGGAAAGCATCGGGACCTGCCCAGACGTGGGGGATAACGTAGGGAAACTTACGCTAATACCGCATACGTCCTACGGGAGAAAGCGGGGGATCGCAAGACCTCGCGCGGTTGGATGGACCGATGTTCGATTAGCTAGTTGGTGAGGTAATGGCTCACCAAGGCGACGATCGATAGCTGGTCTGAGAGGATGATCAGCCACACTGGGACTGAGACACGGCCCAGACTCCTACGGGAGGCAGCAGTGGGGAATATTGGACAATGGGCGCAAGCCTGATCCAGCAATGCCGCGTGTGTGAAGAAGGCCTTCGGGTTGTAAAGCACTTTTATCAGGAGCGAAATGTTACCGGTTAATACCCGGTGAAGCTGACGGTACCTGAGGAATAAGCACCGGCTAACTTCGTGCCAGCAGCCGCGGTAATACGAAGGGTGCAAGCGTTAATCGGAATTACTGGGCGTAAAGCGTGCGTAGGCGGTGGCTTAAGTCTGCTGTGAAATCCCCGGGCTCAACCTGGGAATGGCAGTGGATACTGAGTCGCTAGAGTGTGATAGAGGATGGTGGAATTCCCGGTGTAGCGGTGAAATGCGTAGAGATCGGGAGGAACATCAGTGGCGAAGGCGGCCATCTGGATCAACACTGACGCTGAGGCACGAAAGCGTGGGGAGCAAACAGGATTAGATACCCTGGTAGTCCACGCCCTAAACGATGCGAACTGGATGTTGGTCTCAACTCGGAGATCAGTGTCGAAGCTAACGCGTTAAGTTCGCCGCCTGGGGAGTACGGTCGCAAGACTGAAACTCAAAGGAATTGACGGGGGCCCGCACAAGCGGTGGAGTATGTGGTTTAATTCGATGCAACGCGAAGAACCTTACCTGGCCTTGACATGTCGAGAACCTTTCAGAGATGAGAGGGTGCCTTCGGGAACTCGAACACAGGTGCTGCATGGCTGTCGTCAGCTCGTGTCGTGAGATGTTGGGTTAAGTCCCGCAACGAGCGCAACCCTTGTCCTTAGTTGCCAGCACGTAAAGGTGGGAACTCTAAGGAGACTGCCGGTGACAAACCGGAGGAAGGTGGGGATGACGTCAAGTCATCATGGCCCTTACGGCCAGGGCTACACACGTACTACAATGGTCGGTACAGAGGGTTGCGAAGCCGCGAGGTGAAGCCAATCCCAGAAAGCCGATCCCAGTCCGGATCGAAGTCTGCAACTCGACTTCGTGAAGTCGGAATCGCTAGTAATCGCAGATCAGCTATGCTGCGGTGAATACGTTCCCGGGCCTTGTACACACCGCCCGTCACACCATGGGAGTGAGTTGCTCCAGAAGCCGTTAGCCTAACCGCAAGGAGGGCGACGACCACGGAGTGATTCATGACTGGGGTGAAGTCGTAACAAGGTAGCCGTATCGGAAGGTGCGGCTGGATCACCTCCTTTCGAGAACGACAGAACCATCCCCGCAAGACGTCCACACAAGACACCTGCACATCCGCACGCCGACGGCGTGAACGATTTTTTCCGTAAGGAGAAGTTCGTGACAGCTTTATGGGTCTGTAGCTCAGGTGGTTAGAGCGCACCCCTGATAAGGGTGAGGCCGGTGGTTCGAGTCCACCTAGACCCACCAGTTACTAGGGTGCTGATCCATCGGCAACAGCCCGGCCATCCCTGGCCGGACTCTTCAAGGAAAAGCCGCTTCGAACAAAGCGACTGCAAACTTGAAGAACCCATGGTTACGGGGCCATAGCTCAGCTGGGAGAGCACCTGCTTTGCAAGCAGGGGGTCGTCGGTTCGATCCCGACTGGCTCCACCAGTTTCGCGAAAAGCAAGCGGATGTGTAGCGCACACAAAAGATTTTGAAACGGTACGGCGTTGAGGCCGGCATTGTGTTCTTTGAAAAAGTAAACGAGTGACAAGCGTCTTGGTAAAACCTGGATGACATAAGTCAAGACTTATGTCGCCAAACCGAGATGTGTCGTTGAGGCAAACGACGAAGAGTTGATTGGCGTATGACACGAATGGCTGCGAGGCGATTTGGGGTTATATGGTCAAGCGACCAAGCGTATACGGTGGATGCCTTGGCAGTCAGAGGCGATGAAGGACGTGGCAGCCTGCGAAAAGTGTCGGGGAGCTGGCAACAAGCTTTGATCCGGCAATGTCCGAATGGGGAAACCCACTGCGTAAGCAGTATCCAGCACTGAATTCATAGGTGTTGGAAGCGAACCCGGGGAACTGAAATATCTAAGTACCCGGAGGAAAAGAAATCAACCGAGATTCCGTCAGTAGCGACGAGCGAACGCGGAGCAGCCCAAAAGTGCAGCATGTTTTAGCCGAAGGGTCTGGAAAGGCCAGCCATAGCAGGTGATAGCCCTGTAGGCGAAAGGGCAGGTTGCATGAAATTGAGTAAGGCGAGGCACGAGAAACCTTGTCTGAACATGGGGGGACCATCCTCCAAGGCTAAATACTCCTGACTGACCGATAGCGAACAAGTACCGTGAGGGAAAGGCGAAAAGAACCCCGGAGAGGGGAGTGAAATAGACCCTGAAACCGTATACGTACAAGCAGTGGAAGCCCGCAAGGGTGACTGCGTACCTTTTGTATAATGGGTCAGCGACTTACTGTCAGTGGCGAGCTTAACCGTTTAGGGGAGGCGAAGGGAAACCGAGTCTGAATAGGGCGCATAGTCTCTGGCAGTAGACCCGAAACCGAGTGATCTATCCTTGGCCAGGTTGAAGGTGCGGTAACACGCACTGGAGGACCGAACCCACATCTGTTGCAATAGATGGGGATGAGCTGAGGATAGGAGTGAAAGGCTAAACAAACTCGGAGATAGCTGGTTCTCCTCGAAAGCTATTTAGGTAGCGCCTCGTATGAATCTTCCTGGGGGTAGAGCACTGTTATGGCTAGCGGGTCATCGCGACTTAGCAAACCATGGCAAACTCCGAATACCAGGACAGACTGTACGGGAGACACACGGCGGGTGCTAACGTCCGTCGTGAAAAGGGAAACAACCCAGACCCGCAGCTAAGGTCCCCAAGTACATGCTAAGTGGAAAACGATGTGGAAAGGCATAGACAGCCAGGAGGTTGGCTTAGAAGCAGCCACCCTTTAAAGAAAGCGTAATAGCTCACTGGTCGAGTCGGTCTGCGCGGAAGATTTAACGGGGCTAAGCATGACACCGAAGCTCGGGGTGCACAGCAATGTGCGCGGTAGAGGAGCGTTCTGTACGCCTGCGAAGGTGGGTTGAGAAGCCTGCTGGAGGTATCAGAAGTGCGAATGCTGACATGAGTAACGATAATGCGGGTGAAAAGCCCGCACGCCGAAAGCCCAAGGTTTCCTCGCGCAACGTTCATCGGCGCAGGGTGAGTCGGCCCCTAAGGCGAGGCTGAAAAGCGTAGTCGATGGGAAGCTGGTTAATATTCCAGCACTGGACTGTAGTGCGATGTGGGGACGGAGAAGGTTAGGTCTACCGGGCGTTGGTTGTCCCGGGGAAAGGCGGTAGGTGGGATGCTTAGGCAAATCCGGGCATCCATACACCGAGCACCGAGACGAGCCCAATTGGGCGAAGTGACTGAGACCACGCTTCCAGGAAAAGCCACTAAGCTTCAGCTACAGCCAACCGTACCGTAAACCGACACTGGTAGGCAGGGTGAGAATCCCAAGGCGCTTGAGAGAACTCGGGTGAAGGAACTAGGCAAAATGGCACCGTAACTTCGGGAGAAGGTGCGCCCGCCGGTGTGGTCACATGCGTGACTGAGCACTAGCGGGTCGCAGTAACCTGGCCGCTGCGACTGTTTATCAAAAACACAGCACTCTGCAAACACGAAAGTGGACGTATAGGGTGTGACGCCTGCCCGGTGCTGGAAGGTTAATTGATGGGGTCAGCCGCAAGGCGAAGCTCTTGATCGAAGCCCCAGTAAACGGCGGCCGTAACTATAACGGTCCTAAGGTAGCGAAATTCCTTGTCGGGTAAGTTCCGACCTGCACGAATGGCGTAACGACAGCGGCGCTGTCTCCACCCGAGACTCAGTGAAATTGAAATCGCTGTGAAGATGCAGCGTTCCCGCGGCAAGACGGAAAGACCCCGTGAACCTTTACTATAGCTTTACACTGAACGTTGAGTTCTTTTGTGTAGGATAGGTGGGAGGCTATGAAACCAGGACGCTAGTCTTGGTGGAGCCAACCTTGAAATACCACCCTGAAGTGCTTGACGTTCTAACCTAGGTCCGTAATCCGGATCGGGGACCGTGTATGGTGGGTAGTTTGACTGGGGCGGTCTCCTCCCAAAGCGTAACGGAGGAGCACGAAGGTACGCTCAGCGCGGTCGGACATCGCGCACTGTGTGCAAAGGCATAAGCGTGCTTGACTGCGAGATCGACGGATCAAGCAGGTACGAAAGTAGGTCTTAGTGATCCGGTGGTTCTGTATGGAAGGGCCATCGCTCAACGGATAAAAGGTACTCCGGGGATAACAGGCTGATACCGCCCAAGAGTTCATATCGACGGCGGTGTTTGGCACCTCGATGTCGGCTCATCACATCCTGGGGCTGTAGCCGGTCCCAAGGGTATGGCTGTTCGCCATTTAAAGTGGTACGCGAGCTGGGTTCAGAACGTCGTGAGACAGTTCGGTCCCTATCTGTCGTGGGCGTTGGAGATTTGAGGGGGGCTGCTCCTAGTACGAGAGGACCGGAGTGGACGTTCCGCTGGTGTTCGGGTTGTCATGCCCATGGCATTGCCCGGTAGCTATGAACGGAAGTGATAACCGCTGAAAGCATCTAAGCGGGAAGCACGCCCCAAGATGAGATCTCCCGAGACTTTAGTCTCCTAAAGGCCCCATCAAGACTAGGTGGTTGATAGGTGCGATGTGGACGTGCAGCAATGCATTGAGCTAACGCATACTAATGAGCCGTGCGGCTTGACCATATAACCCCAAGACGCTTCGTATACAGGCCCTTCTGTGACGAGCCTGGCCATCCCTGGCCAGGTTTTTCAAAAGAGCATGACCATTAACGAACCATCTCGACGAACTTCACCAGACGCTTGTCACTCGTTTACGCTTTATTAGACGCGACGTCCTTGTCGCGGAGAGCAAACTCTGCCATCCATGGTGGACTCTTCAAAAGGGCGTCAAACCAGACAGAAGCTGGCGCACATGCGCTGCTTCTACCCCTTCCCTGGCGGCTATAGCGCTGTGGCCCCACCCGATCCCATCCCGAACTCGGAAGTGAAACGCAGCTGCGCCGATGGTAGTGTGGACTTCCATGCAAGAGTAGGTCACCGCCAGGGATTTTATCCTAAAAACGCCTTCCTTTATGGGAAGGCGTTTTGCTTTGTGCGCCTTGGCGCACCCGCAACAGGGTTTTGAGCGTCTACTATCGCTGATTATTCCTCCGCAACAATTGCGTTAGCCCGACTTTCGCAACGGGCCTCCAATTTTTCTGAGTTCGGCAGCATACGCCGCGAGGGAGATCAACACGTTACAGAGGCCCGAAGGGGCAAAACCGCGTGTAGTGGCGACCTTGCCTCTTCACCTTGTCTGTGGCCGTGCCTACCATCGATAGCCGCCATGTACCCCTAATGCAGCCGGCGGTTCAAAGACGGTAAAGAACATCGCCTTTAGACGACGCAAGCCCGTTTTGGCGTTCATGCTTGGTGATCCACGCACAACGGCATGGATAAGGCGGAGTGATGAAATAACCCACTCGAAACAGTTTTTGCAGATAGCGATACGTGCACCGCTTTTATCGAGCGCTACGTCAGCACAATATTGGCGAGACAGGATGAAAGTTCGGTGAAACGACAGTCTGAGTGACGAGCCGTATCTTTGGGCCCGCGGCCGCCACGAGCTACCCAGTTGGTCGTGTTCAATTTGAACGTAAGCGCTAACTCAGCGGCGTTATAGAAGAAGCGGCCATCCGCGGCCACAGTGGTCTCCCCTTCATCACAGCGGAGACCGACATGGGCAAGCGGACAAAGACGGAAGCGACGCTTCAACACGAAGCGATGTGGCGCGATCGGCTTCAACACTACGAAGCAAGTGGGAAGAAGGCAGCGGATTTCTGCCGAGCCGAAGGGATATCGGCCTGGAGTTTCTACCCGTGGCACCAGCGCTTGAAGCAACGTGACAAGCCCTTGGTCAAGGAAGAAAGATCCGTTCCCTTCCTGGACCTATGCACGCTCGCATCATCGGCTCCGAGGGCGCCCGGCCTGGAGATTCGATTCGATCTGGGCGGTGGCCTGGTGCTGACGATCGCGAGGCACTGATGTTTTTCCCCGAAGGCCAGGTCCGGATATTTCTGTATGGCGAGCCGGTCGATATGCGCCGATCTTACGATGGCTTGTACGCGTTGATCCGCCAACGCATGCCACAAGATCCGTTGAGTGGCCACCTGTTTGCCTTCATCAACCGGCGCGCCAATCAGATCAAGGTGCTGTATTTTGATCGCACCGGTTGGTGCATCTGGTCCAAGCGACTGGAGCGTGGCCGGCTACTGAGCGACTGGCGTTCGATGCAGACACGCGAGTTGGATTGGACAGCGTTGAAGCTGATGTTGGAGGGCATCGAACCACGCCGCGTGCGCAAGCGTTTCGATCCGGCGGTGCAAGGCACGCTGGGTGAACCCTTTGCCGCCACTCCTGAACCTCTTGCCGATACCGTCAAGACCAAGGTGTCCGCACATGAGCGTGCGCGCAAGCCCAAATCGCCCGGTGGCGATAGCGATGAGTCGACGTTGCTCTTCGACGAGGCTCGTGTCCCGGTCGAAACCATCCAGGTACCCGATCCCGACGCCGAAGGGATGTTGCCGGACGACTATGAGGTCATCAGCGAGAAGGTCAGTTATCGACTGGCCATGCGTCCGGCCAGCTACGTGGTGTTGCGCTATCTGCGCCAGGTCATCAAGCGTCACGACACGCAAGCATTGTCCTGTCCGCCTGCACCGACGGGCGTGATCGAAGGCAGTCGCGCTGACGTCACCTTTATCGTCGGCATGACGGTGGACAAGTTCGTCTAGCACCAGCCGCTGCACCGGCAATGGCAGCACCTTCGCGATAGCGGCATCCGCGTCAGTCGCGCGTGGCTGACCCAACTGATCCGGCAAGCACTGCACTTGCTCAAGCCGATTTACACGGCGCAGCTAGCCTCCATTCGTGCCTGTGGATCCGTATGACTATCTCGTCGACGTACTGCAACGCGTCGGCACACATCCAAGCGCGCGTGTGCACGAGCTGACGCCTCGCCTGTGGAAAAACCTGTTCGCACAGCAACCGATGTGCTCCGACCTACGTCACGCCTCCATGCAGGTCAAGGACGTCGCTGGCTGACCGCTTACGCTGCTTGGATCGGCTGCTGCCGCATAAGCGCGCCCTGTTCGACCACCTGACACGGCGCTGTTGTCACTGACTGCCCCATTCGAGCCCGGCCATCGTCGGCCCAGGGACTCGAACTCCCACCCGCCGCTACCCTCCGTGCGATTCCAACGCGGAGGGTGGTGCGTATTCCGACGAAATCGGCCACTCATTCCAGCGCAAATCGGCCACCTGATCCGAGCCAAATCGGCCGGGTCTTCCGAGGTTAATCGGCCACCCCGGCAAAGGCCGTGCGCGGGGTGGGTGGATTATGGGGTGACGGAGCGGGTCGAGGCCACCGTGGCCGGAGCGCGCTTGCGCATGGACTCGCCGGTGAGGGCGAGTCGGTAGCTGTTATGGACGAGGCGATCGAGGATGGCGTCGGCGAGGGTGGGGTCGCCCAGGTACGCATGCCACTGCTCGACCGGCAACTGACTGGTGATGAGGGTGGATTTCTTGTCGTAGCGATCGTCGAGGATTTCCAGCAGGTCGCGCCGATTGAGGTCGGTCAGCGGTGCCAGGGCAAAGTCATCGAGCACGATCACGTCGACCTTGGCGAGCGAGCGGAAGTAAGCGCTACGACGTGATTCGGCGTGTGCCTTGGTCAGTTCATCGATCAATCGTGGCAGGCGGAAGTAGCGCACCGAGTAATCTGCCCGACAGGCCGCTTGAGCGAGCGCACACCCGAGATAACTCTTGCCGACACCGGTCGGTCCGGTGATCAGCACGTTCAGGTGCTCTTTGATCCACGTCAGCGTGGCGAGTTTGGCGATCAAGCACTTGTCCAGCCCCCGTGCGATGCGTGTATCGAGGTCTTCCAGGGTGGCGCTCTGTCCGAGTTTGGCCCAGCGTAAACGCTGATGCAGGCGCTGCGTATCGCGGTCGGCCATCTCGTGCTGAACCAACAGGGCCAGGCGGTCCTCGAAGGGCAAATGGTCGGCTTGGGTAGATGCCAGTTGCTGCGTCAGGGCGGCGGCCATGCCGCGCAAACGCAAGGATTGCAGTTGTTCGATCAAGGGATGTAGCACCATCGTGGTCTCCGTCAGTGGTAGTAGGACGCGCCGCGCACGTTGTCGTGCTCGGGCAGGGAAAGTGTCAATTCGGTTTGCGGAAGGGTGTGCTTGATCAGCGCACGAATGGCGCGGTAACTGGTGCTGTTGTGCGCCAGCGCCTGCTTGCAGGCTGCCTCCAGTTGCAGCGGCGAGAAGTCGTTGGCCAAGCGCAAAATGCCCAGGCATGCGCGCAACGCATATTCGGGATGCTTGCGCATGTTGACTTGCATGTTCAGCACGCCGACGACGTTCGGCCCGATGGTTTCGGCACGTGCAAACAACTGCTCGATCGTCAGCTCCGTGACCGCGCGATGGCTCTTCGGGCGATGCGCCGGGCAGGTCGTAAAACCGCCGCGCATCGTGGAGCGCGTATGCGCGGCGACGCGCGTGCCGCGCAGAAAGATTTCCACGGTGGAGGCACACAAACGCACGTCCACCACGCGGCCCGTCAGGGTATGCGGCACCGAGTAGTAATGCCGATCCACCTCGACGTGGTAGTCCAGGTGCACCTTGGCCTTCTTCCATTCGGCGTATTCGTAGCGCGTGGCAGGCAGCCGTTGCAGCGCTGCTCGTTCGATCGCCTCGAATACGCTCAGACGGCTTCCCTCGCGCTTCTGAAAGGGTTGCCGATTCAGTTCATCCAACAATGGGCGGATGGCTGCGTTGGCCTCGTTGAGCGAGAACAAGGATTGTTCGCGCAGCGGCGCCAGAATCCGCCGTTCCACCACCTGCACGCCCACTTCGGCCTTGGCCTTGTCGCGCGGCTTTCTCACCCGTGCCGGCAGCACCGTGGTGGCGTAGTGCTCGGCCAGATCCTGATACGACGGATTGATATCCGGATCGTAGCGATGTGCTTTGGTCACGCCGGCCTTGAGGTTATCGGGCACGATCGCGCGCGGCACACCACCGATGAATTCCAGTGCCCGCACGTGCG
Source organism: Dyella sp. M7H15-1 (assembly GCF_004114615.1). NCBI lineage: Bacteria > Pseudomonadati > Pseudomonadota > Gammaproteobacteria > Lysobacterales > Rhodanobacteraceae > Dyella > Dyella sp. M7H15-1. The sequence continues at coordinate 2,676,713 of NZ_CP035300.1, forward strand.
AGGCCAGCCAGTCAGGCACGCTCTGGGTCCAGGTGGCCTCGGCATAGGTGTAGCTTGAATGCCCGAGCACGGCCACAAAGATTTGTGCCGGACGCAGCTCGCCGGTGCGACGGTCGATGATGTCCAGCGTGTGTCCCGCGTAGTCGACAAACAGCTTGTCGCCCGGCACATGGACGTGGCGAAGCACCACGTCCTGCTTGCTGGCCCATTGCCGGTACAAATCGGCAAAACGGCTGTACTGATAACCGTCGGGGTGATGGGCTTTGTACTCCTCCCACAACAGCATCAGCGTGACGCCTTTGCGCGTCAGTTCGTAGTGGATACGAGGCCAGTCGGGGAGTGGTTGGTGAGCCTGCTCAGCCGACACGGTCGGCGGATAGAGCCGATCCCACAGCGTGTCTTCGTCCACCTCCTCGGGGAGCGGCCAATGGACGCCAGCGGCTTGCGCGCGGCGCAGGTAATCGGCCACGGTGCTGCGCGCCAGCTTGACGCTGGCTGCCACCTGGCGGGCGGATAGGCCGGCCGCGGTGAGCCGGAGAACTTCTCGAATCTTGCGCATGGACAACCTCGCTTTGGGCATCGCTCTGCTCGCTGGGGAAAAGCGGGCGAGCGTGCCCGATCAGGGGTCCACGCATGACGTTGGCAGGGTGGCCGATTTGGCTCGGAATGGGGGGCCGATTTACGTCGGAACGGGTGGCCGATTTAGCTCGGAATCAGTGGCCGATTTGCGTCGGAATACGCAGGGTGGCATGAGCAAGAGGAGTTTCGAGATGTATCAGTATCGACAAGTGCTGCTGCACATGTGGCAGGGAGATTCGGATCGTGACATTGCCCGTAGCGGGCTGATGGGGCGAGCCAAAGCAGCGGCGGTGCGCACGCTCGCTCAACAGCATGGCTGGCTGGATACGCAAACGCCGTTGCCGGCGGATGAGGCGTTGGCAGCGGTGTTTGCCATGACGGCACGGCCAACGTCCACCCTATCGACCCTGGAGTCATTGAATGACATGAAACAGCAAATTTCCCGAAGCCCTTGGTAGACTGCGGTTTCTGGAGCTTGACTGGACGTGTTTGGATGGAAGTATGGTGGCTATGGGTGGACTTGAACCACCGACCCCAGCATTATGAGTGCTGTGCTCTAACCGGCTGAGCTACATAGCCTAAGGGGCGTACGCCTGGGTTCGGTCCGGATCGGCTGGATTCAGGCGGGGCGCGGTAGTTTAATCGTGTTGCCCTTGCGGTTCAAGGGTTTGGCTTGCTCCGACTTTGTAGGCTGTGGTTGAATCGATCTCGGGTCACATGCGTGGTTCGCTCGCGAACAGCGCTGACATGGCCCGAGGAGGCTGGATGATCGACGTTGATGGCTACCGTCCAAATGTTGGCATTGTGTTGCTGAATGCAGACGGCAGGCTGTTCTGGGCGCGTCGCGTCCATCGCGACGGTTGGCAGTTTCCCCAGGGCGGCATGCGCAGTGATGAGACTCCGCTGGAGGCCATGTACCGTGAGCTGGAAGAAGAAACCGGCCTTGCTCCCGAGCATGTGGAAGTATTAGCTAGCACTCGTGGCTGGTTGCGTTACAAGCTGCCCAGCCGCTATATCCGGCACCAACAGCAGCCCACCTGCATCGGCCAGAAGCAGGTCTGGTTCCTGCTGAAGCTGGTTGGTGGCGAGGATGCGCTCTGCCTGGACGCCTGCGACAAGCCGGAATTCGACCTCTGGCGGTGGGTGGATTTCTGGTACCCGGCAGCCCACGTGGTGAACTTCAAACGCGATGTCTACCACCGGGCTCTACGCCATTTTGCCCCTCTGGTAGAGGCCATGCTGAGCATTGAACTGGGCCCCCAACCCCAATCGCGCGGCAGCCGCAGTCGACGGCAGGCCACCTGAGTGGCAGGATCCCCCTTAATTGAACACTTGTTGACAATCATTCGCATTCGCGTTGAAATACGCGTTATGTACATCTGCCTGTGCAACGCCATTACCGATCACGATATCCGTCGCGCTGCGACCGATGGCGTACGGACTTTTGCCGAGCTGCAAGCCCGCACCGGCTGTTCGGACTGCTGCGGCTGCTGCGAAGCCGATGCGCGCACCACACTGAATGAAGCGGTGGTGCAGGTAACAATCGATCTACCTACCCTGGTCGCGGCCTAATTCACCTCCTGCCTACCCATCGATAGATCGATAGAACGCCATCGATTTTTCGGTGGCGTTTTTGCATGCGCGAACGGTTCGCATTACCTACATGACTCACCGGGAATCCGTATAGTTCGACCTCAGCCAACGTACGGAGAGCAGCCATGAAGGGTGACACCAAGGTCAACGAGTTCCTCAATAAGGTGCTCTACAACGAACTGACCGCCATCAATCAGTATTTTCTGCATTACCGCATGTTCAAGAATTGGGGCTATGCGGAGTTGGCCGAGCACGAGTACAAGGAATCCATCGACGAGATGAAGCACGCCGATCACCTGATCGAGCGCATCTTGTTCCTGGAGGGCCTGCCCAATTTGCAGCATCTGGGCAAACTGCGCATCGGCGAGAACGTGCTCGAATGCATCCTGGGCGATCTCGATCTGGAGCTGGCTGCCACCAAAGACCTGCGCCATGCCATTGCGCATTGCGAAAGCGTTGCCGATTACGTCAGCCGCGACTTGTTCAAGAACATTCTTCACGACGAAGAAGAGCATATCGACTGGTTGGAAACGCAACTCAGCCTGGTCAAGGACATCGGCTCAGAGCGTTATCTGCAGTCGAAGATGGAAAGCTAAGCTAAAGGCAACGCTGAATAAGTATCGCCGTCGTCATGACACCTGGAAGGCCCGCAGGCTGTGCCGCGCAGCTTGGCAAGACGGTCGTCTTGCCTGCGTCACACGGCACACGACGCACAGGTGAACGGCCGCATGGCGCATCAGGGCGAGGATCACCTTCAGCGCGAGCTGCCAGCGCCTGAAGTACGCTCCGAGCTGCACCCGCAACAGCCTGAATTCATGACGGGTTGCGCCGACGGATCAGGGCTGGCTGCTGATATGCTTGAGTCTGCATCGCATCAACCCCATTTCCGCGCTATGGAAACCATCGTCGCTATCCCCGATTACCGCCAAGCCGGCGCCCCACTGGTCTTCACCGAGGCTGCCGCACGCAAAGTGCATGAGCTGATCCAGGAAGAAGGTAATCCTGATCTGAAACTGCGCGTATACATCACCGGCGGCGGGTGCTCAGGCTTCCAGTACGGATTCACTTTTGACGAAACCCGTGCCGAGGACGATTTCGCGCTTGATCGCGAAGGCGTCACCCTGCTAGTCGACCCCTTGTCGTTGCAATACCTCACCGGTGCCGAGATCGATTACACCGAGAATCTCAGCGGTTCGCAGTTCGTCATTCGCAACCCCAACGCCAAGACCACCTGCGGCTGCGGCTCATCCTTCTCAACCTAAGAGTCTGGTTACCGACACGGATGGCCGCGACGAACCTCAATACCTTCGCGGGACTCAGCCTGATACTCGATCGCGTTTCCGAACAACGCGATATCAGTGAGTGGGTGACTGCAAAAGCCGATTCGCCGGATGCGCGCTACCTGCTGCTTGATCCCGCCGGCGATGCCTATCTGCATCGCCACGACGAAAACCTGCGCTGGCTCGATGCCCGCGAACGCGCGCATCTGTTGCCCGATGCATCGTGGAGCCTGCTCGGCATCGCCGAAGGACAACCGCATTTCATGCTGGTGCTGGATGAGCGCCATGATCATGCCGCATTGGAGTCCGCACTCAACGCCCGTCGCATGGGCCTGCGCGAAGCGGGCCTGCGCCTGCCTGCCTATGAAGCCGGCCTGTTTGCGTATGCCAAGGGACTTTCTCATTGGCAGCGCGAGGCACGCTTCTGCTCGCGCTGCGGTTCGCCAGTGCGACTTGTGTCGTCGGGGCATCGCGCGCAATGCACTCATCCAGCTTGCGGCCGGCTGCACTTTCCACGCACCGACACTGCGATCATCGTGCTCGTGGAATACGAAGGCGCTTGCCTGCTTGGCCGTCAGGCCGGCTGGCCGCCCGGTCGCTATTCCACGCTGGCCGGCTTCATCGAACCGGGTGAAGCATTGGAAGATGCGGTTCGCCGCGAAGTCGCCGAAGAATCCGGCGTGATTGTCGGCGATGTGCACTATCACTCTTCGCAGCCATGGCCATTGCCGGCCTCGCTGATGGTGGGTTTTATCGCCCATGCCGTGTCGTCCGCGATCCGCCTGCGCGACGGTGAGCTGGAAGACGCCCGTTGGTATACGCCACGGCAAATCGTAGAAGGTCTCGCCGATGGAACTCTCGGCACGCCATCCCGGCTCTCCGTATCCTATCAATTGATCTCCCATTGGCTGCGGGAGCGCGCGGGATTGGACCTGGACTCACTGGTGGAGCGCACGCACTGAAGTAGCCCGCATGGGGGCGAAAAAACGATGGGCTCGTGAACGGGCTCCCATCACTCGCATACAATGCGTCATCCTACGGAGCCCGTTTTCATGGCCATTCGCCTGCTTGCCGCGCTGATCGCTCTTGGACTGCTGCACCTGCAGCCACAGCTCGCGCATTGGCGTGGCGATGCAGGCTTCCGTCGCTGGGTAAATCAGCTCGCCGACATCAGTGGCGCCGCTCGCGTACTGTTTACGGTGCTGGTCCCCGTTGCGGCGTGTGCACTGGTCGTCTGGATGTTGCATCGCACACCACTAGCCGCACTGCTGCAATTAGTGTTCGGACTGGCAGTGCTGTTGTTCTCGTTCGGCCCGCATGCTTATGAAGCGGATATCGAAACCATCCTCAAAGCGCCCGACCAGCAGGGCCGCGAAGCTGCAGCACAAGCCTTGTGTGGCGATTGCGAGACCGTGGCCTGGACCACGGCTGATCTTGGCGAAGCCACTGCCTACGCGGCTCTGCGTCGCCGATTTGGCGTGCTTTTCTGGTTTTTCCTGCTGGGACCGATCGGTGCATTGCTCTATCGGCTCTCGCGCCAGCTTGGACACGATAGTTCGCTGGCTCTCGACACCAGGGCACGCACCTGCGCACGCTACCTTGCCAATGCCCTCGACTGGATGCCCGCACAGTTGATGGTGTTCACGCTGGCCCTGGTAGGTCACTGGGATGCCGTCATCGGCGCATGGCGCCGCTGGCATCAGCAGGCCGCTCCGAATAGCTGGTATCTCTCCAATCCCGGCTTCCTCGGCGCCGCCGCACGCGCCGATGTGCTTACCGATATTGAAGGTGGCGACGGCTACACCGAAGAGCGCACCGACTCATTGCACGAATTGCGTCGTTTGCGTGATGCGCTCTTGCGCGCCTTACTGGCGTGGTTGAGCGTCGTCGCGCTAATTGTGATGGGCGGTTGGCTGCATTAAAGGCCGGGAATCGTAAATGGGGAATGGGGAGTTGTGACAGACAAGACCTGAGGCGCTTCACTTTACGCCTCCCGTTCACGCCATATCACCCCGCAACACCTGCACGCGATCCTGCAGCGCCGCCGCATCGACTTGCTCCGCAGGCCTCGGCGCGTCCACCACCAATTCGACACGCGCACGGAAACGGCGTGGCAGGCGTGCGCGTCGTAGCATCGAATCGCGACGGCTCCACACACTACCCCATAGTCCGCGCAAGGCCATCGGCACCACCCGTACCGGACGACGCGCCAGTATCTTTTCCACCCCCGGACGAAACGGTGCGATGTTGCCATCCTTGGTCAAGCCGCCTTCAGGAAAAATGCATACCAGCTCGCCGCGAGCCAGTGCAGCATCCACATCCTCAAATGCTTTGTGCAGCACCGCCGGATCTTCTTTCTTCCCTGCTATCGGAATGGCCTTTGCTGTCTTGAAGACGAAGTGCAGTATCGGAATGTGGAAAATCTTGTAATACATCACAAAGCGCGCAGGCCGACGCAAGTTTGCCATGAGGATCAACGGATCCATAAAGCTCACGTGATTGCAAACCAACAAGGCTGACCCCTCCTCCGGCAGATTCTGCATACCATCGACGCGGATGCGATACAGCGTATTCACCAGGATCCAGGTGATGAAACGCATCAGGAATTCGGGGACGAGCGTGAAGATGTAGGCAGCAACGATGACATTGAGTATGGCTGCCATCAGGAAAATCTGCGGCGCACCCAGGCCCAGCATATCCAGCCCCAGACCGAAGACCGACGCCATCACGATCAACAACGCATTGAGGATATTGTTGCCCGCAATCACGCGCGACAACCGATCGCGCGGCGTACGTGACTGCACAAACGCAAACAGCGGCACCACATAAAAGCCCGCAAACACGCCAATCAAAATGAGGTCCAGCACGATGCGCCAACTTCCTGCCGCATGCAAAAAAGCCAGCCAATCCAGTCCGCGCACGGCCGCAGCACCGGGACGCGCCAGGAATAGGTCGATGCCAAACGCCGTAAGGCCGAATGCGCCCAGCGGCACCAAGCCAATTTCCACGCGCTTGCCTGACATCTTTTCGCACATCAATGCACCCACGCCGGTGCCAATCGAAAACAATGTAAGCACCAACGTGTTGACCGAACCGTCGCCCCCTAGATTGATGCGCGTGTAGAGCGGCAATTGCGCTACCAGTACGGTGCCGAAAAACCAGAACCAGGAAATACCCAGCACCGCGTTGAAGACAGTCCGGTCTTCATGGGTGATGTGCAATACCCGCACCGTTTCGGTGAAGGGATTCCAGTTGAAGGTAAGGTTCGGTGCTGTCGCTGGCGCAGGCGGAATAAAGCGGCTAGTCAGATAGCCGGCCACGGCAATACCTATCGTCAATGCCGCCGAAAAATGTGGACCGATACCCGCAATCAACATCAGGGCGTTACCGGCCACCATGCCGATCAGGATCGCCATCTGCGTGCCCATCTCCACCAAGCCGTTACCGCCTACCAGCTCGGTGGAATCGAGGGTCTGTGGAAGAATGGCGTACTTGATCGGTCCGAAAACGGTCGAATGCATCCCCATCATGAACAACACTGCCAGCAGCAGCGACAGGTGGTGCCCGATAAAACCGTAGGCTGCCAACACCATCGCTGCGATTTCGAACACCTTCACGAAGCGAATGATGCGCGTCTTCTCGAACTTCTCCGCCAATTGCCCGGCCGTGGCGGAAAACAGAAAGAACGGCAGAATAAACAGCGCCGGAGCCAGATTGGTATATAGCCCGACATCGTGATCGGACAACCCCATCTGGAACGCCGCCAGCATCACCATCGCATTGCGGAATGCACTGTCATTGAACGCCCCCAGTGCCTGTGTCCAGAAAAAAGGCGCGAAGCGGCGACGGCCTAACAGAGCGAACTGACTCATGCGGATCCTTGGCGGCTAGACTACGCGTAGCCTAGCGCGAAAGCCTAGTGTGGTGTCTTACAAGTAACGCGAAGAAATCCACTCGGAATGATTTGATGGTACTTGTAAGACACCACAACTAGAACCCGACACCATGCTCTCGCTCATCGTCGTCGATGTTGTATTGACACTACACCTTGGATTCATTCTCTTCTGCACACTGGGTGCATTGCTTGCCCTGAAATGGCGTTGGATTCCCTGGTTCCAGCTTCCGGCAGCGGCCTGGGGCTTTTACGTGGAACTCAGCGGACGAATCTGCCCACTGACAAGCATTGAAAACCATTTTCGCGAGCAAGCGGGATGGACGGCTTATCAGGGCGACTTTATCAGGCACTATCTGTTGACGACGATCTACCCCAACGGATTGACCCGTGAAATTCAGTACTTTCTGGCGGCGTTCGTGCTGCTATTGAATGTATCCGTCTATGCATGGCTGATACGCCAATCCCTAAAGAATGCGCACCCGACATAAAGGCTGATCGGCCCATCGACCGGTCAGCCCGTGTCGGTCAGCCCCGCCGCAACGCGCGATGCGCAATATCGCGACGGCAAAAAGCGCCATCGAAGCGAATCTTGCTGATCGCTTCGTAGGCATTTTCACGTGCCCCGGTAATGTCCTTGCCAAGTGCGCATACGGTCAACACGCGCCCGCCCGCCGTAATCGGACGGCCATGCGCATCGACCTTAGTGCCGGCTTGGAACACTTTGACATCCGTGCCAAGGTCGGTATCCAATCCGTCGATCAGGTCCCCGCTTTTCACCTCGCCCGGATAGCCGCTGGCCGCCATCACCACGCCGATGGACGGCCGCGCATCCCATTGTGCGTGCGTGTGGTGCAATTCGCCATCGAGCGCTGCCTCGATCAGGTCAACGAAATCGGACTTCAGGCGCAGCATGATCGGCTGCGTTTCCGGATCGCCGAAACGCACGTTGAATTCAATGACCTTGGGCGCGCCTTGCTTGTCGATCATCAGGCCGGCGTAGAGGAAGCCGATGAACGGCACACCTTCGGCAGCCATGCCGCGCAAGGTAGGTTCAATCACTTCCCTGAGGATGCGTTTTTCCACTTCCGGCGTAACTACTGGTGCAGGTGAATAGGCACCCATGCCGCCCGTATTGGGCCCCAGATCGTTATCGTCACGGCGCTTATGGTCCTGGCTGCTGGCCATGGGCAATGCATGCGTGCCGTCGCTCATCACGATGTAACTGGCTTCCTCGCCGTTGAGGAATTCCTCGATTACCACGCGTGCAGATGCATCGCCGAACGCATGCGCACTGAGCATATCGTGCAGGGCCAGCTCCGCATCGCCCAACGTGAGCGCGACAACGACCCCTTTGCCTGCAGCCAGACCATCGGCCTTGATCACGATTGGCGCGCCATGTTCGCGAACGTAAGCCAGTGCCTTGTTGAGTTCGGTGAACACCGCGTAGCGCGCCGTGGGAATGTTGTGGCGTAGCAAGAAATCCTTGGCGAAGGCCTTGGAGCCCTCCAATTGTGCGGCGACGGCGCGTGGCCCGAAGATGCGCAGGCCCGCAGTTCGGAATGTGTCGACCACGCCGGCCACCAACGGTACTTCCGGGCCGACCACGGTGAGTTCGACCTTTTCCGCCTTCGCCAGCTTCAGCAGCCCTTCGATATCGGTCACGGCAACATCGGCATTGCGCAGGCCGTCTTCGCGCGCGGTACCGGCGTTGCCGGGCGCCACGATCACCTCGCTCACGCGCCGCGATTGCTTGAGCTTCCACGCCAGCGCGTGCTCGCGACCGCCGTGGCCAATAACCAGAACTTTCATGCCTTGACTCCGAGATTGCGGGCGCCTTGCAGGCGCAATCGTCCTATTGTAGCGGGTGAATCAAGCGGGCTTTGGGTGGATGGCGTCTACCGCACTGGTGGCAACCTCACCCCTATCCTCCCTTGCGTGCAGAGAAGGAGTGCATCGCCAAGGATCAGGCACTGGCGTGGCGTATGAGTAAGTCGAGCAGGTCCGCGCGCGACAGTTTGCCGGTTTCGTTGCGAGGTAGGTGATCGACCAGGCGCAATGGACGAGGCAGGAAAACGGGATCGATCGAGGCACGTAGCGCATCGAGGATGAAGTACTCCTCCAGTGCAGGCGCCACGACTAGCGCGGCAATGCGGCGCACACCGATGGGGTCGGGATCGTCCAATTGGAACACTACACCATCCTTCACACCGGGAATGGCAAGCAGACGGTGGGTGAGGTCACCCAACGATGCACGTTTGCCAGCAATTTCCAACAGGTCTGCGTGGCGGCCGCGAAGCTCGAAGCAGCGACCTTCGTTATGCAAAGTTACGATGTCGGCAAGGACGGCCGGCGTATCGAGCTGGGGCGCCTCGATCTGGGTGCCATCCGGTTGCGGATACAGGTGCACGCCGCGATAAAGCGACCAATGGCTATCCACCGTCACACGACGCGAGGCGAATGCACACGTTTCGGTGGAACCAAACACCTCCAGCAAAGGCGCATCGAATCGCTGCTCAGCCTGTGTCGCCAGCTCGCATGACATGGGTGCGGTGGCGGAAAGCATTGCGGCCAGCGGCGGCAATGACACGCCTGATTCGACCAGTGTGCGCAGATGCACCGGCGTAGTGACCAGCACACGGGGTTCAGGCATGCGGGCGAGCGCCGTGGCGATATCGGCCGGGAAGAATGGCCGCCCGGAATGCACCCGCACATCGCCGAGCAGGGGTAGCAGTACTGACATCTCGATGCCGTAGATGTGCTGCGGTGGCACGGTAGCAACCACGCTGAAGCAATCGCCTACCATCTGATGCAGCATGCGCAGGTTACCGGCGGTGCTCGCATGTAGGCTGCACCAGGTTTTTACGTTCGGGCGTGGTGTGCCGGTAGAGCCCGAGGTGTAACCCACCACCACACTCTGCAGCGCCGACAAGAACGGCCATTTCGCGGGTACCGGCACCTGTGCATCGACAGCGAGCATGGGTAAGACGCAATAGTGATGCGGGGCTGGGTCCAGCATGCGATCCCCGACAACGTGGCAACCCGGATGGGTAACCATCACTTCTTCCACCGCATGCGGTGCCCGTGAAGGCGGCAGGAGATTGGTCTGGCCGCGCAGAGCAATGGCACAGAAGGCGACCAAAAAGACGTAACGGTCTTCGCACAGATTGACTGCCGCCGGCGCATCCGGCAGCAGTGCGGTGACCTGTTCGACATGCGCGACAAACTGGGCTGCAGTGATCTCGTCACCGTCACGCATCGCGATGACACGCCGTGGGTCGCTAACCCTCATCAGAGGCAGTAAGCGCTCGGCTTGATCGCGTTGAAAGGCGTCGTAAGCGGTCGCCACGCCGTTAGCTCCTAATTGCCTGATCGATGCGAATCCTCATCCGGCCCAGGCGGTCGGTAGCTGCCGGTATGCGGGATTATGTCTTGCAACCCCCATCCTCACGATCATGGCTGAATCGGCACCTACTGCGCCTGCGGCCACGTTTGGAGTATTCAGCTCCGGATGAAAGCGCCTGTCAACGCGTCCCGGATGGTGCTTGGCTGGGTAGCCCCGCCAAGCGGCGCATCGACGATGCCATCCAGCGCTTCTCCGAAATAATGGGCCAGGGTCGCAAGATCACGCGCGGGTGGCTTGCCGTGAAGGTTGGCACTGGTGGAAACCAACGCACCGCCAAACGCTCTGCACACGGCAACCGTGGGGGCATGTCCGCTGACACGCAGGGCGATGCCGGAATGCGCGCCCGTCACCCAATCGGGGACTTCCGTGCTGCGCGGAAACACCCAGGTAAACGGTCCTGGCCAACTCGCCCGGACTTGTGCAAGTACACCGGGGGGAACCTTGGCCATGTCCACGTAGTGTTCGATCTGGGCGAAGTCAGCAGCGATCAGCAGGACACCCTGATTAGAAGGCCGCTGCTTGAGGGTGAAGATGCGTTCGAAGGCGGTCTGGTTGTGCGGATCGCATCCAAGGCCGAAGACGGCTTCGGTGGGATACGCAAGTACGCCACCTTTGCAGAGCAGATCGGCAGCTTCGTCGAGTTGGGCAAGGGTGTAGTGCTTGGGCATGTCCGCGAACCGCGACGACGAATCAGAGGCAAGGGCGTTTCATGGCAACCCTCTCACCACAGGGGAGAGGGAGCAGATCGACGCGAGGATCAAGCTTTAGCCTTTTTGGTAGCAGCTTTCTTCGCAGCGGTCTTTTTCGTTGCTGTTTTCTTAGTCGCGGCTTTCTTGGTGGCAGCTTTCTTGGCCGGCTCTTTTTTGGCTGCGGCCTTTTTGGCCGACGCGCTCTTCGCTGCCGCTTTCTTGCCAAAACGCCCCTTCTTCTTCACGGGTGCCGCTGCCAGCAACTCCAAGCATTGCGCTTCACTTAGCTCCTTCGGCTCCTGATCCTTCGGGATGCGCGCATTCTTTTCGCCGTCGGTGATGTACGGACCGAAGCGGCCGTTGAGGATCTGTACACCGTTGCTGAAGTCCTTGATGATGCGACTGGCGATCAGTTCCAGCTTTTCCTGCACGATCTGCAGTGCCCGCGGTAGCTCGATGGTGTAAGGATCGTCTTCGGCTTTCAGCGAGGCATAGGTGCTGCCCTGCTTCACGAACGGCCCGAAGCGACCAACGCCGACGCTGACTTCCTCGCCATTCTCAGCCTGACCAAGTTTGCGCGGCAACTTGAACAGCTCGATCGCTTCTTCCAGCGTGATCGTGTGCATGCTTTGGCCGGGGCGCAGGGACGCAAACTGCAGTTTCTCGTCCACGTCCTTGTTGCCCATCTGTGCATAGGGCCCGTAACGCCCTAGCCGCACGGAGACCGGCTTGCCGGATTTTGCATCGGTGCCCAATTCGCGCGCACCGGTGGCTTCGCTGCGATCGACCGATTCGGTTTTCTCTTCCACCTGCTGCTTGAACGGCTGCCAGAAGCGCCGCATCAATGGCACCCAGGCTTCCTCGCCGCGACTAACCGCGTCGAGTTCGTCTTCGAGCTTGGCCGTGAAGTCGTAATCGACGTACTGGGTGAAGTGTTGGGTAAGGAACTTGCTTACCGCCCGACCCACGTCGGTTGGGCGAAAACGACGGCTATCAAGCAACACGTATTCGCGGCTCTGCAGCACCTGGATGATGCTGGCGTAGGTGGACGGACGGCCGATGCCGTATTCCTCCAATGCCTTCACCAGGCTGGCTTCGGAATAACGTGGCGGCGGCTCGGTGAAGTGCTGATCGGCCACGATGTCCTGCAGCGGCACATCTTCGCTCTTAGCCAGACGTGGCAGGCGACGGCCTTGGTCGTCATCCTCGGCAGTCTTCTGATCGCGGCCTTCTTCGTACACAGCGAGAAAGCCCGGATCCACCACCGTGGTACCCGTGGCACGGAATGCAGCATCGCCGCCTTTCACATGTTTCACGTCGAAATCCACCGACACCGTGTTCATGGTGGCGTGGATCATCTGACAGGCGACGGTGCGCTTCCAGATCAGCTCGTAAAGCTTGCGCTGCTCGTCATTTAGGAATGGGGCTACTTCGCGCGGCGTGCGCATGGCGGAGGTAGGGCGAATCGCCTCATGCGCTTCCTGCGCGTTCTTGGACTTGGTGCGATAAACCTGCGGACCATCCGGCAGCGCCTTGTTGCCGTAGTCGCGAGCAATCAGCTCGCGCAGTTCGCCCACTGCTTCACCCGAAAGCGCGGTGGAGTCGGTACGCATGTAGGTGATCAGGCCGACGTTGCCCTCGCTACCCAGACCCACACCTTCGTACAGGCCTTGCGCGACCTTCATCGTGCGGCTGGTGCCAAAACCCAGTTTGCGCGCCGCTTCCTGCTGCAACGTAGAGGTGGTGAACGGCGGCGCGGGGCGGCGCTTGCGCTCTTTGCTGCCGACTTCGCTGACCGTGAGATGGCCGCGCGCGGCTTCCTTCAGCGCGGCGCGCGCCGCCATCGCATCGGCTTCGTTGGTGAGGTGGAACTGTTCGAACTTCTTGCCGTTGAGCTTGGTGAGGCGCGCGCTGAAATCGCCCTCGGTGTGCTTGAGCTGGGCTTCCACCGTCCAGTATTCACGAGCGACGAAGGCTTCGATCTCCTCCTCGCGTTCCACGATCATGCGCAAGGCAGGGCTCTGCACGCGACCGGCGGACAGGCCGCGCTGCACCTTGCGCCACAGCACCGGCGACAGGTTGAAACCCACCAGGTAGTCCAGCGCACGGCGTGCCTGCTGCGCGTCTACCAGATCGTGCGACAACGCACGCGGCGTGGCGACGGCCGCCTTAATCGCCTTGGGAGTGATCTCGGAGAACACCACGCGGTGCATTTGCTTGCCCTTGGAGATGCCGCGCTCTTTCAGAATCTCGCTAATGTGCCAACTAATGGCCTCGCCTTCGCGATCCAAGTCGGTGGCGAGATAGATGTCATCGGCAATTTTGGCGGCCTTGGCGATGGCGTCAACGTGTTTCTCGTTGCGCTCGATCACTTCGTACTTCATGGCGAAGTCGTGTTCGGGGTCGACCGCGCCCTCTTTGGGCCTCAGGTCGCGCACGTGGCCATAGGAAGCGAGGACCTGAAAGTCCTTGCCAAGGTATTTGTTGATCGTCTTGGCTTTGGCCGGTGACTCGACGATGAGCAGGTTTTTTGCCATGTGGCGTGGGGTTCCAGATGTTCCATTCGCAGCCGTATCGAATCGGCCGTTCTATATATAGTTGGAAGCATGCCAACTCAATGACTGTCAAGCTGGCGCTTGTGAAAACGCGGCCTGGCGCCCTTTTCAGAGCGAACCTAGATGCCCGGCAGACGTTGGTAACGGCCACCCGGCAAGCCTTCGACACAATCTTCCAGCTCCAGCATGAGCAGCATGGATGACAAAACGGCGGCGCTTTGCCCGGTACGCTCTGCCAGCTCATCCAGTACCACAGGATCGTGCCCTAGCACGTCCAGCAGGCGCCGGTATTCCGGATCGTCGCGCCAGCCACCAAGCGCCGGCTGATCACGCCCGGCGCCTGCCGCCGGTAACCGTTCCAGGCGCTGGGCCAACTCAGCACCCAGCGCCCGCGCGGCGGGAACCAGGGTTTCAACGATCTCCGAAGCGCTCTCGACCAGTCGCGCGCCCTCCCGGATGAGACGGTGACAACCGCGGGCGAGCGGATTATGGATGGAACCGGGCACGGCGAATACCTCCCGCCCTTGCTCACCCGCCAATCGCGCCGTAATCAGCGAGCCGGATTGCAGCCCCGCCTCGACGATCAGCGTTCCCAGCGACAACCCGGCAATGATGCGATTGCGCCGCGGAAAGTGGTCGGCACGAGCGCCTGTGCCAGGCGGAAATTCGCTGATCAATACACCCTGCGCTTCCACTTGCGCCGACAGCCCACGGTGCTTGCGCGGGTACACCAGATCCGGCCCGGTGCCGATCACGGCAACGGTAGACAAACCTGCTTCCAGAGCCGCCTCGTGTGCTGCGCCGTCAATCCCGTCGGCCAGCCCACTGGTCACGATGAACCCGGCTTGGGCGAGGTGTCGGGCAAAGGTGCGGGCGGTCGTCTTGCCCGCCGTGCTGGCACTGCGTGCACCGACGATGGCGATCTGCGGGTGCAACAACAGGCCGGCATCGCCGCTGACAAATAACGCAGCGGGTGGTTGCGGAATGCTTTCAAGCTGAGGCGGGAAGTCAGCTTCAGTGCAACACAGGAGGCGGTGGTTGGGTTCGGCTAGCCAGTCCAGATCAGCAGCCAATCTCGCTTCATCGGGTTGCTTCAGCCACGCCTGAGCCTCCGGGTCGAGCCGGGACGCATGACGCTGAAGCTGGGCGAGCACCTGGTCGATCCGACCCTGGGTTGCAGCTAACCGCTCGCGCAATCCAGCCGGCCCCAGGCCCGGTGTGCGCAGGACCGTCAGCCAGTCCCGCCATTGGGCTTGTTCGTTCATGCCGAGAGTCTACGCGAGGCCCGAAAACAACCACGGCGCGGGATTACCGCGCCGTGCTGTGGGTATGGCCTTCGGCCGGGAATAGGGCATCATTCCGGCATCTTCGCCCTGGCACCAAGGTGCACCGGCTTCAGGCCATCCATCACCACGCCATAGCTCACCCGGTCGAAGGTGCGGAAGATCATCAAGTGCCCGACGAATTCATCCGGCAATGTGACCCACTTGCCACTGTCGCGGATCCAGCTATCGTGCGCCACGTCATCGGGCATCTTCTCGCCTGGTTGCCACAGGGAGAAGGTGGTGCCGTTGTCGACGCCGTCCTTCGAGCCGACCGAAAGCACCACCACGTCGTAGGGGCCGACCCGGGTCAGGCGCTCATGGGAGAAGGCAATCACGCGTGCATCCGCCGGCAGGGTCCGGGGTGGATGCGGGTAGAAGTACGGGTCGTACGGATGGTCATCCACTGGCATCAAGCGGTCGCCGGCACGGACTTCCATGATCGAACTGAGCAGCAACAAGGTGGACGGATCGCCGCCACGCAGCACCTCCGCCTGGCCGATCACCTCGACCTCCATCCCGATATCCGTGCTACTGATCTTGCTAAAAAAGTTGTGATCGGGGGTCACCTCGCCAAGGGTGGTCCTCCACTCCTCATTCCAAGGCGTCGAGGAGGTGGCCACATCGCTATCCACAATGTTGGCGGCCATCTCGTCGCTTTGCTCGGCTGCCGAACCGCCAAAGGTGCGGAACATATGGGTGGGACGCACAATCGCCCAGCGCTGGCCCGGCTGCGCATCGAGATGACGCACGTAGAGGTTGCGGCCGGATGTGCCGGTGATATCACCCTCCTCGAAACCCATCACATAGGGCGCATTCTTCACTGCCGCCGGATCCACCACGCGGGAATCGCGCAGGAACGGTTTGAGCTTGTCGACCGGAATGGCCGGAATGGCCTCGCCCTCACGATGAATGGCCGGCTCCAGCCGCAGTGACGGGCCGCCATGGATGAAGGACAGGTCCAGCACGTCCCCCGGATAGATCAGGTGCGGATTGCGTACCTGCGGGTTGGCCTGCCAGATTTCCGGCCACAGCCAGGGCTTGGACAAGAAGCGGGCGGAAATGCCCCAAAGGGTGTCACCACGACGCACGGTATAGCTGTCGGGGTGATCAGCACGGAGCTGTGTACCGGCCGCATAAATGGCCACCGTGACCAGCATGCCGGCCAACAGCCCAATGGACTTTCTAATCATAAGCGGGATTCCCCCATGCCCCCTTGGCTTGGGCGAGTGTAACCGAAGCATTAACTCAAGCAACACGTGCCCAGTTGGCAAAATCGTGCGCCGACAACACCTTGAACCACGTACAATATCCACATTCTAGACCGCGCCCGGGTTGGCTTTTTACCAAAGCGCCGGCAATTCTGGCGCCCGAGGTAAAAACCCATGTCCGTTCTGAGCATTCTTGAATTCCCCGATCCGCGACTGCGCATCAAGGCCGAGCCGGTTACGGTTTTCGACGCCACATTGAAGCAGTTCGCCGATGACATGTTCGAGACGATGTACGCCGCCAACGGCGTCGGTCTGGCTGCTACCCAGGTCAACGTGCATAAGCGCGTGCTGGTGGCGGATATGAGCGAGGAACGCAACCAGCCGCTAGCCCTGATCAATGCAGAAATCCTGGAAAAGGATGGCACGCAGGTATATCAGGAAGGCTGCCTGTCCTTCCCAGGCATCTATGCCGATGTGACCCGCGCGCTGAAGGTGAAGGTTCGCGCCCAAGACGTCGAAGGCAGGACCTTCGAACGGGAAGTGGAAGGCCCACTGGCCGTATGCATCCAGCATGAGATGGATCACCTGGTCGGCAAGGTCTTCGTGGATTACCTTTCGCCGCTGAAGCGTTCGATCCTGCTCAAGCGCATGGAAAAGCAGCGCAAGCAGGTCGCCAGCGCGTGACGGAGGGAGGCCCTGATCTGTTCTGTGCAGGCGTCATCGGCGCTGTCTGTTCGCATCTCGTCGGTGCGCCGACTCGACAGACAGCCAGTCTGCCCGCGTCAGTGCCCCTGTGATCTGCGAACAGACACCACCAGTGCCACCTACACAGAACAGATCAGTGCATTCCTTACGCATCGTTTTCGCCGGCACGCCGGAGTTCTCCGTTCCTTGTCTTGAAGCCTGCCGCATCAGCGGTGCGCAGATTGTTGCGGTTTATACGCAACCCGATCGCCCCGCCGGTCGTGGCCGCAAGCTCACACCCAGTCCGATCAAGGAAGCGGCGCTGGCCGCTGGCATGGCGGTGGAACAGCCGGAAACATTGAAAACAGTGAAAGCGCGCGAAAAGCTCGCTGCCTATCGGCCCGACCTGATAGTAGTGGTGGCCTACGGATTGATCTTGTCGCGCAAGGTATTGGCGATTCCCCGGCTTGGCTGCTGGAACGTGCATGCCAGTCTGTTGCCACGGTGGCGCGGCGCCGCACCAATCCAGCGTGCGATTCTCGCCGGCGATGCGGAAAGCGGCGTCGACCTGATGCAGATGGAAGCCGGCCTCGATACCGGCCCGGTGTTGCTGGAGCGCCGCACTCCCATCAGCTGTGACGACACCGGCGGTACCTTGCACGATCGCCTCTCCTTGCTTGGCGCGGACGTCCTCATCGAAGGTTTGGGCTGCGTGCTGGCGGGCGAAGCTTTGTCGGCACAGCCGCAATCCGAAGCAGGCGTGATGTACGCGCATAAGCTGGAAAAAGCCGAAGCACGACTCGATTTCATCCGCCCCGCGCTGGCACTGGAACACCAGGTTCGCGCATTCGATCCATGGCCGGTGGCCGAGGGTGACATCGCCGGCGAAAACCTGCGCATCTGGGCCGCACGAGCCATCGAGCAGAACCACCACGCCGCACCCGGCAGCGTGATCGCCACACAACGCGATGGCATCGATATCGCCTGCGGCGAAGGCGTGCTACGCGTGACCGCACTGCAGCGCGCGGGCGGCAAGCGCATCAGCGCTGCCGACTATCTCAACGCACGTCCTGAACTGCGTCGCACACGATGAACCATACGCGTGCCCTGGCCGCACAGGCATTGGCTGACATTGCTCTGCGCGGTATGTCGCTGCGCGAGGCGATGGAACAAAAGGCCCCCCGGCTTCGCGACCCGCGCGACCGTGCGCTGTTGATGGCCTTGCTCAGCGATGGCGCGCGCTGGTGGCTGCGTTTCGATACAGCACTTGATCGCCTGCTGGACAAACCGCTGCGTCACAAGGAGCCGGAAGTGCACGCGCTGTTGGTGCTGGGGTTGGTGCAACTGGAAGTCCTGCAACTACAGGACTACGCCGCCGTTGCCGCGACGGTGGAAGCCGCTCGCGCACTCAACCGTCCACGCCTCGCCGGCTTGGTCAACGCCATACTGCGCCGCTGGCAGCGCGAACGGGTTGACCTACTGGCCGCACTCGATGCCAAGGTGCAAACGCGTTATGCCCTGCCGCCGTGGCTGGTCAAAGCAATCGCCACGGACTGGCCTGAACAACACGAAGCCGTATTGGCCGACAGCAACCGCGAGCCCCCCCTGATGCTGCGCGCGAATCGCCGCCGCACTATGCGCGATGCGCTAATTGAACTATTGCGTGCCGCAGGTTATACAGCCGATTCACATCCGTGGCTGCCCGACGGCATCGTGCTGCCGCACAGCAGCGATGTCACCCGTATGCCCGGCTTCGCCGAGGGATTATTTGCGGTGCAGGATGGTGCTGCGCAAGTAGCTGCCGAGGTAGCCGACGTGCAGGGTGGCCAGCGTGTGCTCGATGCCTGCGCAGCTCCCGGTGGCAAGGCCTGCCATTTGCTTGAGCGCGCAGACATTGCGCTTACTGCGTTGGAATTCGACGCCACGCGCGCCACACGTATTCGCCAAAACCTGGATCGTCTTGGCTTGCAAGCCGATATACGCATGGGTGATGCGGGTGCCCCCGCCGACTGGTGGGATGGAGAGCCTTTTGATCGCATTCTTATCGACGCCCCCTGCTCTGCGACCGGTGTGCTGCGCAGGCGCCCGGATGTGCGCCTGCACCGCCGCGCCAGCGATATCGAAGCACTGGTCGTGCAGCAGCAGCGCATCCTTGCTGCGTTATGGCCGCTGCTGGCTCCCGGCGGGCGTCTTGTCTACATCACCTGTTCGCTGCTGCGCGCAGAGAACGAAGCGGTGATCGAACACTTTCTCGCCGGCCGCGACGATGCCCGTGTCATCGCCCTGCAACTACCGACAGGACAAGCTGCCGCCGTCGGTTGGCAAATCCTGCCTGGCGATGGGGATCTGGACGGCATGTACTATGCGGTGCTTGAGCGCCGCTGACCCTCATTCTTGCGCAACCCACTCCCTCTCCCCTTCGGGGAGAGGGTCGGGGTGAGGGGCCAATCTTGCGACCACATTCACCAGCTCTGCCCGCTTTATTAAAAGAGACACCACGAAATAATGGGACTTACGGTCAGCACCGCCCCTCACCCCAACCCTCTCCTCGCTCCTCAAAGCCGAGCACATCCATGTGCTCTCCCCGCGTGCCCCGGAGGGGAGAGGGAGCTAAAAGCAGAACGCCGTCAGTTCTGGCTACTGATGTTGTACGCCATCCTGATGCTCGGCATGGGCATCGGCCTGCGCGATCCCTGGCCCTCTGACGAACCGCGCTTCACCCTGGTCGCCAAACAGATGGTCGAAAGCGGCGACTGGCTGTTCCCGCATCGCGGCACAGAGTTGTATGCCGACAAGCCGCCGATGCTGATGTGGCTGGAAGCGGCCAGCTTCGAAGTCGTGCGCAACTGGCGCATCGCCTTCATGCTGCCGTCGTTCTTGTCGACGCTGGGCGTATTGCTGCTGATTTACGACCTCGGCCGACGGCTGTGGAATCGCAAAGTTGGCATGTATGCGGCGATGGCCGCACTGATGTGCATCCAGTTTGTGTTTCAGGCCAGGCGCGCACAGATCGATCCCCTGGTGGTGTTCTTTATCACCGCCGCAAACTGGGGGCTGCTGCGACATCTGCTGTGTGGGCCGGACTGGAAGATGTACTGGTTCGGCTGTTTCTGCGCAGGACTTGGCGTCATCACCAAAGGTGTGGGTTTTCTCGCGTTGTTCATGCTGCTGCCCTACCTGTGGGCCACCGTCCGCCAGTGGAACGGCGTTACCGTCATGGGGCCCGGCGCATGGTGGCGCTGGTTGCTCGGATGGGTCGCCACCCTGGCCGCCATCGGCGTGTGGCTGGTACCCATGTTGTTGGCCGCGCGATCCCATGTCGACAACCCGGCTTACGCGGCTTACGTCAACAACATCCTGTTTCATCAGACCGCCGGGCGTTACGCGCACGCGTGGCATCACATCCAGTCGACGTTCTATTACCTGCCGATCATGCTGTACGCCTGGTTGCCACTGTCGCTGACCTATCCCGGCAGCGTCCTGCGCTGGTGGCAAGCCCTGCGCGCGAAAGACGCGCGCATTTTGCTGCCGCTGGGCTGGATAGTGTTGGTGCTGCTATTTTTCAGTGCCTCAGCCGGCAAGCGCGATGTCTATATCCTGCCGATGTTGCCGATGCTGGCGCTGATCACCGCGCCTTATCTGGAAGCCATGCTATCGATGCGCTGGCTGCGCGTGCTTTGTACGTTGTTCCTCATCGTGACCGGCGGCGCATTGCTTGTGCTTGGCGTCTACGCACTCGTCTCGCATCCAACGTTTGCCGCCAAACTCGCTGACGACCGTGGTTTCGATGGGCCAGCGGATAGCCTGTGGTGGATGTGCATCGTGATCGGTGCAGCCCAATGGCTGATGCTGGCACTGTTTCGCGTGCGGCATGCGCAGTGGGCGGTTGCTGGCGGCATGCTCGCGCTGTGGATCGTGTGCGGCCTGTGGGCCTACCCCTTGCTCAATGACAGCAGCTCGTCGGTGGCGCTGATGCGACGGGTGAGCGCGCACCTTGCGCCACAGGACGAACTCGGCATGGTCGACTGGAAGGAGCAAAACATGTTGATGCTCGATCGGCATGCCACGGACTTTGGCTTTACCGCGCCCACCTCGCAGCAATTTACGCGCGCCGTACATTGGCAGGCCGCCGCGCCGGCAACGCGCTGGCTGTTCGTGCAGGAATCTGCGATGGGCGATTGCGTGGACCGCAGCAAAGCGATTGACGTCGGCCATGCCAACCGGCTCAACTGGTGGCTGTTCAAGGGTGATGCCGTCACGTCAGGATGCATGCCAGGCGCGGTGACGAACGAGGACGCTCCATAGCCCCAAACACAATCCCAGGAAGCCGTACAGTCCCCTTCAGTTAAGATGCGATCCCATTGTGGTAGAGGACTACCACGCTATCGACCTACCCCTCCCTTTCGCCGCTTGTTTTTATGGATACTCCGAAAAGCGAATCGCTTCGCCTACGTCAGGCAATCCTGCTAGCCGGCCAATGGTGCGCGGTAGCCAGTCTGTTCGTGGTGCCCATCAACAAGCCGGCAACCAACGTGGCTGTTTTTCTCAGCATTCTTTTTTCCTTGCTGGGGAGTGACACCCGTCAGCGCTGGCTCGCCGCATGGCACAGCCCGGTTGCACGCGGCGTGCTCGCCTGGTGGGGCGTACTACTACTGAGTGTGCTGCATGCGTGGTATGCGACGGGCCGATTCCCGGCCACGGGAATGGGAACGGCACTCTGGGCCTACCTTTATCCCTTGGCGTTTGCCTCACTGCTGTACACCAGCACATGGCGCAAACGTGCCATCGGGGCTTTCGTTGCCGCCATGACGCTGGTCCTGCTCATTTCGTACGGCATGGATGCGGGGTTACTCCCCCAGCGCGCAGTCGTGCATACCTCACCGGACATGCGCAACACGGTATTCAAGGAATACACCCAGCAAGGTCTGGATACGCTTGTTCTCGGCTGCATAGCATTGGCGTTGGCGATCACGTCCACCGTTAAACGGACCAGGGTCGTGTTTGTCATCATCGCCGTGGCGGCCCTCGCCAACGTAGCCTTGGTCATTCAAAGCCGCACCGCCTATATCACGCTGATTCCGGTGTTGCTGTATGGGGGTTACCGGCTACTGAGCCTATCGGGCTGGAATAAAAAACAGATCGTCTTGACGGGCGCGGCCATGGCGATGGCGGGCTTGATCATCTGGAAGGCTTCGCCCATTCAGGACCGGCTTGTCAACGCCATTCCCAGTGAAGTCGCGCAATACGAGCAGTCACACCAGGCAACCTCTACCGGCATTCGCCTTGAGTTATGGCAACACACGCTTTCCATTATCAAAACAGCTCCGTGGTTCGGGCACGGTTATGGGCAGTGGATTCCTCTTTATGAGCAGTCGATCGGTCACCAGCCCAACGCCAACCAGTTCATGGAAGGCCACCCGCACCAGGAAATGTTGTTGATTGCGTCGGAGGAAGGCGTACTGGGCCTGGCGTTCTATCTATTCCTGTTGGCTGCCTTGCTGCGCTATGCACTGCGCCTTGCGCTACCCGAGCGAGATATTTACCTCTGCCTTTTGCTGATATACCTGGTTGCAGGGCTTGGCAATTGCCTTTGGGCTGATTTTTCCCATCGTCATCTTTTCATTCTTCTGCTTGCTTGCATTCCTGCGATGCAATCAAAGCCGCAGGCGTCCAGCAAGAGCACAGTTTCCCCGGAACTCACTGCATGAATCCTCTTTCGCTGGATCAGGTTACGGTGGTTTGCGTGACCTACCACAGCCGCAGTCTCGTCGATGACTTGATCCAAACTCTGCAAGCGTTTCCCCATGTCATCGTGGTCGACAATGGCAGTGATGACGGCATTATCGACGTGCTGAAGGAACGGTTGCCCCACGTAAAGTTGATCGCACGCGATGACAATCTCGGCTTCGGCAGGGCGAACAATCTGGCCATGACGCAAGTCCAGACGCCCTACGCATTGCTGCTCAATCCCGATTCCAGCATCGAGGCAAAGGATGTGCTGAAGCTGCTCGACACCTTGTGCACCTACCCAGATGCGGCCGTGGTTGCGCCGCAGAGCTGGCGCGGGGGCAACGTGCCGCAGATGTGCTTTCGGCCAGCTTTTTACGAATACCCGCCGGCCAAGCCTTATCGCGTCCCGGCAGGCACTTGTTGCGCCAAATGGCTGCACGGTTGCTGCCTGCTCCTGAGCACGGAAAAATTTCGCGAGATAAACGGTTTCGACGAATACTTTTTCCTCTATTACGAGGACGATGACTTGTGCTTGCGCTTCCAACAGTGCGGCTACGCTTGTCTGTTCGAACCCGGTGCGAATGCCCGACACAAGGGTGGCGCATCCTCCAGACCATCGTTAAGAACGCGGTTTCTCAAGCACTTTCATTACGCGCGCTCGCGGCATTGGGCGATCCGCAAATATCAAGGAACGGGTGCGGCTCGCTGGTACCTGATCAAGACATTGCTCAGCGCCGCCATCGTTACGCCACTTTATGGCATAGCGCTCCAGCGCAAACATTTTGTCAAATGGGTGGCGTGGGGTTGCTCCGCCTTTCTTTCGGCGGTAAGAAGCAAGCCATTGTTGAGTCATCCCAAGACGTGATGCCCACACTTCCCATCACCCTGGTCGTCATCACCCGCAACGAGGCGCAAAAAATCGGACGTTGCCTCGACAGCGTGCCGTTCGCGGCCGAAAAACTTGTTGTGGACAGCGGCAGCACCGACGACACAGCGGCGCTCGCCCGCATCCATGGTGCGCGCGTGGTGCACCAGGACTGGCTGGGCTTCGGCCCACAGCGAAACTTCGCTGCCACCCAGTGCACCCATCCCTGGATACTCGCGCTGGACGCGGACGAGTACCTTACCCCCGAACTGATCGACGAGCTGCAGCGCAGACTACCCGCCCTGATGGAAAGCGCCGCCGCCGCCGCCATCCTACGTCGGCACCTCATCTACATGGGTGGACCGATGCGTTGGTACCGCCCGGCAGTCGGCGAAAAGATGGCCCGTTTCTATCATCGAGACCGTGCCCGCTGGAGTGATGTGCGGGTGCATGAGTCACTGCAGTTCAAGGGTTCGTCGACCACCTTCAAGGCCCCGTTCCTGCACGACAACAATCCCAGCCTGGTCGAAAAGCAACTCAAGGTGCTGCTTTATTCCGAGCTGAAGTGCCGCGATTGGCTCGATAAGGACAAGTCCGCGCGCATGTGGCAGACACCGTTCGTGTTTGCGCTCGCCTTTTTCAAGGATTACTTCCTGCGGCTGGGCTTTCTGGACGGATGGCGCGGCTACGTCATGGCGCAGACCGCCGCCAGTTACGCTGTGTACAAGCGCATGCGCTACTACGAAATGCGCCAGAATCCCGCCTCCCGCGACGCCGCCGCTGCGGCACTCACGCGCAGCGGACTGGATCAATAACCATGCCGAAAAAGCACTACCTACTCTACGGATCGGAACGCTATGCGCTGGCCATCCTGCGCCCCTTGCAGGCGGCTATCCGCGCACGTGGTGATGAACCCGCGTGGTTCTTCGATGGCCCTGGCGCGGAAGACCTGGCCGAAGACGAGCGGCTGCTCAGCGTAGCGGAGGCACGCCGTTGGAATCCGATCGCCGTCATCACGCCTGGCAATCATTTGCCGCACTTCTTTCCCGGCGTGAAAGTGGAAACCTTTCACGGCTTCAATGCCGGCAAGCCGCGCCACGTCTATATCCGCGGCTTCTTCGACCTGTATTGCACCACCGGCCCGAAAGATACCGCGCAGTTCGGCGCGCTCGCCCAGAAGCTTGGCCATTTCACCGTCACCGAAACCGGTTGGCCCAAGCTCGATCCTTTTATGAAGGAGATCGCCGGCCCGCTCTCGCCCGTGCGCAAACCGTCGGTGATTCTGTATCACTCCACCTTCTCGCCATCGTGGAGCGCCGCCGAAACCTTGTACGAGGAAGTGAAACGCCTATCGCGTGATGGCCGCTGGCACTGGATCGTCTCCTTCCATCCCAAGATGAGTCCAGAGACGACGGCCAAGTTCAAGGCACTGCAGAACGAATACCTCACCTTCGCCGAGAACGACAACATCCTCGATCTGTTCCCGCAGGTGGACATGATGTGCTCTGATACCTCTTCGGCGCTGAGCGAATTCTTGCTGACCGGCAAACCCGTGGTGACGTTCAAGAACCGTGCACCTGGTGCGCAGTTGATCGACATCGACGATCCCGCGCAATTTGAACAGGCCATCGAGCGCGCTCTGTCGCGTCCACCCGAACTGATGCAGGTGATCAAAACCTTCGGCGATGCGATCCACCCCTATCGCGACGGACGCTCCAGCGAACGCGTATTGGATGCCATCGATGCATTCATTGCTGCTGGTGGTTGCAACCGCAAGTCCAAGCCTTTGAATTTCTGGCGCAAGTTGAAGCTGCGCCGCCGCATTGGATACTGGGGTCCGGCTTGACAGCCAAACCCATCACAGCCAGTTCACCCCCATAGCTCAGTAGAATCTCGACCACCCAAAGCGGATGGCCTCTTAGAACTCGTGCCCATGAAAAGCTATCGACGATCCGAAGACCTGCGCGCCCTGTGGCCATGGTTGCCGCTGTGGACCCTGGGTGCGTTGATCGCGATCTTCTCGCATGGGCCGATGCCCCTCTATTCCACCCGCACGCTGGCGGTGGCATGGGAGATGTGGCACGAACATCACTGGCTGGTGCCGCATATCAACGGCGAGCCCTACAGCGAAAAAGTGCCACTGCTGTTCTGGCTGATCCATGCGGGCTGGTTCGTGTTCGGTGTCAGCGACGTGTGGCCGCGTGTGCTGGAAGTGATCTTCGGCGCCACGCAGCTTGTGCTGGTATCGGTGCTGGCCCGCCGCTTGTTTCCGAATCGCCCCTGGGTAGCGAAAGCGGCGCCTTGGATGTTACTGGCACTGTCGTATGCCTTTCTGTTTGGCTTGCAGATCATGTACGAAGTGCTGCTGGTCGATTGCGTGCTGGGTGCCTTGCTCTGTCTGACACCGAAAACCCGCCGTGCCGAACCGCGCTGGTTGCTGTTCGGGTTGCTGATCGGTGCCGGCCTGCTCACCAAGGGACCGGTGATGCTGCTGCACATCGCGTTTCCCTGGTTGCTGGGCCCGATGTGGAACGACTGGGCCCGCGAAAACCGCCGCCGCTGGTACACGTGCGGGGGCCTGGCGATGCTGCTCGGCCTGGCGATGCTGCTGGCCTGGGCAATTCCTGCCGGTTTCAGCGGTGGCGATGCCTACCGTCACCGCCTGTTCTTCACGCAAACCGCCGGACGCGTGGTGAAGGAGGTACAGACGGATCAGAAGCTGCAAAGCCATCCACGCTGGTTCGGCTGGTACCTGGTATGGCTGCCGATGCTGCTGTTTCCATTTAGTGGCTGGCCGCGGGTATGGGTGGCATTGGGTGCGCTGCGCAAGCCGCTGGATCACGGTCTGCGTTTTGCGTTGTGCTGGTTGGTGCCCTCGTTGGTCGTGTTCTCGGTGATCAGCGGCAAACAGTGGTACTACCTGTTGCCGGAATTCGCCGGTTGGATGCTGTTGCTGGCGGGCGCCATTGCCGTGCTGCGCGAGCGGCACGGCAAGCTGGCTGACAACTACTGGTTGGGAAGCTGGCCGCTGGGTCTTGGCAGCATCTTTTTCGCCGGATTCCTGTTTGCCTTGCCCTACCTGACCCAGGGACATCACCTGCACAACGATTGGGTGGAAGGCGCCGCGTCCTATAGTCGCACCTTCAGCGTGATATTCCTGCTGCTCGGCTGCCTGCTGCTGGTGCGCGGACGTGGCGAAATGCGCCGTGTGGCGATTGCCGGCTTGGTTGGCGTGTTGGCACTCAATACCTTGTTCACGCTGACGCTGTGGCGCAAGTACGACCTGACGCCAGCATCGACTGTGATTGCCACTGCCGAAGCCGAAAATCGCGCCATCGCCATCGAGGGCAACTACGAAGGCCAGTTCCATTTCGCCGGACGACTAAGCCAGCCGATCACCGAGCTGTGGGACGGCGAAGCGATGCAGGATTTCGCGAGGAAGCATCCGGACGGCCTGATCATTACCCATCCGGACAAGCTGGAATCCTCCGCCTTGCGTTATGCCGTGTTGGTGCAGCCATTCCGCTCGTCCTGGGTGGAAGTGTGGCCGGCGTCAACGCTGGCCGACCTACGCGCGGGACGCACCCCAGACGAACCTTCGCAACCGCCAACGATCTTTCCTGCCCCGACTGCCCTGCAATACGGTTCGCAACCATGAATGTCGCCCTGATTGCCAGCCTGCGCGCGCAATGCAACGGCCCGCGCGACGGTGCGCTGCTGCGCTTCTCGCTCGGCAACGCTTTATTGGAACAGGGTGACCACGTTGCCGCGGTAGAAGAACTTCGCCGCGCTGTGTCCTTCGATCCCCACTACTCTGCCGCGTGGAAACTGCTAGGCAAAGCCTGCCTAGCCCATGGCGACACCTCCAGCGCAGCGAACGCTTGGCGACAAGGTATCGACATTGCGCGCGAGCGCGGCGACAAGCAGGCAGAGAAAGAGATGACGGTGTTTTTGCGCCGGATCGAAAAGGCCGATTCGTAATCTCGCCTGCTAGTGTGGTGTCTCGCAAGTAACGCGAACAAATTCCGGCGTCTTTCGCCGCGATCCTGCGTTGCTCGTCGTCGCCATAGCGCCCACTATGACTCCTCCTCGCGCCTTGTCTCGCGACGACATCCACTCGGAATTTATTCACGTTACTTGCGAGACACCACACTAGTGATCGTAAGGACTCGGCTGCTTGCCACCCGTATACCGCTTGTAATGCCACTGGTATTGGGCGAACGCGAGGTTCACGCAATTCTCCACGCCACGATTAAGTGCCGTGCAAGCACGGCTTAAATCAGCATCGGTCAAACCTTCTGGCGCAGGTAGGAAGTGGATGCAATAACCCTCGCCACGTGGCACGCGTTCGGCAAAGGCAAACAAAACGATGGAACCTGTGCGCGCGGCAAGTCGTGGTAACAACACCATCGTGGTCGCCTCGCGCCCAAAGAACGGAGCCCATTCGCCTTCGCCTGAACGCGGCTTCTGGTCTGGCAGAATGCCCACCGTACCGCCGGACGCCAACCGCTTGTACAAGGGCCGCACCCCAGCGCCCTCGGCCCGCACCTGTTCCGGCGCCAGCGCGCCGCGCACCTTGCGCAGCAGCGGTTCCACCGCGGCAATGCGCGGCGGGCGATAAAGAATGGCCATCGGCGTCTTGCGGCATAGCCAATAATTGAGCAACTCCCAGCACCCCAGGTGCGGCGCCGCGATGATCACACCCTTGCCGGAAGCCAGTGCGGCATCAAACAAGGCTTCGCCACGCACTTCGCGCACCAAGCCCAGTGCGCGCTCTGCACCCGCGCCCCAGATTTTCACAATCTCGGTGAAGGACTTACCGCTCTCCATCAGCGCTTCGCGCACCAACGCCGCCCGCGTCGGCTCGCCAAGATCCGGCCGGGCAATCGACAGGTTCACCGCCGTATCGCGTGCCATCCTGCCGTGTTGCTTCAGCGCCAGCAGTCCAAGCCCTGCACCCACGGCCTGCAACCAGCGCAGGGGCAGCAGGCCGAACAAGCGCAGCAGCAGGTAGATAAGGTAGATATCAGGGCGCATAAGCGAGGAGTGAGTAAAGAGAAATGAGGATTAAGCGTCGCGAACCTACGATTGTGCCGTAAGCTGACTGCATTCACTCACTTCTCACCCTCGCCACTTAACTTCTTCCCATGATCGCCCTGATCCAGCGCGTCCTGTCTGCGCGCGTCGATGTCGACAACGAAACCGTAGGAACGATCGGCGCGGGCCTGCTCGCCTTGGTTGCCGTGCAGCCGGAGGACGGCGAGACGCAAGCCAAGCGCATGCTGGAACGCCTACTTGGCTACCGTGTATTTTCGGACGAGGCCGGCAAGATGAATCGCTCCCTGTCGGATACAGGTGGTGGCTTGTTGCTGGTCAGTCAGTTCACTCTGGCCGCCGATACACGCGCCGGCATGCGTCCCAGCTTTACCAGCGCCGCATCACCGGAACATGGGCGCCGCTGGTTCGAGCGGCTGGCGGCATTGGCAAAATCTTCGCATCCAACCGTGGAAATAGGTCGCTTCGGCGCCCATATGCAGGTACATCTGGTGAATGATGGTCCCGTAACGTTCTGGTTGGATGTGCCTTAAGGCAACGCGCGAACGAATGGCCCGAAAGGCTCCATACCCACGCCGAAGCCTGTGATTTGGCGCGATTTTTGCGTGGGTATTCTTCCGAAATTTTCCACTTGAACCTGGCCAAAAAAGCAGCACATCGCTATACTGATTGGTTCCTATCCCGCGGCGATTGGTATGAATAATAAAGCCCACGAGCAACAGTCAGAAATCAAAGCGCTTATCTCCAAGGGTTTGGAGCAGGGCTATCTGACTTACGCCGAGATCAACGATCACCTCCCCGACGACATCGTCGATCCGGAGCAGATCGAAGACATCATGGCGGTGCTCAAGGGTGTCGGCATCGACGTGCACGATGCCGCTCCGGATGCCGACCCGCTGACCGACAGCGCCCCCGGCTCCGCCACCGATGACGAAGCCGCCGCCGAAGAAGCCGTTGCCCTGCTGTCCGCCGTGGACGCCGAAGTGGGCCGCACCACCGATCCCGTGCGCATGTACATGCGCGAGATGGGCACGGTCGAGCTGCTGACCCGCGAAGGTGAAATCGCCATCGCCAAGCGCATCGAGGAAGGCCTCACCCAGGTGCAGACCGCCCTGGCGAGCTTCCCGCTGACCATCGAATTGCTACTGGAGGAATACGATCAGCACCTGGATGGCAAGCGCCGTCTCAGCGAAATCCTGGCCGGCTTCGCCGATCTGGAGCAGGCCGCCGACGCCGCCCAGGCCGAAGCCGAAGAGCAGGCCGCCGACAGCGAAAGCGACGAAGACGACGAAGACGTTGAAGGCGCCGGCGACGACGAGGATGCCGGTCCGAGCGGCCCCGATCCGGAAGAAGTGAAGCGCCGCATGGAACTGTTGCGCGACTACTACGGCAAGTTCCAGAAGGCCGCCCCCAAGGCAACCGACATCAATGACAAGAAAGTCACCAAGCTGCGCGACCAGATGGCTGAGGAATTCCTCAAGCTCAAGCTACCGTCCGCGCTGATCGATGGCTTCGTGCGCAAATTGCGCGAAGTCGTGGGCAACATCCGCCATCACGAGCGCATGCTGATGGACATCTTCGTCAAGCACGTGAAGATGCCCAAGGCCGAATTCCTCAAAACCTTCCCCAGCAACGAGGGCAACCTCGCCTGGGCGGAAGAGCTGGGCCGCAAGCGTCAGAAGTGGTCGCCCAACATCAAGCATTACCGTGAGCAGATCGATGTCGAGCAGGAAAAACTGCAAAACATCGAAAAGAAACTGTTCCTGCCACTGACCGACATCAAGGAAATCAACCGCAGCATGTCGGTAGGCGAAGCCAAGGCTCGCCGCGCCAAGAAGGAAATGGTGGAGGCCAACCTGCGTTTGGTGATCTCCATCGCCAAGAAGTACACCAACCGCGGCCTGCAATTCCTCGACTTGATCCAGGAAGGCAACATCGGCCTGATGAAGGCGGTGGACAAGTTCGAATACCGTCGTGGCTACAAGTTCTCCACCTATGCTACGTGGTGGATCCGCCAGGCCATCACCCGCTCGATCGCCGACCAGGCCCGCACCATCCGTATTCCGGTGCACATGATCGAAACGATCAACAAACTCAACCGCATCTCCCGCCAGATGCTGCAGCAGTTCGGCCGCGAGCCGACACCGGAAGAGCTGTCCAAGGAAATGGACATGCCCGAGGACAAAATCCGCAAGGTGCTGAAGATCGCCAAAGAGCCCATCTCCATGGAAACCCCGATCGGCGACGACGAAGATTCGCATCTGGGTGACTTCATCGAAGACATCAACGTCAGCTCGCCGATCGACTCGGCCACCGAGACCGGGCTGATCGAAACCGTGCGCGATGTCCTCGCCGGCCTCACCCCACGGGAAGCCAAAGTGCTGCGCATGCGCTTCGGCATCGATATGAACACCGACCACACCCTGGAAGAAGTCGGCAAGCAGTTCGACGTCACACGCGAGCGCATCCGCCAGATAGAGGCCAAGGCGCTGCGCAAGCTGCGTCACCCGAGTCGTTCCGAACAACTCCGCTCGTTTCTCGATATCGACTGAGCGCAACACATCAAACACCAACAAAAGCCCCGCAAATGCAGGGCTTTTTCTTTGCCTCCCCAGAAAACGAGGCATGATCAAGAGACGGAGTCTTCGCTGGGGTGACGAATCCGAGGTTTTTCACAACCTTGCAAGGTGAGTTGCTTGAGCATTCATTGCAGCGTGACGCCACATCACCACTGCGTACGACTGGGTAGCAGCTTCTTCAATTCCGCATCCGTAAGATTGCGCCATTGGCCCGGTTTCAAATGGCCCAGCTTCACATTGATGATGCGCACCCTGCGCAGTTGGGTCACGCGATAACCGAGCGCTGCCGCCATCAAACGTATTTGCCGGTTCAGGCCTTGCGTCAGCACGATGCCGAAGCCGAACTTGGCGATCTTGCGCGTCTTGCAGGGTTTGGTCATCTGCCCGTGAATGCGCACGCCGCGTGCCATGCCGGTCAGGAATTCCTCGGTCACCGGTTTGTTCACTGCAACCAGGTATTCCTTTTCGTGATGGTTTTCCACGCGCAGGATCTCGTTGACGATATCGCCGTTGCTGGTCAGCAGGATCAATCCCTCGGAATCCTTGTCCAGGCGTCCAATCGGAAAGATACGTTCCTGATGGGCGACAAAATCGATGATATTGCCGCTGACAGTTTGATCGGTGGTGCAGGTAATGCCCACTGGCTTGTTCAGTGCGATATAGACCCCGCGCTTGGCCGCTGGCGTGCTGGCCAGGATGCGCGCCTTGACGATCTCGCCATCGACACGCACTTCGTCACCTTCCAGCGCCTTGGCGCCGGTGGTGACGACCTTGCCATTGATGGTGACGCGTCCGGCCAGCAGCCACTCGTCCGCCTCGCGGCGCGAACACAGACCAGCTTCGCTGATGTACTTGTTGACGCGCATGGTAGGTTTTACGAACGCAAGCCCACGCCGCGGCGAAGCAGACTCAACGCAAGCCACGACAAGCCGGTCACGAAGATCACCATCACGCCAAAGGCCACGCCAACATGCACGTCGCTGATGCCCAGCACGCCGAAGCGGAACGCGTTGACCATGTACAGGATCGGGTTGATGCGCGAAATGGCCTGCCAGGGTTCGCTGAGCATGTTCACCGAATAGAACACGCCACCCAAGTAGGTCAGCGGCGTGAGCACGAAGGTGGGCACCAGGGCGATATCATCGAATTTCTTGGCGTAGATGGCATTCACAAAGCCGGCCAGCGAGAAGATCGTGGCGCCGAACAGCACCGACAGGATGGTGATCAGCGGATGCGCCACGTGCAGGTTGGTAAAGAACAACGCGATCAACAGCACCAGCAAGCCGACGATAAGGCCCCGCACCACGGCGCCGGTCACGTAGCCGAGCAAAATCACCCAGTTCGACATGGGCGACACCAGCATCTCTTCCACCGAGCGCTGAAACTTGGCGCCAAAGAAGGAGCTGGAAATGTTGCCGTAGCTGTTGGTGATGATGCTCATCATCACTAGGCCCGGCACGATGTACTGCATATAGGTGAATTCACCCTGGATGCTACCGATGCGACTGCCGATCAGCTTGCCGAAGATCACGAAATACAGCGTCATCGTGATGGCCGGTGGAATCAGCGTCTGCGTCCAGATGCGCATGATGCGCACGATCTCGCGGCGCATGATGGTTTGCAGGGCAACCAGGTTGCTGGCGAAATGACTCATGCTAAGTTCTCCTTGCCGGATTCCTGCCTGACCTGCTCTTGTCCACCCTGTTCTTGTCGACCCTGCTGTTGTCGACCATTCTCGACCAGGCGCACGAAAAGTTCTTCCAGGCGGTTGGTCTTGTTACGCATGGAGGTCACGCTGATACCGTGCGTGCTGAAGGCTTCGAACAGCGTGTTCATGGCCTGCGTACGCGGCATTTCAGCTTCCAGCGTGCGCTCGTCGATGCGGCGGAAGGTGATGCCGGTCAGGATGGGTAGGTGTTCCGGAAGGTTGGCCGCGTCGAACACAAAGGTTTCCACGTCCAACTTGGCCAGCAACTGCTTCATCGTGGTGTTTTCCACGATGGTGCCGTGGTCGATGATGGCGATATTGCGGCACAGCTGCTCGGCTTCTTCCAGATAGTGCGTGGTAAGGATCACCGTGGTGCCGGCCGCATTGATGCCGCTGATGAACTGCCACATCGAGCGACGAATCTCGATATCCACGCCGGCGGTCGGTTCGTCCAGGATCAACAGGCGCGGCTCGTTCATCATCGCGCGGGCGATCATCAGGCGACGCTTCATGCCGCCGGACAACATGCGTGCCTGATCCTGCGCCTTCTCCCACAAACGTAGTTCCTTCAGGTATTTTTCGGCGCGTTCGGCGGCGATCTTGCGCGGAATACCGTAGAAGCCAGCTTCGTTCACGCAGATATCGAATGGCTTCTCGAACTGGTTGAAGTTGATCTCCTGTGGAACCAGGCCGATCAGCTTCATCGCCTCGTTGCGGCGCTTGTTGACGGAGACGCCGAAAATCTCCGCGTCGCCGTTGGTGGAGTTCACCAATGAGGAGAGAATGCCGATCAGTGTGGATTTACCGGCACCGTTGGGGCCCAGCAGGGCGAAAAAGTCGCCAGGCCGCACCGTGAGGCTGATGCCCTTGAGGGCCTGGACACCGTTGCCGTAGGTTTTACGCAGGTCTTTGACGACCAGTGCGGGGGTAGAGGACATGAGCTGCACCATAGAGTTGGGGGATGCTCTGGCGCAGAGTGCGCCAGAGCATCCCATGCCCTTTATTATAGCGGGCCTTGTCCCGACGGCTGGTCTGGTCGGGCGTACCGACTGTTTCCCATCCGGATATTTGCATGGCCGAACATTTCACCCTACGTCTTGCCGACAGCTACATGCTTGCTCCCAGCGTGCGCCACCTAGCCTTCGAGCGCGTCGATAGGCAACCTCTGGCGTTCATTCCCGGGCAGTTCCTGCAGATTCACTTCCATTACGACGACGGTACGGCCACCAAGCGCAGCTATTCGGTGGCGACCGTGGGCGACGGCAGCTCGCCGGTACAGCGCATCGAGATGGCGGTGAGCTACGTGGATGGCGGCGCGGCGACCAAGTTGCTGAGCGGGCTTGAACTGGGTGGAACCATCGAGGCAAGCGGCCCGTACGGGCGGTTCTGCCTGCAAGACGGCGACACGCATCCGCGCTACTTGCTGCTTGCGACGGGCACCGGTGTTACGCCGTACCGTGCCATGTTGCCGCAGTTCGAAAAGCTGCTTGCGAAAGGCGATCGTGAAGTGGTGCTGCTTTACGGTGCGCGCAATGAGGCTGAGTTGCTTTATGGCGAAGAATTCGAAGCCTTCGCGCAAGCCCATCCCGGTTTCACCTTCCACGGTTGCCTGAGCCGACAGTCTCGTGCGGTGCCGCGCTCCCACGATCGTTCCGGTCACGTGCAGAGCGTGCTGGTCGAAATCGCTCCTGCCGCGGAGCGGGACATCGCTTATCTGTGTGGCAATCCCAACATGGTCGATGCCGCTTTCAATGCACTGAAGGAATTCGGTTTGCCGATTCTGCAGATTCGTCGCGAGAAATACATTTCTTCGCGCTGATACCGATGAGGTGAGCGAAGCAGACGCTCGTCGCCAGCTAAGGTGTTTACCTGATATCGAATTTTCACCTTGTAGATAGTCTTAGCGGCGCTCTAACACTCATCTCTGGTACATACACATGACTCTCCCTGCTCCTTCGGTCCAGGCCGTGTTGACTGAGTTTGCCCACCACCATGGTATTGCCGGGTTTACCTTAAGCCATGAAGGCACCGCTGCCTTGCGCCTGCCAGATGGCATGGAAGTTTTCCTGGAAGTAGTGGAAACCGCCGCGAAGTTGTTTGTCTACGTCCCGTTGGACACCCTTCCCCAAGGACAAGCGCGCCAGGCTTATCTGGAACAACTGTTGCACCTCAATTGCCTGGAGCATGGCACGGTAGGCGCCACGCTCGCCGTGGATAGCCATACCGAGACCGTTTTACTGCAAATCGGTCTCCCGCTCGCGGAATTGACGGCGCCGCGTTTAGAAGCCTCCATGCAAATCCTAGTGCAGCGCCAGCCACTTCTTGTCGCGTTGTTGCGCAGACCAGTCTCCGCACACTCATTAATGACTAATTAGGAATAGCCTCATGCATGTTGGTCCTTATCAGCGCGTTAATCCTTATCAACGTGAGGTATCTGTGTCGGATACCTCGCAATCACCTGCCAGTGATGCACCAACGCCCGCTGGCAGAGGCGTTTTTCACGGTACCCAAGTCTTGGATGCGCCACCTGCTCGGGGTGGGCGAGGCACGGACCATGGGCCTCGCGGCAGGTTCAGCGGGCGAGGCCAGTCCAGGTCCACCGGTAACCATCACACGTCGGCACCGGTTCCTTCGTCAGGTCGCGGTGCGCCTCTCTCGCCCAATGCGGCCCCAGGTATCCACACAGAGTCAGCGCCGGTGGATGGGAGGCCGGCCGTTAAGGGCAAAGCACCGGCTGCACCGATCCAATCAGCCGGCGCACTGCGCGCGGCATTGCGAGCGCAACCGTGCCGGTTAAATGTGTTGACGTGTGCA
Source organism: Dyella sp. M7H15-1 (assembly GCF_004114615.1). NCBI lineage: Bacteria > Pseudomonadati > Pseudomonadota > Gammaproteobacteria > Lysobacterales > Rhodanobacteraceae > Dyella > Dyella sp. M7H15-1. Next base: position 2,712,675 of record NZ_CP035300.1, read on the forward strand.
TGCTGGTTCAAAATGATGAAACACTTCGATCGGCCTACGCCGGATGATCTCAAGTTGCTCGTGGAGCAGCTCCCCACGCTTGTAAGCAACTCACTCGAGAAGACATTGAATGAGCAAACGTATGCCCAATGGAGCTCGCTATTTCTAAAAGTCGGGAACGACCCTCATGGCAGGCAGCAGTTGGAACCGTTATTGCACGCCATGGCCGACTGGTTGAACGGCCTGCCAGAAGGATTGGGGCCTCGGGCCGTGGGCACCCTCCTTTACAACTTGCAGGCGATGCCATCCACCCCGGGCACCGAGGCGGTGCTGCAGGCCATGGCCTGGCACATTTCCAAGACACCCTTTTTAGATGCCCAAGCCATCGGCAATGCCCTGTACGGGCTGCAGAACATGCCTTCGACGGACGGCACCGAGGAGGTGTTGCAGGCCATGGCTAAGCACATTTCCCCCGAGCTCTCTTTATCTGCCCAAGCCATCGGCAATGCCCTGTACGGGCTGCAAAACATGTCGTCGACTCCAGGCACCGAGGCGGTGCTGCTGGCCATAGCTGAGCACATTTCCCCCGAGCTCTCTTTATCTGCCTAAGCCATCGGCAATGCTCTGTACGGGCTGCAAAACATGCCGCCGACGGCGGGTACTCACGCGGTGCTGTATGCTTTGGTCGTGCATGCGAAACGCATCAGCGCTAATGATTTGGCCGGTATCCCGCCGGAAACCTATCTGTCCGAGTGTATCTTCAGCGTGAGAAACCATCTCACCCATCCCTCGGTACCCTCTTTAATCACCCAGATCAGTGGCTCATTGAACTTGCCACTCCGTCCGCAGGACCTCATGCCTGCGACCTATTCCAAGACGCTTTGGTGGTTACTAAACCCTCGACACATTTATCCTGATCCCCAACACGGTCACCTACTTGCAGTGGATCTTCACTACTTGTCACACAAGTTAGGTCACGCGTTTTGCACCATGGCGCTCCATCAGCTACTACCCTCCCGCGACGCCCTCCGGGTCGTCTATGGTTCATCGCGTCATCTGGCTGCGAACAAAGGGAAGATGCGTGCAAGCGCGGAACTAGCGCTGAGTCAATTTAAGGGTGAGGGGTACACCATGACCTATGCGTTCCAGGAAAACCAACCCTACGTGCAGGTCACGAAGAAGGCAGGGAACGCGCATCACCCACTTCCACCGGGGCAATGGAATGTAGCGGCCAAAGCGTTTGTTCCAAGATCCCGCGCTGCGGTGGCAGAGGAACATCACAACGAAGAAACCTAATCGGACGTCACGATGAGGTCCGATCGAAATGATCTTCGTACCCGGAGCAGCGTAGGGATGCCATCCAGAACCGTGTTACGCATCGTTGTTGTCACAGTGGTTATCAGTGCACTCGCCTATCCGTGCTGGCGAATGGATAAGTCGTCGCACGTGGTGCCGGAAAACACCACGTCGACACCCGCCTCGTTGACAGCCGCATCTGGCAAGTACAATACAACGGCGCTTTTTTATGCCTTGCAAGATGATTATGCCGAGACGTTTCAGTGACGATCCGCGGCACATCCATCGGCTGCTATGGCGGGTGTACCTGCATGGGTAAATCCATCCGCGCGATTACAAAAATTCCCGCCAGCCTTGCGTATGGCGCAGGATCAATGCAGTCAGACTGGCGATTTGTTCGGTGCTGTCATTGAGTGCGGGGATATAGCGCAGCGCTTCGCCTCCGGCAGCCGTAAAGAAATCGCGGTTCTGCATGGCGATTTCCTCTAGCGTTTCCAGGCAATCCACCGCGAAGCCGGGGCAGGCCACGTCTAGTTGTTTGATACCTTCCGCAGCGAGGCGACGCACGGTGGCGTCGGTGTAAGGTTGCAGCCACGGCTCGCGTCCCACGCGTGACTGAAAGCTCACCAGAAGCTGCGTTTCATCCTGTCCAAGTCGCTGCCGCAGTTGTTTTGCGGTGGCGTGGCACTGATGGAAATACGGATCACCCGCATCCACATAGCGCTGCGGAATGCCGTGGAACGACAGCAGCAGCTTTTCGCCGCGGCCATGTGCTGCCCACCAGCGTTCGACCGATAGCGCCAGAGCTTCGATATGCCCGTCATCATCGTGATAGTCGTTGACGATGCGCAGCTCCGGTGGCCAACGCAATTGCTTGAACGTATCGGCCACGGCATCGATCACCGAGCCGGTGGACGTGGCCGAGTACTGCGGATACAGCGGCAACACCAGCAGGCGCCGCACGCCTTCGCGCTGGAGCTGCTCGATTTGCGCACGCACGGAAGGGGTGCCGTAGCGCATAGCCAGCGCTACGCGGATCGGCCCCGGCCGGCCTTGCCGCAACGTGGCGTGCAAAGCGGTAGCGAGCTTTTCCGAGCCAACCCGTAGTGGAGAACCTTTGGCCGTCCACACCCGCGCATAAGCGCGCGCGGAACGTGCCGGGCGGATGCGCAGAATCACCCCGTGCAAGATCAGACGCCACAACCAGCGCGGGTATTCGATCACGCGTGGGTCGCCCAGAAACTCCGCTAGATAGGGGCGTAGTGCCCGCGCGGTAGGGGCATCTGGTGTGCCAAGATTCACGAGCAATACGCCAGCCTGTGCAGGCTGATCGTAGGATGGGCCGGCGAGACCGGTATAGTGGCTGCGTGGCATCATGGCGAGAGTAGCTGATCAGCAAGCAAAGTCTGCCATAGATAGAGCCAGCCTCCGCATCGCGCCGGTATCATGCCGGCTATCGAACACGATTCCACTCTTTGCATTCACCGGAGCTGTCCATGTTCAAAGCATCGCTGCGTCGTCTTCCGTTCATGATCCTGGCGCTTTTGCTGCCTGTCGCTGCTGTGCATGCCGATGACGATACCCCCATAGCCCATGCGCAAAGTGCGGTGCGCGTACTCAACGAGATCGAACAGGCACCCGACAAGTCGATTCCCGGCGATCTGCTCCGGGACGCCAAAGCGATTGCCGTGGTTCCCGACGTGCTGAAAGTCGGCTTCGTCTTCGGCGGACGCCGCGGCGAAGGTCTTATCTCGGTTAAGAATCCCGATGGCACCTGGTCCAATCCCAGCTTCGTGGTGCTGGGCGGCGGCAGCTTCGGCTTCCAGGCAGGGGTCTCCAAGACCGACGTGATCCTGGTGTTCCGCACGCAGCGTGGCGTGGATTCCATCGTCAATGGCAAATTCACCATCGGCGCCGATGCCTCGGCTGCCGCAGGCCCGGTGGGTCGCACCGCCTCGGCGGCCACTGACCAACAGCTAAAGGCCGAGATCTACTCCTACTCGCGCGCGCGCGGCCTGTTTGCCGGCGTTGCGCTCGATGGTTCGGTGATCAAGATCGATTATGACGCCAACAAGGCAGTCTACGGACAGGGCATCACCCCGCGACGTATTTTTGAAGGGGGCGTAAGCAACGTTCCTGCGCCTGTCGTGGCCTTCCGCGACGCCCTGGAGGAGTACACTTCCCACTGATCGGAAGGCTGGCGGCTGCACCCGCAGTCGCAGACGGCACACTCCGCAACGAGGTTCTCATGGGTTTGGATAGCATTTGGCATTGGGCGATCCTGTTGATCATCATTCTGCTGGTGTTCGGCACTGGCAAGTTGACCCGGGTGGGTTCCGATCTCGGCAACGCTGTGAAGGGCTTCAAGAAGGCCATGCAAGGCGATGAGGACGAGGAAAAGCGCAAGGCGCAGGAAAAACTCCAGGCGGATCCACCGCCGAGCGAGAACACCCAGGCCAACCAGAATCAACGCGATTCCAGCGAATCGAAGTAACCGAACAGGAATGGCACCGTGATAGAGATCAGCCTCGGCAAGCTGGTGTTGCTGGCGCTGGTCGCACTGATCGTGCTTGGCCCGGAAAAATTGCCGCACGCCGCACGTACGGCCGGTGCGCTGGTGCGTCGTTTGCGCTCCGGATGGGACAGTGTGCGTGCCGAAGTCGAGCGTGAGCTGGAAATCGAGGAGCTCAAGCGCACCGCACGCGAAGCTTCGGCAAAGGCCGAAGCCATACAGGCCGAGATGAACAAGGCGGCGCGCGAAACACGCGAACAGGTTGCCGCCACCGCCACCGAAGTGCGCAACGAAGTACAGAGCAACGTGGCGGAAGTGAAAAAAGAAATCACCCAGCTCGACCCGGCGAAGGAATCCAAACATGGCAGCGCCTGAGCCTGAAGGTCTGGAGCAGGGGCTGTTCGCGCATTTGATCGAATTGCGCTCGCGCCTGATCAAGGCCATTCTGGCGATCGTGGTGGTGCTGGCGGCGCTGGTGCCTTTTGCCAATCGTTTGTATGCCTTACTGGCTGAGCCCTTGGTATCGCGCCTACCGCAAGGTGCGCATCTGATTGCCACGGAAGTGACCAGCCCCTTCATCACACCCTTGAAGCTGGCGTTCTACACCGCGTTGTTCATTGCGATGCCGGTGGTGCTGTATCAACTGTGGTCTTTCGTAAGCCCTGGTTTATACAAGCACGAGCAGCGCCTGGCGCGGCCGTTATTGATCGCTGCATTGGTACTGTTCTATGTCGGTGGCGCGTTCGCCTATTTCCTGGTCCTGCCCGCCGCGTTCCGCTTTCTTACGGCGGTGACGCCGCAGGGCGTGGAGATGATGACCGACATCACGCATTATCTCGATTTCGTGATGCTGATGTTCTTTGCCTTCGGCCTGTGTTTCGAAGTGCCGGTGGCAGTGGTCATTCTTGCGGCTGTAGGCGTGGTGGATCTGGACAAGCTGCGCAAGGGCAGGCGCTACGCCTTGGTGGGCGCTTTCGCTATCGCCGCCGTGGTGACGCCGCCGGACATCACCTCGATGATCATGCTCGCCATTCCAATGTGCCTGCTCTACGAAATGGGTGTGCTCGCGGTACGCTGGCTGATCAAGCCAGCTACCGCGGAAGCGTCCTCCTGATCCAATGAATTCTTCAAGAACTTCCCGCCTGCCGGAACCAGCTGCCGACGAACTCGCACATTCCGAACGCCTGTTGCAGCATTTGCGCGAGCAGATCGCCGCGCGTGGCCCCATGCCGTTCTCGCACTACATGGAGCGCTGCCTCTATGCGCCGGGCTTGGGCTATTACAGCGCCGGCAAGACCAAGTTTGGCGAAGCTGGGGATTTCATCACGGCGCCGGAGCTGGGCGATCTTTTTGCGCACTGCGTCGTTCAGGCCGTGCATCCGGTCATGACCATGCTTGGCAGCGAGGCGGATTTTCTTGAGCTTGGTGGTGGCAGCGGTGCTTTTGCCGAAGCCGCCTTGTGCGCTTTGGCGGATGCCGGGGTACTGCCGCATCGTTATTTGATTCTGGAACCAAGCGCCGATCTGCGCGAGCGCCAGCGCGAACGGATCATCACGGCGTTGCCATCCGAGCTGGCCCATCGCGTCGCCTGGATCGATCGCCCGCCGGAAGAAAACTGGCGTGGTGTGTTGTTCGCCAACGAAGTGATTGACGCCTTGCCGACCACGCGCTTTGTCATCCGTCACGGCGAAGTGTATGAAGAGCATGTGGCGCTGGATGGCGAAGGGCATTTGCTGCGTGTCGACCGTCCAGCGGATGCGCTGGTATCCGGCGCAGTGCGGCATGTGGAGCGCGATCTGGGGCGAGCATTCGAGGATGCCTATCGCTCGGAAATCCTGCCGCAGTTGCCGTACTGGATCCAGGCCATCGCAGGCTCGCTCAAGGCGGGCCTGATGCTTTTCATCGACTACGGTTACGTGCGTCGCGAGTTCTATCTGCCGGAACGCCGGGACGGTACGCTGATGGCACACTATCGCCATCGCGCCCACCACGATCCCTTCTACTTGCCTGGCCTCAACGATCTCACGGCGTCGGTCGATTTCACCGCGCTGGCCGAAGCCGGCAACCATGCTGGTTTCGACGTGGCCGCTTATCTTCCGCAAGCACAGTTTCTGATTGCCGCCGGTTTGCAACAGATTTTCGAGCAAACCTACGAGCAAGCAGACGACGTTACACGCCTTCGCCTCGCCCAACAGGTAAGAAAACTTACGCTTCCGGACCAGATGGGTGAGCGCTTCCAGGCCATGTTGTTTGCAAAAGGGCTTCCCGCACTGCCACTACCGGCAGAGCTACTTGCGTTAGATCAAGGCTGTCGCCTTTATTGACCGGCTACGCCGTTGAGAAGCGCCCTTGCCTTCGCTGGGATGATGACTCACTCACGTGAATCACGCCCAAAAATCGAACGCCATCAACGCTAATTTCCGTAAAGAACCTGGTCGCAGGTTGCATTGATATTATTATTATTCTTTCCTAAATAATTCACATTTATATCGCTGAAATTGTCATCGGGACTGCTAGCAGTACGCACGAAAGGACTGTTCTTACCCCAATCGGCAGTGCACTCCCGGCTCAAATCGCCACAAAACTGTTTTGCTCTATCTAAAGAACCAAACTGGCCGGCCATGGTGAAATACCAATCTCCCGCCGTGGTCTGTTTCCAGAATCCATTGAGCCAAGTCGACCCCGAGTAAGGCCCAACTAGGTCTTCATTTATCCATTCATTTGGTATGTGAGAATTCGATGACCATTGCCAATCTCCAGAAGTGGCCTGGCAGACAAGATACGTTGTCGCTGCAGAGGCAGAAAGACTTGAGAAGAGGGAAAGAAGACTGAGCAAAAGAGTTAATTTTTTCATTTTGTTAATGCTAAAGCATAGTTCAGATTCGATGATTCAAGTGTTACATGAAAACCTGGCAAAGCCCATCCGTTACACACCTTATTTTCGATGTCAGGCCGGGTGAGTAGGGGGTGAACTGAGGTGAGTCCGCGTATTGATCGTCTCAATGAGGCGCGGCAACGCTGCTTGCGGGCGCGGGTGCCGAGCTGGCGGGGGCAGGGGCGGGCGTCGCGGCCACGGGTAGCGCATCCGACGCCTTGCGGGCCAGCAGACCATGCTTGAACAGATAGCTGGCCACTTGATAGTCGGCGGTGGCGTTGTTGAGGTCGTCCTCGTTGATCGTGGACACCGGTGTGGCATCACCGGTATCGAAATCCGGCGTGACCTGTTCGAACTTGCGTTGCGGTTCGAGGATGCTCAGCAGGTTGCCGTGCAGGTAGCCCAGTTTTTCGTAAGTGGCCGGGAAGGCGCGTTCCTGGCCTGGCGAGAGGTGGAATACATCGTGGCCGAAGAAGCGGCTGCGGTAGCTGAAGTTGAGCAGGCCGAGCAGGGTGGTAGGGATGTCGATCTGCGACATCGACGTCTCGATGCGCTTCGGCGCAAAGTGCTTCGGCGCATAGATCCACAGCGGGATGTGATAGCGGTCGATGGGAATGCTGCTGCGGCCCGCGCTCGACGCACAGTGATCGGCGGTGATCACGAACACGGTGTCATCGAAATAGGGTTTGCTGTGTGCGCGGCTGATGAAGTCGACGATGGACCAGTCGGTGTAGGCGATGGCGCCTTCACGCGTGCCATTGCGCTCCTTCACACGTCCGTCTGGGAAGGTGAAGGGGCGATGGTTGGAGGTGGTCATGATGTGTAGGAAGAAGGGTTTGTCCTGCGCATGGATCGCATCCATCTGGCTCAGCGCCAGCGTGTAGAGATCTTCGTCGGCAACGCCCCACACGTTCTGGCCATGGATTGGCATGTTTTTCGGAATCGAGCCGCGGTCCACGATCTGGTAACCGTTGTGGCTGAAGAAGTAGTTCATGTTGTCGAAATAGCCATAGCCGCCATACACGAACTGCGACACGTACCCGTGCTGGTCGAAAATCCGGCCCAGCGACAGCATGTCCTCGTTGTGCGCCTGCTTGAGGATCGAGTCGCCCGGGGTGGGCGGTATCGACATCGACAGCGCTTCCAAGCCACGTACGGTACGCGTGCCGTTGGCGTAGAGATGATCGAAGAACAGGCTCTGTCCGGCCAGCGCGTCGAGGTTGGGTGTGATGTCGCCGTGGCTGGCGCCGAAGGTTTTGAGGAAATCGGCGGACAGGCTTTCCACACTGATCAGTACCACGTTCAGATGCTGCTCCGGTCCTTGATGATGGATCTCGCGCGTGAGGTCGCGCGGGTCGTTGCTGACATAGCTGGCATCCGGGGTCTTCAATTGCGCCCGTACCCGCGCAAAGGCTTCGTCCAGTGGCAGCGTGCGATAGAAGCGGTCGTAGTCCAGGTGGCTGCTGCGAAAGGCTGCAAAGAACTGGTAGATGCCATTGCCGGCCAGTTCGTTGACGTAGGTATTGTTGGTGTGATCTTTGGTCGAGCTGTTGACCACGAACAGCGACAGTACCGTCAACACGAACCACGTGGCCACCACCTTGGTGCGCTGTCCGAAGCGTGTGCCGCTGTCGCGAGTGCGTAGGGCATTGCGCGACAGCAGCAGGATCACGATGGCCAGCAAGGCCAGCAACGCCAGCCAGCGGCCAATGGGGTACGACTCACGGATGTTGTCCACCACCTCGGTGGTGTAGACCAGATAGTCCACCGCGATAAAGTTGAAGCGCACACCGAATTCGTTCCAGAACACCAGTTCGGATGCGGCCACGAACAACAGACCGAACAGCAGCAGCAGGCAGAGCAGGTAGAGTCCGCGCTGACCACTGCGTGCACTGTAGGACAGCGCAGGCATCGGCAGGAAGAACAGGAACACCAGCAGCACCGGCCATACATCGGCGATGGCGGCATGGATGGCCAAATGCAGGGCGTACAACGTCAGCGCATAGAGCGCTGCGAGCGACAGAATGTAGATCAGCCATTGCTTCATCGTGGAAATCCATGGCCGCTTTGACGGCACAATCCACAAGAACAGCAGCAACGGCCAGCCTACGTAGAGCAGGGTGATCAGATCAGAGCAAAACCCGACGCCAAAGGCATATAGCCAGTCCAGCGGATGGTGCGGGATGCCCTTGCCGGTCATCACCAGCAGCGCGACTCGCGTCACGGCGCCCAGGGCGACATAAACGATGCCAAGCCACCACAAGGGGCGAAAACGGTCGCGAAGCGAAGAGCGGGGGGAAAAAGTCAATGACACGGCGTGCTCTGTTCTGGGGGGGGCGGTAAGACGCAATGCTCCGAAAAGGCGCTGGATCCCAACTTTCGCTGGGATGACGAGCATGGAATCCCGGCGTTCGGTGCATTGCGGTAAGACAATGGTGCTTTATACGCCGATTGGACTAAGTGTTACAAAGTTTCATTGACCAGCTTTGCGGTGGTGGAGCGCCTCGGCGATGGCATGGATGCGGGCCTTTTCGATGGCTGCACCTACCGCCGGACCTTGCAAGCCCTGCGCGACAAACGGTGCCGAAGTGATCGCAGCGGCGGCATCGCGTGCACTCTTCAGCCAGTCAGCCTGAGGGTAGTCATCCTGTTCGTGATCTAGGCGGCCACGCTTGTCCGCCAGGCACGCGGTGAGGAAGGTCTGCAACCGTTCCGGCCGACGCAGCGCATCAAGCGAGGTCAGCAGCTTCAGCATCGTGGCAGGCTTCAATTCGAGTGCGCGATGGGCGTTGATGTGTTCGCGGCACACCAGCTCGGCCAACTTGGCGTATTCGGTGGGCACTTTCAGGCGTGTGACCAGCGCGCGCAACGGTTCTATACCGCGTTGCTCGTGCCCGTGATGACGCGGCAGTTCGTTTTTGGGTGTCCGTGCCTTGCCGAGGTCGTGGGTGAGGGCACAGAAGCCGACCAGATCGTTACCGGGTGCCAGTCGTGCGGCCGTATCCAGGGTCATTTCCAGGTGCGCGCCGGTATCCACTTCGGGATGATATTCCGCCCGTTGCGGCACACCGTAGAGGACATCGACTTCGGGAAACAGTACGGCCAGTGCGCCCGATGCCCGCAACACCCGCAGGAACGCAGAGGGCTGCGCTTCGCCCAACGCCTTGCGTGTTTCCGCCCACACGCGCTCCGGCACCAGATGATCGATTTCGCCATCGCGCACCATCTGCTGCAATAGCGACATGGTTTCCTCAGCCACGGTAAAGCCGAGCGGGGCAAAACGCGCAGCAAAGCGCGCGACACGCAGCAGGCGAACCGGGTCTTCGACGAAGGCCGGTGAGACGTGCCGCAACAGGCGTTGTTCCAGGTCACGCACGCCGTGGTGGGGATCCACCAGGTTGCCATGCTCGTCTTCGGCAATCGCGTTGATGGTCAGGTCGCGCCGAGCCAGATCTTGCTCTAGCGTCACGTCCGGATCGGCCTGGAAGGCGAAGCCGTGATAGCCCCGTCCGGTCTTGCGTTCGGTGCGCGCCAGTGCGTATTCCTCACTGGATTGTGGGTGCAGGAATACCGGGAAATCCTTGCCGACAGGTTTATAACCAAGCGCCAGCATATCCGCCGGACGGACGCCGACAACCACATGGTCATGATCGACCACTGGCCGTTGCAGCAATTTGTCGCGGACTGCACCGCCAACTAGATAAGTGCGCATGGAGGCATTTTGCCACGTCGGGCTCATGGTGCCCGTGGCGACAACGTCACGGGTGGCGATACGCGTTTCGCGCTGCATCCAGGCGGTGCTGGCGCGGCAAGCCGTGAATAAGCCTGGGCAGCCAGGGTGTAAAGGGCTGCGGCGTGATGCCAAGTGCCGCATAGCCATCCACCTTGCCGATCGAATCGGTGCGCAGCGAGAGGAAATTGTCAGGCGAAAAAGGCTTGCCCGGCAGCCAACCGGCAATTTGGGCCTGCAGACGCCCGAGGCTGTCGGGCAAGGGTATGATCGGTGTGCGCAAACCGGCGGCATCGCGGATGGCGCGCACCATCTCGCCGAGCGCGAGCACTTCAGGGCCATAGAGTTCGAAACTGCGCCGCACGGCGAGTTTGTCGTCGGTGATGCAACGGGCCATCGCTTCGGCCACATCGCCTGCATAGGTGGGTGCAAGGCGTGAGGCGGCGCGTGCCAGCGGAAGCACTGGCATCTTGCGCAGCAAGCTTGCGAAACGAGTGACCAGACCATCGCTATCGCCGAAGATCACGCTGGGCTGATAGATGGTCCAGTTCAGCGATGATGCCTTGACCAACGTTTCCACTTCGCCGCGTGTTTTCAGGTATTGCGACAAACCTTGGCCGGCCTTGAGCGAACTCATCTGGTGCAGGCGCTTTACGCCCGTGGCCTTGCAAGCTTCGATCAAGCGTTTGGTCAGATCGATGTAGACATGCTGGAAGGTGTGGTGACCTTGCGGATTGAGAATGCCGATCAGGTTGATCACCGTATCGGCATCTTCAAGTTGATGGCGCAACACGGCGCCATCGTAGACGTCTGCGCTGCGAATCGTGACAGCAGGCAGCACGGCCATGCTGCGATGTAACTCGCGATTGCGTGAGAGCAGGGTAAGGCGATGTCCGTCTGCGGCCAGTCGGGGTACGAGGTAGCTGCCGACGAAACCGGTTCCGCCGAGTATCACGATGTGCTGGGTTGTCATGTCGAAAGTCCTTAGCTTCAGTGCGCCTTGTCCATGGCCGAGATGCTGCGGGGGACTGCGTTCGAACTGACCGCTGTGGATGTGGGTGTTGCCGGCGACGAGGATGCCGGTGCCGCCGCGGGCGTCGCACAGACGATGCTCTTGCGCGGATCCTGCGGATCCAGACGGCTATACGGCTGTCCGATCGGCGTCATGCGGGTAGAGATCGGCGCGGCCGTGCCGTGCAGGCGCCAATCATAGATCACGCTGTAGTACATCACACGTGCGACGTATTCGCGTGTTTCCTTGAACGGCATGGTGGCCACGAACACATCAGACGGCAGGGTGCCGCGTGCGTCCAGCCACTGGTTCAAGCGTCCGGCGCCGGCGTTGTAGGCCGCACTGGCCAGCCACGGCGCGCCATGGAAGCGTCCCGCCATTTGAGCCAGATAGCGCGTACCCAGTTCGATATTGACGAGGGGGTCGTAAAGACTGTCGCCGCCGGTCCACGGCAGACCGTTGCGGCGTGCCACTTCGGCGCCGGTGCTGGGCACCAACTGCATCAACCCGCGTGCGTCGGCACTCGACTGGGCATCGCTCATCCAGGCGCTTTCCTGGCGCAGGATGCCGTAGGCCCAGGAGGGGTCGATGCCGGCTTGTTCGGCTTGCGACACCAGGTTGTCCTGGCGGGCGAGCGGGAAACGCAGCGTGTAATAGTTCAGGCCCGGACCGTGATTGAAGGTGACGATGGCGCGGTCATACCAGCCACGCCGATCGGCCAGGTTCACGGCTTGGCGCAAGGTTTGCGCGTCGGCGTTGGCCATGGCCTGGCTCCACTCGCGCCGCGCCTGCTTGAACAGGTCCACGGCGAACAGTTCGAACGCGCGTTGCATGCCGGGGATCGCCAAGACGGCTTGTTCGCTCTGCGTATCCACCACCGGCTGCGCCACGCAGAGTGTGTATGGCGTGTTCTGATGATCCGCGGCCAGGTAGCCAAAATAGCTCGATTGCGCGGCAGCCGTGGCGTAAGCGCTCTGCGCTTCATTGGAACGCCCCAGTTCGCTCAGTGCTCTCGCCCGGAAATACAACCATTCGTCGTTCTGCTGCTGGTCGGGCGGCATGGCATTGATCGCGTCGAGTACGGCTTGCCAGTTCTGCTCGGCCAAGGCTGCGCGCACACGCCATTCGCGGCTGACATCGGTTTGTGCGGAAGGGGGTAGGTTGATCAGCCGAGCCAGCGCGTTAGCGTCGTAATCAGTGGCATGGAAGACGGCCAGCGCATGGAGGATGCTGTCACGCTGAGCAGGCGAGAAATGGAATTGTTTCTGCAATGTTTGCCATGCTGTATCGGCCGTGACGGACTGGCGCCGCGCCAGACGGACCAGGGCGAGCGCGGCCGCCTGTCGCGAACGCGCCGTATCTGGCCAGGTGGATGCCGCGGCCACGGCCGCGGAAGGGTCGTTGAGCGCCTGCGCAAGGTGTTGCGCCGTTTGGGCATCATTTCCTTCCAGCCACTTGGCTAGATTGGAAATCGTGCCGCCTTTGCCGGCTTCCGCAGCGATATCGATGCGCGCCCACAAGCGTGCAGGCGTCAACAGTCCTTGATCGTGCGCCGCTTGCAGCACCGGATCGCAGGCGGAAGGCAGACTCGGCGAATTCCACAGCGTGGCCAGGTCCTGGTTGAAATCCAGTGGCGTGCCGTCTTCCACTTTGGCTTGCAGGGCATCGCAAGTCAGGGTATCACCCAGGCCGGGCTGGTACATGGCCTGAAAATTGTCCCAATCCTGGCGGCGTGCCAGTTCCTGCAGGAAGTCGCGGCGTAGGTCGTCGGCCGGAATCAGGTCCGGGTACTGCCGCAGGTAGGCTTCAACGGTGGGGCGGTCGATCAATCGGATGTCGTGTTCCAGCGATGCCGCCTGCAAGTAGGGATAGAGCGGATAGTCCTTCAGGCTGGACGCCAGCGCGCGCCAACTATCTCCTCCCTGGCGGGCTGCCGCGTAAGCCTGCCTGAAAGCGACACGCTGCGATGAGAGGGTGGTGGTGTCTGTCTGGGCGGTCGCTGTGCTGACCAACATCCAGCTGGCGAACACGATCAACAGACGACGGCCAAGGCGCGGTAGGGCGTACGGGGCCATGAAAACTCCTGCGGATTATCCGGGCGAAGTGTAATGGATGGTTCAAGCGCGCCCTGAACAGGCTGTAAGTTTTCCAGCCGCAGCGTCGAAAATCGGTGAGAGTCTCCGCAGTGTTGCCTTAAGCTTGCGTGTTTTCACCACGACATGACCTACGGGGCCTGCATGTTGCCATCGCCAAAAAACGTTGCTCATTACGGGCTGGCCTGGTTGGTGTTGGTGCTGGCCACGTTGGCCGGGGTAGCGTGGTGGTGGAACATCGGCCGGCCTATCGCGTTGCCGGATGCGCCGTCGGATCGCATCGCTTGCGTGTCTTATGCGCCATTCCGCAAACCGGGCGAAACGCCGTACAACACGCACTTCGTGATGACGCCCGAACGCATCGACGAAGACTTGCGCACCTTGTCACAGCGTTTCGATTGCGTGCGCACCTATTCACAAGGCAACGGACTCAACGCGGTTCCCGCGATCGCTGCGCGGTATCACATGCAGGTGTTGATGGGGATCTGGCTTGGCGGCGTGGAAAAGCTCAACGAGAAAGAAGTGGCGATGGGCATTGCAACCGCCAACGCCAATGCCAAGTCGATCCGCGGCATCATTGTGGGCAATGAAGTGCTGTTGCGTGGCGAGTTGTCGCCCAAGCGCCTGGCCGAATACATTCAGACCGTACGCGCCGCTACGCCGAAGTCGATTCCCGTCACCTATGCGGATGTGTGGGAACGCTGGCTGAAATACCCGCAAATGGCGAAGATGGTGGACTTCATCACCATCCACATCCTGCCGTATTGGGAAGACAATCCGGTGCAGGCGGTGGACGCGGTGAAGCACGTCGAAGATGTCTATGCGCACATGAAGCAAGTTTTCCCCGACAAGCCGCTCATGATTGGTGAAACCGGCTGGCCCAGCGCGGGACGCCTGCGTCGCTCGGCCGAGCCGAGCATCGTGGATGAAGCGCTTTATTTGCGCGATTTTCTACGCTATGCCGCTACCGTGGACATGCCCTACAACGTGATCGAGGCTTTCGATCAACCATGGAAGCGTGCACAGGAAGGCACAGTAGGTGGTTACTGGGGCATCTTCGATTCGCAGGCGCGCCCGAAATTTCCCATGCGTGGCCCCGTTACGGAAGAACCGCGCTGGTGGCTGGGCTGGCTGGCGGGCGCGATGGGCGCCATGGCCTTTGCCGTCGTGGGAACGTGGCGCCGCCAATGGGACAGTCTAAAAGGATGGCTAGCGCTGCTCTTGGCGGGATTCGCTTCAGGCGCCTCGACGGCATGGCAAGTGCGGCAGATGATGTATGCCTGCGCCAAGGGGTGGGAATGGCTGCTGTCGATGGTCTGTCTTGTCGGAGCACTTTGTGTGGCGGTGGCTTTGGCGAGACGTATCGCGGCGCATCTGGCCGATCATCATGACCATTCCGAACCGGCGTCGTGGTGGCGCTTCGGCGCGCTGTTCGTATTGGTGCTGTACGACATCCTGATGGCGTTCAACGGTCGCTACATGGATTTCCCGATGGGCTTGTTCTTGCTGCCGTGCGTGGCTTATGGCGTGTTCGGCTTGCTCACGCATGAGCGATCGATGCCATCAGCCGAGCAACGTTTCATGGCCTGCGCCGGCCCCTTGCTTGCGATGGCACCGGTGATGGTCGAGGTGGGAATGAACAAGGTCGCCTGGTTATGGCTGGGCCTGAACCTGGCGATTGCTGTCCCTATTCTGGTCGCCTGGCGTTGGCATGCCAAACTTTTGAAGATTGACCCATCGTAGACAACCCACTAGCAGCGCCATGGCGCCGGCGTAGTAGCAGTACATGATGATGGCGAAAATGCCGAGGGCGGCGGCTAGCCAGGCTATCGCGATGTTCTTCCGGACGAACGCGAGCGCTGTGATGACCAGTGCAGCGATGCCAAAGCTGTAGGTATTGAAGCCGAGCACGATGAACGTGCGCATGCTACATGAGGCCGATGTGTTGCCGTCATCGCAACTATGCGCCAGCGCAGGCGGCTCGATGAACCCGTAGCGCAACCATGCCGTGAGCAGTCCGATCACCACGAGCAGGAGCCATGGCATGACGGTAAGGAACAGTCGCTTGGTAGTCATTGAGGTGATTTGACGGAAGGTGTGGGGAGCTGGATTTCGGCCGCCAGCGCCAGATGATCGGAGAAGGCTTGCGGCAGCGTCCAGACCTTTTCGATCTTGATGCCAGGGGAAACCAGGATGTGATCCAGCGCGCGCTTCGGTTTCCAGCTTGGAAAGGTCAGCACCGGATGCACGGGCGGCTGCAAATCACAGCGCTCGAACAGGTGCCGCATTTCCCGGCTGTGTGCGTCGGTATTGAGGTCACCCATCAGCACCGCATGCGGATAATCCTGCAGCACTTCGGCAATGAAGCCGAGCTGCTTCGCGCGCGCCTGTGCGCTGAGCGAAAGATGCGCGACCATCACCGCCAGCCCATGGGCATCGTCGCCGAAGTGGGCGAGCAGCGCGCCGCGACCGGGAATACGGCTGGGTAAGGGATAGTCGATCACCGTCCGCGGTTCGAACCGGCAGATAAGGCCATTGGCGGTGTGAGAAAGCTGCGCCACTGGGCGGTTCGGCTGATGGCTCCAAAACGGCATGCCAGAGGTTTCAGCGAGATAGCGCGTCTGGTTGAGGAAGCCCGAACGCAAGCTGCCGGCATCGGCCTCCTGTAAGCCGATCACGTCGAACTGCGGAAGCAGTTCGGCCAGTTGATCGAGGTTATCGAGCTTGCTGCGGCCGGGCAGTACCGCATTGATGCTGCGCGTGACATATTGCCGGTAACGCCGCACGCTGGCACCGGCCAAAATGTTGCAGCTAAGCAGGCGCAGCCGGTGTTTGGTGTGGGTCATGGGGCGAACGTTACAGGCTTGTGGCGTCGCCGGCGTGAACGACGTCACCCCATGTCATTTATCCTTTGCTTTTGCTTTAAGTTCCTGCTGCACCAGCCACTTCGTCAGGGCGACGAGCTGCGGAAAATCTTTGATGTTGGCGCTTTTATACTTGCCATCGACCACGATGCTTGGCGTGCTATCCACGCCCCATGCTTGGATCAAGGCGAGATCCTTCTTGATCTGCGCATCCGTTTCAGGCGAATGGGCAATCGTCATGAACTGGCCGCGGTTCACGCCTTGGCTGGCATAGAAGTTCGCGATTTCGTCCATCGAGTTGATCGGATACTGCTCCTTGAACTTTTTCTCGAACAGTAGATCGTGCGTGCGGTCGAGCACACCGAGTTTCTTCGCCGCATAGTAAGCACGTGCAAACGGGACCCAGGTGTCGTTGAACGGCGCTGGCACCGATTTGAATTCCACCCCGGCCGGCAGCGACTTGCGCAGCTCATCGGCGTACGGCGAGAACTCGGCACAGTGGATGCACGCATAAGAGAACACTTCCACCACTTCGATTTTGCCGCTGCTGCTGTCGCGCTGATACGGCGCAGGCAGGGTGACGTATTCGTTGCCATCGGTGAATGGTGCAGCGGTGGCGTTGGGCGCGGCAGCGCCGCAGGCGCTGGTGATGATCAGGCCGCAGAGCATGGCGATCAAACGGAATAGGACGGTCTTGAACATGGCTCTTCCTGTGCTTGGTACGGCGGTCATGCCGTCATCGATCGATCAAAGAAAAAAACGCCCGGCGGACCGGGCGCTGGGATTACTTGCCGGCCGCTTCTTTCGACACCAGCCACTTGGCCAGTTCGATCGATTGCGCATAGCCACCCGCATCACCCGGGGTGAAGCGATACTTGCCGTTGACGATGATGGTTGGCGTGCCTTCGACGCCGTAGACCTTCACCATGTCGTCGGCGCGCTTCATCTGCGTGTTGATGCTGAAGGAGTTGGCCACCGCCACGAACTCCTTAGGATCGACCCCGTACTTGGCGTAGAACTTGGCGACGTCATCGAGGGTCGTCCAGGCGGACTGCGGTTTCGGACGGCCGGTGGTCAGGTCGTCGGAAGCCAGCTCGCCGGTTTTCCACACCGCATCGAACATCGCGTTGTAAGTCTTGTCTGCCACGCCCAACGCCTTGGCGGCGAAGTAGGCACGTTGGAACAGCGGGAAATTTTCGTCCGGACGGAACGAGACCGGCAGATAGGTCATCACCGCATTCGAGGGCAGGCTCCGGGCAAGCTGGTCGGCGCTGGTGTGGAACGCGTTACAGGCCGGGCAGGCGTAGGAGAAGGCCTCGGTCACCACGATCTTGTCCGGGATGCCGGTCGGCTGGGCCGGTTCGATAGTGAAGTAGTTCTTGCCTTCCACCCATTTACCGTCATCCACGAACGGCGTCGCCGGAGCGGAAGGTTTTGGCGCAACCGTGGTCGTGCTGGCGGATGCCGGCACCACGGCCGTGCTGCTGGCTGCCGCGGTGGCGGCTGTCGCGGGTTTAGCCGCCGATGCCAGTGCGGTCGGCGCTGAGGTCCGCGCGGATGCGGGTTGCGACGGGGACGCGGTGCCGTTGTCGGGGCTGTTGTGGCTGCAGGCGGATACGGCGAGCAGTGCCGCACACAGGAAAGTCAGACGCTTCAGCATGGCTGGCCTCAGGATGGGGAAAACGAGAAAGCCTTTGACAACATCGCCGACTAGAAGTTACGGCGATGCGGACACAGGGGCGTTATTGTCGGTGACGTGCAGGCCTTCGATATAGCTGGCCAGCGCGGTGATGTCCTGTGGGTCGAGCTTCTTGGCGATCGTCGGCATGATCTGCGCGTGCGCATCATTGCTCCAGGTGACACCGTCGTGGAAATCCTTCAGCTTGGCTTCGACGTACTGCGCATGCTGGCTAGTGAGCTGCGGGTACATCGCGCCCGGGTTACCGCGTCCGTCGATACCATGGCAAGCCATGCAGGCGGGAATGCCGCGAGCCGGATCACCTTCGCGATAGAGCTTCTGGCCCTGGTCCACCACGGCCTGGTCGGCAACGCCCGGCAGCGAGCGTTTGCTGGCGAAATAGGCGCCAATGTCGTGCATCTCCTGACTGGATAGTGGAGCGGCCATGCCTTGCATGATCGCGTTCTGGCGCGAACCTGACTTGAAGTCGTGCAACTGGTGCGCGATGTACGTCTCGTGCTGACCGGCCAGCTTGGGATACTGCGCATCCGTGGAGTTGCCGTCCATGCCGTGGCAGGCACCGCAAGCCGCCGCCTTGGCCTGGCCGGCCGTGGCATCGCCGGGCTTGGTGGCAGCCGTGTGGTCGTCCGCTTCCGCGGGAGCGAGTGCCGCCGCCGGGGCGCTGCTCGCAGCGGCGGGTTTGGCGGCGGTGGAGGCGGTCGCCGTCGCTGCTGTTTTCGGGGGTGTTTGTTCTGGGGTGTTCTGCGCAAGTACCGCGCTAGTAGAGAAAGCAAGAACCAGGGCTACTGCATTCACAACAGCGGGCCGAGAACCGGCGAGCCGAAAACTCATACACTTGCCTCCAGGAAATACTGCTACGGATGTTCGGTGCGCGCCCTCAACACAATGTTCTGAACTTAAGCGTAATCCCAAGGTGTCGTCATCCCAGCTTTCGCTGGGATGACGAGCATGGAATTTCCACCGTTAAGTTCGGAGCATTGACCCTCAACGCCGGTGATGCCTGCGTAGAATGAATCAGAGCGCCGCAAATTATCTCCACGCCATATTAGCCGGTCAAACCACGACTCATGAGTTCCAACCCGTTGCAAGGTGCACAATTTGTGCTCGCCGCCCATCGCATCAACCAGTTACCTGCCGACGAAGGGGTGGAGGTGGCGTTTGCCGGTCGCTCCAATGCGGGAAAGTCCAGTGCATTGAATGCGTTGACCGGCCACAAAGGGCTTGCACGCACGTCGAAGACGCCGGGACGCACGCAGCAAATGGTGGCGTTCTCGTTGCCGCCCGTCGCGGTGGGCGAAGCCTTGCCCGCGATGGAGGCGCGCTTGATCGACCTGCCTGGATACGGCTACGCAAAGGTGCCTGACGCCCTGCGCGAACATTGGCGGCACGAGATCGATCGTTATTTGCACCAGCGACGCAGCCTGCGTGGTGTGGTGCTGATCGTGGACATTCGTCATCCCCTGAAGGAGTTCGACCGGATGATGCTCAATTTCTGCCTGGATACCGAGCTTGCCTGCCATATGTTGTTGACGAAAGCGGACAAATTGTCGCGGAATCAGTCGGTCCAATCACTTGCCGCATTGCGCAAGGAGCTGGCGGTGGGTATGCCTGTCACAGCGCAGGTGTTTTCGTCCGCGGATGGCACCGGCGTGGAAGAGGCGCGCCGTGCCGTCATGCAGTTGCTGGAAGGCAACGTCCGGACGAAAACCCAGGCTTCGCTATAAAGCTTCAGACCTGCGGGTCGACAACTTGCATGAAGACCTCACACAACGCCTCCATACCTGCGCGGTCTTCCTCGTCGAAGCGCGCGATAGACGGGCTATCGACATCCCACACGCCCAGCAAGCTGCCATCGGCCTTGACCAGGGGCACCACGATCTCCGATTGTGACGCCGCGTCGCAGGCGATATGGCCGTCGAAATCGTGCACGTCGCGCACTATCTGAGTCTGGCGGGTTTGCGCTGCGGTGCCGCATACGCCTCGGCCGAGTGCGATGCGGATGCAGGCAGGCTTGCCCTGGAAAGGGCCGACCACCAACTCCGTACCGTCGTAGAGATAGAAGCCCGCCCAGTTGAGCTCGGGCAGACTGTTGAAGACGAGCGCGGCGAAATTGGCTGCATTGGCAATCAGGCTAGGTTCCCCGGCCAGCATGCCGCGTGCCTGTTCGGCCAGTTCGGTGTAGCGTTCGCGCTTGCTGCTGACGTCGCTGGTCTTGATTTCGAACATGATGAGTCGATCCGAATGCTGAAAGGCAATGCCTTAAGATCCATGGCCCTAAGATTGGGACGTCCCACACCAGGGCACAAGGGGAGCCCCAACCATCCATGAGCGAGCAAGGCAACGCGGCACATCCGAACGCGCTTAGGCGCTCATCGGCTGCACTGTTTATTGCCGGCACTGATACCGGCATAGGCAAGACCCACGCAGCTTGCACGCTGATCCACGCCTTGCGTGCCACCGGCCGCAGCGTTTGCGGCATGAAGCCGGTGGCCAGCGGATGCATCGATACCGCGCACGGTTTGCGCAATGAAGATGCGTTCGCCTTGCTGGCCGCCTCCAGCGCACCTGTGCCCGCATACGCATCCATCAATCCTATGGCCCTGCGCGAACCGCTGTCGCCGCATCTGGCGGCTGTACGCGAAGGTGTAACGATTGCCCTGCCGCCGCTGCGCGCTGCCTTCGACATGCTGCGTCAGCACTATGACACTGTGGTGGTGGAAGGCGTGGGCGGGTGGTGCGTGCCATTGGCGCCGGGACTATTGGCCTCGGCCATCGCTATAGAGTGGGCATTGCCGGTTGTGCTGGTGGTGGGATTGCGCCTGGGTTGCCTCAATCACGCCGTGTTGACGGCACAAGCGATTGAAGCAGATGGTTGCCGGCTGGTTGGCTGGATGGGTAACCAGATCGATCCACACATGGCTGCGATAGAGGAAAATATCGATACGTTGTGTCAACTGCTGCCAGCCCCTTGCCTTGGTATCTTGTTGCATGGGGTAGCCCCCGAGCAGGCGTCATACGCGCTACATCAGGGGGCGATGGTGTTTTGAATGGGAGCGAAGACCGGCCTATCACCGGTTCTTGCTATGTACGGTAAGCCAAAAGAGGGAGCCTTCATGACCCACCGCAGTCACTACTATTTGCAGATCAAGGATCTGGCGCATGCGCGTGGTACGCACCCGGCATTGAGCTACGACGGCGCCGGTCCGAATGATTTTGCCGCGGCCTTGCAGGAAGCATTGCGCAGTCCGCTGCTGTTCCAACGTTGGCGCGCCTTGCAGCCTGATCCGGATGGCATCGACGAGCATCTCGGCATTACCGATCAGCTTGCGAAAGTGAGCGCAAAGGTGGCGGACCTGCATATCGACGTGGAAATGATCACCGATTTGCCGATGCGTATTTTGCGCCAGCGTCTGAACTGGTTGATTGGCGCGAACTGGCAACTGCACGACGTGCGACCGACGTGAGTCATCCGATGACATCCATCCGATTTAGATACTCACATGGGACAATTTTCTCCGGACAGCAATGGGTCTTCGCCGGGATGGCGATGAGGCCAGAGTGGCGCTCCGGGCCATGCACGGATTCACTGCCCGAATTGCCCCAACCCACCCTCACCCGCTAAAGTTCGCCCGTTTCGGGTGTCCCCGGGCCTTGGGCTTGAGGGGATGAAACGGGAAGCCGGTGCGCTACTAACGCAGCAATTCCGGCACTGCCCCCGCAACGGTAAGCGAGCGTTTTACGAACGATCACGCGCCACTGTGCATCGCATGGGAAGGCATCGTTCGACGGCGTGCATGAAGGGCATGCCACTCGCGAGTCCGGAGACCGGCCTGATTCGATGGTTCTGGCGACTCGCGGTGGGCGGGGCTCGGAGCGCGTGTCGCGGCACCTGTCGCATGCCCGCCATTCCGTTTCCTGCGCTGCAAGTTCGCCGGCTTATTTATTCACGCCGCGCGGGGCCGTGCGGCAGGGGAATCAACATGTTGAAAAAGACTGCGCTAGCAGCCGCACTTCTGTCTGGATTGGCCGTGTCGGCCGCTCATACCCAAATCACCACCGATCAGAACAACACGCTGTCGCCGGTGATTGTCACCGCAACGCGTACGGCGATCACCGCCGATGACGCGCTGTCTTCGGTCACCGTGATCCCACGCGAGGATATCGACCGCCTGCAGCCGACCTCGGTGAGGGATTTGCTGACCGGCCTGCCCGGCATCTCGATCTCGCAAACCGGCGGCATCGGCGAATCGACCTCGCTCTATCTGCGTGGCACCAATTCCACCCACGTGCTGGTGCTGATCGACGGCGTGCGCATCGGCTCGGTGAGCCTGGGTCTGGCAGCGCTTGAACAGATTCCGGTCGATGCGATCGAGCGCATTGAACTGGTGCGCGGCCCGCGCTCCAGCTTGTATGGTTCCGATGCGATCGGTGGCGTGCTGCAGATTTTCCTGCGTCACGGCCAACCCAATGGCGGCGTGACACCCTCGATCAGCATCACCGGCGGCAGCCATGGTTATGTGAACGGCCAGGCTGGCGTATCCGGCGGCGATTCACATCTGTGGTACAACGCCAGCCTCGGCGGCACCTACACCGACGGTATCCCCTCCTGTCGCATGGGCGCGGCGGAGCGAGGCGTGGCGTGCTTCGTGGACGATCCACGCAACGACGCCTACCGCAACTGGAACGGTTTCGCCAACTTCGGTTATCGCTGGGACAACGGCACCGAACTTGGTTTCGACTGGATGCGCAGCAAGAGCAACGTGGAATACGCCGGCAGCCCCTACAGCGGTAACGATGCCCTCGAGGAACAATACGTTGCTGGAGCACACCTGAGCTTCACGCCGATGGATATCTGGAAGGTCACACTGACCGCCGCCCAGAGCCGCGATGACGACGATACGTACTACCAGGGCACCTATTTCGGTGAGTATTACCCCCGCATGCCCACCGGTTATTTCGGTTCGCGCCGCAATCAGGCGTCATGGCAGAACGACATCACGCTGGCCAGTAACCAGTTGCTGACGGTGGGTGTCGACTATCAGCAGGAACACATTTACAGCGATACCGCGTTCGAGGAGACCATGCGCGGCGATACCGGCACCTTTGCACAGTACCAAGGCACCTTCGGCCAGAACGAAGTGCAGTTGTCGGCACGGCATGATCACAATGATCAGTTCGGCAACCACAACACTGGCGCGGCGGCCTGGGGTTATCACTTCGAGCAAGGTCCGGTGCTGTCGATGAGCTATGGCACGGCTTTCCACGCACCGACCTTCAATGACCTGTATTTCCCGGCCATGGGCGGCGTGCCCACCGCCAACCCAAACCTGAATCCGGAAACCTCGCGCAGTGCGGAAATCGGCCTGACCCAGCAGCTCAGCACCTGGAACTGGGGCGTAAATGCCTACCAGACGCGCATCAACGACCTGATCGCGCTCAACAGCCTGTACATCCCGATGAACATCAGCCGCGCCGTGATCCGCGGTATCGAAGGCCAGTTCGGCTTCAACCTGGATGACTGGCGCGTGCAAAGCTACCTGACGCTGATGCAGCCTAAGAACGACGAAAGCCCGTACAACGGTAACCTGCTGCCGCGCCGCGCCAAACAGACCGGACGAGTGGATATCGATCGCCGCTTCGGCCAGTTCAACCTAGGCGCAACCTTCTTCGCTTCCGGCAAGCGCTACGACGACATCGCCAACGTGCACCGCATGGGCGGCTACGCCACCACCGACCTGCGCGTCAGCTACAACCTCGCACCGCGCTGGCAGGTGGAAGCCAGACTGGCCAACGTGTTCGACAAAAACTACGAGACGGCCTACTACTACAACCAGCTCGGCCGTACGTGGTACTTGACGCTGCGTTACAGTCCGTCGATTCATTAATCGCTTTTGCCCACCCAACATAGGTGGGCATACGCCAACAAAGTAAAGCAACTCTACCTAACGCATCGACGCTCCCTTACGTCGCCTTTCATCCATTTCTGATGACGACGAGAGTCCATGGTGACAACCTGATGTTCAGTGTCTCTTTCCCTGGATATCCTGGATATGTCGATAAGGGATGGCGAGCCTTCACAGGATCGCAAAGCCCAGGCCGGATCATAAGGCCCCATGTCGACGTTCTGCTCCGAAGACTCCGAAAATATGCCATGCCTTCCAGCATGGCCAGACTTCAGGCACATTCGCCGGGATGGAATGCCGAGGCATAAGAATGTCCATGAATGTGCTCTTCTTTCTGGTTGCGCGATCGCCTGCGCAGAGTGCAGGCGATCGCGGCTTGCGTTTGCCTGACATCACGGTACGAATCAGGCCGTGAACGTCTTCGAGCCCATCATCCGCCGCCCGATCGGCACCTCGTTGCTGGCCATTGGGCTGACGATCGCTGGTTTCTGCGCCTACCTGTTGCTGGGTGTGGCGGCGTTGCCCTCGCTGGATTTTCCCGGCTTGGTCGTCATCGCCCAATATCCGGGCGCCGATGCACAAACCATGGCCGCCACGGTAGTGGCGCCGTTGGAGCGCCAGCTAGGCCGCATTCCCGGTATCCAGCAGATGACATCGGACAGCAATGCCGGCGGCACGCAGATCCAAATCCTGTTCGATTTCGGCCGCAATGCCGACAAGGCTGCGCGCGATGTGCAGGCCGCCATCAACGCCGCACAGGCGGATCTGCCGTCCGGCATGCAGCCGCCGCAATATTTCAAATTCGATACGTCGTCGATTCCGATCCTGCTGATTTCGCTCACCTCGACCGGCATGCCGCCGGACAAACTCTACGACCTCACTGATACCCTGTTGAAACCGGCTGTGTCGCAAATCCCGGGCGTGGCGCAGGTGCAAGTGTTTGGCGGCACGCCGCATGCGGTGCGCGTGAATTTCAATCCCGCCGCGCTGACCGCCAAGGGCATCACCGCCAACGATATGGCCAATGCGCTGCGAGCGGCGAATGTCACCTCGCCGCAAGGCATTCTCAGCGACGGCTTTCGGCAGATGACCGTCACGGCCAATGATGCACTGCAAACGGCGCAAGATTTCGGTCGGCTGGTGATCGCCAATCAGAAAGGCGTGCCGGTCTATCTCTCCGACGTGGCCACCATCACCAGTGGCCAGCAGGATAAATACCAGGCGGCATGGTTCAACGGCCAGCGCGCCGTGTCAATGCAGATCAGCAAGCGCCCCGAAGCCAACTCGGTGGCGCTGGTGCAGGAGATTCGCAACCGCTTGCCGGCCTTGCGCAATCTGGTGCCGGCGAATGTGCAGGTCACGCCGATTTTCGACCTGACCCAAGGCACCAAGTCCGCTCTGCATGAAGTGGAAGTGGCGCTGCTGCTCAGTATCGTGATGGTCGCCGTCGTGATGCTGGTGTTCCTGCGGCGCTTGCGTCCCACTCTGATTGCGATGCTGAGTGTGCCGCTCTCTTTGGCGGGTGCCTTTGTGGTGATGTATACCGCAGGCTTCACGCTGAATACGTTGTCGCTGATCGCCCTGGTGCTGTGCATCGGCTTCGTGGTGGATGATGCGATCGTGGTGATCGAAAACATCGTGCGCCATATGGAGCATGGTGCCACTGCGCTGGACGCGGCGCTGGTGGGTGTACGCGAAATCGGCTTTACGGTTATCTCGATCACGGTGTCGCTGGTTGCCGTGTTCGCGCCGATGGTGTTCGGCAACAACACCCTGGTGATGCTGATGCGCGAATTCTCGGTCACGCTGATTGCGACGATCGTGATTTCCGCGCTGGTGTCGCTCACGTTAACGCCCGCCTTGTGTGGACGTTATCTGCTGGCCGAAGAACCGGCCGGCCGCACGCCGGGCAAGCTGGAACGAATCGCGGAGCGCTTCGACCGCTGGATGCTGCGCATCTACCAGCGTGGCCTGGACTGGGCCATGCACCACCGCCGCATCATGCGCTGGCAGCCGTTGATCTTGCTGATCCTGACCGGCGTGCTTGCCGTGGTGGTCGCCAAGACCGCCGGTGGCGCCATCATGCCCAAGGAAGATACCGGCATGCTGATCGCGCAGTTGGAAGCCGAAGCCAATATCTCACCCAGCCTGATGGCCCAGCGCACCAAGGCCATTGCCGCGATCATGCAGGCCGATCCGGCGGTGAGCGATGTCACCACGATTCTTGGCGGCAACAACAACAATGGTGCCGTGGGCAACAATTCCACGCTGTTCGTCGACCTCAAGCCGCTCGGCAAGCAGCCCGGTCAGCGGCCCGATTCGCTGCAGAAGGTGATTGCCCGTCTCGACGAAAAGTACAAAAGCATTCCGGACATGAAGGTCACCATGCGCGGCCTACAGTTCCTTGGCGGCCCCAGCAACAAGGGTGGCGGCGAATTCGCGTTCGACCTGGGCAGCAACAATGGCACGCCGCTGCAGGAGCCCACGCTGAAGCTGGCGCAAGTGATGCGCAAGATGAATCAGTTCAAGAACGTCACCACCAGTTACGACAGTATCGGTAAGCAGCAGTTGCTGGAGGTAGACCGCGACGCCGCATCGCGCCTGGATGTGGGCATGGGCCTGGTCGACCAGGCGCTGACCGATGCCTTCGGCCAGACACCGGTATCGGTGATCTATTCGGATATCAATCAGTACCGCGTGGTGATGACAGCCAATAACGCCGACACCTTGAGTCCGGATACCTTGCTCAACACCTATGTGCGCAGCACCCAGGGCAAGATGGTGCCGCTCTCGGCCATTGCGCATATCAAGTCGTATATCGCGCCGGTGGAGATCCAGCATTACAACCAGGTGGAATCCTCCACCATCAGTTACAACCTCGCTGATGGCGTCACCCAGGCGGATGGCTTGAGATATATCGACCAGGCCATGTTTGCCGCGCAATTGCCGCCCGGTGTTACCAAGCGCTACACGGGCGACAACCAGAAACTGATGGAGGCGTTGCAAAACGCACTGATCGTATTTGCCGCGGTGATTCTGGTGATGTACATCGTGTTGGGCATCCTGTACGAAAGCCTGGTTCATCCGCTGACTATTCTTTCGACCTTGCCCGCCGCCGGTATGGGGGCATTCCTGGCCATGCTGATCACACACACCCAGCTCACCATCATGTCGGTGATTGCCATGTTGATGCTGATCGGTATCGTGAAGAAGAATGCGATCCTGATGGTGGACTTCGCGCTGGTGGCCGAACGCAAAGGCGGGCTCGCGCCGCCGGATGCCATCCGCGAAGCAGCCTTGGTGCGTTTCCGCCCGATCACCATGACCACCCTGGTGGCGATGGGTGCCGCACTGCCGCTGGCGATCGGCTTCGGTATTGGCTCGGAGATGCGCCAGCCGCTGGGCATCGCCATCCTGGGCGGATTGTTCGTATCGCAATTGCTGACCCTGCTCAGCACGCCTGCCATCTATCTGTGGCGATACGATCACCGTCAGCGCAAGGCCGCGCGCAAAGCGCGCCGTGAGGAAAAGCGCCGACTGCGGGCCGGCAAGCCCATGACTGCCATGGATTGATGTGTGCCTTCAGATATCAGGCACTTGGATCTGAGAGAAAGCTGGGATTTTCACCCCAGCTCACTCGCTTTTTCAGCCAGATGGAGTTGCATAAAAGCACTCTTGGCGAAGACTCAATGCAACAACGCCAGAACCGCTTGCGCCACCATTACCGATGAAGCCGGGTTCTGCCCAGTCACCAGATGACCCGCCGTCACGGCATGAGATTGCCAATCAGCCTTCTTCACGTACTGGCCACCGTTAGCCTTGAGCATGTCCTCGACCAGGAAGGGCACGACATCGGTAAGCCCGGCAGCCGCTTCTTCGCTATTGCTGAAGCCGGTTACCGACTTGCCCTTCACTAATGGCTGACCATCCTTGCCGCGCGTATGGCGAAATACCGCCGGTGCATGACAAACCGCGCCCACCGGCTTGCCTGAGGCATAGGTATGTTCGATCAGGGCGATCGAGTCCTTGTCTTCGGCCAGATCCCACAGCGGACCGTGGCCGCCCGGATAAAACACGGCGTCATACTCGCCCTTGGCGGCATCGGTGAGCTTGAGCGTGGCCGACAGGGCCTTGACGGCTGCCGCGTCAGCATGGAAACGGTGCGTTGCTTCTGTCTGCGCGTCGGGGGCCTCGCTTTTGGGATCAAGCGGTGGCTGTCCGCCCTTGGGCGATGCGAGCACGATATCGACACTGGCGTCCTTGAAGGTGTAGTAAGGCGCGGCGAATTCTTCCAGCCAGAAACCGGTCTTGTGGCCGGTGTTGCCAAGCTGGTCGTGCGAAGTCAGAACCATCAGGATTTTCATCAATGACTACTCGGTAGGAGGCACCACATGGGAAGAGGCGCCATGAATGCGTTATGTACGGCAAAACTAAATGATGTGATCGAGAGACAATACTTGCAAGGGGGCTTGGGGACGGAAGAGCTACATCGCAGCGTAGTGCGTACCTGACTAGAATGGTACTTGTCATAAGCAATCTTTCGCGCTCGTGCCCGCATCTTCGTCTCGCAAGATTCTTCACGTTGACATGGACGCGTTCTACGCGTCGGTGGAACAGCGTGACGATCCTGCACTGCGCGGCAAACCCGTGGTGGTGGCGTGGCGTGGTGCGCGTTCCGTTGTGTGTGCGGCCAGTTATGAAGCACGCAAATTTGGCGTGCGTTCGGCCATGCCGGCCGTGCGTGCCGAGCGGCTTTGCCCACAAGCTATTTTCGTGCCGCCGGATTTCACCCGCTACAAGGCGGTATCGCGGCAGGTGCGCGACATCTTTACACGGCACACCGATCTGATCGAACCGTTGTCGCTGGACGAGGCTTATCTCGACGTCACCCTCACCAAGACGGATTCGCCCTCTGCCACGGCAACCGCTGAGGCCATTCGCGCAGCCATTCGTGAAGAAACAGGGCTCACCGCATCAGCCGGGGTGGCCCCCAACAAATTCCTGGCCAAGATCGCCTCGGATTGGAACAAGCCCGATGGCTTGTTTGTGATTCGTCCACACCAAGTCATGGCCTTCCTTGCGCCGTTGCCGGTGGGCCGCCTGCCAGGCGTAGGCAAGGTGATGGAAGCAAAACTGGAAGCCCTCGACATCAAGACCGTGAGTGAACTGCGCGAGCTACCACTCACTGACCTCGAAATGCGCTTTGGTCGCTGGGGTCGACGCCTGCATGAATTGTCGCTAGGCATCGATGAGCATGCGGTGCAGCCCAATCAGCTCACCTTGCAGGTTTCGTCCGAAGACACTTTCGAGCATGATCTCACGCTTGATGAACTCGAATCGCATATCCGCCGACTTGCTGAGAAAACCTGGTCGGCACATCAGCGCGAAGCACAACGAGGACGTATCGCACGTACGATCGTGTTAAAGCTGAAGACGGCGGATTTTCACACGCTTACACGCAGCCTTACACCATCCTGGCGGCCACGTTCGGCCACTGAGTTGGCTGACTTGGCCTGCGCGTTGCGCGAACGCGTGGAACGCCCCGCTGACAGCCGCTATCGCCTGGTTGGCGTAGGTTTATCTGGCTTTGTAGATCAGGATAGTTTTATGGCGCAGGACGACCTCTTCGACAACATGCCACCACCCTGAATATGAAAACATTCCTGCGCATGCTTGCAGTGCTTATGCTGACCATGGGTTCGCTGTCATGTGCAACACGAGCACGTGCCGAAGACGGATACGATCTATGGCTACGCTATCGACTGCTCACCCCCGAACAGGTGAAGCGCTATCGCCGCCATGCTTCCGAGCTGGTTGTCGACTCCTTCACGCCCACTCAAATCGCCATTCGCAAGGAATTGCAGCGCGGGCTGAGTGGCTTGCTCGGGCAGAACCTGCGTACGTCTGACACGGTGACGGGCGACGGCGCCATCATTGTCGGTACGGTGTCATCCTCTTTCATCGCACACTTACGTTTGGATACCGCGAACCTTGGTCATGATGGCTATGTGATTCGAAGCGTTGTCGCAGATGGACATACAGCTATCGCCATCGTTGGCAATAACGATACGGGTGCGCTGTACGGTGCCTTTCATTTCCTTCGCCTGTTGCAAACGGGACAACCCATCGAGCATCTCGACCTGCGCGAATCACCGCAGATAAAACTGCGGGTTCTCGATCACTGGGACTACCTCAATGGGAAGGTCGAACGCGGCTACGCTGGCGCCTCGATGTGGGATTGGTGGAAGCTTCCAGACTGGCGGGACCCACGGTATACCGATTACGCACGCGCCAATGCTTCCATCGGCATCAACGGAACGGTGCTTAATGATGTCACCGATGGCGCCACGATCCTCACACCGTTTTATCTGGAAAAAGTCGCCGCCTTGGCTGACGTATTTCGTCCTTACGGTATTCGCGTTTATCTCAGCATACGCTTCAGTGCACCGATGGAAATCGGTGGACTGAAAACGGCCGACCCACTTGACTCACGGGTGCAGGCCTGGTGGCGTGCTAAAGCGGATGAAATCTACAAACGTGTTCCCGACTTCGGTGGCTTCCTGGTCAAAGCCAACTCGGAGGGACAGCCCGGCCCGAAAGATTACGGACGCACCCATGCCGATGGCGCGAACATGCTTGCTGATGTCCTGGCACCGCACGGAGGCGTGGTGATGTGGCGAGCCTTTGTCTACTCGCAAGCCAATCCGGACGATCGCGCCAAACAGGCTTATAACGAGTTCAAACCGCTCGACGGCCATTTTCGCAACAACGTGTTGTTGCAGGTCAAGAATGGCCCGATCGATTTCCAGCCGCGCGAACCCTTCCATCCGCTCTTTGGCGCCATGCCGAAGACAGCGTTGATGATGGAGTTTGAGATCACCAAGGAATACCTCGGCTTCGCCACGCATCTGGTTTATCTGGGGCCGCTGTACGAAGAAGTGCTGTCATCCGACACCATGTCGCGCGGCAAAGGCTCGACCGTGGCGAAGGTGGTCGACGGATCATTGGAAGGTCACTCACTGACAGGCATGGCTGGCGATGCGAATATCGGCACCGATCGCGACTGGTGCGGCTCTGATTTCAATCAGGCCAATTGGTATGTGTTCGGTCGGATGGCCTGGGATCCAACGCAGTCGTCACGCGCCCTCGCCGAAGATTGGGTGCGGATGACCTTTACCAACAACGAAGCTTTCGTCAAATCGGTCGTCGCCATGATGATGGGCTCGCGCGAAGCCGCCGTCGATTACATGACGCCGCTGGGCTTGCTGCATCTGATGGGTCCCGGCCATCATTACGGCCCCGCCCCCTGGGATGCCAGCGAATCGGAAGCCGACTGGCGGCCCGTTTACTACCATCGCGCCGACCACCAAGGTATCGGTTTCGATCGCACCCGCACCGGCAGCAATGCGGTTGCCGAATATGCGCCACCCATCGCGACGCAATTCAATGACCTGAAACAAACGCCAGACCAGTTCTTGCTTTATTTCCACCATGTGCCGTGGGAATACCGCATGCGCTCGGGCCAGACGTTGTGGTACGAACTAGTTGCGCACTATACGCAAGGCGTCGATGACGTGAAGAAGATGCGCGAAACCTGGCGTCATTTGGATGGCTATATCGATGATGAGCGCTATCAGCAAGTCGCCACGTTTCTTGCTATCCAGGAAAAAGAGGCGCAATGGTGGCGCGATGCCTGCATTGCCTATTTCCAGAGTGTTTCTGGCTTGCCGTTGCCGGTGGGCTACGCGCCGCCGCTGCACTCGCTCCGCTATTACGAGTCGCTTAGCTTTCTGTATGTGCCAGGGTTTTCGTCGTGGTGATCTGGGTAGGTTGGGATTTTCACCCCAGCCTACGAAAAGGCCCGGGGAAACCCAGGCCTTTTTGCTGCAGCGTTTTATTTCTTCTTCGGCATGTACAAATCGGTGATCGTGCCTTCGTAAACCTCGGCTGCCATGCCCACCGATTCGCTCAGCGTCGGATGTGGATGAATGGTCAGGCCGATGTCCGCCGCTTCCGCACCCATTTCGATCGCCAGCCCGATTTCCGAGATGAGGTCACCGGCATGCGGACCAACGATGCCACCGCCGACCACACGATGGGTTTCTTCATCGAACAGCAGCTTGGTGAAGCCTTCGGTGCGGTCGATGCCGATAGCGCGGCCGCTAGCCACCCACGGGAATTTGCCGACACCGATCTTCAAACCCTTTTCCTTGGCTTCACGCTCGGTCACACCCACCCAGGCGATTTCCGGATCGGTGTAGGCCACGGACGGAATGACGCGTGCATCGAAGTGGCTCTTCTGGCCAGCCACGACTTCTGCGGCGACCTTGGCTTCGTGCGTGGCCTTGTGCGCCAGCATCGGCTGGCCGACGAGGTCGCCGATGGCGAGGATGTGCGGCACATTGGTGCGCATCTGCGTATCGACGTTGATAAAGCCGCGCTCGGTGACGGCCACGCCGGCCTTGTCCGCACCGATCTTGTTGCCGTTGGGCGAGCGGCCCACCGAGACCAGCACGCGATCGAACACGCTGGTTTTAGGAATGCTCTCGCCTTCGTAGCTGACCTCGATGCCTTTCTTGGTGGCCTTGGCATCGACCACTTTGGTCTTGAGGTGTACACCTTTGAGCTTGCTGCCGAGGCGCTTGGCCAGCGGCTTGATCAGGTCGGCATCGGTACCGGGAATGATCTGGTCCATGAACTCGACCACGGTCACTTCGCTGCCGAGTCCCCCATACACCGTAGCCATTTCCAGGCCGATGATGCCTCCGCCGACAACTAGCAGCTTGGCTGGCACGTCCTTCAGTTCCAGCGCGCCGGTGGAATCCATGATGCGGTCGTCGTCCCATGGGAACGCAGGCAACTGCACCGACTGCGAGCCGGCCGCGATGATGGCGTATTCGAAGCGCAGCAGCTTCTTGCCTTCGGCGGTGTCGATTTCCATCTCGTTCGGCGACACGAAGGTACCGACGCCTTGCACGGTGCGCACTTTGCGCTGCTTGGCCATGCCAGCGAGGCCACTGGTGAGTTGGCTAACTACCTTGGTCTTGAAGCCGCGCAGCTTGTCGAGGTCGATCTTCGGCTTGCCAAAGCTCACGCCGTGCGCGGCCATGGCTTCGGCTTCATCGATCACCGCAGCGGCGTGCAGCAGCGCCTTGGACGGGATGCAGCCGACGTTGAGGCAGACGCCGCCGAGGGTGGTGTAGCGTTCCACCAGCACGGTGTCGACGCCAAGGTCGGCGGCGCGGAATGCCGCCGTATAGCCGCCTGGACCGGAGCCGAGCACGACGAGTTTGCATTCGATATCGGCGGCTTTTCCGGATGACGCTGCCGCTTGCGACGCTTTGGCTCCCTCTCCACTTTGGGGAGAGGGTTGGGGAGAGGGGGCGGGGCTTGTGGGAGTGCTTGGTGAGGTTGATCCCTCCTCCCTGACCTCTCCCGGGGAGGAAGGGGGAGGCGCAGAGTCGGCTTCGCTGACGGTTTCCAAGATGGCAATCACGGTGCCCTCGGAAACTTCATCACCCAGCTTGAGTTTGAATTCCTTGATTACACCGGCAGCGCTGGAGGGAATCTCCAGCGTCGCCTTGTCGGATTCCAGCGTGATGAGGCTTTGTTCCTTCGCCACGGTGTCGCCGATTTTTGCCATCAGCTCGATCACCGGTACGTTTTCGTGACCGCCGATGTCGGGAACTTTCACTTCGATCGTATTAGCCATGTTCGCCTCCCCGTCAGAGCAGCAGGCGACGGATGTCGCCGAGCTGGGTGGCAAGGAAGGAGGCGAAGCGTGCAGCCAGCGCACCGTCGATCACACGGTGATCGTAGCTGAGCGACAGGGGCAGGATCAGACGTGGCGCAAATTCCTTGCCGTTCCACACCGGCTTGGTCTGTGCTTTGGACACACCCAGGATGGCCACTTCCGGCGCGTTGACGATCGGTGTGAACGCTGTACCGCCAATGCCACCAAGCGAAGAGATGGAAAAGCAACCACCGGACATGTCGTTCGGGCCGAGCTTCTTGTCACGCGCCTTCTTGGAGATCTCGCCTAGTTCCGTGGCCAGGTCCAGCAGACCTTTCTTGTCGCCATCGCGGATCACCGGCACGACCAGACCATCAGGCGTATCCACTGCGATGCCGATGTGGAAATACTTCTTGAGGACCAGCTTTTCGCCTGTTTCATCGAGCGAAGCATTGAAGGTGGGGAATTTTTTCAGCGCCGCGACCACTGCCTTGATCTGGAATACCAGCGGGGTGATCTTCAGATCCTTGTTTTCTTCACCGAGCTTCTTGCGGAAGGCCTCCAGTTCGGTGATGTCGGCATCTTCGTGCTGGGTGACATGCGGGATCATCGCCCAGTTGCGCGCGAGGTTGGCACCCGAAATTTTCTGGATGCGCGACAGCGGCTTCTCTTCAATTTCGCCAAACTTGGCGAAGTCGACCTTCGGCCACGGCAACAGGTTGAGGCCACCGCCAGCCGCCACTGCGCCACCTGACACGGGACGCGCACCAGAAGCCAGTGCATGCTTGACGTAAGCCGTGATGTCCTCGCGCACGATACGACCGCCACGGCCACTGCCCTTCACCTGCTGGATATCCACACCCA
This sequence comes from Dyella sp. M7H15-1, assembly GCF_004114615.1. NCBI lineage: Bacteria > Pseudomonadati > Pseudomonadota > Gammaproteobacteria > Lysobacterales > Rhodanobacteraceae > Dyella > Dyella sp. M7H15-1. The sequence continues at coordinate 2,747,235 of NZ_CP035300.1, forward strand.
GCTCACGCGCAAAGGCGCGGATGGCCGGCGTGGCATAGGGGGCATCGCCCGGCATGACCAGCTTGGCGTCGAACGGCGGACGGGCTTGTGGGGCTACATCACCCTCCGGCGCATTACCGGGAAGTACGCCGCGTCCGCCCAACGGTGCGGGTTCTTCCTTGACCTGGGGGGCTTTGGCTCCTTCTCCCTGTTGGGGAGAGGGGGACGCGCTTGCGCGCGAAGGGGCAGGAGCTGCAGGCGAGGTTGTCCCCTCACCCCTACCCTCTCCCTGGGGGGTAGAGGGGGACGCGGAGTCGGCTGCGCCGACGCTTTCTATAAGGGCGATCAGCGCACCTTCGGAGACCTCATCGCCAACCTTCAATTTCAATTCCTTGATCGCGCCAGCGAACGGCGCGGGTATTTCCATCGTGGCCTTGTCCGATTCCAGGGTGATCAGGCTTTGATCTTTCTCGACCGTGTCACCGGGTTTGACCAGCACTTCGATGACGGGCACATCCGCGTGTCCGCCAATATCAGGAACGCGGGCTTCTTTGAGGTCGGCCATGATTTCTCCTGCAGAACGAAGGCGGCCGCATGGGGCGGGGCGGCCGCAAGACTTCCATCATAGCAACCGATACCTGTTACGGACATGCCGAGTCGGCCACGGAGCGCCATGCGCATACGTATACGAGGGAGTTGCCCTACTCAGCGTTCACCGGTCGGCATATTTACGACGCGTATTTCGCGCTGCGGAAACGGAATGCTGATGCCTTCGGCATCGAATTGTTCCTTGACGGCACGCAGCAGATCGGTTTGCGCGGGCCAGAAATCATGGGTGCTGGTGTAGGCGCGCAGCAGCAAATGCACCGAACTTTCGCCCAGGCCATCGGTCCAGACGGTTGGCGACGGGTCTATCAGGATACGCGGATCGTTCGCGAACAAGCGCCGTATCACGTCGATGGCCTTGCCGATATCATCGCGGTAACCGATGCCCACACGCAGTTCGAAGCGCCGCGTACCGCGCCGGCTGAAATTGATGATGGCGTCCGCGCCGATCTTGGCATTGGGCACCACGGCTTCACGATTGTCGGCCAAGACCAACTGGGTATGCATGAGATTAATGCCTTCAACCGTGCCGTCGACGCCACCTGCATGGATAAAATCGCCCACCTTGAAAGGGCGAAACACGATCAGCAGCACACCCCAGGCCAGATTGCTCAAGGACCCTTGCAAGGCCAGGCCAATCGCCAGACCACCAGCACCCAGCGCGGCGAGCAATGGTGCGCTGGGAACGCCCGCTGTCTGCAAGGCGATCACGATCAGCACGGCAATCACCACGCCATAAAACAGATTGCGCAAAAAGCCGCTCAGCGTAGGGTCGACCGAGGCGCGATTCATCGCACGCTGCAGGAAATTTGCCAGACATCTGGCCAACCAGTTGCCCATCAACAAAACCAGCAAGGCGCCGATCAAGGACGGGCCGTGTTGATGAGCAAACGCCGATAAGTCGTCGATGGAAAGCTGCAAGAGACGCTCAAGCATGGCGCTGTCCTGGATAAAGCCGCCGAAAGCGTAGCAGCCGACCCGCGAATACGCATCAACGCGAATAGATGACGCGGCGCACATAGGCAAACCGACAGGTGCGCGACTGATCAATCGCGATCGCATGTGGCATTACGTGGAGAGTGTCGAGAATTGGAATCTCATCACGCATTGCCATCTATGGTGCTGGCATGACGAGCGCTCAAATCGATGGGAGCGTCACCGGGCGACATCCTCGATATGCGTGATCTTGCCATGCGCCATGGTAAAGATCGTGGTATGCCCATCACGCTGATACTGCCACGTCTCCCCTTTCTCCTTCGCTTCTTGCCGTTTGCTCTTGCTGACCGATGGGGAAGTGGTCTTGACTTTGCTCGAACTCTTCCCGCTTGAACTCTTCGTTCGCGTAGAAGGATTCCCCATCAGCGCTTTCACCTTGGCCGCGCTGTCACCCACCACCACCAACTGATTGCCAACGCGCAAACTTTCCAGCGCATGCGCACTGGCACTACAAACCAACAAGATGACGAAAAGAGGATAACGGCGCATGACATGCTCCTTGTCAATGGAATCAGAATACCAGCACCGCAGCAGCCCCGTGCAGCAAACCTGTCATCAGTGACCCACGGCCTTGGCCAAACTGTGCATGTCCAGATCGATCGACTGCAGGCGGGGGAGCTGGCGATGCAAGGTCGCGTTCATATCGCCCATGGCCACCCGGTTGAGCGCGCGCTCGAAGGCTTTCAACAGGCGCTGCTCTTTGCGGGCCAGCAGGCGTATCCAAGCGCCATCACGCCGGGGCATGCCTCGGGCGAGCAAGGTATCGAAGCGCTGGCGCGCCAGACCGAGCAGGCGACTACGGGTGGCGGGCTCCAAGGCGTGATAGCGCATCTGCGCCTGAAGCTCGGCGATCACCTCGTCCAGCGACTGAGCCTCTTCATCCAGCACCGTGCGCAGTCCGGGCTCGTTCACCTGCACAGCGGCGTGACGATACAGCGCCCTCAGCTCAATGCTGCGGCGGATCAGACCATTGCACAGGTATCGGGGTGTGAGCGACACAGCGGTCGCCTCCTGCCTAATCGTGGACATTCAAGGATGGTGCCATGTTGCAGAACGGGGACTTAGCGGCGCATTAATCTGCGACGCTTCGCTGGCGTTTGCTCAGCCGGCATTTCATCGCTAAGGCCCGACTCAGAAACTGCGGCTGAACCCGCCCCACTCAGCTTTGCCGCGCCCGGAACTGCAGACGAACCGCTGGATGCCCAAGCTGCCAGGCCAGCCACAGAAGTATCGGTACGGCGACGATACGCAGCCCCAAGCCCGCCAGCAGAATCCGTTTCAAATCTGCCATCTGCGCAACCTGCCCGGATGACGGCTGGCCACCGGCAAGCAATGCATTGGCCGCATCGAAGGCCTGCCATTGCTGCCACATCAACACACCGCGGTAAGCGCTCCACACGCACAGCACCAGGGCAACCGCTCGCAACACCGGTCGTGCCCAAGCCTGCCGCAGGATGCAGCCGACACACGCCACGATCACGATGAAGGCCGCTATGAGATAGCCCATGTCCCAGCCCAGCATGCCGTGCAGGGTCGATGCGCTCTGCTCGTCCCCTGCCGGCAATGCCCGCAAAGCGCCCCATACTTGCTGAGCATGCTGGATGTATTGCACACCGCCGAACGCCGCCAACAACAGCAGTATCCAGGCCAGCATGCGCCACCACGCAAACCTAGGCTTGCGCCAGCCCAGATCCGATTGGGAAATCAACATCAGTTAGCAGCCTTTTTCAGGGTATCAAGGTCGTTCAGTACCTGAGCGGAATTTTTCTCTGGATCCACGTCACGGTAGATCTTGGCGATCTTGCCACTGGGATCGATCAGAAACGTCGTGCGCTTGGCGAAATGCAAGCCGACTGCCGAAGTCAGTACGCCATAGCCGATCGCCACCTGACGCTTGGCGTCAGACAATAAGGGAAAGGGTACGTGGTACTTGGCTGCGAATTCGGCATGCGATTTCACGTCGTCCAGGCTTACTCCAACCACATCGGCACCCGCTTGGCGCAGCTTGATGATGGAATCTCGGAAGGCGCATACCTCGGTCGTACAGCCTGGGGTGAAATCCTTGGGATAGAAATAAAGCACCAGCCAACGTCCATGGTAATCAGCCGGCGTGCGCCAATGCCCGTTCTGGTCTTCCAGACGGAAGTTGGGGGCGGCCTGGCCAACCTGCGGATTGTCCAGCCCCACTCCCGCCCGCACCGGGATCGCCAGGAGGCCCAACAGGCAGATCATCGCAAGCACGATTGAAAAGCGACGCATGGATATAACCCCCAGGAAGAAAGACATCGTTCTGAAAAGCTTTGGATGGATCGAGTATACGCGGGCCTTTCACGCTACAAGAACGTGTGGAAAGAACAGCCCGAAATGTCAACAAAACGAAAGACGCCACAAGGGCGCCTTTCGCACATCATTGCAACCAGGCCAGCTTACTTGACCGGTTCGATATCGAACTTGTCGAGGGCTACGCCCAGATTCACACCTTCGCCCGTGCCCTCCAGTGCAATCGAGACCGTACCCTTGGTCAACACCTGCGCTGTGCTGCTTTTGACCAAGCCGGCCGAAGCGCCGCCCTGGACATAGCTGCCGTACACCTCATGGATGCCGTGAACATTGCTGATATCACCGCGGCCGCTGACCCGGAACTTGCCTGCCGTCAGACCACCACCGTGCACGCTGAGCGTGACCGCGCCACGCTGCCCGTTATCGCACACCACATGGCCTCTACCGGTGGCGTGCTGATAAATCGCCGACCAGCCCTCCAGTTCATAAGTCAAATGACACTTGATGGGTGCTGAGGCCGCGAGAGCCGAGGTCGCCGGCAGGCCAGCGAGTCCACCGGCGCAGAGCACCAGGGCTGCAGTCAATCCAAAAATACGCTTCTTCATGGTGGGTCTCCTTCTATGTGCGTTTACGGTTGTCGATGCCGTGACGGAAGTGTCACGCCTGCAAACTGAACGAATTGGCAAGGATGCGTAAGAACATTCAGCATCAGCCATGTCATGTGATCTCCATGTGCAAACGCCGTATGTTGTTTCCCCAGGCTTGATGCTTAACTAACAACACGCCGCGCACACTAAAAGCGTGTATAGCACCGATTATTGCCACGGAGGAAACATGGTCAAGTATTCGCTGGTTGGCTACGACAGTTCCGATTCGTCGCAACGTGCCTTCCGCTTCGCCATGGAGATGGCGCGTTGCGGCGGTGGCCGCGTGCGCGTGGTGTATGTGCTGCAGGTGACCCAGGGCGGCGCGGATGCCTGCGCGCTGATGATTACCGATGAATCTCGCCAACGCAGCCAGGAACTGCTGGAGGAACTGCGCGCTATCGCTCCGGAGGCCACCGACCGCGTGGATCTAGAGATCACCCATGGCAGTCCGGGGGACGTCCTGCTCAACCAGGTCCGCCAGCACCCGGACATCGACCATATCGTGATTGGCCATACCTCAAGAGGCGCCCTGGGTCGCTGGCTGCTGGGTTCGGTGTCCGAGGATGTGCTGGCCGGAGCCCACGTGCCGGTGACCGTGGTCCGTTAAAATTCCTGTCACGGCAGCTTTAGGCTGACATTAATCCGTCATGCCGCTCACCCTTTATGCTGTTGTCCCCGATTTGTCACAAACCGGGCAGTCCCTTTTGCACAGGAACCACTACGTGGACTACCGCTCCGCTCTGCCTTGGACTCTGGAAAGCCTGACTTTCGCGAATATCGATATTGCCCGCGTACGGCATAACCAGGATCTTTTCCTGTTGCTTTGCAGCGCCTCGTTTGTGGAAAGCGGCTCGGACCTGTACACACACAACTTGATCGAACACTTCGACGGCGATCAGGAACTGCAGGATTGGCTGCGTGAGCATTGGGAGCACGAAGAGTTACAACACGGCCGCGCGTTGGCCGCCTATGTGCGTCATGTCTGGCCCGAGTTCGACTGGGATACCGGCTTCAAGGCGTTCTGGGACGATTACGGCGCGTTGTGCACCAACGAACAACTGGAGCCCTCACGCGGCCTGGAGCTGGCCGCCCGCTGCGTGGTGGAAACGGGCACCGCCAGCCTGTACCGCGCCTTGAACGATATCGTCGACGAACCCGTGCTCAAGCAGCTCACCCGCCACATCAAGAGCGACGAAGTGCGGCATTACAAGCACTTCTACCAGGCCTTCCGGCGTTATCGGGAAAGCGAACGGCTAGGGCGATACAAGGTGTTCCGCGCGATTTTGCGCCGCGTCAACGAGATCCGCCATGAGGACAGCGACATCGCGCTGCGCCACGTGTTCAACCAGTGCTATCCGCAGCACAAGGACAACAAGGCGGAGTTCCAGAAAGTGGTTGGGCCAGCCCAGGCGCTGTTGCGCCGGCATATCCCGGCGGAAATGATGGTGAAGATGCTGCTCAAGCCGCTGGATCTGCCGCCACGCCTACAGCAATCACTGGAAAAGCCGCTGGCGAAGATCAGCGAGAAGCTGTTCTTGCAATAAACCCTTTGCGTTGGAAGAGCAGGCTGTCGATGTGACGCTGGGCCTCTTTCAACAGCGGGCTCACTTCTTACCCAATGCCGTCCATTTCGACGGATCGTAGCCACCAGTGTCGAACACCAACTCCTGCTTGCCGCCATCCCGCGTCTCGACATGGAAGACGATGCGCTTGGTCTTTTCCATGGCCTCGATAAAAGGCTTGTCGTCACGGATAAAGATGGCGGGCTCGCCGGTCGTGGGCAGGAAGGCGCGCACCGGATGTGGCTTGCCGTCAAACTGGGCCTGCAGCATGCAATTGCCCTTGCAGACGAAACCATGTCCGGTGCCGAACAGGAACAAACTCTGCCCCCATTGGGTGTGGCGGCGTAACACCAGCCGCACGGCGCGGTCTCCCGAAGGCCGGGTACTAAAGAGGCTGGCGGTGGATTGCGTGCCGCCTTCCATCGGGGCGACCTGATAGGTCCAGAGCGCTGCCAGCCGGCGCTTTTCGCTGGTTTCCCTCCATCGCTGTGCGACCTCCGGCAAGGTCTGCTGCACTTCTTTCGCGGCGTCGGAGTTGGGGAAATGCTGGACGATATCCTGTCCAAGCAGGGCCGCCATCTCATCATTCTTCATCTGCAGCATCTGGCGATAGTTCTGCAGTTGGCGATTGGCCTCGTCGGCTTCCACCTGCGCCTGGACCTTGGCGGCATCGGCCTGGGATGGCGCGGGATTCTGATCCTGCTGCGAACAGGCGGCCAGCGCCACCAGCAAGCCGCAAACTGCGGCAACCACGGTGGGGCGACGGAAGGGCAAACGAATCATTGTCAGTACGCCCGCGTTGGACAAGATGCTAGCTTGGAACGAGCCATCTTCCGGTGCAACCCACGTCCCCTACGTCGGTGCAGATTGGCCAAAACGATCACGCAAGGATGTGCTTGGCGTGATTTCGTTGGATCTGTTCGTTGTGGTGTGGGCTTGTGGATGTGGATGTTTCCAGCCTTGCGCCATTGAAGCTGCGCGCGGTGCATCCGTTGGACAAGGCGCCGGGGGTGACCGGTGGCGAATACCGCCTGTTGGCTGGCTGAACACGCGTATCATTGGTTAATGCCACGCTCACCTCAGCGCTGGCAGTTTGAACAACTCGGACCGTATGGAGAATCCTCATGAGCAGGCAAGCCGATATCGAACGTCGTCTCGACAACCTGAGCACCCACGTGCGTCATTACACCGATGGCGTCTCTGAAACGACCGATGGCCTGTTGGCCCGAGGGCGCCGCGCCGTGGGCCGTTTCAATCGCGCTGATACGGGCAAGCGCATCGCACGCGCCGCGGAGGATTTCGCCGACGAAGCCAACTATCAGTATCGCCGACTGCGGCGACAAGCGAATCGCCATCCGGTGGCGACCGCGGCGATTGTCGCCGGCACGGTGGGTGCGCTGTTCTTGCTCTATCGAACACTGCGTCGCGACAGCGAAAACTGAGCTTATTTATCGCGTCTTATTTATCGCGCCGGCAATTTCATTCGCAACTTGCCGGCGCCTCCTGATAGGGAAGTTCGGGATCGAAGCGTTGCGGTACGGTGTACTGCAGTTTGCAACGGGAAGCCCCAATCGGTTCCAGGTATAGCGATGTGCCGATATCGGCGTTGATCAGCAAGACATTGCCATCGCCGACCACTGTCCCGACGAAATCGCCTTGTTCATTGAAGACACTGGTGCCCTGTGGGGCCGTGCTTCCATCGCGCATGCGCGCCTGCAATACAAGCTGGCGTATCGCTGTCGCAAGCATGGATTGGGTGAACACCGCACCACGCGCTAGATTCAATTCCAGTTGCGTGGTTTCCAGGCGATAGTTGAGCGGCAACGATTTACCGTCCACCTGGATACGTGTAGTTCGATACGGATACGGCATCGACAGCAACGCCGTACCCAGCCTGGAGACGGTCGCCTGCGTACCCGGACCATTCAGACGCAAGCCCGTCAGCTCCGGCACCTTGACCACCACAAAACTGTCGCCCAGACGATTGGCCGACAACGCAAGCGCGCGATCGCCCGTTAGCACCATGCTGCCGGTTGCCGACGCATAGAACGATCGCTGCCCTGTCGTGGTTTGCGACAAACCGCCCGCCCATTGCGCATAGGCCGAATTCGCCTGCGCGGATGCACTCACACGCGAGCCGCTGTCGTCGCGATAGCCATCGACCTGATAACCAACGTTATTGCCGACGCGCCCCTGATAGCTCATCGCCGCGGCATTATCGCCGCGGCCATTCTGGTAATAGCGGGCACTGACTGATTCCCGCCCAAGCGGCAAACTCAAGGCGAGATAGGCCGCGCTGCGGCCATATCGATCCCGTTGCCAACTGACATTGAGCTGCAGACGCCCCAACCTGCGAGTGGCCGTGAACGCGTGTAGAAAACTCGTGCCGAGCGCATCGCCAGCATGCGTGAGCGTGTAAGCAAAGGCGCCCCAGCGAAGACTGGCCCAATTCACCGAGGCGCTCAGCGATTGCGTGTAGGTGCTCTGGGCATTGGGCCATAGCGAGTCTTCCAGCATCGCGTATTGGCGCGAACGAAGCTGCCAGGCGACGCCTCCGCTGACGTTGCCGAACCACGTCATCGATGCCTGCGCCTGTCCCATCACTCCAGAACCTAGGCTCTGCGCGTGCGACGTGCTGAGCCCCGCGCTGACCCATTGCTGGCGCGTGGCAAGCGACCATTGCATGGATGCATTCTGATAGCCCTGCGCCACCATCGCGCCACTTCCCAGCCGCATATGTGGAGAAATGCTGAAAGCATAATCGCCATAAGCCAGCATGGGAGCGCGTGGTGCGTCCTCACCATAGAACAAGCTACGGTAACGTCCACCACCCATGTGATACGTCGTAGGCAAGTCAGCCGCACTTTCGGCCATCGGCGCAGGCACGATGAATTGCGACACGATGCCATCTTCTTCCGTCACCCGCACTTCGATCTCGGCGCCAGGCATAAGCCCGGTTACCTCACTGAGTGCGTAGGGTCCGGGCGAAACCACCGTCCGGTAAATCACTTGTCCACGCTGGCGCAACTCGATCACCGCATGACTGGTAGCGATTCCCTGGATGGGCACCACCAACGGTGCCGCTTGCGCCTGCGCGGTATCGGAAAACCACTGTGCGCCGAGCACGGGCAAGCCCGCATAGAAATCGGACGCAGCGTACAAGCTCCCAGCCTGCCATAACGATGACAGCGATTCGATATTCCGCTGCACATATGCGTTTTGCCATTGAGTGGTGGATAAGGACGCCGACTTGGTATAGACCTCCGAACTGCGAAATACCCAGTTATCGATATTGAAACCCGGCTCGATCTGCGCTTGAAAATAATCGCGACTTCCCACCGCACCATCGAAGCGCTGTGCGAACACCCGGTAATTCATCATCACCGCCCTACCGCCCCGCTGCGAAGCGCCATCACGTGCGTCCGGGTCGAAGGCATCCTCCGGCACAACGATGGCAACACGTGACATCCCAGGCTGGAGTTCAACGCGCGAACCTGGAAATAATCGTCGCACGTCATGACACGATTCTTCCGCCAGGTCATCTGCTCTACGCAACCTGAGCCGTGAAAGTAGCTGGCGATCGAAACAGACGTCGCCATCGCCATTGAATCGCACATCCATCAACTGGGCGTAGCCCGCGTTGATGCTTACACTGGCCATCTGCACACCGGGAAGAAAACGTGCACGCTGCGCAAAAAAGCGCGCAACATCCTCGCCATAGCCTCGATCGGCCAGCACCTTGGTATCGAACTGCACGGAGGCCGCCGAAGCACCGCGATCCTCAGCATGCACGGTAGTCATGAATAGAAGCACGCAAACGATTGCACCAAGGATCAGGTACCTCAACCATTGCTTTGCCGACGTCACAGGACCTCCCTATCCCCCATCGTCTGCCGAGATCGCTTTAAAAAGAGCAAGGCCGCATACGCAGCCTTGCCGAAGGCAAAAAGTGGGGAGCGAAAGGCCGTCGCACGCTTGCCCCGTCTAGTGTGGCGTCTCGCAAGTAACGTGAATAAATTCCGAGTGGATTTCGTCGCGAGACAAGGCGCGAGGAGGAGGGACCCTCAAATCGCAAAATGGAAATCAAGCGTGATCGAACCGCGAAGCGGCACTGTGTGTGTGACATCGCCAACAACCGGTGCAGGCGCCAGCGATGGCCTAACCGTCAGGTCGGCTTGGAAATCCTTGCCGGTTGCCAGCTTGTCCATGCCAACTGCCCATCCCATCGTGTAACCACTCTTGTACACATAACTGAACACGCCCGCCGAAAAGAACAGGGGATTATCCGTACTGAACACAACGGACGTCTTTCCATCCACGGTGGGATGGGTCAAATCCAGCGTGTAGTAGCCGATCTTGTTGCTACCGTTGTAACTGAGACCAAAATGGTTATCACCCGCCGTACTTTCCGAGCCGGCTTCATTGTCCACCGCACGGAAGGTCAGATGCGTCATTGCATCACACGCGACCTGCAGACGTTGCGTGACTGGACTAAGCGCGACGTCGCGGGTGGGAGAAAGGATATCCGGTGCATAAGCGCCGATATCAAAGACGCCGCCGTTACCCACCATCACGTTGCACTGAGGCGTCGCGATAGAACCGATGACCTTTAATTCGGATGTTGGGGCCTTGGCATGCACGGTCATCGCTGCACACCCTGCCATGATCAGCAAGACGAGCTTGCCGATGCGTTGTTGTCTCGACATGGGGATCACTCAAGTGCTTGGAAGCCATTCACGCGAGCGCCAGTTACGGCGCCCGCGTTGCCCGGATCAAATAGCAAAATCGAAATTCAGCGTCAGGGAACCGTTCAGCGGCACGGTACTGGAAACGTCGCCAATCATCGTCGCCGGGGCTACCCACGGCGTGACGGTCAACATGGCTTGAAAAGCCTTGCCGACCGACAAGGTATTGTTGGCCGAGGCCCACCCCATGGTTTGCCCGTTTTTGGCAAAGGTGGCCGTCGCTGAAGCATTGAACGAGGTGGGATTGCTGGTACTGAACACCAAGGCGGATTGACCATCCACCGTCGGCGTGCTCATGCCGACCTGGTAGTAGCCGATCTTGTTGGTGCCACCGTTAAAGCCGAAGCCGAAATTGTTGGCGGCCGCGGTACTTTCCGAACCGGCTTGATTGTCGATCACCTGAAAGGTGAGATGCGTATTGGCATCGCAGGACACGTCCATGCTCTGTGAAACGGTATTGAGCTGAACGTGGTTGGTTTGGGAAAGAATGTTGGGCGAGTAGGCACCCACGTCAAACACGCCATTGTTGCCGACCGACACCGAGCAATCGGGCGGATTGATCACCCCCATCACCTTCAGCTCGGTGGTCGGACCTGCAGCAAACAGCTGTGGCGCTGCCATCAGGGCAGCAGCGGCAAACCCAGAGACGATTGTTTTCTTCAGCATTTTCAGTCCTTCCTGTTTCTCGATGAAGGCAGGCATGCATACAACACCTGCGAAAGCACCCAGCCATCTGGCCCGGGCAAAAAACTTATGGCGCCACGGTCAGCTCGGCCTTCGCTTGTGCAAAGCCGTAGCGACTCAGTGGCGTGATGGCGATTTGCGTGGTTCCGCCAACCGCAGCGCCGGCCGCGCTGACGCGTTGACCAGGCAGGATGTAGGGATGTTCAAGCGGCAGGTCTACACCCTTGGGTTGCAGTGCGATGGACGGCATCAGCCGCACGATATGCCGGCCGGCATTGGTCAAGATCAGGCTATCGCCGTTAACTTGCACGCGCAGATCCTTCCACGGACGTTCTTCCACCGGCACCGATTTCGGCTGCAGGATAAAACCCACTTGTTGGCGCACCGTCATGCGAGCGCCTTTATCCGCCCGTTGCGTCACACCCTCGAACGAGGCTTTGAGCAGATATTCACGCTCCAGCTTTACGCCCTTCTTCAGCATGAAGTGCACGAGCTGGCTCTGACCCGGGTCGATGCGCGTCACGGCGGGGGTTACCAGAATGTTGGCCGACATGGGCGTGCTGTCCACATCCTGCAACTTGGTCAGCAACAGCATCGGCTCGCTGCCTGTGTTGGTGACGTTGAAATCGGTGCGGCCGTCGCGCTCATCCAGCACAACGGTGATGGTCTGCAAGCGAAACGAGGTCGCCACGACCAGCTGTGGCAGCGACATCAACGCCACAAGGCAGGCTGCACGAACGTGTCGTGAGGAAAAACCTACTCGTATCCCCATAGTAGGAACGGCCATGTGTCGTCTCTCTCTGATACGTCTGTTCTTATCGAACTACTTCTCGTGTCGGAAGAGATCATGCCATGTGTTTTTGAGGTGTTTGGGGCGGCACAAAGGAGGCGGCGCGGCGTTGCCACCGCTCGTCCGAAATGAAATGTCATCATTAACTGACACAAAACCGTAAAAGCCTTACAAGATTTGGCGTACACCTTTAAAAACGACACGCTAAATGCGTAGGAATTGCGTCGAATCTACGACCGACCACTTTTATTTGGCGTAGATGAAAACTGACTCAGTGGATGACTATTGCCTACAAATTGAGTGGATAACAGACTACTCATTTAAGAGAAGGTGACGCAGGTCGTCCTGCTTTTCCGCTCGTCGTCCCGGCGAACGTTTACTGCTGTCTGGCACGTCTTTTGCAAATCGATGAAAAGATGAGAATTGCCGAGATTTAGCCGTTCGCCGACCGCAAGAAGACTCGCAAAACAACATGGCTAGCTAATCTCTATTGATGGCAATACCGTCATCCCAGCTTTCGCTGGGATGACGAGCGAAAAGCAATAGCGTTACAAGCCTTGATAAGCCGCACACTATTTACACCGTCAGCGGATTGGGCTTATCCGGATCAAGCTTGTACTCGCGAATGGCGCGCGTCACATCCTTGGCGTTGACTTTGCCATCCTTCGCCAAGGCAGCGAGCGCTGCATGCGCAATCCAGTAGCGATCCACCTCGAAGAAGCCGCGCAGATGCTCGCGCGTGTCGGAGCGGCCGAAGCCATCGGTGCCGAGCACGGTGTAGCGCATGCCGTCGGGCATGAAGGGGCGGATCTGTTCGGCGTATTCGCGCACGTAGTCGGTGGCTGCAACGGCGGGGCCTTGGCGGCCCTGCAACAAACCGGTGACGTAAGGTATGCGTTGCTCGCTTTCCGGATGCAGGCGGTTCCAGCGCTCGGCGTCGTAACCGTCGCGGCGCAGCTCAATAAGGCTGGGCACGGACCAGATATCGGCGCTGACGCCGAAATCCTTCTCCAGGAGTTCGGCGGCGGCAATCACTTCGCGCAGGATGGTGCCCGAGCCGAGCAACTGCACGCGCGGCTCGCTCTTCTTCGGCTTGCCAGCGTCCTTGAACAGATACATGCCCTGGATGATGCCTTCCTCGACACCTTGCGGCAGATCGGGGTGAGCATAGTTTTCGTTCATCACGGTGATGTAGTAGTACACATCTTCCTGATCTTCGATCATGCGGCGCGTGCCGTCTTGCATGATCACCGCGACTTCGTAGGAGAAGGTCGGGTCATACGCACGCACATTCGGAATCGCACCGGCGAGCAGGTGCGAGTGACCGTCTTCGTGCTGCAGGCCCTCTCCATTCAAGGTAGTGCGGCCGGCGGTGCCGCCGATCAGGAAACCACGCGAGCGCATGTCGCCAGCCGCCCAGGCAAGGTCACCGATGCGCTGGAAACCGAACATCGAGTAGTAGATGAAGAACGGCAGCATCGGCTGGTTGCTGATGCTGTAGCTGGTGGCCGCCGCCAACCACGACGCCATGCCGCCCGCTTCGGAAATGCCCTGCTGCAAGACCTGTCCTTTCTGGTCTTCGCGGTAATACAGAAGCTGGTCGGCGTCCTGCGGACGGTATTTCTGGCCTTCCGGCGCATAGATGCCGATCTGGCGGAACATGCCTTCCATGCCGAAGGTGCGCGCTTCGTCGGCCACGATCGGCACCACGCGCGGACCGATGGCCTTGTCGCGCAACAGCAGGTTTATGCCACGCACCAGCGCCATGGTGGTGGAGATTTCGCGGTCGCCGGTGCCTTTGGTGATCTGTTCGAAGGCGGCCAGATCTGGCGCCTTGAGCTTGACATCGGTGTGACGGCGACGCTGTGGCAGAAAACCGCCGAGCTGCTTGCGACGTTCCAGCATGTACTGCACTTCCGGCGAATCCTTGCCGGGGTGGTAATACGGCACATCCTTGAGTTTGTCGTCCGACACCGGGATGTTGAAGCGGTCGCGGAAGTGACGTATGGCTTCTTCATCCAGTTTCTTCTGCTGGTGGGTGGGGTTTTGCGACTCACCGGCCGCACCCATGCCATAACCCTTCACGGTCTTGGCGAGAATCACGGTGGGCATGCCCTTGGTGTTCACGGCCGCGTGGTAAGCCGCATAAACCTTGTGCGGATCGTGGCCGCCGCGGTTCAAGCGCCAGATGTCGTCGTCGCTCAAATTGGCGACCATCTCGCGCGTCTCCGGATACTTGCCGAAGAAATGCTCGCGCGTATAAGCGCCGCCGAAAGCCTTGCAGGCCTGGTATTCGCCGTCGATGGTTTCCATCATCAGCTTGCGCAAGGTGCCGTTCTTGTCGCGGGCGAGAAGCGGATCCCAGTAGCTGCCCCACACCACTTTGATAGCGTTCCAACCGGCACCACGGAACACGCCTTCCAATTCCTGGATGATCTTGCCGTTGCCGCGAACAGGGCCATCGAGACGCTGCAGGTTGCAGTTGATCACGAAGACCAAGTTGTCCAGACCTTCGCGACCAGCCAGCGAAATGGCGCCCAATGATTCGGGCTCGTCGCATTCACCGTCACCCATGAAGCACCAGATCTTGCGGTCGGTTTTCGGCATCAGGCCGCGGTGTTCCAGGTACTTCCAGAACTGCGCCTGGTAGATCGCCTGGATCGGCCCCAGACCCATCGACACCGTGGGCACCTGCCAATAATCGGGCATCAGCCAGGGGTGCGGATAGGAAGACAGGCCGCGACCAGCCCCAAGCACTTCCATGCGGAACAGGTCGAGCTGTTCTTCGCCGATGCGGCCTTCGAGGAAGGAGCGCGCGTAGATGCCGGGGCTGGAATGGCCCTGATGAAACACCAGATCACCCGGATGATCGGCACTCGGCGCACGCCAGAAGTGGTTGAAGCCGACGTCATACAGCGTGGCGGAGGAAGCGAAGCTGGCGATATGTCCACCCAGTTCGCCCGGCTTGCGGTTGGCGCGCACCACGGTGGCCATGGCGTTCCAGCGGATCAGGGTGCGGATGCGCCATTCCATCGCACCGTCGCCGGGCATCTTCGTTTCCAGGTGCGGCGGAATGGTGTTGACGTATTCGGTGGTCGGGTCGAACGGCAGGTAGCCACCGGAGCGGCGGGTGGAATCGACAAGACGCTCCAGCAGAAAATGCGCGCGTTCGGTGCCTTCTCGGTCGATGACGGCGCTGAGGGATTCGACCCATTCCTGGGTTTCGGTGGGGTCGAGGTCCTGATGGAGGATATCGTCGAGCTGATCCATGAAACGTCTCCGTGGCGCCGGGCGCCGTCTAGCGGTGGGTGTGCGTCGCCGGGGAAGCGACGAAGCCAGGGCAGGCACCGATCCGTCGGCCAGGCCGGCACGGAACGGGTGGAATCGTTCGATTTTAGCCGTGGCACCTCAATCCCGCCAATTGTCACCCAGTGGGAGAGGGGCGTGTTCTCGGCTCATTGCCGTCCATGGCGAGCGCTGCAGCAAGCGCCGCGATGCCCGGCGCAACGGTGCTCAGTCTTTTTCCATCTGCTCGCGAATCTGTGCATCGACCGCGGCAATGGCCGTCATGTTGACAACGCGGCGCACTGTAGAGGAAGGCGTCAGAATGTGTGCCGGTTTGTCCACGCCCATCAGGATGGGACCGATGGCCACGCCATCGCTCATCACGCGCACCATGTTGTAGGCGATATTGGCGGCGTCGAGATTGGGCATCACATATAGATTGGCGCGTCCGCTCAAGGTGGTGTTGGGGAAGATACGCTGACGCAATGCTTCGTCCCACGCGGTATCGGCCTGCATCTCACCATCCACTTCCAACCTCGGTGCACGTGCCTTGAGGATCTTGAATACCTCGCGCATCTTGGCTGCGCTGGGATTGTCGTGGCTGCCGTAGTTGGAGTGTGAGAGCAGCGCTACCTTGGGTTCGATGCCGAACAGCTTGAGGCGATAGGTCGCCTGCAACGTGGCTTCGGCGATCTGCTCGGCGGTGGGGTCGCATTGCACATGGGTGTCGAGGAAGAACCAGGTGCCCTGGTCGTTGATCACGCCACTTATCGCCGATGTGCACGACACGCCCGGATCGAGGCCGAAGACGCTGCGGATGTAGCCCAGCTTTTTGTGATAGCGCCCGACCAGGCCGCTGATCATCGCGTCAGCTTCGCCGCGCTCGACCATGATCGCGGCGATCAAGGTGGGGCGCGAACGCATCAGGTTCTTCGCGGCCGCGGGCGAGACGCCACGACGTTCGGTCAGCGCGTGATAGTGCTGCCAGTATTCATTGAATCGCGGATCGTCATTGATATTGGTCAACTCGAAATCCACGCCAGCACGCATGCGCAGGCCCATGCGCACGATACGCGTTTCGATGACGTCTGGACGTCCGATCAGGATCGGATAGGCCAGCTTTTCATCGATCACCGTTTGCACGGCACGCAGCACCGTTTCTTCCTCGCCTTCGGCATACACCACGCGCTTGCGATCGGAGCGCGCGCGCTCATAGATCGGCTTCATGATGTAACCGGTGCGGTAAATGAACTGTGTCAATTTCTCCAGGTAGGCTTCCATGTCGGGGATCGGACGCGTGGCCACGCCCGATTCCATCGCCGCCAGGGCGACAGCGGGCGCCAGCATGACCAGCAGACGCGGATCGAACGGGCGTGGAATCAGGTAGTCCGGACCGAAGGTCGGCGATTCGCCAGCGTAGGCACCCGCCAAGTCACCAGATTCCATCTGCGCCAGCGCCGCGATCGCGTGCACGCAGGCCAGCTTCATGGCTTCGTTGATGCCGGTGGCGCCGACATCCAGCGCACCGCGGAAGATGTATGGGAAGCACAACGCATTGTTGACCTGGTTCGGATAGTCCGAGCGGCCCGTGGCGATGATGCAATCCGGACGTACCTTTTTGGCGTCTTCCGGCAGGATTTCTGGATTGGGATTGGCCAGCGCCAAGATGATCGGTTTATCGGCCATCGACGCGACCATTTCCGGCTTCAAGATGCCGCCTGCCGACAGACCCAGGAAGATGTCCGCGCCTTCGACAATCTCGGCCAGGGTGCGCTTGCCGGTATCGCGCGCATAACGCTGCTTATCCGGATCCATGCGACCGCGGCCGGCATAAAGCACGCCTTCGCGGTCGAAGGCCAGGATGTTTTCCGGCTTCAGGCCCAGCGCCACCAGCATGTCCAAGCAGGCAATACCAGCGGCACCCACGCCGGCGGTGGCCAGCTTCACGTCCTCGATCCGCTTGCCGACCACCTTCAGCGCATTGACCACCGCCGCGCCAACGATGATCGCGGTGCCGTGCTGGTCATCGTGGAACACCGGAATCTTCATGCGCTCGCGCAGCTTGCGCTCGACGATAAAGCATTCCGGCGCCTTGATGTCTTCCAAATTGATGCCGCCGAAGGTCGGCTCCATCGCGGCGATGATGTCGACCAGCTTGTCCGGATCACGCTCGGCAAGCTCGATATCGAACACGTCGATGCCGGCGAACTTCTGGAACAGCACGCCCTTGCCCTCCATCACCGGCTTGCCAGCCAGCGGGCCGATATCGCCCAGACCCAGCACGGCGGTGCCGTTGGTGATCACGGCCACCAGGTTGGAACGCGCGGTGTACTCGCTGGCGCTATGCGGATCTTCGGCGATTGCTTCACAGGCATAGGCCACGCCGGGGGAATACGCCAATGACAGATCACGCTGGGTGATCAGCGACGTGGTCGGCGAGACCTTGATCTTTCCTGGTCGTGGAAAGCGGTGATAGTCGAGGGCGGCTTTGCGGAAATCGTCGGAATGGACCATCGGGTGCAGTGCAACAAATAGGAAGGGAAAAACGGGGCCGCAGAGCGGACAGTGAACGGCATGGTAGCACCCGTGTGCTTCTTGATCGCCGGAGTCGTGTGTAGGCGATTTGCTTTGTATAGCGTCGACTTAGCGCGGGTGGATAGCTATGGTTTCTGTCCGTCCCCTTTGATTTTGCAAGACGACCGAGAGATTCAGGCACGCAGTCCGTTCCGTGGAACAGGTGAGAAAGCAGGCAACTACATGTCGATCAACTACATGCCGATAGATAACGACTCCGCCTCTACTTTCGACATACGGATGCGATTGATAAACAACGAAAACGCCAATTTGCCGGCCAACCCATGCACATGCTGCATCCAAGGTGGCAACCAGCGCGGTGCGACCAGCACGCCGGAGATGAAATACGGCTCAAGGCTCATCACATCGTGCAAGCTCAGCTTGCCGGCGAACAGGTAGCGCAGCAGGTCCAGGCGCCGCTCCTTGAGTGCCCAGCGGAAGAAGGTGTGCACGTCGAGCAAGCCGGACAGATAGACGTTGTCCTTGGCGAACGCAGAACCACCCGTCAGTGGCACGCCACGAAACACGCGCTGCGCCGAATGGAAGCTATCGGCCACACTCTGGCCACAGCGATTGAAGAAACGATACACCTCGACAAAGTCGGCACCATTGAGCGCCATGTCGATAGCTAGGATGCGCAGGCTGATGCGTTTGAGCCGGGCGATATCGATCGCACCTGACATCAGTTCCGCAAACACCGCCAGCCCTTCCTGCGTAGCGGTGACGCGCGGTGATGTGCGCGCCAACGAAGCCAGCAATGGCTGCTCGCGACCATTCAAAGCGGTGAGCGAGTGCACAAAGGCTTCGTGATTGAGCAACTGGTGCCGATCGTACTGACTGAAACGCGTGCCGCCGCGCAGACGGATGCGCGTGGCGCCCGCCGCGGCCTTGGCGGTGAGATCGTTATCGATTTCCACGGTGATCTTGCCGGCGCCGAAAAACGCATCCAGCACCTTGGCCAGATCCGTACGCAACCGTTCGGAGGAAATATTGGCGGTGATGTCGTCGTCATGCAGATCCGCGCCGAGTTCATCGGACAGCTCCACGAAGTAACGCGCGGCATCGAGGTTGCTGCGATTGCTACCCGGAATGGCGTCGCCCGGCCGGCCATAGAGTTGGATGGACGGCGCAGTGACGCCGTCGGTACCGACAGCTTCGAGCATCTCGGCAGCAATGCGCCAGGATTCGGCAGTGCGGCGCAGATAGTCACCTAGCGGATCATCCTTGCCGGCTTCGCTCTCGATGGCGGCAAGTTCCTGGCGCACCTCGGAGAGGTCGGGCATCTTGTAGTTCACTTCGGGCAAGGCATAGTGCCCCCTGCCGTATTCTTCGATCATCCGGTCTTCCAGCGAGGCTGACCAGCTCACCGTGGACAGGATGTTGATGCCACGCACGGCCACCAGCAGGCGCTTGTCGAGCACGGCATAAGGCCGCAGGCTCGCAGGAATGACTTCGGCCGGCGTGCTCATCGATGTCATCACTCTCTTTCGCGCGAACCGCGAGGCCCGTGGGGCTTCGCTGCCGGTCGGCCACCGCGCTGGCGGCGCAGGCGCGACTCCAACAGAGTGGCCTGCTCCTCACGCTCGTCGCGCAGTTTCAGGTAGTTGCGCCAGCGTTCGGCGGACAGTTCGCCGTCATGCAGGGCTTCCTGCACGGCGCAACCGGGTTCACTGCCATGCCCGCAATCGGCAAAGCGGCAGTTTTCGGCCAGTGCCTCAATATCAGCAAACAGGTCGAGGTTTTCTTCGCCCGTGAGTTTCAGCTCGCGCATGCCGGGAGTGTCGATCAGGCAGCCGCCGCTGGGCAACTGCAGCAATGCGCGATAGGTTGTGGTGTGGCGGCCACGGCCGTCGTGGTCGCGCACTGCGCCGGTCGCCATGCGCTCGCTGCCCATTAGAGTGTTGGTCAGCGTGGACTTGCCCGCGCCAGAAGAGCCCACCAGCACGGCGCTATCCCCCAGCTTCATATAGACCGACAAGACAGCCACACTGCCTGGATCCTTGCCATTGATCGCGTGGATCGGCGTACCCACCGGCAAGCGCGCGCGCAACTCGGCAATGCTTTCCTGGGCATCGTCGCGCTGGTCGAACTTGCTAAGAATGACAACAGGCTGTGCACCGGAGCCCTCGGTGAGCGACAGATAGCGCTCGATCCGGGCCGGATTGAAGTCGCCATCCAGCCCGGTCAGCACCAGCACGTAATCGATATTGGTGGCGATGACCTGACGTTCATAGCGCTCGCCCGCCGCGGCGCGCGACAGCACGGTACGGCGCGGCTGCACCGTGAGGATATGCGGCGGCTTACCCGGCTCGATTTCCACAAAATCGCCCACGGCTGGCCGCTCGGCCGGATCCAGCCCGCGCTTCAGGAAGTGGCCGGCCGGCTGGGCGCCGAAGGTCAGGCTGCCATCATGCAGTTCATAGCCGGCGCGGTGTTGTGCCACCACGCGGGCCAGACGCCGTCCGTCGTCGGGTAAGGCCTCACCTCGCCAGCCGATATGGCGGAGCTGTTCGATGGTCTGGGCATCGCTCATGAGGTCGGATTATGCCGGGTGGCATGGGAACGGGGAACGGGGAAAAGAACCGCTCTGCCCAATGCCAGGCCAATCACCTTCCTCGCACGCCATCCGGGGCGAAAATCACCTTCTTTTGCACCATCAGACGTGCTTGCTGTTATTCGCCCCCTTTTCACGCCATTTCGGCCCCCCAGCGCCCGCACACGCTGTTAGCATCGTTCCAAACCGGCAGTAGGCCGGGACGCCACAAATAGATAAAGGACTAACCGTTGTCCCCGATCAAACCCAGCGCGCACCTCCATGAGGTGCGATACGAAATCCGCGGCGCACTAACCCGTCGTGCGCGCGAACTCGAAGCAGCCGGCTTGCCAATCATCAAGCTCAATATCGGCAACCCGGCCCGTTATGGCTTTACTGTGCCAAACCACTTGCGTGAAACCATCGCCGCGCACCTGCACGAAAGCGAAGCCTACGGCCACGAGCAAGGTCTGGAGCAGGCGCGCGAAGCCATCGCCGCGCAGCAGCGCGCACGCGGCGCGCGTCATGTGGAAGTGGAACGCATCTTTATTGGCAATGGCGTTAGCGAACTGATCGATCTGAGCCTGCGCGCCCTGCTGCAGCCAAGCGACGAGGTGCTACTACCCAGCCCGGATTATCCGCTGTGGAGCGCTGCCACCATCCTCAACGGCGGCGCGCCGCGCTATTATCGCTGCCTGGCCGAAAACCGACACATGCCCGATCCGGAAGAGATCGAGGCCCTGATCACACCACGTACCCGTGCACTGGTGCTGGTCAACCCGAACAACCCCACGGGTGCGGTGTATCCGCGCGCTTTGCTGGAACAGATCGTCGCCATCGCCGCACGTCATCATCTGTTGCTGCTGTGCGATGAGATCTACGACGAAATTCTCTATGACGACACCGCGTTTCAGCCGATCGCCGAAGTGGCCGGCAATCATCCATGCATCAGTTTCGGCGGCTTGAGCAAAGTACATCGCGCCTGCGGCTATCGCGTCGGCTGGCTGAGCCTTTCGGGCGACCTGACGCGCACGCGCGATTACCGCGACGCATTGCAACTGCTGGCAGCCTTGCGCTTGTGCGCAAACATCACCGCGCAATGGGCGGTGATCCCAGCCTTGCACGATGCCCCCACGATTAGCGCGCTGACTTCGCCGGGTGGACGTCTGCACGAAGCCCGCAAGGCCGTATTGGAAGGCGTTGCCGCCAGCGACTATCTGGATGTCGTGACGCCCAACGGTGCGCTGTATGCCTTTCCGCGCGTGCGCAGTGATCGCATCGCCCACTTCAGCGACGACGCGTTTGCCTTGCGCCTGCTGGAAGAAGAATCGGTGTTGGTGGTACCTGGCTCCAGCTTCAATGTCCCCACCAGTCGCCACGTGCGCCTCACACTGTTGCCGCAACCCGCGCAACTACGCGAAGTGTTCGTGCGCATGGAGCGCGTGCTGGAGCGGATGGCGGCCGAACCGGCGCTTCGCGCCGTTGCCATCGCCTGATCCATGTCCCTGCGTTATCTGGCTCTGGGTGATTCCTACACCATCGGCGAGGATGTCCTCGCCGATCAGCGTTGGCCTGTGCAGCTTGTGGAAAAACTGCGCCGGCACAGCATGCTTATCGACGATCCGCAGATCGTCGCGGCCACCGGCTGGACGACGGACGAACTGTCAGATGGCATGGACAAGGCCGAACTTGGCGCCAGCTACGACCTCGTCACCCTGTTGATCGGTGTCAACAATCAATATCGTGGCCGCCCTGCGGAGGAATACCGCATGCAGTTCCGCACTTTGCTGATGCGAGCCATGGCCCTGGCCGGTAAGCATCCGAAACGCGTGGTGGTGATATCCATTCCCGATTGGGGCGTTACGCCGTTTGGCCATAAGAGCAGCCGGGATCGGCGGCAAATCGCCACGGAATTGGATACCTTCAACACGATCGCCCGTATGGAAGCGCTCGAGGCTGGCGCCCGTTTCGTGAACATCACCGGCATTTCCCGTGATCACGCCGATCTGGTCGCCTCGGACGGACTGCACCCATCCGGCGCGCAATACACGCTGTGGACGGATGCTATCGAACCCGCCGTCACGGAGGCGTTGGGACATCCCTGAGCCGCCGTCGCTGGTGGCATCCGGACCACGGCACCGTGATCGCCGAAGTGCTGGATATGGCGAGTCGCGGCGTTGAGGTGACCTATATCCCGGCAACCACGACGCGGCGCTGCGTGGCCTGGTCGGCAATCCATTTGCGGCGTGCGTATCGAACTGCGTCCCACCGCCTGAAGCCCTCATTCACCGAAATCTGCCCGCCCGCTTTCGCAAAGAAGTGCGCAAAACACGCAGCGGCTGTCAATGCCACCTTGAACCCGCCCGCGCCGCCAGCATATGTAGGGCGATACAATGATTACCTTTACCGGAACCCTCTACATGTCCCTCGACAGCGCCACCCGCGAACGTATCGAAAACCTGCTCAAAGACCACCGCGTGGTGCTGTTCATGAAGGGTACCCGCCAGCAGCCGATGTGCGGTTTCTCTGCCGCCGTCACCAACACTCTCAACGAGTTGCTACCCGACTATCACACGGTCAACGTGCTGGAAGATCCGGATATCCGCGAAGGTATCAAGCTATTCGGCAACTGGCCGACCCTTCCACAGCTTTATGTGGATGGCGAGCTGATCGGCGGCGCCGACATCATTCGCCAGATGTACGGCAGCGGCGAACTGCATCAACTGTTCGGCGCCACGCCGCCGGATCGCACGCCGCCGGAAATCACCATGACCGACAAAGCCGCCGAAGCCATTCGCCAAGGCACGGCCAATGCGCAGGGCATGGCGCTGCATCTGGAAATCGGCCCGGATTACAGCGCTGGCTTCCAGCTTGCACCCGGCAGTGAGCACGACATCGTAATCGTCGCCAACGGCATCGAAGTCCATTTCGATCCGGCCAGCGCGCAGCGCGCCAAGGGCATCGTGATCGATTGGGTATCCACCCTGCAAGGCGAGGGTTTGAGCCTGAAGTTTCCTAGCGCCGTCGAATTGAAATCGATGAGCGTGCAGGAGCTGAAGCAGCGTCTGACCAAGGGCGATATCACCTTGATCGACGTGCGCCCCGCGCAAGGCCGCATGATGGCAGCACCGCTGCCGCAAGCCCGCGTGCTGGAAGAGGAAGGTTATGCCACCCTCGCCGCCCTGCCGAAAGAGACCACACTGGCCTTTATCTGCCATCACGGCATTTCCAGCCGTAGCACCGCCGAGCGCTTTATCACGCATGGCTTCACTAACGTCTATAGCGTAGATGGCGGCATGGATGCGTGGGCGGCGGAGATTGACTCGAGCGTGCCGCGCTACTGAACCTTGGCGCAACACATTTTATTTGAGCAAATTACAATACATTGCAACCATCCTCCTATTCGACCCTTCGAGGTACGGCAAAGCAGCCTCGACTCAGAAACGTCACGACTCGTGTCTTACGCCAACGCTTAAACCAAACAAGTGAGTAAACCGGACTGCATGGAGTTCATTGCATCCTGCCGCCCCATCTCGAATGCGCGTTTCACATCCATTTTAGCCGTGCAGTCCCAGGTCGATACCGGCACTTTTGCACTGGGCTGCCAATACGCTCGGTCTCCCGACGTGAACAACGTTGGCAACTTAGGGTCATGGCGCGTAAGTAGTACCAACGTTCGGCGACGTTGTTCAACCGTTTGCTCTTCGACGGGAACGCTGTCTACATAGCCGCCATCTAACGCGAACTCATCGTTGAGTAATCGCGCAGGCATGAATGGTGGCGCGGTGGCAGATGCAACTTAAGTTCGGAGCATTGGAGGCAAGAGTATGGCGGGTAACCGACTGCCCCATTCGAGCCACCTTCACGCCCTGCTCACATTTGGGCTCTCATCCATGTTGTCTCCATCAGGTGTTTACCTGATTTTACATGTCGTGAATTATGCGCATGATCATTCCAGCGACCGATAACCCAGACGGATTGATCAGGCGAAAAAATGAACAAAAGGATAGAAGGCATACTGGGAGAATTTGGCAAAAGGGTGAGTTTGCCTGATTTGGCATTTGATGCAACCGGCCATTGCCCCTTGCAATTCGATGAAAAAATAATCGTCAATCTACAAATACATGCGTCAAGCGGTAACTTGTTGATGTTTTCACCCGTTGGGGTCATTGGCGACGATGCCGACCCATCGCTATTACGCCGGCTTTTAAACGCCAACGTCTTCTGGCAGGAAACCGCCGGCGCAACATTATCCGTCATTGGCCACGATGGCACCGTTATGCTGGCTATGCAAACGCCCGAAGACGCCATGTCGCTCGTCTCGTTTGAAGCTCAATTAGATGACTTCGTAAAAGCCGTGGAGTATTGGAGCGAGCAGCTTTCGAACGAGAAAGCACCCGCTATAAACCATCACCAGGCTGACAAAAATGATTTATCTATCCATTTGACGAAGAGGGCATGAACGTGAATGTACCCGCTCGGCGTTTAGTTATCAAAGATTATGAAAACTTAGCAGAACTTGTAGATTATGAAGACTTCCGTCGCGCTGCTAAGCACGAGTATGACGACACTAACATTCGACTCAATGAAAGTAACGTCCCTAAGTCAGGTTCCGGAAAATGGTATAGCAGCTTTAAGAATTTTTTCGGCAGGCTAATTGAGAAATTTACTAATAATGGTTACTCATCTGCGCAAAAACAAGTGAATGCAGATGTTTATGGGGCATATATAGATGCCGTCAGCAATAAGTTTGGACATGTCGTCTGCGCCAAGGCACTAGCTGGCCTACCGAAGGAGCTAAACACGTTTAATACTCGCCTGAAAGCAGGGCATATAAAAAGTATGCATGCCTCACTGAATGAGGAACGTCGCGTTTTGATAGCTAATAACAAGTTCCACATCACTCAGCAGGTGGCGGGCCATGTGGTGTTACAAGCGAATGATAAGCATCCGCCTTTTGTTATTCACGGGAGCGTTTGTGCTGGTTTTGAAAAAAAAATAAAAGATTGCCTTAAAGATTGCCTTGCAAAAGCGTATGGTATCAATTCATCATCTGAGTTTTGCCGACAAGCGCTAGATAAGATATATAGTAAATTAACCGATAATGACAAGAAATTTATTGGTCGAAGCGTCCTTCAACTTTTTTGCCACGACGTTCAAGATCGTATTGAAAAAATCGACATTAATTTATCATCGGATGCTGAATTGGCAAAGAAATTCAATGACTGTGTTGGTGATATGGTAGAAGCTTTTTTAAAAAATCCAACAAAAGAAGTTAAGTCAGAAGTCGATAAACAACGCTCTATATTGACATTCATTGAAGGTAAACATGACTTTACAGTAGAGGGAAATTTAAATCATTTAATTCAATTGGCTGAGGATGATTCAGAATTGGTGGATTTTTTGGATGCCGTAAAGAAGGAGCTGAAACCAACGCCAATGTATGGAGAAGAGACCATATCATATATGGAGACTGTCTATCGTGAGGGAGTATCTTCCGACGCATTCGTCAATGCACTGCAATCACTTTGCGATGTACATCGGTTAGCTCCCAAGTCTTACAAGTGCAAGCCTGCACTTGCAACGGTTCCAGATAAGATCAGTTCTAGTGAAAACCCCTTGGCACCTATCGCTTTGAAGGCGCGTAATCAGGTTCTGAAAATAAAAGAGACACAGCATAATAATAGCTTGGCCGTATTAAACGATGCCATCGAAGACGGCTGTCTGGCGGCGATTAATGATCCTGCTGGTTTTAAGAAAAACATCGGATCTCTTTTGTATCACTTCCCGAGTATGATCCAAGAGCTACTTACTCTTGATGAAGCGATAACATTTGCGGAATCTGAAGATTTCAAATCGTGCAAAGCGTACGGAGAGCATGGAGGATCTGGAACGGATCTTTCACAGTGCATATCTAAAATGCAGGAAGTGATTAAAAATCTGAAAAAATCTCTTTCATCATTGAAAGGAATGAAAGATAAAGATAAAGTTGCAATGCAACTTGCGGTGGCGATTCAAAAGCAATGTACGATGCTTGAAAAGATCAATACGTTAGTGGAAACGGCCCTGAAAGCCGAAGCAGACCTGAAAGCAGCCGAAGCAGCCAAGAAAGCCGAAGCGGCTCAGAAAGAAGCCGAAGCGGCTCAGAAAGAAGCCGAAGCGGCTCAGGAAGCAGCCGAAGCGGCTCAGGAAGCAGCCGACGCGGCCGAAACGGAACAGAAAGCCGAAGCAGACCTGAAAGCAGCCGAAGCGGCCAAGAAAGCCGAAGCGGCCAAGAAAGCCGAAGCGGCCAAGAAAGCCGAAGCGGCCAAGAAAGCCGAAGCGGCCAAGAAAGCCGAAGCGGCCAAGAAAGCCGAAGTGGTCACGGAATTGTCTGGAAAGGAAATTGCTGACATCGGCAGCGCAGGTATTCTTCGCTCTAGCAAGTGGAGGGCAAGTAACCTTATTAAGCGGATGGATATACATTTTAAGGATGCTACTAAGAAGGATGCGCCTAAATTTTCCCTCGATGACGGTAACTATATACGGAGTGGAAATTCCTTCTTAATAGGCATGCATAATACTGTTATAAGCATTTGCACCGTTCCGCAAGAGATTTGTGATGCTCAAGCCGCATTAGAGACCGTAATGCTCTCATCCACTTCGAAAGAACTTCCTGGGGCTTGGAATTCTAAAAAACTGGCGGAGCTCTTGCTGGCTATTGAAGAGCGGATCAATGAACTTAGCTTGTTAGGAGAAGAGTTCTACGAACATGAGATGCGTTATTATTCCAAAGATCATGGTGGCGAATGGTTTGAAGCACTAAAAAAGAACATCAGGACCCAGCACGATGAACTAACTGATTTAAAGATAGCTCTTCTTGATCGGATGGACTCAATAGCTAAAGATTATAAGGGAATCAGGCCGGAGTCTGGCCAAAGCAATGTGTACTACGAAGGCTTCGCAAGCAACGGCATCTTTAGCGAGGGCAATACTCCACAAGCTAAAGGTGTGCTTACGGACGAGCACGTCGAGCAGATCCGTCGCCCTGGTTCAACAAAGCGCACCGCCGACGGAAAGAATGACGAAGATGTGTTGGTGCTCCGCCAAATAGTGCAGGGGAAAGAGAAGTTCGTGGCTACGGGAGTTACCCGTAAGCAAATGGAAGGTGGCATGACCGCTGATGGCGCTCGGAAGATCTTAACCGTGCTCGACCTTGCGGAACAAGGTAAGTTTGACAACGTATCTGATGACGCTTGTATTTCCATGGCGAAGCTAGTTGTGGACAACCAATTCGAATCAGAAATAGTCAAAGAATTACTTACGATGAGGGCAAGTTACCCCTCCATGGACAAGTTTCTTATTGGGTTGCCTAAGTTCGCCAAGGATGATCCGGATATGGCAACGCATGTAGTGAATATTTGTTTGATAGAAGGAGGGCCGACGAACGCACTGATCGAGAGTATTTTTAAAGTGAACCGTTACGTTCACTTTCGATCGAATTAAGCCAACGTACCTCTCCGAAGATAGCCAGTCTGCTTCCACCACTGGGACGTAGTGAAACGCGCATACCGTGTGCTGGCGGACACGTGGAATAGATCAAGCACCCCTAGCCGGCTAACACTTGTCGTGGGTTCAATGATCACGCTGCTGGATATGATCCGCCAGCCACAACAAGGGTTCCGCATGGCTGGAAATGCTGTGTGCCGCATCGCGTGCGGTATCGAACAAGGCATGGGCGCGCTGTTGCGCTTGCTCCAGGCCCAACAGCGATGGGAAGGTGGATTTGTACTGGGCCAGATCCTTGCCGGCCGTTTTGCCGAGCGTGGCGGTGTCGGCGATCTGGTCCAGCACGTCGTCCTGAATCTGGAAGGCCAAGCCGATGCAGCGGCCATAACGATCCAGTGCGTGGCGGATCACTTCCGATGCGTTGGCAGCGATGGTGGCGAGTTGGCAGGTCACCCGAATCAGGGCGCCAGTCTTGCGTGCGTGCAGCGATTCGAGCTGTGCAAGGGGCAGGGTAAGGTTTTCGGACGCCATGTCGACCGCTTGGCCACCCACCATGCCCAGTGAACCGGCAGCATGGGCGAGCGCGGTGATCATCTGCACCTTCTGCTCTGCATTCAGTGCGTTGGTCTTGGCGAGTGCCTCGAAAGCGGACGTCTGCAAGGCGTCGCCTACCAGAATCGCAGTGGCTTCGTCGTAAGCTTTGTGCACGGTGGGGCGGCCGCGGCGCAGGTCGTCGTTATCCATGCCGGGCAGGTCGTCATGCACCAGCGAATAGGCGTGAATCAATTCCACCGCGCAAGCGGCGGCATCCAGTTTTTCCGCAGCGACGCCCAATGTCTCGCCAGCAGCGTAGACCATCAGCGCCCGCAGGTGCTTGCCACCTTCGCAGGCGTAACGAAGCGCTTGGTGCAACCGCTCCGGATCGGTGGAAGCGGGCGGAAGAACGGTGTCCGTGGTGCGCGCCAGCCTGTGTAGATAAGCCGGTACGCGGGTGTCGAAGGCGGAAGCCTTGGTGGAAGTCAGACTCATGCAGGATCCGGGCAGCACGCAGGAATCTTAGGATTTTAACATTGCGGGCGGGTCGTTGCGCCGCTCAAGGGCGTGAGCCTCTCTCCCGCTGGGAGGGGGCTGCCATGAAACACACCGTGCCTCCGGATTCGTCGCCCTGTCCCTTGATCACATTTTCGTGCGTGCGAAATGCGCGCTTTTTTGCTCGTCATTCCGGCGCAGGCCGGACGTTCTCCGCGCTGCGCGCTACGTCCGGCCTGCGCCGGGACGACGAGAGTGAGGCGAGTTTCATCATGACGGGTGCAGCGGAGCCGCATGACTGTTGGGGTGAGGGTGCGGTCAGCGTGCGAAAACAAAGACTTGTGCGAGAACTGAATCGCTCGCTTCGCCCGAACCCTCACCCGCCTGCCGGCACCCTCTCCCGAAGGGAGAGGGGTTCATTAACCAGATATCAGGCCTCGCGATACCAGAGTAAGATCACACCCACTAGCATGAAGCAGATCGGCCAGACCCAACCGGCGATGCGTCCGCCGCGACCGGGCAGTCGCAGTTCCAGCCAGCGTGCCCAGCCTGCCGAAACGCCCGCCAGCGCCAGCGGCGTATGGGTGAGTTCGATCAACAGTTGATCTTTTACGTTGGAAATCTGGTGGTTGTGGGTCAGCAGCATCGCGCCACCTACTGATACCAGCAGCGGGAACACCAACGCTGCTTTCGCGCTGCGCAGACGCCCGGTGCGCACGGCCCATTCGAACAGGCCGAACAGCATGATCAGGGCCACGAAGAAGCGATGCTGTGTCACCTCCACGTCGCGCCAGGCCACCCAGAACCCTTCGTTGCCCATCGGCCACACTTCGGGATCGGATCGCACCAACAGGAATCCGGCCATCAGCAGGAACAGCAGTGGCCAGTGTTTGAGCCATCCCACGCCGGCGCGATGGAGCAAGGCCAGGAAACCGATCAGCAAGACGAAGATGCCGGCCCAGTGATGGTTGTATTCCGACCAGGCTATGTCATCGGCATTGCGCGGCGGCAGTACACCGGAACCGGGCACATTGGCCTGTGCGGCAACTTGGCCGCGCTGTTGTGCTTGCGTATCCAACCGTGCCTGCATTTGCGAGATCGCGAGTTTGTCGTGATCCGGGGAGGTCAAGCGTGGCCATGCTGGGGCATTGCGCACGGCTATTTCGTGCAAGGTCACGCGATCGGTGCTGAGGTCAACGGCTGGCGGCACCGAGGTCAGCGACGCCGCCGCGAAGAAGAGGGTGAAGCCGATGCCGATTTCCACTTCGGCGAAGCGGCGCATGCGGATGACCGAAGCATCCTGATTCTTGCGCAACCGTTCGGTGACCATCAGGTTGCCGGCGCCTAGTGCCAGCAGTGCAAGGAACATCGCGATCTTCGCGCCCACCATCACGCCGTAGGCGGTGCCATAGAAACCTTGCCAGTTGCCGATGTAGAAGAAGCTCATCACCGCACCGGAAATCACGATGCTGGTCACGCCGATCATCGACATGCGCGAGAAGCGTGCACCTACCAGGCGCCAGCTGTGGGCATCGTGCAACCGTCCCAGCGCCAATACGAAGCATGGGATCGCGCCCACCCAGATCGCTGCGCCAAATTGATGCAACCCTTCGACGAACAGCAGCAGCACGTTGTCGTCCAGGCGTGCATACGCGTGCGTGGTGAAGGTGGCCGCGGTCAGTTCGGCCGCACCGATCAAAAGGGGCAGTACGGCCGCCAGCGAGCGGGTGGCAACGCGCTGGCCCAGGCAGGGAATCAGCAGCAGCGCGCAAAGCATCTTGACCGTGCCGGCGATGGCGAACGGTGCCTGCATGACGTCAAGAAAACCAAGGTCGACGGTGGACATCACCACCGCGATTTGCAAGCCCACGCCGGTCATTTCGGCGAGGATCAGGCCGATGGCGCTATAGAGGGTGAGGCGCGTCACGCGCCGTTCCAGGTCGTCTCCCTGGGTAATCAGGTGCGTAAAGGGGCGTGCCAGGAATACCAGAAACAAAATGCCACCCAGCATCATCGACTGCGCGATGATGGTGACGCCGTGCAGGATAATGCTGAGGTAGCCGAAAATGTCGACGAGAAGTTCCACGGAAGGGACTTAGGAAAGGCGTAGGTTGGGGTGCAAACCCCAACGTGGCAGGTGTTCAAGCATGGCGATGTTGGGGTTTGCACCCCAACCTACGGTTATGGCGTCACCGTAAACGGCACGTCGCCGCGCGTGATATGACCATCGAGCGCCAGCGCCTGCCAGCGGATTGTGTACGTGCCTGGCGTTAGGTCCGCGTGGGTATCCAGTTCGTTCGGTTTGGTGTTGTTGGCGGCGATGGTCAACACGGTTTCGCTCTTGTCTTCCTTTACCAGGACGATGCGCGAACGGTGTTGGTCGATCTTGCTGTTGTACGTGAACACCATGTCGACATGGCCGGCGCTCACCGTGTCGTTGAGCTTGGGCGTGCTGTCGATGAGGATGGCGTGTGCCGAAGCGGACAGGCTGGCTACAGTGCAGGCTGCGGCAATCAGGAAGGTTCCAAAATGATGACGCAGGGACATCAGGCGGTTCTCCAGTAGGGCATGGTCGTAAGGGTGGCGATGCGAATGGCGTTCACGATGGCCAGGCCAGCGCCGGCCCCGCTGCCTTGGCGGCGGCGTGCAGTGCTTGGGTGGCGTGTTGCATGCGTGAGTATAGTCGGGGCAGGTCGGCCAGTAGCGATGGATGGCGGCACAGCATGGCCATCAGGCGGAGGGTGCGAGCGCGGCCCCATGCATCCACGCTGTTGCTCAATGCGGTGGGAATGGTGTCGCTGGCTTCGTCGACGATAGCGCGCAGCACTAGCAAGGGTAGTTTGCGTTCACGCGCTACTGCAGCGACGGCCGCGCTTTCCATATCCACAGCGAGTGCGCCATGTTGCTTGTGCGCGGCCGATTTGTCAGCGGCGGTCAACAGCGGGTTTTGCACGCTGAGCAGTGAGCCGTGCATGTGTAGCGGCGGGCGAATCGACATCAATCGTTCTTGCAGGCGCGTTTGCCAGCGTGCATCTGCGGCGTAGGTGCGGCCGTTTTCGTCGAGGATATGTTCCGGGCAGAACAGCGAACCGTTAGGCAGACGTTCGTCCAAGGCGCCAGCCACCCCGAACACGGCCAAGGCGCTTGCGCCCGCGTTCGCCAGCCCTTGCGCAGCACGGCGTGCGGCAGCCGGACCCATGCCGCTAAGCCACAGTGCGGATTGCTCTGCGAGCGGCGCTATGCGATTGGGTTGTACTGGATGCGATGTCAGCGCCTGGGCTTCCGCGAGCAGCGCCACCACCACGCCCGTTGCGCGCAGGGCGGTGCGCTCGTTCAAGCCACGGCCGACTGTGTCAGTTGCCGATAACGGGCCAGCGCCCACAGTGGGAAGTAAGCGGTATAGCCGTGGTACTTGAGGTAGTACACACGCGGGAAACCGGGCGCATTGTGCGAGGGGTGATACCACAAACCTTCCAGCGTGCCACGAGTTTGCTGGTTGGCCAGCAGGAAGGCGATGCCACGCTCGACCGAATCGGACTGCGTTTCGCCCATGGCGAGCTGCGCGAGCAGCGCCCAGGCGGTCGTTTGCGGCGTGCTGACACCATGCTGGGTGCCGCGCAACGCTGCATCGATATAGCTGTCGTTGGTTTCGCCCCAGCCGCCATCGGTGTTCTGGCGCGAGCGCAGCCATGCGATGGCCTTGCGCAGATACGCTTGACGAGGATCTTCGCCTGCCAGCGCCAGGCCCGCCAGTACGCTCCAGGTGCCGTAGATGTAATTACTGCCCCAACGACCCCACCAGCTACCGTCTTCGAGCTGGGTGGCGCGCAGGTAATCGATGGCGCGGCGGAGACTTTCCTGGTCTTGCGGACGTGCGAGCACGCCCAGTGCGGCGACCACGCGGCCGGACACGTCTTCGGTCGGCGGATCGAGCAGTGCGCCGTGGTCGGCGAACGGAATAGCGTTGAGGCGATAGTGCGTATTGTTGGCATCGAAGGCGGCAAAGCCACCATTCTTCGACTGCAATCCGATCATCCAGTCCGCGGCGCGATCGGTATTGACACGATGGCGTCCCGATTCACCACGACGGCGATCCTGGATATGCAGCAAGGCCGCGGCGACAGCGGTGTCATCGATATCCGGATAGTACGCATTGTTGTACTGGAAGGCCCAGCCGCCGGGCGGAAGACTCGGAGCTTGTGCTGCCCAGTCGCCCTTGAGCTCGAACTCCTGCTTGGATGCTAGCCAGTCGGTGGATCGGGCAATAGCATCCTGCGTGACCGCATCGTCGCTGGTGTGCATCAGTGCTAGGGCGCTCCACAGCGTATCCCAGATCGGCGATACGCAAGGTTGACAGTACGCCGAGCCATCGTCGCGATGCACCACCAGCTTTTGGATGGAGCGCAGGCAGGTCTGGCGAACGGGGTGATCCTTCGGGTAGTCCAGCAGTTTCAGCACTTCCAGGCAGTTGACCATCGGCGGGAAAATCGCGCCAATGCCATCCTCACCGTTCATGCGTGGTAGGAACCAGGCAACGGCTTTGTCGATGGCGCGCTGGCGCAGCTTCTTCGGGATGAGCGGATCGGCGCAGCGGCCGATTTTGTCGAGCGCGAGGAAGGTGCGGTTCAGCAGTCCTCCGCGAATGAAGTAGCGATGTTCCTGATCCGGCGGTATGACGAACAATTCGCGAATGTGGATCTTGCGCGGATTGGCCGCTTTTGCCTTCAGCGAGCAAAGAATGGTGAGCGGCACCAGTGTGGTTCGCGCCCAGTACGACATTTTTTCGATATGAAACGGAAACCAGCGCGGCAGCAGCATGATTTCGACCGGCACGTACGGCGTGGCACGCCAGGGTACCTGTTGGAACAGGGCTAGCAGGATGCGCGTGAACACGTTGGCCTTTGCCGCGCCGCCGAGTGCAAGGACGGCCTTGCGCGCGATGCGCATGTGCTCGGCCTCGGGGTCGTCGCCCGTGGCCTTGAGCGCGAAATACGCTTTCACCGTGCACGACAGGTCGATGTCGCCGCCGTGATATTGCGACCAGCCACCGTGCGTATGCTTGACTTGCGTGTCACGCAGGTAGCGCGCCATCTTTTCCTGCAGCACATCGTCGATGTCATCCATGAAATGCATCATCAGGATGTATTCGGCGGTGATGGTGGCATCGGACTCCAGCTCGAAGCACCAGTGCCCGTCTTGGTGCTGGCGGGCCAGCAGGGCGGCGCGGCCACGTTCGATGGCGGCGTTCAGCCCGCTGGTTTCAGCAGTCTGGAAAAGATCGTTGACGGCGGCGGCGTTGGGCGTCGAAGCATTCATCGGTGGTGCACTTCCTGTGCTTTGGTCGTTTCAAGCCAGGCGACGTCGGCAATATGCGGGATGGAGCGCTTGGGCCAGGTGCGTGCAGGGAGGGATGGCTCGCTCCATTCGGCGGTTAATGGGGTAAGCGGCAGGCCACGCGCGATGCGCTTGAACAGCCAGCGCAAGGCGCCGTTGGACTTGCCGAAGATGCGTGTAAACAGGATGGTGCGTGCGACGGCCTTGCGCGAAATCTTGATCTGCGTGCCGGCGGAGAAATCCAGGTTGTTCTGCAGGTTGCGCAAGGTCAGCACCGCCATGCCGATCGCCCACAGGCAGAAACGGCGAACCCCAGCATGCTTGCCCGGAATCAGCAGCGTGTAATCAAGCGCCTGGCGCAGATGCGCATGCGCAATGCCGACCAGTTCCGACATGGTGGCGGCATAGCCGGCGTTCTGCTTGCCTGATTTCAGGTCGATCAGTTTCACGCCATGACGCGCGAACATATCCTGCGGCAACCAACAGACGCCGCGCGTGCGATCTTCCCATTGATCCTTGAGGATGTTGGTCATCTGCAGGCCCTGGCCGAACGACACGGCCAAGCGCAGCATGCTATTGCGATGTGGCGTCAGTGCCGGTTCGAAATCGACGAACAACTCGGTCAGCATCTCGCCGACGACACCGGCCACGCAATAGCAGTAGCGATCCAAATCGTGCAGCGTGGCAAGACCTTGCAGACCGGCTTTACGCTGAAACTCGTGCATGCCGTGTGACATGATCTTCAGGCATTTCACGATGGATGCCCGCTGCGGTGGCTGGAGGGCGCGCGTCACCTGTAGCACTAGCGGGAGCTGGCGCATGAGATCGCGCTCGGCTTCCAGCGTTTCGTTCGATAGCAAGGGCGCGATGTCATCGGCCACGTTCTGCGGGTCGATGTCGCCGGTGACCGCATCAATAAAGGCATTTTCGAATGAACACTTCTGTTCGGCCGACAGGGCGGGCTCGTCCTCGATGGTGTCAGCGATACGACAAAGCAGATAAGCGTTCGCCACCGCACGCCGCAGCTCGGGCGGAAGCTGCGGGATGGTCAGCGCAAAAGTCCGTGACACCTTCGGCAGGATCGCGTCCTGATAGGTGTTGGCCTCATCGCTTCCGGCTGGGCCGGTGGCATTGTGGAATTCGATCATTGGCATGCCTCAATCCCCGGAATTATGACATACCCATACGGATGCGCATTTGGAATGCCGGCATGGATTGAAGTTCCCAGGTCCCATGGGGATCGGTTTGGCGAACGCTCACGCTTACTGGCTTTGGGCTGGCGGGGTGCGGTTGGCATCCCGATATGCTGAAGCAGCAGACGGTTTTCGTCCATAATCGCGTGATGACGACTTTCATTTTTTGGAATGCGCCAGCCATCGCGCAGACTGTGCCACTGTCAGCATTCGTGGCGGTTTCACGGTGAGGGTGCTGGTCACCGGAGCCACCGGTTTTGTCGGTTCGGCCGTCGCCCGCCATGTGTTGCGTGGCGGGCACAAGGTACGGGTGCTGGCACGTTCGGGGTCTGATCGTCGCAACCTGCAGGGGCTTGATGTGGAAGTGGTCGAGGGTGACCTGACCCAGGCCGCATCCCTACTACCGGCCTGTGATGACTGCGATGCATTGTTCCATGTGGCCGCGGATTATCGCTTGTGGGCGCCCGATCCGGGCGAACTTTACCGCGCCAATGTCGACGGCACGCGCTCGATTCTGGAAGCTGCGCGAAAGGTGGGTGTGCCACGCATCGTCTACACCAGCAGTGTGGCCACCTTGGGTATTCCCAAGGATGGCACGCCAGGCAGCGAGAGCACGCCGGTCTCGTTGAATGACATGATCGGCCACTATAAGCGCTCGAAATTCCTGGCCGAAGAAGTGGCCCGGCAATTTGCGGCGGAAGGTTTGCCGGTGGTGATCGTCAACCCTTCCACGCCGATCGGGCCGCATGACATCAAGCCCACGCCGACGGGGCGTGTGGTGCGTGATGCGATGGCCGGGCGGCTGCCTGCCTACGTCGATACCGGGCTCAACATCGTGCATGTGGAAGACGTGGCCCACGGGCATTGGCTTGCCTTTGAGCGTGGCGTGGTGGGCGAGCGCTACATTCTCGGTGGCTTCAATATGAGCCTGCGCGAAGTACTCACCGAGATCGCCGATATCGTTGGACGTTCGCCGCCCAAAGTGCGACTACCGCATGCGGTGGTGATGCCGATTGCGTATGCGTCTGAAGCCTGGGCGCGCCTTACTGGCATGAATCCGATCGCCACGGTGGAGGAAGTGCGCATGTCGAAGAAGCGCATGTTCTTCACCAGTGCGAAGGCGCAGCATGAACTGGGTTACACGGTGCGTCCGGCAAGACAGGCGTTGGAAGATGCGGTGCGGTGGTTTGGTGGACAAAAGGCATGATTTTTGACGATGGATTCAACTTCTTTGCTCGTCCTTTATGCGGCGTAGGTAGCAAGCAATGGATTCCACCAAGAATGCTGCAATAAGCAGCGCAAGAATGAGGGCTGTGAAAAATAATATATTGGCGGCCTCATCCGGTGTTGTTTCTTCAAATCCAAGCTTCTTAAACAGTTCCATTGCTTTCCACTTGATTTCGAAGTGGTCCAATTGATTCGAAACGGGGGCTAAGAAAAAAGCGGCAATAACAATTGAAATTATGGTTTTTGATATAAAGGCTATTGCGCTCATGTCATTTTTCTTAATAAATACCAGCCTTCTTTGCTCGATCGAAATTTTCCGCTTGTAACTTATCCACCACGTTGCGTAAGAAAAAAATATTATGGATGGAACAGTGAGCGCGGCGACTGCGCCATACGTACCCTGCGTTGCGTCGCCGTTGCTTAGGAAATAAATAATTTCTATTGCTGCCGCATAGCCTGTCAAAGCGGACAAAGTCGCACTAATCGAAAAGAGCAGTGATGCCTTCACTAGATGACCTCTATGAATCCGTAAGCTTTAAGCGCGCCGCCGGGTATAGTGAGATCGGGAGGTGCAGAGCGAAGATAGCGATGAAGCTTCATGAAATCATGAAGCGACGGGAGCGTAATGCAGCCTTCGCTAAGACCTTCATATCCTGCGGCATGAAGTCTGAATTGTCCTCGCCTAATGCCTTCGATCATAACTGAGTCACATCGATAACAGTTCCATAAGGCAAACCAAGTGCTTCTATCGGAGCCACTGATCAGGCTGGCAAAAACATCTCGCATCCATCCCATTCTTCCGCCCGATTCGCGATCTACTATGTAGTATCGCCCGGGCGGGATCGGGCCGATGGCTTCTTTGGTTATCGCTAATCTGTTGTTTCGGCCTTCACGCCGCCCAGAGTACGCAGGGAAACTGCCAAGCGATTCACAATGGAGCGACGACATGTACTGCCCGCTTAATCTAAATCCCCAATTGACAGGTTGCTTACGCAACCTTGGCGGTTGGTCAAGAGCGGTGCGAATTCCTAGCTGCGCAATGAGTTGACCAGGTACCGACATGTCAGCTACCCCAGGCGTCCGAGAAACTTATGTTTCCATCCAAATAGGTCCATTCAATTTTCCGGTACCTTAATTCAACCTGCTCGATATGATTCAGGTGCCGCATGTCATTGTCTTTGATGTTGTGCATTTGGGGCTGTACGGTCACGACGCGAATATTTTCCATTCGAATTGTGAAATACGCCTGCTCCGTCCCAGAATCGTCAATCCTATACCAGTTCAATACAGCCGTTTGCAGCGGCAAGCCGCGCGCCACGGCTCTGTAAAGAAATGGGGACACTCGGTCGAATTCCTTCTCGATCGTCATGGGGCTATGCACACGCGAACCCATTAGTGCGCCGGTAACACCATCTGCCAGAGTGTGTAGCGCGTGTGAGAAACCGAGTACCTCAATGCTGCCTTCTCGCCCTTTGACTAGGCTGCTGCCCTTGATCGGTGAGCCGCTTTCATCGGTGATCCATAAATGCGCCGGAATTGCCATTGGATGTCTCCCTCACTGTCGGTTCCATTCGTTGGACGCCGACCATAGCAAATCGATCGCTGAAGCACTGTCGGGCAAGTGCTGGAGGTATTGAGAGCGTGGAGGGAAAAGTGCAGCCCGCGGCGCGCCTGGCGCTGGAAGATGCGGTGCGGTGGTTTCAGCAGCAGTCGTGCTGAAGCCATCCGCTTTCGGTGACTTCATCGGCCGTCATTGACGGCCGTGAGAAATGGCGGATTTTACTTGCGCTTGCGCCGCTCGAAAAACTTCAGCACCGGCAGTGCGCACTTCACCAGGAACGGCATGGTGGTCGGGCGCAGCAGACGCCGATCGTAGCCGGCGAAGCGGCGATCGTTTTCACTGAGGCAGGTTGCCATCAGTTCGGCCACGCTCAGATCCTGCGCCGTCACTGACTGCGCGCCATTGACGGTGAAGTTGTTGTCCTGCGTTTGTTCGTTGCCGTCGGCGTCGAGGCTTTTGGCCAGATCCATGCGCTCCAGGCCAAGGAAGCACCACACGCGGAGCACTTTCCATTCGAATGCGATGCGCTGGAAGAGGTTGAGATGCTTGCGATGCCAGGCCACCCAGTTGGCGAACAGCAGGATATGTCGGCATTCTTCCTGCATCACCGGCTCGAAGGTGTCAATCAGTTCGGGCGGGAACAAGCCCGAATCATGCGCCACCTTGAACAAGCCGAACGCAAAGAAGCTATCGATACATTCGCTGTAGCCGGTGACCAGATAAGCCCATTCCGGATCCTTCGGGTATTCGTAGGGTGGCTCGGGCACCAGCGGAATGTGGTAGTGCTGCACCATCTTGGACAGCACTTCCTTGTGGCGGTTTTCTTCCCAGGCATTCTGCGCTAGCGCGTTGCGCATCTGCGGGTCGGTGATCGTGCGTGCATAGGCGGCCATCCGCAGGCGCGCCTTGCCTTCGGTCTGCACGGCAATATCCCAGATCGGCAGCGAGGTGATGCGATGCCGGGCGGCTTCATCCAGTGTCGGCCATTGGAGTACTGACGGACGATAAGGATTGAAGGTCTCTTCGAACATTCGACACATCATTTGCTTGTGTTCGTTCGAGCCGTACTTGATGCGCTTGCCCTGATCCTTGCTTGACCAA
Source organism: Dyella sp. M7H15-1 (assembly GCF_004114615.1). Taxonomy (NCBI): domain Bacteria; kingdom Pseudomonadati; phylum Pseudomonadota; class Gammaproteobacteria; order Lysobacterales; family Rhodanobacteraceae; genus Dyella; species Dyella sp. M7H15-1. Next base: position 2,786,849 of record NZ_CP035300.1, read on the forward strand.
TGACGCGTACGCGCTTCGGACGCGGCGATGGTGGCCGCATCCGGCTCGCCAGTCGGCAGCACTGGCTCGTGGTAACCGGGCACCAGGGATTCGGTATCGAAAGCCTCGTGTTGCAGCGTCATAACTCAGGTTCTCTTGAAGTAGGCGAACGGCCGGCACCGGAAGTGCTCGTATACAGCCGACGCGCTTCGGCCCATTGCCAGGAAATCAGGGCGGGTACGCCAAAGCCAATCTCGCGCATGCGCTTGACCAACGAGAGCGCGACACTGGCTTCAGGCGGTAGCCCGATGATGTTGCCGAACAGCACCAGCCCGCCTTCCTGCACGCCAATGCCCGCCGGCACCACAAAGATGATGTGGCGCAGGGCTTGGGTGACTGCTTCCATCGCAATGGCGTCCCAGATGCTGATCGGATAACCGAGCAGGTGCAGTGCTAGCCAAGTCTCGAAGCTGCCCACCACATAGCCGATGAACTGCCAACCGCAGGCAACGATCAGACGCAGCGGGCGCGAGTATTGTGCACGGATTTCCAGATCCAGGTTGGCGCCGTCGATCAGTTCGGTAAGCTTGGAGCGTCCGCCCAGCATTTTTTCGGCAAACATTTCCAGGCGCGAAAACACCTTGCCGTGCCGCAACAGGATGATCAGGAAGACCGGCAAGGGCAGGCTGGCAGCCAGTGCGGAAATCACCGTGCTGAAAGCGCTGATGCTGCGCGTGAGTTCGACCAGCAGAATGATGCCCAGCGCCGTGAACAGGTATTGGTTCACCAGGGTGAGCAACACTTCCATGATGATGCTGGCAGCCACCGCCGCGCCGCCGATGCCGCGCCATTTCACCAGCCGAATGCCGATGATCTCGCCGCCGATATTGGCCACGGGCAGCAAACGGTTGCTGCCTTCGCGAACGGCGGCGACCCAGAACAGGAACGGCAGTGTGGCCCGGTGATGCGGATCACGCGGCGCCAGCAGCGCACGCCAGCCGATCACATCGAACAGCAATGGCAGTGCATGGAACGGTAATAACCACAATAATGGCCAGCCGGCATGATTGATCGCTGCGGCGATTTCGCCCCAGCCTTGGTGTGCGACCAGCGCGATCGCGACGCCCAGGCCGAGTATGCCGGCGATGTAGCTGAGCAACTTCATTTTCATGTCGCGCACGCTACTGGATCGGAGAAGCCGTTGCACAAGCGGGTGTATTGTGCGGCTGCATCGCGCACCTTGGGTGACAGCAATGCGGCAAGTTCGTCGACGTGCCGGTAGTCGGCCATGCTGGTGGTTAGGTGGCCGTGGGAGGCGGGATGCAGATATACCTCCGACAACCCTTCCGGCAGCGTTTGCAGAATATCCAGCAACACCTGTTCGTCCATGCCGCCGCTATGGCGAATGCCGAACACATGGTCGTTGTGCGCGATACCGGCCTTATCCATGCGCCAACGCATCAACGCCAGCCATGGCCGCAACCACGGCCCCATGCCAGGCTCCGCCGGTAGACGGATGGCGCGCAGGCCGAATTCACGGCCAATCGTGAGCATCAGCGACAGAATGGTCGGGTGCAGATGGAAGTGCTTGTGTGCGTTGACGTGGTCCAGCGGCAGGCCCGTTGCGGCAAAGGCCGCGAACTGCGCACGGATTTCCGCGGCCAACTGGCGCCGCACCTGTGGCAGAAAGAAAAACCGAAAACCATTGCGCACCATGTCCGAATTGAACATGCCTTGCGCATCGACCAGATCGGGAATGCGTGACGGCGACAGCACCGCGCGGCCGTCAGCAAGTACCAGATGCAAACCTATGGCCAGGCCAGGATTTTGTTTGGCGCGTGCGACGGCATCGGCCACGGCCGGCGCGCCTACCATCAGGCTGGCCGCGCGCAGCACGCCGTCGCGATAACCGCGTTCGACCGCATCGTTGACGGCGTCGTGCAGGCCGAAATCGTCGGCGGTGATGATGAGACGCCTGCTGCTCCCTCTCCCCTCCGGGGAGAGGGTTGGGGTGAGGGGAGGCTCTTGCGGCATAAAAGAATCAGAGCGTGGTTTCATTGGAAATCTTGGCCAACCGTTGCCCCTCACCCCAACCCCTCTCCCCGAGGGGAGAGGGGCTCAAGGCATTAAGCTTCGTGTGCGCGCAAGAAGCGGAAGAACTCCACGCCCTCGCGCAGGCGACGCTTCATCATGTCCCAGCTCGTCAGCATTTCCTTGACGATTTCCCAGATCTTCGACGGGCGGAAGTAGAAGGCCCGGTAGAACTTCTCCACACCGTGGAAGATGTCCTGCTTGGATAGGTGCGGGTATTCGATCAGCGCGAGCTGCACGCCCTTGTCGTTGACCAGGTTGGCAGCCTCGTTTTCCTTCAGCCAGTTGTTTTCGACGGCCTGTTTGTACAGTGCGGTGCCGGGGTAGGGCGCGGCCAGTGACACCTGGATGGTGTGCGGGTTGATCTCCTTGGCGAACTGGATCGTCTTGTCGATCGTTTCCTTGGTTTCGCCCGGCAGGCCGAGGATGAAGGTGCCGTGGATGGTGATGCCCAGCTTGCGGCAGTCTTCGGTGAAGCGGCGTGCGATATCGGTGCGCAGGCCCTTCTTGATGTTGTGCAGGATCTGGTCGTCGCCCGATTCGTAACCGACCAGCAGGAGGCGCAGGCCGTTTTCCTTCATGATCTTCAGCGACTCGTACGGCACGTTGGCCTTGGCATTGCACGACCAGGTCCAGCCCATCGCGCCCAGGCCACGTGCGATCTCATGCACACGCTCCATGTTGGAGCTGTCGGTGAAGGTGTCGTCGTCGAACATCAACTCCTTCACTTCGGGCATGTGCTCCTTGATCCACTTCGCTTCGGCCAGCACGTTCGCGGCCGAGCGCGTGCGATAGCGATGGCCGCCGACGGTCTGTGGCCACAGGCAGAAGGTGCACTTGGAGCGGCAGCCACGACCCGTGTAGATCGACACGTACGGGTAGTTGAGATAGCCGATAAAGTAATTGCTGATCTTCAGGTCGCGTTTATAGATCGGTGCGACGAACGGCAGGTCGTCCATGTTCTCGATCATGGCGCGCGGCGGATTGTGCTGCACGGTACCGTCGGCCAGGCGATAGCTGATGCCGGTGATGCTCTCAAACGGACGGCCTTCGGCCACTTCCTTGCAGGTGTAGTCGAACTCTTCGCGGGCGACAAAGTCGATCGCCTTTGATGCGGTGAGCGAACTGGTCGGATCCACCGCGACCTTCGCGCCTACCAAGCCGACCAACACGTTGGGTTTGCGTTCTTTCAGCAACTCTGCGAACTTGGCGTCGGTCGGGAACGACGGCGTGCTGGTGTGGATGATCACCAGCTCGTAACCCTCGGCGATGCGCAGGCTATCTTCAACCGAGATCTCATCGGCGGGCGCGTCGAGCACGCGCGAATCGGGCACCATCGCCGCCGGTTGGGCCAGCCAGGTCGGATACCAGAAGCTCTTGATTTCGCGTTTGGCTTGATAGCGCGAACCAGCGCCGCCATCAAAGCCGTCGAAGGAGGGAGCTTGCAGAAAAAGCGTTTTCATTACGGAAGACTCCTGCGGAGGCGCATACCGTGCCCAGGGACGGCCGATAGTTTAAAAATCTTAGGTCTACGGCGCTGAACCGCCGCTTCGAGCATGCATAACCTGGCCGCGCCATCTTACCTGCCAACCGGCGAGAGCCGCTGCCCATTCCATCAGCAATAAGGTGTCGCGGAGGGGGATCAACAGGACTTCATGCCAGGCAAAGGCTCGGTCACTGGTGCGCCGTTGCAAAAAGTGTAGCAAAACCCGTGCGGCGCCACCGAGTAGGGCGAGGCCGGTTGTGATCGGGCCCGGTGCCAGACACATTCCGAGCAACAATAAGGGCGATGTAAAGCACACGAAAGTCATGGCAAAACCCGCCGGGGCAATGGACCGGATGGTGCGTAACCAACGCAGTTCGTGCGACCACAATGCTTTCAGTTGGCTTTCGCCGACATCGGTGCCTACTACTACTTCCGACAGCACGGTACGTAAGCCCGCGCGCCGAGTGAGTTCACCCAGCCAAAAATCATCGGCCAGCGTATCGCACAGCGCCTCGAACCCGCCGATGGTCTGCAAGGCATCGCGACGCAGCGCGATCGTTGAGCCGAATGCAAAACGGGTTGAGCCGAATGCGTGCGACAAGCGCACCGAGGGCGCGAACCAGTCATCGATAAACAATCGGCCCAGTCGTGACCAGAAGGAGGGGCCGGGAATGCCGTAGTAAAGGCAGGTAACGATACCCACGCCCGGATCGGCGAGCGGTGCCGTCACGCGCGTCAGATAATCCACCGGCACGTTGATGTCGGCATCGGCCAGCACCAGCCAATCGTGCTGTGCGTGTGGCAGCATGTTCATCAGGTTGCTGACCTTGTGGTTGCTGCCGTATACGCGCGAATCGACGGCCAGTGCAATGGCGTGCCGCGGAAATTCCTCGCGTAACCGCTGTATCACGGCAAGGGCGGGGTCATCCTGCTTTTGCACGCCGAACACCAATTGATAGTCAGGGTGTGCCTGCAGGCAGAAGCTGTGCAAGTTCTCGTACAGGCGCGGTTCGGCACCATGCAAGGGCTTGAGCACCGTGACAGGCTGCGGTTTTTGGGTGCTGTCGGTGATCGTCCGCCGTGCTTTCCCTATCGCCCACAGAGCCACGCAGGCATAGCCTGTTGCAGCAAAGGTCAACCCGATGCCGAGTCCATGGATAATGGCAGGGACAATCCAACTCAAAGACATAGATGCTTATGCTACTTAAGACGCATTACCCGAAGGGGCGGGACATAAGGGCCAGCCATCATCCGTGCAAGGGCGCATGATGAAGATGATGCGATGTGAACGCTTGCTTTGGTCGTTGCCCTTGTATGTATTCGCTTTTTTTCTGCTTTGCGCCGGGGCCGGCAGTGCCCTGGCAGAGGATGGCGATGGTGCCTACATGCCCTCCAGTTCTTCGGCGATCGTCGGCGACTGGCTGGTGCAAAGCCGAGATGCCGTGATCCGTATCGAGCAGATCGGGGACGAATATCAGGGCTACATCCTCTGGCAGCTCCATGACACCTATGGCCCGGAGGATGGCCCGAAGCTCAACGGCAAGATCGTCACCGATCGCAACAATCCGGATCCCGCCTTGCGTTCCCAACCCTTGACCGGCCTGCGACTGCTCAAAGGGTTGCACTATAACGCCAGTAACAGGAAGTGGATCGGTGGACGGGTTTATAATTCCGATAATGGACGGACGTATAATTGTTTAATCCGGTTGTTGAACTCGAATCGGCTGCGGCTTCGTGGCTACATCGGTATCAGCCTGTTTGGCGGAAATACGGTGTGGAGCCGGGTCACCATGCAAACCCCCGTTGATGGTGGCCTTCCCTTTGTAATGGCCGTGCCGGACAAGTAATTCCCGGATAAGTAACCCTTTGTCAGGTAAGTGCTTTTTTATTGACTTGCCCCTTCCCCTGCGAGACGTATGAACTTCGAACCACGCGCCGATGTATCCGCCGGAGAGCTCCATGCTGCCTCGCAAGCCCAGCCGAACATCGCGCTGGTCAAGTACTGGGGTAAGCGCGACGTTGCATTGAACCTGCCGGTGGTCGGTTCCATTTCGATCACCCTGGATAGCCTCTGGACCCGCACCGAAGTGCGCTTTGTGCCAGGGCAAAAACAGGATCAGGTAAGCCTCAACGGCCGCAGCGACGAAGCCGAATCCCGGCGTGTCACCGCCTGTCTGGACCTGCTGCGCCAGCGTGCAGGCGTCGATTACGGTGCGAAAGTGACGAGCCAGAACAACTTTCCCACCGCGGCTGGGCTGGCTTCCTCCGCCTCGGGTTTTGCGGCGCTGGTGCACGCAGGTGCGCACGCGCTGGGCTTGGCATTGAGTCGGGTGGAACAGTCAGTGCTGGCGCGCCGTTGCTCCGGCTCGGCAGCACGCTCCATCTTCGGTGGTTACGTTGAATGGGCACACGGCAAGCTGGCCGATGGCACGGATTCGGTCGCCCGGCCGTTGCTGGACGCCGATGCATGGCCGTTGCGCGTTGCCGTGGCGATTACGTCCAAGGCAGCCAAGCAGGTGGGTTCCACCGAAGGCATGCGTCGTACGGCGCGGACCTCACCTTATCAATCGGCCTGGGTCGACACCCAGGAAGCCGATCTCGACGTGGCACGCAACGCCATTCTTGCGCGTGACTTCGATGCGCTTGCCGCGATTTCCGAACATAGCTGCCTCAAGATGCATGCGCTGGCCATGGCCGCGCAGCCGGGCCTGCTTTACTGGAAGGGCGCTACGGTGGAATGCATGCACCGCGTGCGCGTCCTGCGTCAGCAAGGCGTGCCGGTGTTTTTCACCGTCGATGCGGGTCCGCAATTGAAGGCGGTATGCGTACCATCGGCCATCGAGCAAGTGAAAGCGGTCCTGTGCGATGCTCCTGGTGTGCTTGATGTGCTTGATGCTGGCCTCGGCGCGGGCGCGCGCGCGATGCCGGTGGGTGAGCTGGCGACATGATGGAATTCACCGCAAGCGCTCCCGGCAAGCTGGTGCTGCTGGGCGAATATGTCGTACTGGAAGGTGCGCCTGCGCTGGTGCTCGCGGTGAATCGTCGCGCCGAGGCGCGCATTGAAACGCGCGAGGACGATGTATGTGAAGTGCATGCGCCAGACCTGGGCGTAAGCGGTGCACGCATGGCTGTCGACAACAGCGGTACGTTGCGTTGGCTGTGTGATGAAACCAGCGCCGCCAAGTTGTCGCTGGTTGAGCATGTTTGGCAAGGACTGGTGCGCGAAAAGCTGGCACCCCAGGCAGGCCAGGGGTTCAGCCTGCATCTGGATACCTCGGGCTTCTTCAACGCTGACGGTGCCATGCGCGCAAAGCTTGGCCTCGGCTCCAGTGCCGCACTGACGGTTGCGCTGGCTTCTGCGTTGGCGACATTCGCCGGCCATACCGATGTGCTGACTGATCGCACGCAGTGGCTGCGTCGATTGCTCCATATGCATGGCGGTTGGCAAGGTGGCCGCGGCAGTGGTGTCGATGTGGCTGCCAGTGTGGCGGGTGGCTTGATCCGTTATCAGTTAGCGGGACGGAGGCGTGAACCGACCTTCACACAACTCCCATGGCCAATGAGTCATGTGCATTGCTTGTTCGTGTGGTCGGGGCAGTCGGTATCGACCCATGATTTTCTACAGCGCCTGGCACAATGGCGCGCGAGTTATGCAGCGGACTATGCATCGCATATGAATGAACTTGGCGCCCTTTCCGAGGCGGCCTTCGATGTGCTGTATCGCGAGGACGCCAAGTCCTTTATCGGCTTGACCAAAGAATATGCGTTGGCTTTGCAGCAGTTCGGCGAGGCGTGCGGTCTGGAAATCTATTCGCCAGCGCAGAAAAAGCTGGCGCAGATGGCTTCCGAAGCCTGCGTCAGCTACAAGCCCTGCGGTGCGGGTGGCGACTTCGGCGTGGTTTTTGCCGATGATGTGGAAAGGTTGGTGACATTTGAACGCGCCATTGTTTCGGCCGGCATGCATGTCGTTCCCCTGGGGCTTGATTCCGATGGGATCATCAGCTATATGCGCCAGACGCGAAATCTTAACCCACCAGAGAATGCCCTGAATGGTTTTACGTAGGTGTCACAGGCCCTGTCTGTCCACATGCTTTCCTCGCTCCTCAAAGCCTGAGTACATCCATGTACTTTCCCCGCGTGCGTGATAACGATTTATACGGAGTACTTATGGTATGAGCGCCGAATCATCGAGTGCCGAACGGTCCCGATTTCCCGCTTTCTACAAACTCTCGGTTTCCGACCGAGTGCGCATCATTCACGAGCGCGGCTGGCTTTCGGCCGAGGATTATCAGGCGCTGGTCTCCGGCGAGCACACGCTGAAGATCCACAAAGCCGACAAGATGATCGAGAACGTGGTTGGTGTGATGGGCCTGCCGGTCGGCCTGGGCCTCAACTTCCTGGTCAACGGTCGCGACTACATCGTGCCGCTGGTGGTGGAGGAGCCCTCCATCGTCGCGGCCCTGTCTTCCGCGGCTAAGGTGGTGCGCGGCACGGGTGGTTTCACCGTCGAGAGCACCGAGCCGGTGCTGATCGGCCAGGTGCAAGTCGTGGATGTGCCGCATCTGGCGCAGGCCAAGGCCGTCCTGCTGCAACGTAAGGACGAACTGCTCAACCTCGCCAACAGCCTGCATCCGCAGATGGTGGCGCGCGGTGGCGGCGCGCAGGACCTGGAAGTGCATATCCATCCGCGTCCCGAAGGCGGCGACATGCTGGCGGTGCATTTGTTGGTCGATACGCGCGACGCGATGGGCGCTAACCTCGTCAACACCATGTGCGAAGGCATTGCTTCGCTGGTCGAAACAATGACCAGTGGCCGCGTCTTCCTGCGCATTCTTTCCAACCTCACCGATCGCTCGATGGTGCGCGCGCGTTGCGTGATTCCCGTCGAGCATCTCACTGGCAAGGGCTTCACCGGCGAGGAAGTGCGCGATGGCATCGTGCTCGCGAACGAATTCGCCAGCATCGATCCGTATCGCGCGGCCACGCACAACAAGGGCATCATGAATGGTGTCGATGCCGTGGCGCTGGCCACCGGCAACGACTGGCGCGCCATCGAAGCGGCCGCGCATGCCTATGCTGCACGCGGTGGTCGCTATACCTCGCTCACACGCTGGTACAAGGGCGAGAAGGGCGAGCTGGTCGGCGAGCTCGATATCCCGATGAAGGTCGGCACTGTCGGCGGTCCGCTGCAATCCAACGCCACCGTGGCGCTCAACCTGCGCCTGCTCGGCGTGAAGACAGCGCGTGAACTGGCTGAAATCATGGGTGCTGTGGGTTTGGCGCAGAACTTCTCCGCATTGCGCGCGCTGGTCACCGAGGGCATCCAGCAAGGTCACATGACCTTGCATGCACGCAGCGTCGCCGTCGCCGCCGGCGCTACGGCGGAAATCTTCGACACCGTGGTGGAGCGCCTGGTGGAAAGCGGCGAGATCAAGATCTGGAAGGCGCAGGAAATTGTCGACCAAGTGCGCAAGGAGTCGCGCGGTGTGCCGGATGTGACCGAGCAGTCAGCCGTCGATCATCGCGCCTGCGGCCATGGCAAGATCATTCTTCTCGGTGAGCATGCTGTCGTCTACGGCAGCCATGCGATTGCCGCGCCGGTACCGCTCGCTGTTCGCGCTGTGGTGCAGGACACCCAGTCCGGCGGTGTGGACATGTTCATCCCACGCTGGGGTGTGGAATACCGCTTGCACCGTGATCCGGCGCATCGTGACTCCTTCCAGCGCTCGCTTGGCATCATCTTCGACACGCTGGAACTCACCGAGCGCTCGATGCGTATCGAAGTGTTCCCGAACGTGCCGCGTGCGATGGGCCTTGGCGGCTCGGCCGCGATGGCGGTAGCCGTGATCCGTGCGCTCGACCAGCACTACAAGCTGGGCCTGCGCGACGAGGAGATCAACGCACTCGCGTTCCGCTGCGAAGAAGTGGCGCATGGTTCTGCCTCGGGTATCGACAACACCGTGGCCACCTATGGCAAGCCACTGCTATACAAGCGCGCCAGCAAGAAGGGCGACGCGCCGATGGTGCGCGAGCTGCACTTGTCCAAGCGCATTCCGATCGTGATTGGCATCAGCGGCAAGGAAAGCCTTACTGCGGTAACGGTCGGCAAGGTGCGCACGGCATGGCAGCGCAATCCGGCGCTGTACGACGGCATCTTCCAGCAGATCGACGCGCTTACACTGCAAGGTATGGAAGCCATGCAACACTACGATCTGGAGCGACTGGGTGACTTGATGAACATCTGCCACGGCCTGCTCAACGCATTGCGTGTGTCGAGCTGGGAAGTGGAAGAACTGGTGCAGATCGCGCGCGAACACGGCGCGATCGGCGCCAAGCTTACAGGTGGCGGTGGCGGCGGCTCGATCGTTGCGCTGTGCCCGCAGAACCGCGAAAAAGTGGCCGCCGCGATGCGCGATGCCGGCTATCAGGCTATGGAGGTGGACATTGGATAACCAAGAGCTCGAGCGTCAAGAGTGGCGCGACTCCAACGACATCGTGTCTTTCGACGACGAACCCCTGGTGCTGGTCGATTCCAATGACCAGGAAGTCGGCTTCCTTGACAAGGCGTCGGCGCACGAAGGCAAGGGCACGTTGCATCGCGCCTTCTCGCTGTTCGTGTTCAACGCGAAGGGCGAACTGCTGCTGCAGCAGCGCGCACCGGGCAAGCGCCTATGGCCGGGTTTCTGGTCCAACACTTGCTGCAGCCATCCGCGCCGCGGCGAAACGGTGGATACCGCTATCCATCGTCGCCTGAAAGAAGAACTCGGCCTGACCTGCGATCTGCAGTACTTGTTCAAGTTTGAATACCACGCGCAGTTCGATGCGGACGGTGCCGAACATGAACTGTGCTGGGTGTATGCGGGTCGCAGCGACGATGCGCCGACCGTGAACGTGAACGAAATTTCAGGTTTGCGCTATATCTCGCCCGATGCGCTCGATGCGGAAATGGCGGCCAAACCCGAGACTTTCTCCCCCTGGTTCAAGATCGAATGGGAGAGGATCCGGCATGAGCATGCTCACGTGTTCGCCCCCTTGTCCAAGGGTTAGGCAGGATAGACATAACGGCAGCCACTTTGGTGGCTTATACTGAACCCCATATAAGCACTTACAGCTTAAGGATGCGCAGGTATCGTCAGACGGCGGACGGCAAGCATCTACGGCATTGACGTATTGGAGATTCCCTTGGGTATTCCACTTATTCAGCAGACCACGATCGCGCGCTACATTCTTGGCAAGAAGCTGAGCGGCCAGAAGCGTTATCCGCTGGCGATGATGTTGGAACCATTGTTCCAGTGCAATCTGGCTTGCGCCGGTTGCGGCAAGATCGATCAGCCCAAGGAAATTCTGCAAAAGCGCATGAGCGTGGAGCAGGCACTGGCGGCCGTGGACGAATGCGACGCACCGGTCGTTTCGATTCCGGGCGGCGAGCCGCTGATCCACAAAGACCTGCCGAAGATCGTCGAAGGCATCGTGGCGCGCAAGAAGTTCGTATACCTGTGCACCAATGCCATTCTGATGCCCAAACACATCGACGAATACAAGCCGTCGCCGTACTTCACCTGGTCCGTACACCTCGATGGCCTCGAAAAGCAACATGACAAATCCGTGTGCATGGACGGCGTGTTCGACAAGGCCGTGACGGCGATCAAGCTCGCACTATCCAAAGGCTTCCGCGTCACGGTCAACTGCACCCTGTTCAACAGCGAGCCGCCGGAAGAAGTCGCCGACTTCTTCGACTATGCGATGGAACTGGGTGTCGAAGGCATCACCGTATCGCCGGGCTACAGCTATCAGCACGCGCCGCGCCAGGATGTGTTCCTGGGGCGCAGCGAAAGCAAGCAGCTGTTCCGCAGCATCTTCAAGGTCGGCAAGGAACGCAAGCGCAAGTGGGCGTTCAATCAGTCGGCGATGTTCATGGACTTCATCGCAGGCAACCAGGCCTACCAATGCACGCCGTGGTCCAACCCAACCTACAACATCTTCGGCTGGCAGAAGCCCTGCTACCTGCTGGTGGATGAAGGCTACGCTAAGACCTACAAGGAACTCATGGAAGATACCGAGTGGGAGAAGTACGGCGTAGGTATCAATCCCAAGTGCGACAACTGCATGGCGCATTGCGGCTTTGAAGGCACGGCGGTGGACGATATGTTTGCCCATCCACTGAAAGCGCTGAAGGTATCCATGTTTGGGCCGCGTACCGACGGCCCGATGGCGCCGGATCTGCCGATTAAGTATGGCGACCGTGCCGATGCCACCGCGATCAAGATTCCGATCAGCTCGATCCAGCACCGCAATGCCTCGACCGGCGTCGACGCCAATCCCTGATCTGGGTCGCCGATGAGCGTGCTGGAGTGGGTTGCCGCGTCACTGCCGGCACTGATGTGGGTGGGCCTGCTGCTGGCACCGTGGCGGCCTTGGAGCACTCGCGAACGTATTGAAGCCGACCCGCAAGCCGGATCGGTCGATCTCAGCGAAATCACCGTACTCATCCCGGCCCGCAACGAGGCCGACGTCATCAGCCACACGCTGACTGGTTTGCAGGCGCAAGGCGGCGGCCTGCAAATCGTGGTGATCGATGATCAATCCACTGACGACACCGCCAAGATCGCCGCTTCGTTTCCCAACGTGCGCGTGATCAGCGGTCAACCATTGCCGCAAGGCTGGGCCGGCAAGCTATGGGCGTTGGAGCAGGGCAAGGCGCATGTGCAAACGCCGATCACTTTGTTGCTGGATGCGGACATTCAATTGCAGCCTGGCTTGCTTGCCGCATTGCTGACACACAAGCGTCGCGACAATCGCCAATTTGTTTCGCTGATGGCCGACCTGCGCCGCACCAGCTTTTGGGATCGCCTGCTGCTGCCGGCTTTTGTGTACTACTTCAAGCTGATCTATCCCTTCGCGATATCCAATTCGCGCTCGAAGCTTATCGCGGCAGCGGCGGGTGGCTGCATTCTGGTCGATACCGAAGCTTTACATCGTGCTGGCGCCTTCGCCAGCCTACGCAACGCACTGATCGATGACTGCACACTGGCGCGACAAGTCAAGAACGCCGGCTATCGCACTTGGCTGGGACTTAGCCGCGGCGTGGTCAGCCTGCGTCCCTATGGTAGCGTGCGCTCCATCCACGACATGGTTGCACGCTCTGCATTCACCCAGCTTGGTTACTCTACGCCACTGCTGTTGCTGGTCACCGCCTTGTTCGTGCTCGCTTACGGCGTACCGTTCCTGCTGCTCAGCTCGCCGATCACCTCGCGCCTGGGCGTGCTGGCCCTGGTCGCGATGATGCTCAGCTATCTACCCATGCTGCGCTACTACGGCATGCGGCTGGCTTGGGCATTGCTATTGCCATTCGCCGCTGCGCTGTATCTGGGTATGACCTGGAGCTCGGCAATCCGTTACTGGCGCGGTGTGCGTTCGCGTTGGAAGGATCGTGTTTACAGCACGTAGTGCGCTATTTACGCAGCTTTGCCGCGTATCACTTGCAGGGCGGCACGAGTCATAAAGCCAGATCGTGTCTCTCCTGGATGATTGGACACATAGGCATCGATCTTCGAAAGCAACTTACGTGGCACGGTAATGTTGATTTTTTCCGCCTTGCCTTCGTACTTGGACGTATCGAAGTCGACCACGGCCCATATGCCACCGACGTAATCCGGATTCTGCTGGTGCGCATTGATCAGGCTGGGTTCCGGTAGCTCGGTCTTGTCGTCTTCCATCATGCCCTCCAGATGCAGGTCGATGGCCTCAAGTACTTGCACGAGGGCGTCATCAATAGAATCGCCTGCCGAATAACAGCCAGGCAAATCCGGGACGATGACGCCGTAGTGCAGGCCGTCATCCGTATGGAGAACAACTGGGAATCGCATAGGGCCTCCTATTTCCATCCCGCCTGCTTGGCGATGCTATGGAAAGTACCTTTCGGAGTATCGGCTTTGGGGTGCGGGACAGTTACAAGGCCGGGCTTTGCTGGATGTTTGAACTGGTGATGTGAACCCTTGATTCGGCTAAGCATCCAGCCCTCGGCTTCCAGCCGCTTGATCACATCCGCGCTCTTTATGGTGGGTATCATACCCACAACGAAAAGGCTGTCAACACTATACCTGTTGCCCTTCGGTCCACTAGTCCCCCGATTGTTGACTTTGTCCAATTTGCACCGTGCTCTGTAAAGGTGGCGATTCGGTATGACCTGGAGCTCGGCAATCCATTACTGGCGCGGTGTGCGTTCGCGCTGGAAAGACCGCGTGTACATCACGTAGGTTGCCATGAACGCTTCTGTCTTGAGGCTGGGCTAACGCGTCAACGCTGCGTTATGCGGGACAATCTGGCCGTAGTCATCAATGCTGGTAAATCGCACCTCGGATTTTGTGTCCACGGGCAAAGGGATGTCCTCAAGCACAAAGCGCTGCGTGCCGCCGGGCGCAATCATCTGTGGATCGTCGTTTTTAACTTCCTTGCCGTTTACGGCCAGCGACACGTTCTCAAAGGAAACATAATAGGCGCTAGGATTTTCCGCCTGGAGCACTTGCTTTGAGCCTTCCCGCAGTAATTTCCAATTTAGCTGACTTGGCGCATCTTTAACCGCCCCCTTCAAACCCTTCGGCCGGAAAAACAATTTGACGCGCGTGCGAAACGCCAGTTGCAAGGTGTTCTTCGCTTCGCCTTTGGCAGCCTTGGGTTTGGGCGGCACTTCCAGCACGTTCAACCAGAACACCGATTCTTTGTCGGTGGGCAACGGCTTGTCTTGCAGATAGGTGATGCGCAGCGATTGCCCTTTGCCTGGTTCCATCCTGAACATCGGTGGTACCAGCAAGAAGGGAGCGTTGATCTGGTCTGGTGTGCTTTTCTCATCGCCGTCGTCAATCCACGCCTGCACCAATATCGGCAGATCCTTGTTGTCGTTGGTAAGGGCTACGGTGATCTGGCGTTCTTGCGCCGGATAAATCACGCGGGTTGTATCCAGCACTACACCTGCTTGTGCGGGTGCGACAAGCAGATGGATCAGGCAGGCGGACGCCACCAAACATAAGTTGAAAATCAAACGAATCGTCATCGCGTTCTCCGGTAGGCGAGTCGATCGCCCGGTAACCCTCATCGCGGGCTTTGGTCATGCATGCGACTACAACTTCGCGGTATGGTCGACGGCGGTGCCGTAGTCGTTGACCGTCGTAAAACGTATCGTGGCCGCACCCGTTGGTGGCTGGGTCAAATCCTTGAGCACGTATCTGCCAGTGGCACCCGGGGCGAGCATGGGAGGGGGCTCGCTCTTGACCTCCCGGCCATCGACAACCACGGCGATGTTGGCAAAAGAGATGTGATAGGCGCTGGGGTTATAGGCTTCCAGGGTTTGCTCATTTCCATGGGAAACACGTTTCCATTGCAATTGTGCCGGTGCTTGCTCCGCATCGCCGGCAAGCCCTTCGGGACGGAGGAAAAACTTAATGCGCGTACGGATGGCGAATTTGAGGAGATTTTGACTTTTCGCGTTACTGGGATCAGGCGGCACCGACAACACGTTTAACCAAAACAAGGATTCCTTGTCCTTGGGAAGCGGGTTCGCGGCGCTGTTTTCGTGGGTATAGACGATGCGCAACACCTGGCTTTTGCCCGCGTCCAGACGAAACACCGGTGGCATCAACTCAAACGGCACATGGATTTGATCGGGCGGAGTATCTACCTGCCCATCGTCGATCCAGGCTTGTACCAAACGAGGTTGCGTCTTTTCGTCATTGGTCAGCGACAGGGTGATTTCACGCTCTTGCGCCGGATAGATCACGCGTGTCGTGCTGAGGACTACATCGGCCGATGCCGGCAAGCTGAGCAACGCCGCAAGGCACGCAGAAGCCCATGGGCGCGCTGTGCGAAATAACGAGGCGATGTGCATGTTCTACTCCCGACGTGAAATAACAAAAGGGGACGTGCTGTGTCCCGGCGTAGCCCGTGCACCCATTGTCTGCTTGCATTTCTGGATGTTCAGCGTAAAGGCAAAAACGGGTATCAAGCCGGACTTTGACGAAAGTCTGAAAGACTGTGGCTCCCTGCTGGACGGCGCTGTCTTGGCGGCGCGATTGACATCACCCGGTGCGTACGAGCCCAATTGAAAAGCATCGCCTTGCGTTCACTTCATTTATAGTCGACTGTGACCGTAACGGTGGTGTTAACCGAACCGGCTGTCACGGTGGGTGCCGTTTGGATATAACGGGCCGCGAAAGTGTACATGCCACTTGCGACCTGCGACCTGCGGCGCAAAATTAATGGGCGTATTGCTATTGGGGATGGCTTGCGAGCCGTTTGACTGCCATAGCTCCAATGCCACACCTGTAGTGGTCCCCTGATTGGCAAACGCGCTGCCATATGGTGCCGTTCCTTACAAAGCATTCAGTCATATACATCTGGATGCAAAATATTAAAGCAGGTCTTGATGTCAAAACCGAATATTGAATTGGATTTGAAAAAAGCTTCAGTTGTAAGAAAGCATCACCGTGACGGTGCCGTTGGCCGGGCCAGGTGTCACAGCAGCCTTGGTCTGCATATAGCGCGCGCGCATGGGATACGTGCCGCCGATAGCCTCCGGCGTCCAGGTGATCAATTGTGCGGTGCTGTTTGGAATGACGATGGTGTTGGCCGCATCCAGGCCCTGCAACTGGATGCCCAAGCCCGTTGCTCCGCCCGGTGCCACCGCAAACACATTTGCATTATCCGTATCGGCGGTGCCGTCGAACCCCATGTGCAGCGTCACGATGTCGGCCGCGCACCCCTGCGAGGTGATGGCGAAATTGACCCATTGGGTAGGCGCTCCAGGCGTATTGAATTCGCCCAGATTATGGGCGCCTAAATTCACGGGATCCGTCGATATGGCACAGGAACCACCCGAAATGCTGCCTGTCACCTCAATGTTGGCGTCCTGTGCCATCACTATGCCTTCTGCAAGCATTAGCCACCCACCAACGAGGCAAATAGCCATTGCTTTATGCCGCCTCTGCCAAGACATCCTTGATTCTGAAGTGCTTCTCATGTTCGGGCCATCAGGTATATGTAATCAAGACGGTAATTGTCGCGTTACCGGGACCAGTCGTAATGGCGTCGGTCGTTTGTACGTAACGTGCGGCGAATGAATAGCCTTGACCTGCCGGAGCAGGTGTAAACGTAACAGGCCTGCTCGTATCGTTCGGTACCGCGCACTCACCAGAGGCACTCCCGCCGCTCTTGCACACTTCAATACCAACGCCCTCCGCACCACCGGTCGCCTTGAATAAACTTGAGTCGTTGGCGTCAGCCGTTCCACTGAAGGTCATTGATACCAGGGATGCATCACAGCCGGCCGAAACTAGCTGTACATTCGGCGACCAAGGCGATGTGCTGCCAATGCCGGTAAATGTCGATTTATCCACATTGCCAATGGGAAGGGTGATACTGGAGGTTTGCAGGGAACACGTCGAGCCGGTAATCGTACCGGTTACATGGATGGTTGCATTTTCTGCCCACACTGCGTTCGGTGCGATGCAGGCAGCGATCAGCAGGCTTGGAAAGAGAGCTTTTATTGTTGAACGTTGCATGATGTTTTCCTTATCTGCAATAGAGGGTAGTTGAGGTGGGAGCTTTACCGGTTGTTACCGTGAGTCTGCTTTTGAGCACAGGCTTTCCATTCCGGTGTTAATGCTCGGATCGTCAGGTGTAGGTGATCACTACGGTAATCGTTGCGTTACCCGGCCCAGCGGCAATGGTTCCGGCCGTCTGAACATAACGTGCGGCGAATGAATAGCCTTGACCTGCCGGAGCAGGCGTAAACGTAACGGGCCTGCTCGTATCGTTCGGCACCGCGCACTCGCCAGCGGCACTACCGCCGGTCTTGCACACTTCAATACCAATGCCCGCCGCACCACCGGTCACGGTAAATAAACTTGAGTTGTTGGCATCGGCTGTTCCGCTGAAGGTCATCGATACCAGGGAGGCATTACAGCCGGCCGAAACTAGCTGTACATTCGGCGACCAAGGTGAACTACTGCCAATGCCGGTAAATGTCGATTTGTCCACGGTGCCGATGGGGATGGTGATGTCGGACGTTTGCAGCGAACAGGTTGGCCCGCTGATCGTGCCAATAAAGTTTATCTGTGCGTTCTCCGCCCAGACCGCGTTCGACGCAAGACAAGTAGCAAGCAAAAAGCCAGGCAAGAGGACTTTGTTGGCCGATGGACGCATGAGGTTTGTCCCTTATTTGTAGTTGACCGTGACCGTCACGGTGGCGTTGACCGAGCCGGCTGTCACAGTCGATGCCGTCTGGATATAGCGCGCCTGGAACGTGTACCTTCCACCTGCGCCCTGCGGCGTAAAATTGATGGGCGTGCTGCTGTTGGGGATGGCTTGCGAGCCGACTGCCTGCCATAGCTCCAGCGCCACGCCCGTGGCGGTGCCTGCGTTGGCAAAAGCGTTGCTGTACGGAGCCCCCGCAGCGGTTCCTGCGAAGGTCATGGAGACGGTGCTGGCATTGCAGCCACCCGAGACAAGGGATTGGTTGGCTACCCACTCCTGATGACTGCCTGGGCCGCCAGTAAAGGCGGTCGTCAACACGGAGCCCATGTTGAAGGTGGCGCTGGAGGTGGAAAGTGAGCAAGTCGGCGCGGCAGGTTGAACCGTCACTCCACTTACAGACAACCTCAGGCCATACCAGTCGTCCGGCCCTCCACCACCACCTGTGCCACACCCGGAACAGTTGTAGTAGTAATTGATGGGATTGAGCGTCGAAGTGGACGTAACCGAACCGGTTTTAATCAGTTCCAATTGCATCGATGCGGTGTAAAATTCTTGGGGGAACCTAAGTTGCTGAGTGCCGCTGCCATTGACCTGCGCACTTCCGTAAGTGACGCGCAAGCCCACACCTGGGACATTTGTATTCCAGGTACCACCATTGGCGATAGCGCCGCTTACATACCAACCCACAGTACAGTTAGCGAAAAGATTATGTGCTGCACTAACAAAAGTGCCGAAGTTATTATTTGGACTTCCGACTAGTGTGGCAAGGACAGTTCCGTTCGCTGAGGCGCTATCCACGATAATCGGATCGGGCCACGACGAATTTTGGACCCATCCGGGATTTACCATGATGCAGCCGTTAAACTGGGCAAGTACTCCTTTACTCGCTAAGAGCGATAAAAGAAGTGTTGCTGAAATAATGAATATTTTTAACATATTAACCTCTCACTAAGAGATTTATTTAATGAAAATATTATTCGAATGAAAAACATTCCAATGTTTTTGAGTCGTTCATTGGCCACCTCTCACAGGGACATTTGGGAGATTCTCCCAATCGTTCATATCGGCTTTCGATTTCTGTGACTCGCGCGACTCAATCGGGTTCGATGCCTTCGGCTGCATCACTTCAGGTAACAAAGTTGCTGTAACGTTGACCTTGCAACGGGCTTGCACTGTTTGCAGCTCAGCCTGTTGCCCCTTCTTCGCTTCGGGCAATTGCACATTGATCTGGCACGAATCGGTGGTTTCCTCGCCCCATTTCACCGTCAACACACCTGAATCCGGCAAGTCACGAATGAACAAGCGGCTGCCTTGACCGGCCACGCCCACGCTGTTGCCTTGCGCATCGAATACTTCGGCGCCAAAGGGTACGGGGCGGCCGTCTGGAAGGGTCGTTTCGACCATGACGGCACGACCATGCGTGGTGTCGTATTTCAGTTTGACGACAGAGCCTGCGCGCGGAGCCACGTTGGCTGTGGTGGATTTCAGTTCCAGGCTGGCGTCGGCACCCTTGGGATCGAGCGCGACCGTATTGAGCTGATAGGGCATCAGGTTGGGCACGATCGCGTAGCCGCTCCCATTCACCTTGGCGCCTTGACTGTTGGATACGGTAGCGCCCGCTGCGTTGGGTGCATCGACGAGGCCGATGGTGTCGCCGGTAGGCGGCCCAAAGGTGACGCCGCCACGGTGCACCACGACACTGCCTGTAGCACCTCCGTTGAATTGTTGGTAGCCACCACCTTGGCTGTAGCCACCCGCCAACTGTGCTAGTGGACTGCGATACTGTGCGTTGAGCGAGCCGCTAGTGCCGCTGCCGTCCGTTTGGCCGGCCGTTGCGCCATAAGTGAAGCGGCTGTCTGCGCCGAGGCTGCCACTCACTGTTGCCTGACTGCTGCTGCCGCCGTCCCTGTCGCGATTGACCATGGCGGTGAGCTGTGGCGCGCGATCGCTGCGTCCCAACGGCACGCTGACGGTGAAGAGAATTTGCGTATCGCGGCGTCCCGGAATCGAGGCAACATTGTAGCCGCTCGGCAGTCCGGGAATTTGGTCAAGCGATGCGTTGCCCGGCACGAATTGCTGGCTATCGCTTTGCAGCACACGTTGGGCGGTAAAGCTGTAATTGAATGATTTCCAGTGATTGCCGTATCCCGCTGAGAAGTTCACCTGGCGACCGGCGCCGCCCCAGTAGTTGAGCATCGAACCCTGGAGGAACAACTGGCCGAAGGTATCGCCCAACGATTGGTTGATGTTTACGTCAAGGCGGCTGCGCTGGCGCCATACATCACTGTAGGGATAGCCGCGCGCCCAGGCATCGCGCAGCGCCACGGCGTCGGCCAAGCCGACATAGCCTTTGGTGGAATACCTGTACGCGGCCACCGAGAAGTTGGTGCCGGTGTCGACGAGGTTTTTGTTGTACCCGACCCTTAAGCTTTGGCCGTTGGTGGTGCCTTGGTTCGGCGCCTGATGGGTGGCGTGCGTGATGTCGAGCGAAAAGGCGCCCACCGAGGTGTTAAGCGCGGCACCCGCGAGCATCGCGCCGTAGCCATTGGCGAAGGTGGCGCCCGCGTAGCCCGTGATGAGATTGCTGATGCCGCGCTGATAGGTGCCTTGCACGATGTATGGTGTGTCGAGCAGATTCAGTTGCTCAACCTTGCCGGCGGTGATGCTCCATCGGCTTTGTCCCGGGCGGAGCAGTTGCGTGACGGCGGAGAACGGCACGGTAAAGCGCTGTACGCGTCCATCGGCTTCGGTGACTTCGACATCCAGGTCACCGCCGTAGCCGGTGGGATAAAGGTCTTCGATAACGAACGGACCCGGTGCGACGTTGGCATCGTAGATGATGTAGCCGTGCTGGCGGACAACCACGTGCGCATTGGTCTGGGCGATACCACGCACGATCGGCGCATAGCCGCGCATGGACTGGGGCAGCATACGATCGTCGCTGTACAGGCGTGCTCCACGTACACGAACGCTGTCGAACATGTCGCCCGGCGTGAAGGTGTCGCCGGCAACCAGTTGCGCCTGCAGCACGGGGATGTCGTGTTGCAGATAGGTAGCGGTATTCTGATAATGCGTGCCGCCACGCTGCGTCCAGCTCAAGGAGCCGAGTGTGTTGAGATGCCACGAGCCCAGGCTTGCCGAGGCATTGAGGCCAACGTAGCCACTGGTCTGGCTCTGTCCCCTGGTGGTATAGCGATACACGTTGGAGGAGTAATTAAGAACCCCGGCGTTGATGCCCGCATCCCACTGCGAGGGATCGACATAGCCGCGCGCAGCCTGATTGGTGTAGATCTGTGGCACGGACAAGGATAGTTCCTGCGTGCCCATGTCAAAATCGGCCGTGGCGCCGGGTATGTAGTCGCCGATCGGGCCACAGAATTTCCCTTCCGGTATCTTCTTGAGGGAGGGGTTTTCCTTTTGCGTAAGCACCTTTTTCAGGTCCACGCCGATACGGATCAACAGGGCCGGGTCGTAGCAGGGCGCCGCGCTGTCTTTCCCCGGAACGCTGACGAACACCAGGTCGGTACGCGCTTGCCATGTTTTGTTGAGACGTATGTCGGCGCGATACGTTCCGGGCAATACGACGTTGCCCTTTTCGAAGCGCGACAGGTCCACCTTCGGTGCCATGCCGGTTGGAAAGAAGGAGTTGTCGAAGCTCACCGGGTCCGCTGCACTCGGTGCTGCTGGATCAGCGGGTGATGCGGGAGCCGCTGCGTAAGCCGATGACGCCAATGCATTCAAAAGCAACGCAGGCAGCAAACGTCGCTGCAAGCCGACATCTTTATGGGCAATCGATAGGTTGGCGATTGCGTTGGCTTGCATAAAAACGCTCCTGATATGGCCAGCACTCCGCTGACCACCTGTTAAAATCTGATTTTTTGGGCGAGATGGGGAATGCGTTAAAGCAAGCAATACTTAGGGCGCCAGCGGTTGCACTATCGTGCTGACAGCGCCGTAGTCGCTGATGACATTGAACTGCGCTTTCACCTCGCCACCTGTAGGCCGGCTGGTGAGTTCCTTGATCGGAAATATCGCTGTGCTACCCGGTGCCACCATGCCACCGCCGCGTGTCCGAACGCTGCGCTCGCCGACGCTCAAGCCCACTTCAGCGAAGTTGACGTAGTACGGCGTCGGGTTGATAGCTTGCAGTGCAACGCCCTTGCCATCCTCGCCATCGACCAGCTTCCAGGTGAGCTTATGTGCAGCACTCGCAGCATTCCCAGGCAGGCCGGCGGGACGAAAGAGCACTTTGATACGGGTACGGAAGGCAAACTCCAGCATATTCTTGGTGCCGTCGTTCGCCGATTTCGGCGGAACCTCAAGTACATTCAGCCAGAACAGGCTTTCTTTGTCGCTGGGTAGCGGCTCTTTGCTATAGATCATGCGCACTGACGCACTCTTGTCCGCGTCCAGGCGAAACAAGGGTGGTGTGATCGTAAAGGGCACCTTGGCACTTTCTGGCGTGGACTTTTCATCACCTGCATCGAGCCACACCTGCACCAGCGAAGGCGTGTTGCCTACATTTTGAAGCCCAACGGTGACCTCACTTTCCTGAGCGGGATACACCACACGTGTACCGTTGATCACCACAGTCGCTTCGGTTCGGTTGGCCAATAGTGCCGCACAGAGAAGCAAGCCTGTCATGACATGGCGCAATCCATTAGTCATACGTCACCTTTGGGGGATTGAGCACATCGATGGCGGTACTTTGACCGCCATCGATGCCAGCTAGCGTTACTGCATGGGTTGATTAGTTGTAGTTCACTGCGTACACGACGCTGGTGCTGATCAGGCCCGGCGTAGCCGCGCCGCCAACCGCCAGATACTGAGCGGAGAACGGAATGGATGCCGTGTTGTTCGCAATCTCTGGCGACTGCTGGCTGTAGCTGGGATCTGCCAGATTGATCGCGCCGTTGCTATCGGTCAGCTGGATTTGCACGTTGGTGGCTTCGCCGGACAGAGCGTTCTTCAGCGCGCCCGTTGCCGCATCGATCCGCGGGCTGGAGGTCAGGAACGACATGCTAGCGACCTTGCCGTCGGTGCAGGAACCCTGACCTGGGGCGCCGATTTGAACGGTGAAGGCCTTCGGTTCGGAGGTATCGCCAGCGGCGGCCAAGTCGGATGGCTGGGTGTTGTCGAGGGCTACACTGAAGTTGCCTTGGCCACCGTCGGTACCACTACCGCCGGTGACGGTGCAGGTGGTGTCAGCCACCGTACCCGTGAAGGTGATGGTGCCGCCGTTGGAGGATGCAGCGCTGGCTACGCCAGCAAAGGTAATACCCATGGCGATGGCAACCGCTGAGGCAAGCTTGATGTGCTTCATATGTGTCTATCCTTAAGTTAGATCTTCATTGAGAAGTTCGCCGATTGGCGAAGGTTCTTTGCCGTGCGCCACGTGGCGCACGGCAAAGCGGGGCGGATCGAGCGCTGGCATGCGCAGATCCAGGATTGAGTGTGTTCCGGAAGCGCTTTAGCTACTCAAGCGGGCCGGCGTACTTTTACTCGGAAAATCTTAGGCGTGACGGCGACTCGTTAGAATCGGAATAGCCCGAAATTTTGCTCAGGCATTGCCCTACGTTGCGCCTTTACCAGCGATTCAATGTGCGTGAGGCGCTAGCGATTTTTTGACAAGCGCTATTGAGGTGTCTCGCCGTGCATTTTGACTAATGATGCAAGCGATCCATATAGAAATCGTTTGAAATTGCTGCGAGTGCAGGTCGCGATGTGATAAGCAAAAGTGGGTGGGCGTCCGTTAGCCCCTATCTGAGCCCTCTAGGAGGCTTGGAACAGACAGCAATCATGGTTACAGTCATCGGTTTCACATCCACGCCCAGGAACGGGCGTCTCACCGGGAAACCGCTCATGCCTCGTCTTCGCGTACTTGCGATCGCCTTGTCCGTCGCGCTTGCTGCCTGCTCACCGTCTTCCCATAACGAAAACGGCAACACGCCCGGCGCTGCCAGTACTGCTCCGGCCAAGACCAGCACGGCTGCCGTGGCGGAAGCGCCGGCCAGCAATCCGTTCTTCACCGCCAGCACCTTGCCGTATCAGGCGCCGCCGTTCGACAAGATCAAGGACAGCGACTACCAGCCGGCGATGGAGGAGGGCATGAAGCAGCAGCTCGCCGAGGTCGAGAAGATCGCCAACAACCCTGAGGCGTCGACGTTCGAGAACACTTACGTGGCGCTGGAGAAATCCGGTGTGCTGCTTACCCGCGTGATGAACGTGTTCAACGCGATCACCGCGGCCAATACCGACGATGCGCTGCAAAAGGTGCAGGAAGACGAAGCTCCCAAGCTAGCCGAGCACGCCGATGCCATCCACTTGAACGACAAACTGTTCCAGCGCATCCAGACGGTCTACGACCAGCGCGATTCGCTCAAACTGGATCCGGAGTCGCAGCGCCTGGTCGAGGTGGTTTATCGCCAGTTCGTCATGGCCGGCGCCAAGCTATCCGAAGCCGACAAGACCAAGCTGAAGGAATACAACAAGGAAGAAGCCGGCCTGGAAGCGCAGTTCAACAAGAAGCTGCTGGCCGCGGCCAACAACGGCGCTTTGGTCGTCGACGACAAGGCCAAGTTGGCCGGCCTTTCCGATGAGGATATCGCCGCTGCGGCGCAGGCTGCCAAGGATCGTCATCTGGACGGCAAGTGGGTGCTCACGCTACAGAACACCACCCAGCAGCCGCTGTTGCAGGATCTCAGCGATCGCGCCACGCGCCAGGCCCTGTTTGAAGCCTCATGGAACCGCGCCGAAAAGGGCGATGCCAACGACACCCGCGACACCATCGAGCGCATTGCACAGCTGCGTGCGCAGAAAGCCAAGCTGCTCGGCCTGCCCAACTTTGCCGCCTGGACCCTGGAAGACCAGATGGCGAAGACGCCTGAGACGGTCATGAGCTTCATGGATAAGCTTGCCCCCGCCGCCGTGGCGCGCGCGAAGCTTGAGGCTGCCGATATCCAGAAGCAGATCGACAAGGACCAGGCCGCCCTCAAGCAGCCGACCTTCAAGCTGGAAGCCTGGGATTGGGAGCACTACGCCGAAGAAGTGCGCAAGGCCAAGTACGATCTCGACGATGCGCAGATCAAACCCTACTTCGAATTGAACAATGTGCTGCAGAACGGCGTGTTCTTTGCTGCCAACCAGCTCTACGGCCTGACCTTCAAGGAGCGCAAGGATATTCCGGTCTACAACCCGGATGTGCGCGTGTTCGAAGTGTTCGACAAGGACGGTAAATCGCTGGCCCTGTTCTATTGCGACTACTTCAAGCGCGACAACAAGAACGGCGGCGCCTGGATGGATATTTTCGTCGGCCAGTCCAAGCTGATGAGTACCAAGCCGGTGATCTACAACGTTGCCAACTTCACCAAGCCGGCCGCTGGCCAGCCTGCGCTGTTGTCGATGGATGACGTGATCACCATGTTCCACGAGTTCGGCCACGGACTACATGGCCTGTTCTCCGACGTGCAATACCCGACCTTGTCCGGTACGGCCACCGCACGTGACTTCGTGGAATTCCCCTCGCAATTCAACGAGCATTGGGCCAGCGATCCGAAGGTGTTCGCCAACTACGCCAAGCACTACCAGACCGGCGCACCGATGCCGCAGGAACTGGTCGAGAAGATCAAGAAAGCCCGCCTGTTCAACAAGGGCTACGACATGACCGAGCTGGTCGCCGCAGCGATGCTCGACATGAACTGGCATATGCTCGGCGCCGACCAGCCCAAGCAGGATGACGATGCGTTCGAAGTGGCTGCGCTGAAGAAGGATGGCGTGGATCTGTCCTACGTACCGCCGCGCTATCGTTCCAGCTATTTCCTGCATATCTGGAGCAATGGTTATGCGGCCGGTTACTACGCCTATCTGTGGACGCAGATGCTGGCCGATGATGCCTTTGAAGGCTTCGAGCAGCACGGTGGGTTGACGCGCGAAAATGGCGATCGTTTCCGTGCCGGCATTCTGTCGCGCGGCAACACGGTGGAATTGTCCAAGCTGTACAAGGATTGGCGCGGTCAGAACCCGAGCATCGAGCCGATGCTGATCGATCGAGGATTGAAGCAGGTGCCTGCGAAGTAACGTTATCCGTCACAGCAAAAAGCCCGGCCTGAGCCGGGCTTTTCATGACGCCTTGCAGTCGTCCGATTACTGCTGAACCTGCAATTCCGTACGACGGTTGCGTGCGCGACCGGCGGCGGTCTTGTTGGTGTCGATCGGATCGTTCAGACCATGGCCGATCGGACCTTCCAGACGGCTTGCATCGATACCGTGCGAGGTTAGGTAGTCGTACACGATCTTCGCACGACGTTCCGACAGGCCCTGGTTGTAAGTGGCCGTGCCCACGCTGTCGGTGTAACCGGCAACGGTGACATGCACCTGCGGGTAACGCTTGAGCGTATCCACCGCCTGATCCAGGATCGCCATTGAATCGGATGCCGGCACGGCCAGCGTCGGTTCGATGTTGGTTTCGTGCTTCTTCGGACGGTCGAACTTGAAGTTCACGCCCTTCAAGTCGATCACGACCTTCTGCGGACAGCCATCCGGACCGACGATCGTGCCTTCCGGCAGATCCGGGCACTTGTTGTCGCACAGGTTCACACCGTTGCGGAACTGCTTGGAGCAATCAGGCTGGGGTGGCGGAGGCGGTGCGGGTGGTGCGGCCGGGGCTGGCGGCGGGCCAAGACGAAACAGCAACATGAAATCCACCATGGCATCACCATAGCCGTTACGCCGGGGGAAGGTCTTGTCGTCCCAATCGTAGCGATACTTGATTTCGCCGCGGAAATCGATATTTTCGGTGATCGTCTTGGCAAGACCGACACCGCCTTCGGCTGCCGGATCAACCTTGCGATTGAAGGTGTTGACGTGCTGGCTGGCCATCACGCCGCCAACCACGTACGGACGCCACGCATTCCAGTCGAGAAAGTAGTAGCGCGCGTCGACGCCAAAGTTGTTGCTCGACCAGCGGCCGGCATCGAGATAACCATGGAAGGTACGGCGTGTGCGATCTGCAAAGATATCGATCGACACGTTCGGTGAAATGAACTTGCCGAGCACGAGACCATAGTAGATCTGGTTTTTATTGGTAAGACGCTTGGTATCGTTGTGGTAGTAACCCACCGTCGGGCCCAGATACCAGCGGTCATCATAGGTGGTGTTGGTGACGTCACTGCTCGAACTGCCAGCGGCAATCGAAGTATTGTCTTGCGCATGCACGACACCCGCGCCGCCCAAAGCAAGTGCAACTAAAAAATACAGACTCCTACGCTTTACCATGAGGTGTCTCCTCTTTATGTGTTATCGGCACCTGTCCAGTAGGGATCAAGCGCCACCAGCTTTATGCAGCCGATGCGGCCTGTTAAATACCAACAGCTTGGCGGGTGTGCGCCAAGGTCCTACGAATCCATCCGCACTTCATGTGTGACTTTGAATTTTCTCCCTTGAATGGAGCGTAACGTAGATGTTCGCCCTGGGCTTTCGTGTGAAAGCCTGAGCGATATTGCTTTAACGCGATCTTTATTGTGAACACGAGGCGTCTTGGATATGTCGTCAAATTGTGAAAATCGCCTTCACGGTTCGTTGTGAAAAAGGGTGAAATTGCCTTCCCCTGCTGTGACAGACGTCGCGAGTTGCTGCGAACAGACAGGGCTGGTGACGACGGCGATACTTATTCAGCGTTGCCTTAAGGTAAGCAGACTGAGGGGTGGGGTGACTTATGGAACGACACGGGCAAGTGCAAGCCGACAATCGTCACGCAACCGATCAATCGGGCGCGACATGGCTGACCATGCCGGACGGACAAGTGCTGTATCTGCGCGACTGGCCGAATCCGTCTGCGCGCGATGCCGTGTTGATCGTGCATGGACTGGGCGAGCACAGCGGACGTTACGAACGGCTCGCCCGATGGTTTCTGACACGCGGTTATGCAGTGCGCAGCTATGACCAGCGCGGCCACGGCCATACGCCAGGCCAGCGCGCCGCCATCAGGCGCAGCGACGACCTGCTGCGGGATCTGGCGGTTGTCTACAACGATTACACCGCCAGTTTTGGCAGGCAACCCCTGCTGCTTGGCCACAGCATGGGTGGTGCAGTGGCGCTACGCACTGTGCTCGATGGTCGGGTTGAGCCACCGGCCCTGATTCTTTCCTCTCCCGCCTTGCGTACTTACGAGGCGCTGTGGCTGCGCCGGCTGGCGGCTTTGTTGACACGCATCCTGCCCAATCTGCCCTTGCGTAACGGTTTGCCGCTGGATGGTTTGTCACACGATTCCAAGGTGATTGAAGACTATCGTAACGACGCGCTTTGCAACCCGGGAGCGATCACGCCACGCTTGGCGGATTTCATCTTTCGCGCTGGCGTGTCTAGCATCGCTGATGCGTGGCGTCTGAAGGTGCCGACACTGTTGCTGGTCGCGGGCAGCGACCGGTTGGTCGACCCTTCAGGCAGTCGTGATTTCGCGGATGGCGCGTGGGTGACGAAACAGCTCACCAGCCGCTTCTTTGACACGCTGTTCCATGAGCTGTTCAACGAAACGGAAACGGGACGCCATCAGGTGCTTGCCCAGTTGAGTGATTGGTTGCGACGCAGTAGCGCGGTCTGAAGTAGCGAGCATTTTTTGCACGATCTTTGATCCGTCACCCCGCGCCAGCCATAACGCGTTCTGCTCGGTAACGCGCGCTGGTGCGGGGGCACGGTCAAACGATGAACGAAAGATATCAGTGGTGCCGGTTGGACGAGGTGTGACTGCCTATTTGAGTCTCGAACTCGCGAACCTGTTTTTCGGCTTCGGAGTGGCTGATGCCATAGCGTTTCTCTACCTTGTCAGTCAGATAATTGATGCTGCCATCGCTGACTTTCAGATCGTCATCGGTCAGCTTTCCCCAATGCTGTTTGATGTTTGGGGTGAGACTCTTCCACTGTTCCTTGATCATGTCCTGGTTCATGACGCTACCTCTTCATCTTAAAGGAATGCACTGAGCGGATATGTGCCTAGTGCGGGTACCGATTCGATCACTTTGGGTGTAAATCATTCGTCCTTTGTTTGTATAGCTAGATTGTGAACGTTCACCTATATGAAAGCGCGTCCATGCACCGCGCCATGGGCATTCACGACGAGAGCGTAATGTTTGTGTGTCGTTTTTATTATCAGGCTGTGTAGTGCGCGATCACAGCATTGTCATGGGAGCTTGTGTCGTGTGCGTCAAGTACGCAGCGCCCGTGGGCAAATCGCCAATCATGCGTGTGGCGAGGCCGTCATAGTCGTAGTTGAAATGGTGATCACCCGGCATTTCGTAGACTTTCACCCATTTGGGCAGTTTGTGATCATCGCAGATGGTGTCGTCGCTGTCGTCGTGGCCGTAATAGCAGATCACAGGAGGTTTGTTTTGTAACGCGGTAATGGGTGGCATTGCAGGGTAGTGCGGCACTGGGTTGATCCACTGCATCACTTCCTTGATATGTGTCTTGAGCCAGTTCTCGCGCATCATGATGTAGCCTTCCAGTTCCACCTCGAAGCTCACGTCCTGGCTGGGCGAGAGCAGCACCATTTGTACGATGCGCTCGCGATTGGCGCGGCTCAGCTTGTTGACGATAGTGGGAAGCACGTCGGCGCCAAACGAGAAACCGATCAACCACACTTTTTGCTTGTGCCATTGCATGGTGTACTTGGTGATCAGTGCATCGAGTTCCTGTGCGGATTGTTCGGGCGAACGATTGCGCCAGTAGTAGTCCAGGCAGCTCACTCCAAGCACCGGTACACCGCGCGCGACCAGTCGCTTGCCCATTTCCTTGTCCAGATCGCGCCAGCCGCCGTCACCCGAATAGAACACGGCCAGTACATCGTCATGCCCAGCCGGCGCCGGCACGGTGGGCATCAGCTTGACGGTCGCGTCCTCAAGCCGCGGGCGGAGCGGGGGCGTCCAGATGATGATGGCAGCGGCGATCGCCAGGCAGACTATGATCGCGGTAACGCGAAATTTCATCGACGCACAACTCCAGTAAGGCCGCCCGAGATCAGGCTGGCGACATTGGTGAGCACCACCGGCAAGGCGATGCCGCCCGGCACTGCCATGTAGCGCGGCTCCCACTCGGGATCGAACTTGTCTTTGTAGCGGTGCAGGCCCTGGAAATTATAGAAGCGTTCGCCACGACCAAAGATGAGCGCGCCGAAGCGGTTCCATAACGGCGCCTGTCGGCGGCTCTGCAGGCCCGACAGCGACGCCATCCCTAAGTTGAACCAGCGGTAGCCTTGCGTCCTCGCCCACTGCATCAGTTCCACGAATAGATAATCCATCAGACCCGCGGGGCCGTCCGGCAAATGCCGCATAAGATCCACCGAGGCTTCTTCCATGCTTTCGCACAGGAACATGTTGGCGAAGGCGATCGGCTTGTTGTCCTGCCACACCACTGCCATCGGCATGCGCGATAGGTATGGTTCGTCGAAGGCGCCGAGCGAGAAACCTTTCTCGCGGACACGCTTGTCGCGCAGCCAGGCATCGGAAACTGGCTTGAGCCGTGGCAGCAGCGCAGGCACTTCAGCGGTCGGCACGATCTCCAACCGCAGGCCGTCGCGGTTCAGCTTGTTGACGGTGCCGCGCAATGTTTTCTTCGATTTGCCATCGAGGTTGAACTGCTCCAGCTTGACGCGAGCTTCCTCGCCGATTTTGAGCAGGCTCATACCTACTTCGAGATAAAGATCCAGATCGGCCGGCGCTACCTGGTAGAACACCGGCCAGCCGCCACCGCGTTCGCAGCGCTCGTGGAAAGTCCACACCAGTTCCTGTCGCGCGCGATCGTCCCGGCCCACTGGATCGCCCATCGCCACCCAGCTTCGGCCTTCGATGCCGTACATCAGGAAGGCCCTATCTTCTAGATCGAACAACAGGCTCTTGTCACCCATCAAGGCCAGATGCGCCTGTGCGCAGTGGTAGTGCTTGATCAGCGGCAAGGCACGCGCCAGTTCGGCTTCATGCGGCAGGGTGGGGCGTGGGCGTGCGGAACGGATCAGTGTGGTTAGCGCAAACAACAGCGCCACGCCCGTCGCGCCGACCAGCGCACGCAGCGCGCGTGGCGCATTGCCGTGGTAGAAGCTGAATTGCCACCACAGGTCACGGCTGTATTCCACATGCTGGTAGCTGAAAAACACCAGCCACACGGTGCAGCCCAGCACCGTTGCGCACGCCAACAACCAACCGAACGAGAACGTGACTTCGAATAGCGAAGCACGTCGGTAGAACAATCGATGCGCAGGCGCCAGCGCTATGGCAAGCAGGATCAGCAGCCCAGCTTCTTCGTAATCGATGCCTTTCAGCAATGAAGCCACTGCACCGGCGATCAGCAGCACCAGTGTCAGCCAGTACGCCGCGTCGAGCCGGCGTTGCAGGCCGCGCGCAAGAATCAGCAGCGACATGCCGATCACGCTGCTGAGAAAGTGCGAAGCTTCCATCACCGGCAGCGGCAACAGATCGCTGAGCAATTCCAGGCGTCCCGGCAACACCGCCGTGGCGCCGGAGAACAGCAGCACCGCCCCGGATACGAGCGTGAGTCCAGCGAAGAATGGCGGCAAGATACCGTTGAACCACGGCGAGAGCAGTGTGGCCTGGCGCAATCCGCGCGTTTCGCGGATCACCACTGCGACGGTTGCCGCGCAGAGTGGCAGCAGATAGTAGACGCCGCGATATGCGGCCAGCGCACCCAGGATGGGCGCCGAAAGCGCCTGATTGCCGGTGGCGCCGAAGCCCGCCAGCATCACCGCTTCGAATACCCCCAGTCCGCCCGGTACGTGGCTGATCAGGCCGGCAATTTGCGCCAGCGCAAAAATCGCCAGGAACGAGCCGAAATGCAAGGCCATCGCATCCGGCATTAGCGCATACAGCACGGCAGCAGCCAGGCCCCAATCCAGTGCGCCGACAAAAATCTGCCGCAAGCCGATGGTGATCGGCGGCATGTGCACATGCCAGCGCCACAAGCGGATCGGCTTGCGCAGCACCAGACCGCCGATCAACCACAGCAGCGGAATCGCACATAACACCACACCCAGCAGCAGTCGCGCGGAGGCCAGCGGCATACCTGCCGGCAAGGGCACCAGCAGCAGCGTGACCCCGGTGATCGCGAACAGGCCCAGCCAGAAGCTGATCGTGCAGAACAGTACGATCTTGGCAACTTCCAGCGTCGACAAGCCAGCCTGGATATAGAAGCGGTAACGAATCGAGCCCGACACCAGCATTGCCATGCCCAGCGTGTTGCTGAAGGCGTAGCTGATGAAAGAGATCAGTGCCACGCGTGGACGCGGCAGCTTGCGGCCGATCGAGCCGAGTGCGAACAGATCGTAGAGCGGCATCACCGCATAGCCGAGCGCAGTCAACACGATGGCCTGGCCGATGCGGCCGCGGCGCAGGCGATGCATGTATTCGCCGACCTGGTGATAGCTCACCTCGCCGGCCAGCCGGTACAGCGCCCACAACGCCAGGCCCAGCATCAACACCGACAAAGCTGGACCGCCAAACCGACGCAACCAGACCGGGCCCGGCCGGCTCAAGGCA